>NZ_CP024011.1:1271334-1907001 GCF_002688565.1 Acinetobacter sp. LoGeW2-3 | reverse complement strand
TCCAGACCATACTCATTTTGGTCGCCATCCAGATAGTCACTCAACAGGTCTAAATCTAAAGCACTCATCTAATATCCAAACTTAGAAATTCCGAAAGGCCTAGCATAGCATTTATTCAAGCCACACTAAATCCGAATTGCTTAATCTTCGTCGTCGAAGTCATCGTCATCGTCGAAGTCGTAGTCAAAATCTTTGAGTTCGCGCTCAAGGCGGCGTTGAGTCAACAAGTCATCAATTAAACGACGTTTTTCCAACGACTCTTTTGCGCTGAGCTTGCTAGAAGCCTCATCGAAGCTGACATCATCATCACCGTAGTTATCATCTAGTTCAAAATCTGTAGAAGACACTAAAACTACCTCATTGTGAAAAATGTAAAGGGTCCTGAGCGCTATTTATCTTGCCTAAAAAAACTTGTCAAGTTTTATTTAAATTTTAGTATTTTAAATTTGTAAATAGGGCTTTTTTTCTAAGTACATTGTGTGGCATGATATAATCCACCCTGCGTCCTTATGTTTTTTGACTACACATTTTTTGGTCAACTACAGATACGCCGGGGCTGGACTTGAAAATAACAAATTCATCCCCATCTTAAATTACTGAATTTCATTTTAAATATTTTATCAGACAGCTTCACTGCTGAATATTCTGATGAAATATGTAGGCTATTCACTAAATTTAATGAGCTTAAGTCGTGCATTACTGTACGATTTTTTACTGTCACAGATTCAACGAAGAGTAAGCAAAGATGAGCGATATGACTTCCCCTACTTCACAAGTAGCGGCTCTGATTAGCCGAGGCAAAGAACAAGGTTATTTAACCTTCGCTGAGGTTAACGATCATCTCCCAGACTCGATCACAGAAAGCGAACAGATTGAAGATATCATTCAGATGCTGAATGACGTCGGCATTCCGGTACATGATCGCGCGCCTGAATCTGATGATACGATGTTTGAGGACACTGCAGAAGCTGCCGATGAAGTTGCAGAAGAAGAAGCTGCAGCAGTACTTGCATCTGTAGAAAATGAGCCAGGTCGTACAACTGACCCTGTGCGTATGTATATGCGTGAAATGGGTACCGTTGAACTGTTAACGCGTGAAGGCGAAATCAGCATTGCGAAACGTATTGAAGAAGGGATCCGTGACGTTCTTCACTCAATTGCTTACTGGCCGAATGCTGTAGAAGTTGTACTCCAAGAATACAAAGATTATGAAGCGGGCGAACGCCGCCTTGCTGACCTTCTGTCAGGTTACCTAGACCCTGAATCAGATGAAGAAATTCCAGAAGTACTGGAAGAAGTCGCTGAAATCGAAGAAGACGAAGAAGCAACGACCAAGTCAACCAAAGATGTAAAACTGGATGATGAGGAAGATGAAGAAGAGTCTGACAGTGATGACGATTCTGAAGGTGACTCAGGTCCAGATCCAGAAATCGCTAAAGTGCGTTTTGCTGAACTGTCAGATGCCTGGAAAAATACCAAAGCTGTAATCGAAAAGCATGGTCGCAACAGCAAAGAAGCAGAAGACGCACTACAAGCTTTGGCGACTGTGTTCATGATGTTCAAATTCACACCGCGTCTGTTCGATATCATTTCTGAAATGATTCGTGGCACACATGACCAGATCCGTGGTGCAGAACGTGAAGTGATGCGTTATGCAGTGCGTCGTGGTCGTATGGATCGTACCCAGTTCCGTACTTCTTTCCCAGGTCAGGAATCGAATCCAGCCTGGTTGGATGAGCAAATCGCGAAAGCACCTGCTGATCAAAAAGGCTATTTAGAAAAAGTACGTCCTGACGTGTTGGCATTCCAGCAAAAAATTGCCGACATCGAAAAAGAGCTTGATCTGAAAGTTCGTGACATCAAAGACATCGCTAAACGTATGGCGGTGGGTGAAGCGAAAGCACGTCGTGCCAAGAAAGAAATGGTGGAAGCGAACTTACGTCTGGTAATTTCGATTGCGAAAAAATACACCAACCGTGGCTTGCAGTTCCTGGATCTGATTCAGGAAGGTAACATCGGTCTGATGAAAGCGGTTGATAAATTTGAATACCGTCGTGGTTACAAGTTCTCGACTTATGCTACCTGGTGGATTCGTCAGGCAATTACCCGTTCAATCGCGGATCAGGCACGTACCATCCGTATTCCAGTACACATGATCGAAACGATTAACAAGATCAACCGTGTATCTCGTCAATTACTTCAGGAAATGGGTCGTGAACCTACTCCGGAAGAACTGGGCGAACGTCTGGAAATGGACGAAGTGAAGGTTCGTAAAGTACTTAAAATCGCGAAAGAACCGATTTCGATGGAAACTCCAATCGGTGATGATGAAGATTCGCATTTGGGTGACTTCATTGAAGACAGCAACATCACCTCTCCTGTTGATGCTGCAACTTCAGAAGGTCTGAAAGAAGCGACGCGTGAAGTCCTAGAAAACTTGACTGAACGTGAAGCGAAAGTCCTGAAAATGCGTTTCGGTATCGATATGCCAACGGATCATACTTTGGAAGAAGTAGGTAAACAGTTCGACGTAACTCGTGAACGTATCCGTCAGATTGAAGCGAAAGCATTGCGTAAATTACGTCATCCTTCTCGTTCTGAACACCTGCGTTCATTCCTTGAAAATGACTAAGATTTGATACAATAGATGGAGACTTGAATTTCAGTTAAAAGTCTCCATTTAGGTATCCAGACAGACCCAAACGCCTGCGCTCATGCAGGCGTTTCGAATAGGGGGACTACATGTTAGACCGTACACCATCTCGTGAACTCCGCGAAGATCTTTGGGTTTTCCCGATGGATTACCCGATCAAACTCATTGGCTTGGCTGGCGAAGAGCTGCTGACCGCTGTGGTTGATATTTTTACCAAACACTTTCCTGAATTTGATGGTGATAGCGTAAGCATTACTCCATCACGTACTGGTAAATATCACTCGATTACTGCACAGTTACGTTTTCTTGAACTTGAACAAGTACACGCTGTTTATGCTGATCTGGCTGCTTGCCCATTGATCAAGACTGCGCTTTAAGACAGCTCAGGCTACAAATAAGAAACACGCTTTAGGGCGTGTTTTTTTATACCTGAAAATTCGTCCTAGACAATTATTATGAATCACGCCCCCCATCGCGGCTTGAAATCATTATAATTATTGACAGTACTTTTTAATCTTTTCAAGGACGCACACTGTGACAGATGCGGTTCAAAAACCTTCCCTGATTATTCGTCAATATAACGACTTGACTCCCTACGAAGACCGCTTTCTGGAAATGAAAGCCCTGACTGAAAACCGTGATGAAAACACCCCGGATGAGCTGTGGATTTTGCAGCATCATGATGTACTGACTCAGGGCCAAGCGGGCAAGCCGGAACATATCCTGATTCCATCCAATATTCCGGTGATTCAGACCGATCGCGGTGGTCAGGTGACTTGGCATGGCCCAGGTCAACTCGTTGCTTATTTTATGTTTGACTTGAATCGTCTCGGTTGGAATGTGCGTACCCTTGTTTCCTACGCCGAAAACCTGATGATTGAGCTACTCAAAAAGTATGGCATTGAAGCCTATGCCAAACCGGATGCACCGGGTGTCTATGTCAATGAACGCAAGATTGGTTCGCTCGGCTTTAAGATCCGTAAAGGTCGCAGTTATCATGGCCTATCTTTAAATATTGACTGTGACCTGACCGGCTTCCATACCATTAACCCATGTGGCTATGCTGGACTGGAAATGGTACGGATTAATGACCTGGTGAGTAACCCGCCAAAATTTGCTGACTTGTGTGTGCAAATTATTGAAACTTTAACCAGCAGCGGTTACTTTAAGGACGTGAGTGTCGAGCAAAGATAAAGCCTTTGCATTTCAATAATAAATAAATTAGAGTAATTACTCTAAACCAATAATATTCCAGGTAGGGATCATCACGTGATTGCAACTAAATCCGTTAAACCTGCTTTGCAACAAGCCTATGTCAAACTCATGATGGATGTGATTGGCAGAGGCTTGGTCATGGCAAGCCAGGTCGATGAGGAAATCAAAAAGGAAGTTGCCCAGTTTCCGGCGAATTTCAGTCTTTCTATGAAAGTTTTCCCCCACGGCCCGGCATTCATTGCCCGGGTCACTGAAGATAAGCGACTCGAACTCGTAAAGTCGATGGACACTGTGCCTGACCTGACGATTACCTTTAAGCATCTGCATCATGCCTTCTTGGTGTTTTCTTTCCAGGAAAGTACCTCACAGGCCTTTGCCCATGACCGTATGATTGCCGATGGTGATATTTCTTATGCCATCCGTCTGGTACGTTGCCTGAATAAAATGGAATCCTTGATTTTGCCGAAATTGGTCGCACAACTGGCAGTGAAAGAATATCCAAGCAATCTCAGCCTGAAAGAAAAATTAACTGAAGCAAGCAGCATCTATTTAAAAATTGCTCAATCTTATTTGAAACGGAGTGCCTAACATGACCAAGCCTTATTATGAGTTTTTCTGCCCAGTCAAGGTGATTGCAGGTCATGCTGCGCTCGAACATATTCCATTTGAACTTTCGACTTTAGGTGCTAAACGTCCGCTGATCATTACTGATAAAGGCGTACGTGCCAATAATCTGCTTGCTCCAATCGAAGCGGCTTTTGAATCCACCGATGCAGAGATTGCAGCGATTTTTGATGATGTACCGCCAGACTCAAGTTTAGGTACGGTACGTCGTGCTGCACAGCTGTATCGTGACAATAACTGTGACGCGATTATTGCCATCGGTGGTGGTTCAGTGATCGATACTTCAAAAGCAACTAATATTTTGGTCTCCGAAGGTGGCGATGACCTGCTGAAATATTCAGGTGCACATAACCTGCCAAAACCTTTAAAGCCATTTTTTGTGATTCCAACTACATCGGGTACTGGTTCTGAAGTGACCATGGTTGCAGTCGTATCAGATACTGAAAAGAACCTGAAAATGCCATTCGCATCTTATTACCTGATGCCGCATGCTGCGATTCTGGATCCACGTATGACCCAGACTTTGCCGCCACACCTCACTGCAATGACTGCAATGGATGCGATGACACATGCGGTAGAAGCTTATACCTGTATGGCAGCCAATCCGATTTCTGATGCCTATGCCATAGCAGCGGTGAAGAAAGTTAGCGAAAACTTATTCAAGGTTCTCGATAATCCATCTGATGCTCAGGGTCGTTTGGAACTCGCTCAAGCGTCTACCATGGCAGGTATTGCTTTCTCGAATTCTATGGTTGGTCTGGTGCATTCTCTTGGACACGCGCTAGGTGCAGTGGCTCATTTGCCACATGGACTATGTATGAACCTGTTCCTGCCTTATGTACTGGAATATAACAAGGAAGTAAATGGTGGCAAGATCGCAGACCTATTATTGCCATTGGCCGGTCCAGATATCTATGCACAAACACCGGGTCATCTGCGTGCTGATAAAGCAATTGCGACAATTCTGGCAATGCGAGACCGTATTTATGCGCTGACCAAATTACCGCGTACATTAAGTGAAACAGGTAAGGTTTCTGAAGCGCAACTGGATGAAGTTGCCGAGAAGGCATTAAATGATGGTTCCATCATTTACAACCCGAAAGAAGCTACCCTGGAAGATTTGAAATCGATCTTAAAAAAAGCTTGGTAATTCTTGAAAAATAAGCCAATATAGCGAAAATTTAGGGCCTGATGTTTTTTTAAGCATCAGGCTTTTATCTTGCATGAAAAGACGCCCAAAAATTATGATCACTTTGGCATATTTCATGCTGTAGTAATCTCAAAAAAATTGCTAGCAAAAATGTTCATTCTAGAGTAGATTGGCGCGCTTTTGCTTAATTTGTAGGGGGGATCGTTCGTCTCAAACGATCCTTATAAATATGACTGATCCTTGATCAACGATTAAGAGGATAACGCCGTTGACAAATTTCTCTGGGACTCAATCGGCAGCTAAACTGCAAAAAACGCTGGGACTCTGGCACATCATTATTATTGGTTTAGCTTATATTCAACCAATGACATTATTTGATACTTTTGGCCTGGTATCTGAAGAAAGTCATTTGCATGTTCCTACGTCTTACATTATTGCCCTGGTTGCAATTTTGTTTACATCGATCAGCTATGGTCACATGATCCGTCGCTACCCTTCTTCGGGTTCGGCGTATACCTATGCCCAAAAATCTATTCACCCGAATCTTGGCTTTATGGTGGGTTGGTCTTCCTGGTTAGACTACCTGTTGTCGCCTATGGTGAACATCATCCTGGCCGTGATTTACCTGGAAGCACTGTTCCCGGCTGTAAACCACTGGGTCTGGGTGATTGTATTGACCGCTTTCATGACAGGGATCAACCTGCGTGGCGCGCGTTTTGTTGCAAACTTCAACAGTATGATCGTGTTCATCCAGTTGCTGGTGATTGGTATCTTTACCTGGATGGTATTTACCAAGCTACAGGCTGGTTTCAATGCCGACGGTCCAATTACTGCTGAACAGCGTTATCAGTTATGGAGTCTGGAACCTTTCTGGAATGAGCTGACTTCAGTCGGTGCTCTGGTCACAGGTGCAACCTTACTATGCTTCTCGTTCACCGGTTTTGACTCTTTAAGTTCTCTGGCTGAAGAAACAAAAGATACTGAAAAAACCCTGCCTAAAGCAATTTTCTTGACTGCTTTAATCGCCGGTGTGATTTTCATTATCAGTACTTACTTCATGCAGTTGTATTTCCCATCTGCACCGGGTTCTTACTTCGAGAATATTGCCGAAACTCAGCCAGAAATTCTGCTGTTAGTCGGTGGTTCACTGTTCCAGTCTTATGTACTTGCTTTCGCAATCGTGACAGTAATGGCGTCTGGTATCTCTGCACACGCAGGCGTATCACGTCTGATGTATGTCATGGGTCGTGATGGTGTGATCAACAAGAAAATCTTTGGTCATATCAGCCCACGTAACTTTACGCCTTCATACAATATTATGATTGTGGGTGCGGTTGCCCTAACTGCTGGTTTTATGGATCTTGATATCGTGATTTCAATGATCAGTTTCGGTGCCTTGACTGCATTTACTTTCGTAAACCTGTCGGTGATTTCACGTTATGCATTGCGTGATGGCCGTACTAAAACAGCGAAAGATATTTTCAGCTTCGTGGTGATTCCACTTTTAGGCTTCTTCAGTATCTTTGCAATGTGGCTAGAAATTGAAGAAACTGCACTGAAATACGGTTTATGGTGGGCAATGTTCGGTATCCTGTACTTAGGCTACAAAACTAAGGGCTTTAAGCACCCTGCTCCACAACATAACGAGTTTGAATAATTCTTTGAATTGTTCAGACTTGAAAAAGGCGCCTTGTGCGCCTTTTTTATTCCTCATCCATTAGTATTTTAGCTCAGTTCAAAATTATTTTAGACGACAGTTAAATCCCATACGGGTATCGACAATATTGTCCTTATAGCCTAGCCGTTCAATAAAGACATTACGGTCCTTTAATACTTCCTGACTTTCTGGACTCAAGCGCGCCTTGTTCTGCACAGCTAGGCGATAGGTTTCATTGACCACACCCTGAAAGATATTACAGACTTCCTGACGTTTCGGTTGATTCAGGATTCGTCCTCGCCAGCTCCATTCGAAATCCTCTTTGGTTAAAGTTTTACCCCAAGCTTCAATGCGGTCATTCAGTCGTTGCTGCATCTCTGCCATACCTTGCTTAATTTCTTCTTGGATGAGTGGTTTGACTTCTTCTGCCGGCTGTTGCGGTTCTTCCTGTGCCTGACTTGATACACTGAACATTAATAAAGCTGCACAACTTGCTGTGATCCATTTTTTTTGCAATTTATCTTCCTTTTTATAAAGTACTTAGCTTTGTTATAGCGAAGATCAGCTGAAAGATAAAATGAAGAGCCTTTTCTGTTACATAAATTAAAAAAAGCCGCCTGATGGCAGCTTTCTTTAAAAATAAATAAAGGAGTCAGTTAAAGTGGTTTGAAACCCTGCTGACGCCATGCTTCATAAACAATTACCGCTGTCGCATTAGACAGATTTAAGCTACGTGAATTCTCAGCCATTGGCAGACGAATCCAGTGTTCTTTTGGAAACATCATCCGCACATTTTCTGGCAGGCCACGTGTTTCTGGCCCCATCAATAATGCTACAGAGCGGTTTAAATCCGAAGTATGCGGGGTTTCAAAACCTTTGGTGGTTAGCGGATAAACCGCATCTGTACCCACACCTTTAGAAGCCAAATCCGCCAGACATTCCTCGATATTTTCCCAGATTTGCATATGGGCATATTCATGGTAATCCAGACCTGCACGTTTTAGCTTTTTGTCATCCAGCTCAAAGCCAAGCGGCTTGACCAAATGCAACTGTGCTCCCGTATTTGCGCATAGGCGAATAATATTACCTGTATTGGCAGGAATTTCAGGCTCATATAAAACAACATGGATCACAGCTTTTCTCTACTTTTGGGAGTTCAGTAGTCGTTTACGACCACTGAAGTTTTTCACGTAAACGCACCACTTCACCAATAATGGTCAAGGTTGGTGCCTGAATATGGTGCTCGGATACTTTAGATGCAATATCTTGGAGCGTTCCGACCACGACTTTTTGCTCTGGTGTGGTGCCTTTTGATACCAAAGCGACTGGCATATCTGGACGTTGACCGTGAGCAATCAGTTGAGCACAGATTTTTTCTAGTCCAACTAGACCCATATACAGCACTAGCGTCTGGTTTTCATAGACCAGTTCATTCCAAGGCAACTCAGGTGAACCTTCCTTTAAATGCCCAGTCAGGAAACGTACACTTTGTGCATAATCACGGTGAGTCAATGGAATACCAGCATAAGCTGAACAGCCTGAAGCTGCAGTAATGCCAGGCACGACCTGAAAAGCCACGCCAGCAGCGAACAGCTCTTCAATCTCTTCACCACCACGACCAAAGATAAACGGATCACCGCCTTTTAGACGACAGACACGTTTACCTTCGCTGGCATATTTTACCAATAAAGCATTAATCCCTTCTTGGGGCACAGCATGATTCGAGCGAGCCTTACCAACATAGATCTTCTCTGCATCCCGGCGACATAATTCCATGATTGGTGCAGAGACCAGACGATCGTAAATCACCACATCAGCCTGTTGCATTAAGCGTAAGGCTTTCAGCGTCAGCAATTCTGGATCACCGGGACCAGCACCAACCAGATAGACTTCACCTTTCGGTTTTTGCCATTCATTCAGGGCTTGCTCAATCAGACGGTCGGCTTCAGCCAGGTTGTCATTGAATACCTGTTCTTTCAGTGGACTGGCATACAAGTCTTCCCAGAAGATACGGCGTTCATCGGGATTACTAATCTTGGCTTTAACTGCACTACGCCATTTACCTGAGAACTCAGCCAGTTTACCCATACCATGTGGAATAGTGGCTTCCAGCTGGGTACGAATCTGACGGGATAATACTGGTGAAGTGCCGTTGCTGGCGACTGAAATAATCAGCGGTGAACGATCGATAATCGCGGGTACCATGAAACGGCAATGTGGCGGATCATCAACACTGTTGACCAGCACATTTTCAGCTTCACAGTCTTCAAAGACCTGACGATTGACCGCAGCATCATTGGTTGCTGCAATCACCAGACGGTAAGAACGTAATGGAATTTCAGGATTGAAAGGTGCCTGAACATATTGACCGGCGGTCGCTTGAACAATCTCAAGCAGACCTGCTTCAATTTCAGGTGCAATCACCGAAATGACTGCGCCTGCTTTCTGCAAAAGTACCGCCTTGCGGTAAGCAATATGTCCACCACCGACAATCAGACAAGGTTGCTGCTGCAACTTTAACGAGATTGGGAAAATATCCACGAAAAGCCTCAAATATTAAGATCTGACTGTCTAAGCAATTTTCATGCACATTTTGGTGCACACATCGATTTTTAGTCGATGTAAGTTGCACCACCCATGTATGGACGTAATACTTCAGGAATCTCAATTGAACCATCAGCACGTTGGTAGTTTTCCATCACAGCCAATAAAGTACGACCCACTGCCAGGCCTGAACCATTCAATGTATGTACGAATTCAGTTTTCTTCTGGTCAGCACGGTAACGCGCTTTCATACGGCGTGCCTGGAAATCACCCATGTTTGAACATGAAGAAATTTCACGATACGTATTTTGGCTTGGCACCCACACTTCTAAGTCATAAGTCTTGGTTGAACCAAAGCCCATGTCACCACCACACAAAATGATCTTACGGTATGGCAGACCTAGTGCTTGCAAGATGCCTTCAGCGTGACCGGTTAAGTCTTCAAGTGCCTGCATAGAATCTTCAGGCTTAACGATCTGAACCATCTCAACTTTGTCAAACTGGTGCTGACGAATCAGACCACGGGTGTCACGACCATAAGATCCTGCTTCACTACGGAAACATGGCGTATGCGCTGCATATTTCAGTGGCAAACGATCCGCATCGATGATTTCATCACGTACGAAGTTGGTTACTGGTACTTCGGCTGTTGGAATCAGATAAAATTCTTTTTCGCCTTGCAGTTTGAACAGGTCTTCTTCAAATTTTGGTAACTGACCTGTACCACGTAGAGAATCAGCATTTACCAAGTAAGGCACATACGCTTCGGTATAACCATTTTTAGTGGTATGCGTATCCAGCATGAACTGGGTAATCGCACGTTGCAGACGTGCTAATGGACCTTTTAGGACGCTGAAACGGGAACCGGTTAATTTAGTCGCTGTTTCAAATTCCAGACCACCCATCATTTCGCCCAGGTCAGTATGGTCTTTGATTTCGAAATCAAATGTACGTGGTGTGCCCCATTTCAGGATTTCTACGTTGTCATTTTCATCTTTGCCTTCAGGAACAGATTCATCTGGAAGGTTAGGAATAGACAATGATTTTTCTTCAAGTTCCGCTTGCAGTTCAGCCAGTGCAGCTTCAGCAGCCTTGATCTCATCGCCAATCGCAGACATGCGTGCCATGATTTCAGACGCATCACCACCGGCTTTTTTGATTTGGCCAACTTGTTTCGCACCCGCATTACGCTCAGCCTGTAGCGATTCAGTTTTGGACTGAATTTCTTTACGGCGAGCTTCAAGTGATGCCCACTCTTCGACATTCAGTTGAACACCACGTTTTGCCAAGGCTAAATTTACAGCCTCAATATTATTTCTGAGTAATTTCGGGTCGATCATAGCCAATCTTTAGATAAGAAAAAAACTGGCTATAGTGTAAGCTCTTAACGGCAAAAAATACAGTGACCTGGTAGATGGCTGAGCCTTATTAGCACAATATTTAAGGGGTTGTCGCTGCCAATCCCGATAAATATTCCGGCTTGATCAGCTTGCTCAAGTCTGCATAGGGAATTTTCAGTTCAGGCATGCCCACAGCATAATCGGCTAGCTCATAGAGTGGATACACAAGTACCAAACCATTAGCACCAAAGTAGAAATTATCACTGAGTTTTAACTGATCTTTGCTCACACCCTGGGTATTGAGCCACACCATGTTTGATTCATACAAGGCATCTAGCAGCTGCTGTTCTGTACCTTTTTGCAAAATATCTTGTAAAGCAATGCGCTTTTTCTGATCAAGATCCAGATTGACATATTCGGTATGGTACAGGCTATGCTCTGCACCGGTTTTAAAGCTATAGCTCTTGATCACAAAAGTCGCCAGATTATGACGCTGACCAATAAAATTAATCGTCATAGAGCGTTGCTCTACGCTACTCAGCTCCTGCTCTTCAGCTGTTTTTTCTCCACCTTGTGGCTGAGAAAAAGCAACTGGTTCAGCACGTTGCAGACGCTCCTGAAAATAATGATCGATCCAGGAAACATTCGTTTCTACAGTTTGCAGATCAAAACGGGTGCAGCCTTCTTTTTCACAAGATAAATTTTTAGCATTCTTGATCGGCACAGTTTTCGCCTGAATCAGCGGAATCGCGTCCTGTTTCTGCTCGACCGCTGTACTCGCTTGCGGTTCTTCTTGCTGCTGACAACCAAACAATCCGCCTATACCCATCCCAACCAGCGTTGCGAGAAGTAAAGGTTTAAATTGCTGCATCTTCATCCTGAAATCCTACACTTTTACAGTTTTTAATAAGTAGATAGCCTTACTATACAAAGTCCCTAGATAGATTGATACGTGTAGATAGCTGAAGATCCTTCTAAATCAGTATTTCCTCCTATAAGAACAATAAAAAAGGCAGCTTCGTTAGCTGCCTTTTATTCAGTCAGGTTTTAACCTTACTGATCAATAATGTCTGTGCCTTTAGGCGGTGTGAAATTAAAAGTAGATGCCGGAATGCTGGCATTCACTTTCACATTACTAAAGTTGATATAGGTGGTTTGACCCAATGAATCTTCTAGAATCATTAGACTCGGTGCTTTATTCGCGCCAAAACTAATAGTCAGACTTTCAAAGACACCATCGCTCGCTTTCGGGAACAGCTTGTAATAGGTCTTGCCTTTATTCGGCTGAGTCACACGATAAGACTGCATGATCTGATTGGTATTACCAGACAATAATAATGCTGGTGTATTGGCTACCTGCTCATCCAAGCTCTGACGGACTGCTTGCTGCAAGTCTGGGTCATAGATCCAGACAGTTTTACCTGTTGTAGCAATAGTTTGTTTCGAAGGTGCAGTCGTTTCCCAATAGAATTTACCCGGACGCTGCACTTTCATCACACCACGGAAAGTCTGGTTCATGTGCTGGGCACTTAAACCTTTTTTCTGAGTTGCTTTAGGATTGGTAATCTTGGTAGTTTGCTCAAAGTTTGCAGTTAAGCTACGAATATTGCTGAGCTGTTTCACCAGATTCGTAGTGGCTTGCTGCTCCGTCGCTGCAGTTGCGGCAAATACAGTCGTACTCATGACAGGTGCCAGTGTCGCCGCACCGATTGTTATGGCACATACAGTTTTACGAAGCATATTCATAATCTCACCTTTTTGTATTTGCATATCGCTATTTATCTAAGGACTCATCTTAAACCAATTTCTAAAACTAAGATGATAGAAAATAAGAAGTTTTGTATTGTTATTAATGCAGAATTCTAGTTTATGTTCATCATGATGAAGATAAATGTTCATTCTTCAACCATATTTTTAGACCGAAATATCAATCTTCAAGCATAAAAAAACCCACAGAATCTGTGGGCTTTTTTCTATCTCAGCAGATTATGCTTCAACAGATACGTAGCGACGACCGAATTGGCCTTTCACTTCGAATTTTACTACGCCATCAGCAGTAGCAAATAGTGTATGGTCACGGCCCATACCTACGTTTTGGCCAGCGTGGAATTCAGTACCACGTTGACGAACGATGATGTTACCTGCAGTTACAGTTTGACCACCGTAAACTTTAACACCTAACATCTTAGGATTCGAATCACGACCGTTCTTAGTCGAACCACCGGCTTTTTTAGTTGCCATGTCTCATTACTCCTAGTAATTAGCCTGAAATGCTAGTAATTTTCAACTCGGTGAACCATTGACGGTGACCTTGTTGTTTACGGTAGTGCTTACGACGACGCATTTTGATGATGCGGATTTTGTCGTGACGACCATGGCTAACTACTTCTGCAGTTACTTTAGCGCCAGCTACCACTGGAGCACCGATTTGAATGCTTTCACCGTTTACAAGCATCAACACGTCATCAAAAGTAACAGTTGCGCCAGTTTCAGCTTTCAATAATTCAACTTTAAGGGTTTCACCCTCAACTACACGGTGCTGTTTACCACCGCTTTGGATTACTGCGTACATAATGTACTCCAAATATGCCCGTGTCGTCGTGCCGATAAAGGGATATACCGGTCTTAAAACGTACGCCACTGGGGGTTATACAAGGGCAAAGATTTTAAGGGATATTCGGAGAAACGACAAGCCATTTTATAGAAATATTGATGAACGCATTTATCCATCTCTTTGAGATTATACTAATTTTAGTAAAATCAGATACTCATGCAAATTTTTGCTACAAAAATCAACAGAGCAAGACGGCTATTTTTGAGTAGTATACTGAGCCACAAATTTCGGAGTACATGATCCGTAGAGGTAAATCGATCAAGTACAGTCAGCCACCTGAATCGGGCTGGATGGAATATATTCTTCATAAAAAGCTGATTTTTAGTGGAGTTTGTACGTTTCTTATGTTTCTTGGATGTTATAAATTGTTAAACTACCCACTTGAGATTTACCAAACTAGAGGTTTCCTTTCACATGACCATCGACTTTAAGCAAGATATTCTCGCTCCTGTGGCACACGACTTTGCTGCGATGGACACATTCATTAATGAGGGGATTACTTCAAAAGTTGCCTTAGTCATGGCGGTCAGCAAGCATGTGGTTGAAGCCGGCGGCAAACGTATGCGCCCGATTATGTGCTTACTTGCAGCCAAAGCCTGTGGTGCAGATGATCTGGATCAGCATCGTAAACTGGCAGCCATTATTGAAATGCTGCATACCGCAACGCTGGTACATGACGATGTCGTGGATGAATCTGGTTTACGTCGTGGCCGTCCAACGGCAAATGCGACCTGGAACAACCAGACCGCGGTACTCGTTGGTGACTTCCTGATCTCTCGTGCCTTTGACCTGCTGGTCGATCTGAACAACATGGTATTGCTGAAAGACTTCTCAACCGGTACTTGTGAAATTGCCGAAGGTGAAGTGTTGCAGTTACAGTCGCAACATCAGCCTGAAACCACTGAAGAAACGTATTTAAATATTATTCATGGCAAAACTTCGCGCCTGTTTGAACTGGCGACTGAAGGTGCTGCGATTCTATCGGGTAAAGAAGAATACCGTGCACCGCTACGAATCTTTGCCGGTCATTTTGGTAATGCTTTCCAGATCATTGACGATATTCTGGATTACACTTCAGATGCAGAAACACTGGGCAAGAACATTGGCGATGACCTGATGGAAGGTAAACCGACCCTGCCATTGATTGCTGCACTGAAAAATACCTCTGGGGATGACTTCGAGATTGTGCGTAAGAGCATCGCGACGGGCGGTACTGAACATCTTGAACAGGTGATTCGTATTGTTAATGCCTCCGGTGCTCTGGATTATTGCCGTCAGCGTGCGACTGAAGAAACCGAAGCTGCGATTACTGCACTGGATCAGCTTCCGGATTCTGAATACCGTCAGGCGCTGATTAACTTGGCCAAACTTGCGCTTCATCGCATTCAATAGATCTCCAACTCGCCTATGCATATTAAGTTTCTCGATATTTTCCAAAGCATGCAGCAACAGCTTGAGCAGCCTCAAGCTAAGTTGGATGAAAACCTGTTAATTGAACTCGTTGATCGTATACGACCAAAAGACAGCAAGAATACCGAAGAAATCGAAGAAAAATTTCAGGCATTTTTACAGTCATTATTGATCACACCGAATGCGGTTTCTACCTTGCAGACTTTTGTGCTGCGGGTGATTAACCGCTACAAACAGACCAGCCTATTTTCTGATACAGGTATTTTGTCCTTAGATGGTTTCTGGAATCAGCTGAATCAGCGTATTGGCGCCCATATTCTGCCGATGATTCCGGATGAGAAAAGCCTGCAGGAACTCATGCGCCGCATTTTTCATGAACGCAGTGACCGTTACTGGCTGGATTATCTGGCTGATGAAGACTGGTTGCGTCTATTTAGCGTCATGAATCAGGGCCATTCTAATCAGCCTGAAAAAACCCGGATTAAAGATGAGCTGATCAAGGCACTGACTATTCTGTCTTATCGGATCAGTGGTATCGGTCTGCATCCTGAATTTATTAATGCCCAACCTGAACTGATGGAATATGAATCGCCTTTTCTGATTCAGAACCGTGAAATCAATGAGTTTATTCAGGAATATAAAAAGCGCTTTAATAATGTAGAGCTGGTTGATTCCATCCTGCCACCCGATGCCTCTCAGGCCATGGTAATGCTGGAACAATGTCATGATGTGGTAGCAAAGATTCGCCGCTCGACCAAACGCATTGGTGTTAGTGTCAGCCTGACTTACATGCTGGCACTCTTGGAACAGTGTTTAGAACGAATTGAAATTCTGCTGAATATGATCATGGATGATGACCAGTTGCGTTATCAGTCTATGGGACATTTTCTGGTTGATATTACTGAAGCGCTTTATAGTGAACGTAGTGTCCGTTCCCTGCTGGCAACCAACAGTGAACTTCTGGCTTTACAGGTGACTGAAAATGCTTCCAAAACTGGTGAGCATTATGTAAGTACCGATAAGCAGGGCTTCCTGGACATGTATAAGGCAGCCGCCGGTGCTGGGGTCATTATTGCCATCATGGCTTCCCTGAAGGTATTAATGACTCGCTTGACGATGGCACCGTTGATGCAGGCCTTTAGCTACAGCATGAATTACTCGCTGGGCTTTATGCTGATTCATGTGCTGCATTTTACTGTTGCGACCAAACAGCCTGCCATGACCGCAGCTGCACTGGCCTCTACCGTACAGCAGCGCAAAGGCTCTAAAACCGCCCAGATTGCTGAACTGGCTGCGCTGATCGTAAATATTATCCGGACCCAGTTTGTAGCAATCCTCGGGAATATTTCCATTGCCATTCCAGTTGCGGCTTTGCTGACCTTTATGTGGGATGCGGCACTGCATGAACCGTTAATGAATCATGCCAAGGCTGCCAAGACCTTACATGACCTGAATCCGTTTACATCATTGGCGATTCCACATGCTGCGATTGCTGGAGTTTGTCTATTCCTGTCTGGCTTACTGGCTGGTTATTTTGACAATATGGCAGTGTACCGTAAGGTCGGGCCACGTCTTAGAGCTCATGCCCGTCTGGCGACCCTGATGGGACAAGAGCGCTTAAATCGTTTTGCCGAATATATGGAACGTAATCTCGGAGCCTTAGGCGGTAACTTTATTTTCGGGATTATGCTCGGCAGTATGGGTACCATTGGTTATATCCTCGGTCTACCGTTGGATATCCGCCATATTGCCTTTGCTTCAGCCAACTTTATTCAAGGTCTGATGAATATTAATGGCCCAGATATTGGCTTGATTGTGGTGTCATTCCTGGGTGTGTTACTGATTGGCCTGACCAACTTGTTCGTCAGCTTTAGCCTGACCATTATTGTGGCATTACGTGCGCGTCGGGTGCGTTTCGAACAATGGAAGCCATTGGCTAAATTAGTCATGACCCATTTCCTGACGCGACCAAGCGATTTCTTCTGGCCACCGAAGCAAGATGTTGATATTGACGAAAATCATACAACCAGCAAAGGTTGAAGCTGAGACAATTCTGGGTGATTTATCAACAGAATTACCTAATAAAAATATGGATTTTGTTTAAATTACGCACACTTGAAAAAAAGTGTACTGACAAGTACACTTCAGGGCAGACGGTTAACCGATATCATATCGGTTAGAAAGAACAAGGATATTCGGCGTGTCCTTTCTGTTGCTTTTTGCCGGTATTTTTATTTGATTTTTCAATGTGTTCGCTCACTCTATTTCAGCCTTTGGTAAGTTCGATTTACTTGTTGCTGAATAAATAAAGCGTTATACCACGATCAGTCTGGATGAAATAACCGTACCATAAAGCGCATGGATGGCATGCCATTTGTATAACTTTTAGCCATACGCTGGTGTATTAATCCAGTTTGGTATAAAAAGTATGCAAACTTAATTTTATATGTGTCGGAATTCTCGGAGGAATTGTCCTCAAATGGCGATTTAAAGTTCTCTTTGCCCGAGTTCGGCTTTCTGGATTTTTTCACTAAATGAATAATACAGATGGCCCATTCCAGCTATGCCGCTCGGTGATTTACATCAGCCAGCAATATCTCCCTCATAAACTGATGGTGTGATGGGCATAAGAATTTAAAAACCCTGAGATGGGTACAGTTTCCTCCAGAGGCAGTAGCCGACTGGAGTATAAGTTTTATTTGGATCTCGTGATTGTGTTTAATTTTGATTAAATACAGTGCGTTAACGAATAAAAAATTTAGATAAAAATCTAATCGAGGTGGAACAATGATGTCTGCAAAGCTTTGGGCACCTGCCCTGACTGCTTGCGCATTAGCAACAAGTATCGCGCTTGTTGGTTGTAGCAAAGATCCGAAAGAGGGCCAGCCAGCTGGTGCTCAACAGCAAATGCCACCGACTGAAGTTGGTGTGCTGGTTGCACAGCCACAAAGCGTTGAGCAGTCTGTTGAACTCTCAGGTCGCACAACAGCATTTGAGATTTCAGAAGTACGCCCACAGGCGACTGGCGTAGTGCTAAAACGCTTATTCAGCGAAGGCAGCTATGTCCGTGAAGGTCAGGCACTGTATGAAATCGATTCGAGTACTAACCGTGCTACAGTTGATAATGCTCGTGCAGCAATTGCACGTGCTGAAGCAAACCTGGGCGTGTTGCGTGTTAAAGAAGGTCGCTACCGTCAATTGGTGGGCACAAATGCGATTTCTAAACAGGAATATGACGACATCGTAGCGCAGGTAAAACTGGCGGAAGCCGACCTGAATGCGAACCGTGCAACCCTGCGTAATGCTGAAATCAACTTAGGCTATTCAACTGTACGTGCACCGATTTCTGGTCAGACCAACCGTTCTTCGATCACAGCCGGTGCTTTAGTGACTGCAAACCAACCAGATCCGTTAGTGACAATTCAACGTCTAGATCCGATCTATGTAGACATTAACCAGTCAAGTGCTGAATTGCTGCGTCTTCGTCAGCAGTTGAGCAAAGGCGATCTGAACAGCTCTAACAACACCCGTGTGAAGTTAAAACTGGAAGATGGCAGCGTCTACCCTGTTGAAGGTCGTCTAGCATTCTCTGATGCCAGTGTGAATCCTGAAACCGGTACTGTGACACTGCGTGCAGTATTCCCGAACAAAAATCATTTGTTGCTACCAGGGATGTTTGCCACTGCGCAAATCGTTCAGGGTGAAGTACCAAATGCTTACCTGATTCCTCAGGCGGCATTAACACGTACCCCTACTGGCCAGGCAGTTGCAATGCTTGTGAATGCTAAAGGCCAAGTGGAAAGCCGTAATGTAACTACGGTTGGCTCTCAAGGTCAAAACTGGATCGTGACTGAAGGTCTGAATCCGGGCGACAAAGTGATTGTAGATGGTATTGCGAAAGTAAAACCTGAACAACAAGTCGTGGCTAAACCATACCAGCCTCAAGCTGCTGCACCGCAGGGTGCTGCACAACCTGCTGCCCAACAACCTGGCGCAGCGAAAAAAGCGGATGATGCAAAAGAACAATCTGAACAAAAACCTGCTGCTAAAGCATAAGGAGTAAGGTTTATGGCTCAATTCTTTATTCATCGTCCCATCTTTGCATGGGTGATTGCACTGGTGATCATGCTGGCAGGTATTTTGACGATTAGCAAAATGCCAATTGCCCAGTATCCAACCATTGCACCGCCTACGGTAACAGTTTCTGCGACTTATCCAGGTGCATCTGCTGAAACGGTTGAAAATACCGTGACTCAGATCATCGAGCAGCAAATGAATGGTCTGGATGGTCTGCGTTATATCTCATCTAACAGTGCGGGTAACGGTCAGGCTTCTATTGCCTTGAACTTCGAACAAGGGATCGATCCAAACATCGCCCAGGTTCAGGTACAAAACAAATTACAGTCTGCAACTGCCCTTCTGCCTGAAGATGTACAGCGTCAAGGTGTGCGTGTCACCAAATCAGGTGCCAGCTTCCTGCAAGTTGTTGCATTCTATTCACCAGATGAAAGCCTGACTGCAGACGACATTAAAGACTATGTCAACTCAAATATTTCAGAACCGCTCAGCCGTGTTCCGGGTGTAGGTGAAGTTCAGGTCTTTGGTGGTTCTTATGCCATGCGTATCTGGCTGGATCCTGCCAAAATGGCAAACCTGCAAGTAACACCGAGTGATGTTGCTCAGGCGATTCGTACCCAGAACGCGCAGGTTGCAGTGGGTCAATTAGGTGGTGCGCCACAGATTGAAGGTCAAGTGCTAAATGCAACTGTGACTGCACAAAGCCTGTTGCAGACACCAGAACAGTTCAAAAATATCTTCCTAAGAAACACCAATAGTGGTGCACAAGTCCGTTTGGGCGATGTAGCACGTATTGAACTGGGTGCGGACAACTATCAGTTCGTATCCAAGTTCCAGGGTAAACCTGCTGGTGGTGTGGCGATCCGTTTGGCGACTGGTGCCAATGCACTGGATACTGCAGAAGCAGTAGAAGCACGTTTAAAAGAACTGCGTCAAAACTATCCTCAAGGGATGAAAGATGAACTGGCATTTGATACAACGCCATTCATTAAGTTATCGATTGAATCGGTAGTACATACCCTGGTTGAAGCAGTAGTGCTAGTATTCCTGGTAATGTTCTTGTTCTTGCAGAACTGGCGCGCAACCCTGATTCCAACCATGGCGGTTCCTGTCGTGGTATTGGGTACTTTTGCCATCATTAACATCTTCGGCTTCTCGATTAACACCTTGACCATGTTCGCAATGGTATTGGCGATTGGTCTGTTAGTGGATGACGCGATCGTTGTCGTGGAAAACGTCGAGCGTGTGATGACGGAAGAGCATCTAGACCCTGTCGCAGCGACCGAAAAGTCGATGAAACAGATTTCTGGTGCACTAATCGGTATTACCTCCGTCCTGTCTGCGGTATTCGTACCAATGGCATTCTTCGGCGGTACAACCGGTGTTATTTACCGTCAATTCTCGATTACGCTTGTGACTGCAATGGTATTGTCACTGGTTGTGGCATTAACCTTCACCCCTGCCCTGTGTGCCACCATTCTGAAACAGCATGATCCTAACAAGGCACCAAGCAACAGCCCTGCAGCACGCTTCTTCCGCTGGTTTAACACAAGCTTTGACAAGGTTGCTGTGAAATACCAGGGTGGCGTGAACTTCATGACGCACCATAAGATTATTTCTGGTGTGATCTATGCAGTTGTGATCGGTATTATTGTGGCCCTGTTTGTCCGCTTACCTTCTTCATTCTTACCGGATGAAGACCAAGGTGTCGTGATGACACTGGTGCAGTTACCACCAAATGCAACCTTGGAACGTACTGGCAAAACTATTGATGCGATGAACAACTTCTTCCTGAATCAGGAAAAGGACAGTGTCGAATCCGTGTTCAGTGTTGCTGGCTTCTCGTTCACGGGTGTTGGTCAAAACGCTGGTCTGGCTTTCATCAAATTGAAAGACTGGGAAGAGCGTACAACGCCTGAATCACAAATCGGTGCCATTATCGGTCGTGGTATGGCACTCAACATGATCGTGAAAGATGCTACTTACATCATGCCACTGCAACTTCCTGCAATGCCTGAACTGGGTGTTTCTGCCGGATTCAACATGCAGTTAAAAGATGCAAGCGGCGGTGGTCATGAAAAATTACTGGCTGCACGTAATGCTGTACTCGGTATGGCTGCACAAGACAAACGCCTGATGGGTGTGCGTCCAAATGGTCAGGAAGATACACCACAGTACAAAATTATTGTGGACCAAGCTCAAGCTGGTGCTGCAGGTGTAAGTATCTCTGAAATCAACAGCACCATGAGCATTGCCTGGGGTGGTTCATATGTGAACGACTTCCTGGATCGTGGTCGGGTGAAAAAAGTGTATGTTCAGGGCCAATCTGATTCTCGTATGATGCCGGAAGACCTGAACAAGTGGTATGTACGTAATAACCAGGGTCAAATGGTTCCATTCTCCACCTTCGCAACTGGCGAATGGGTATATGGTTCACCTCGTCTTGAGCGTTATAACGGCGTATCATCAATGAACATTCAGGGTACTCCAGCGCCAGGTGTCAGCTCAGGTGCTGCTATGCAGGCGATGGAAGAAATCATTGCAAAACTGCCTTCTATGGGCTTGCAAGGTTTCGACTTCGAATGGACTGGTCTGTCTCTGGAAGAGCGTGAATCTGGTGCTCAAGCACCGTTCCTATATGCCCTTTCACTGTTGATCGTATTCCTGTGTCTTGCTGCATTGTATGAAAGCTGGTCAATTCCGTTCTCAGTACTGCTGGTAGTTCCATTGGGTATTGTTGGTGCATTGACGTTGACTTTCCTGGGTATGATCATCAAAGGTGATCCGAACCTGTCCAACAACATTTACTTCCAGGTGGCAATTATTGCCGTGATTGGTTTGGCTGCGAAGAATGCGATCTTAATCGTAGAGTTCGCGAAAGAACTTCAGGAACAAGGTGAAGAACTGTTTGAAGCAACAATGCATGCTGCAAAAATGCGTTTGCGTCCAATCATCATGACCACTTTGGCCTTCGGTTTTGGTGTACTTCCACTTGCCCTGTCTTCAGGCGCCGGTGCAGGTAGCCAGCACTCGGTAGGTTATGGTGTACTGGGTGGTGTGATCAGTTCAACACTGTTGGGTATCTTCTTTATTCCAGTCTTCTATGTCTGGATCCGGACGGTCTTCAAGTACAAACCAAAACAACAAAATAAACAGGAGCAAACCTCGTGATGCATAAAGTATGGTCTGTTTCAGGTCGTGGCATTGCGGTTTCTGCACTTGCGCTTGCTTTGACAGCTTGTCAAAGCATGCGTGGCCCAGAGCCCGTGGCACAAGCCGACATTCCGCAAAGCTATATCGGTTCTGCCTCAGGCACTTCCGTTGCTGAGCAAGGTTATAAAGATTTTTTTGCTGATCAACGCTTGGTTCAAGTTATTGATTTAGCTTTAAACAATAACCGCGATTTACGTACTGCAGCGCTGAATATTCAGCGCGCGCAGCAAGCGTACCAGATCACTGAAAACAATCAGCTTCCAACCATTGGTGCCAGTGGCAGCGTATTGCGTCAGGACACCATGAGCACACAGAGCCGTGGTGCAACGACGACCTATAATGTCGGTCTAGGTGTGACTGCCTACGAACTGGACTTCTGGGGTCGCGTACGCAGTTTGAAAGATAATGCTCTAGACACTTATCTGGCAACTGCGAGTGCGCGTGATGCAACGCAAATCTCGCTGATCAGCCAAGTGGCTCAGGCATGGTTGAATTATTCATTCGCCAATGCCAACTTGAAGCTTGCCAATCAAACCCTGCAAACGCAGCTTGAGTCTTTTAACCTCAACAAAAAACGTTTCGATGTGGGTATCGACAGTGAAGTTCCTGTTCGTCAGGCACAAATCTCTGTAGAAACTGCACGTAATGATGTTGCGAACTACAAGACTCAGGTGGCACAGGCACAAAACCTGTTAAATCTGCTTGTCGGGCAAGCTGTACCGACAAATTTATTGCCAGCTGATCGTGTGACCCGGATTACTACGGCATCCGCTTTAGGTTCAGGTCTTCCAAGTGACCTGCTCGTTAACCGTCCAGACATCCGTACTGCGGAATATCAACTGTCTGCTGCAGGTGCCAACATTGGTGCTGCACGTGCTCGTTTGTTCCCAACCATCAGCCTGACTGGTTCTGCTGGTTATGCATCAACTGACCTAAGCAACCTGTTTAAATCAGGTAGTTTCGTTTGGTCGCTTGGTCCTAGCTTAGATATTCCAATCTTTGATTGGGGTACACGTAAAGCCAATATCAAAATTTCAGAAACAGACCAGCAAATTGCATTGTCTGATTATGAAAAATCGATTCAGTCTGCTTTCCGTGAAGTGAACGATGCCCTTGCAGTGCGTCAGAACATCGGTGACCGTTTAGCGGCTCAACGTCGTCTGGTTGATGCAACTAATACTACCTATCGCCTGTCGAATGCCCGCTTCCGCGCAGGGATCGACAGCTACTTAACCGTATTGGATGCACAGCGTACCTCGTATGCGGCAGAACAAGGTCTGTTATTGCTTGAACAGGCAAACCTGAACAACCAAGTGGAATTGTACAAATCTTTAGGTGGCGGTTTAAAAACCAATACTACAGATACGATTCAATACCCACCATCTACCGCTGAACGCAAACAGGCAAATCAGCAGTAAGTCTCGGTTTTTGATCTTATTGAAAAAGCTCACTTCGGTGGGCTTTTTTTATTGCTTTTCATTCTGGAGTTTCTTATCTTCAAAGTTAATCAGAATCAGATACTCTTTTCCTTATGCTACTCAGTAATTTGGAATCCGTCCCGGGACATGTCATTAGCCGTCAAATTGATGTGGTCTATGGCAGTACCGTGCGTAGTAAACATGTTGGTCGCGACTTACTGGCAGGTTTGAAAAATATTGTCGGAGGTGAACTGACCGCCTATACCGAATTGTTAGAAGAATCCCGTCAAGAAGCCATGAACCGTATGATTGAGAAAGCACGCCAGATGGGTGCTAATGCGATTGTCGGTATCCGTTTTTCCACTTCCAATATTGCACAAGGTGCATCCGAATTGTTTGTCTATGGCACAGCAGTTGTGGTGGAACCGAATGTTCCCAAACTTCCTGATCCCTTCCCTTCAGCAGGTTAAGCGATGGATAACCTGATTTTTCAGTTTGTCGTATTTGCCATTCTGTTCTCGGTCGGTTTTGGCTTTGGCCGTTATTATGAACAGAAGCACCTAAAAGAGCTGGCTGAACAGGAAACACGACTTGCCCATATTGTTTTGGATACGCATCGTTTTGCCACGTCAGAATTTGAAGGACAGCTGATTAGCTCGAATGTGGTAATTTCCCATGATTATTTTAAATATGTGATCGCCAATATTCAGAACCTCTTGGGTGGACGTCTGATCAGCTATGAAAGTATTGTAGAGCGGGCACGTCGGGAAGCTATAGTTCGCTTAAAGCGTGAAGCTCAGAAAATCGGTGCCACTCAGATTATGGGATTGCGCTTAAGTACCACGGAACTTGGCATGCAAGGTGGCATGGTTGAAGTATTTGCCTATGGCACAGCGATTAAAAAGCTTAGGTCCTAGAAAAACTTTATAGTCTTTCGGTAAATAAAATCCCATTCAGGTGGTCAATTTCATGCTGTACGATCCGTGCAGCAAAGCCACTAAATTCAGCATCGACTTGTGCGCCTTCCATAGTGTAATAACGTACCCAGATGTCCTGTGCACGAGCAACTTTACCACGTTGATCCGGCACACTTAAGCAACCTTCTTCCTCCTGAACCTGTGTTTCAGAAGCATGCAAAATTTCGGGATTGACCATGCTTACTGGTTCCATAAATGGCGCATCGGGATAACGTAAGTTCGGACGTGAAGCGACGATAATCACCCGCTTAGAGATATACACTTGCGGTGCTGCAATACCGACACCTTGACGATCCAGCATAGTGTCCATCATGGCTTTATTCAGCTGATATAACCACTCACTGCCAAATTCAGAGTCTGCTACAGTAGTCGCGACAAGCCCTAAAATCGCCTCACCTTGCTTGGCAACTGTTAATACAGTCATGTTGAATCCCTCTTTATTTAAGGCAGTACATCTATTCTTTATAATCCAGTTTTAACGTGTTCTAAAGCAGAATTTTTATAATCCATATCACTGAGATAATCTTCAAACCCATTGTTTTATGATGATAGAGAACATGAACAGTGATTAAAAAAATACTAAATCCTCTCTGATTTTTAGTTTAACTCTCTATGCAATTTAAGTTTTTATTATTCCAAAGCATTTTATAAATAGCTTTTTTTATAACTTTTAGTTTATCTTTATGAAAGAAAGATTGATTATTCAACAAAAAATGCTTCTTTTAAAATCAATCAAATACCACTCTATGGATTAAGGATTTCAGCATGGATGCACATCCGCGCCTGACACGAGCAGATAAACGTACCCTTGGACTTTCATCACTGGGCGGCGCGCTCGAGTTTTATGATTTCGTCATCTATGTGTTTTATGCCAAGCTCATTTCTGAGCTTTTCTTCCCAAGCACTCTCAGTCCTTTCTGGGCTATGCTGAATACCTATGGCATCTTTGCAGCCGGTTATTTCTTCCGTCCATTGGGTGGTGTGGTGATGGCTCACTTTGGTGATCTGATTGGACGAAAACGCCTGTTTAGTTTGTCGATCCTGTTAATGGCGCTTCCAACCCTAATGATTGGTGTAATGCCGACCTTTGAAAGCATTGGCTATGCTGCGCCAATTCTTTTACTGTTAATGCGTGTGTTACAAGGCATTGCCATTGGTGGTGAAATTCCAGCGGCCTGGACCTTTGTTTCTGAGCATGTGCCTGAACGTCGTATCGGGATTGCCAATGGTGTACTCACCGCAGGTCTATCCCTCGGGATTCTGCTAGGTGCGCTGATGTCACTCTTCATTTCCCTACAGTTTTCTGAAGCCGAAATTAAAGATTGGGCATGGCGTATTCCCTTTATCCTCGGGGGTATTTTTGGTTTCGTGGCGCTGTACTTACGGAGTTACCTAAAAGAAACGCCCGTATTTAAAGCCATGCAGGCGAAAAAGGAACTGGCAAAAGAATTACCGGTAAAACAGGTTCTGGCAAAGCATAAAACCGGTGTGGTAATCGGGATGCTATTTACTTGGTTCTTAACAGGTTGCGTAGTGGTACTGATTCTAGCCATGCCAAACCTGCTCGTTGGTGCCTTTGGTTTTGAACGTGCTGATGCCTTTAGAATGCAAAGTGCCGCGATCGTAATGCAAATGGTCGGCTGTATATTGGCGGGCGTGCTGGCCGATCGTTTTGGTGCTGGCCGCGTAATTCTGTTTGGTTCTCTTTTGGTTGCAGCAATGGCTGGCATTTTCTATAACAGCCTGGGGCATGTCGCTCCATCAACCGTGTTTATGCTGTACATGCTGTTGGGCTTAAGCTCGGGTACAGTTGGCATGGTGTCTTATAGCATGGTGAAAATGTTCCCGGCGCAGATCCGCTTTACCGGTATTTCGTTCTCTTATAACCTGGCGTATGCGATTGCCGGCGGGATTACCCTACCACTAGTACAATGGCTCAGCCTGTATAGCAATATTGGTGCAATGTACTATGTCTGGACCGTATGTCTGGTGACTCTGTTCACTGCCCTGATTTACAGAAGTAAATTTGAAAAAGCAGCAAGCTGATCAATAAAAAATATACTTATAAAAAGAGCCCGAATATGGGCTCTTTTTATTTGGTCATCTAGTTTTAAGCTGTCAGACTTTTACGAATTTCATCTTCAATAATACCGATTTCAATCTGGCTAAATTTGCGGATTTCGCCTTCTGCATGCTTTTCCAGCATGCCACCCACTAATGGCACTTTGACTTTCACCGTCCAGTCCAGCTGGAATTCAATCTGGCGTTCATCGCCCTTTACTGCACGTTGGCAAGTCGCTTCGATTGGCAGGTTTGCGCCCAGCTCAACTGTCGACGTCAAATGTTCCAGATTACTGATGTCAGTACGTTGCAGGCGGAAAGCATCACGTAACAGTTTTTTTGCAATATCTGGAATATTCACGTCCAAGTTATATGCACGTTTCAGGGTATAGATTTCACCCTGTTTCTCAGAGACCAGAATCTCCATGTTCTGTGCTGGAATACGGCGGCAGACCGCTTCGTGCATACTGATATCACTGACCAGACGCTTGAATTCATCAATAGAAATACCATTGATATTTGCCTTTACAGTAAATTGATGTGCCATGTGGTTTTCCTTTTTATTTTTTAAATTGTGGAGGCGGCTATGTATTGAGAAGGCTTATTATAAAGCCAAATTTAGGATCAAATATATTTGGTGTATATCGACAGTATTAAACTGAACTTCTGATCTGATGTCATTATTCAATGTTCAGGAATATGAAGGCACTTAAGTCAATCATTCAGCTTTAACCATACTCGAATTTCGGCACCGCTACTGATGATTAACTTGGCTTCAGCAAAGCAAATGACAGCTTCAAACTCATCGGCACCATCATCCAGTCCTGAGGTATACCAGGTCGTACCTTTAGGGAAATCATCCAGCCAGGTGGCTTTATAAAAATCGGATACTGAATCGAATTGAAGATACTGCTGCGGCTGTGCCTGAATTTTCTGTCCGAGTTGTATGAAACGATTCAACTGAGCCTGTCGAAAGTCAATCAACATTATCGTGCTCCTGACAAAAAGCAGATTTTAACACGCTCACTGCCTGCGAATAATAGATCTGAGGAATACAAATAACTGAAACTTCTCAAACATCTAAGTTAGTTTCAGCAGAAGCTAAAGAGCAGAGAATGAAAGGATAATAAAATTTAGGAAAGGTTGAAGACCAAGCAAAAAAGCTGATTTGTTATCATTCATAAATCTTCAATTAGGCACAATGTGCATGGTCCGACTCAAAACGGTGTTCATGTCGATGTTCTTCTCCATTACGATCCACATGCGTATAGAAGACTCCGTAACGTCCCACATAATACTCAATGGATTGACCGTAGAAATTCCAGTAAATTGACCACTCTCCCAGATCCATTTTTCGGATCACGCTGTTGGTTTGTAGTGGCATGCGGTTTAACCATTTCTGCTGTAAGATTTCTGCTTGAGCTCGTTCAGTAATAATCGCCTGCTGCTTGAATAACATTTTAGCGATATCATCAAAGAGTTCTAATTCATAAGCATCTACTGTTACAGCAAGTTCATGTAACTTTGGTGCTGCAGAAATAGGCGCTTGATTTTGAGAAGACAGTAAAGTTTCAGGCTTTAAGCGCTGCCCATGATAGCGGGCTTTATAGATTTTAAAGGCGATCATCCAACCGGCATAAAGCACTAACATACTACAGATGAAAAACATTACTTTGACCATAGCCTGAGCCTCTTCTTCATTTTTCTTATGTTCGATCTGTATCTACAGATCTACTCAATTACAGTTCATTTACAAACCATAACATATTGATTGAAAAATACCCAACTTTAGTCATTTCAAGATATTTCAAAAAATTTATTTTTTACTTAGGGTATGGCTTTTATAATTTCTTAAGCAGACCTTTGTGCAGTAAATCAAAACAATCAGCCCTAGAAATAATGAGAATAAAAATCAATACGGCCTGTCTAACAATTTAAACAAGCCACACAAATGCGCCACAGAAACGCTGCATAAAGCAATTATTTGTCGGAAATTTCCCTAAAAATATAACAATCTCAGGCTTTCATTCACACTGTAGATATTGCTAAATGAATACTCGTTATTATTTAGTTTAGTTAAATTTGCCTTATGATTCGTGAAGGAAAGGTTCAGGATATTCCGCAAATTGTACATGTGGTTCATGACAGTATTCGCACTTGTGTGCTGGATCATCAACGTGAGGAACCCCGTATACAAACCTGGCTAGAAGCATTTACTCATTCCACCTTAATTGTGGAAATGCTGTATAACGACTGCTGGGTGTATACCGTACATGACAGAGTGGTGGGCTTTCTAATGGTCAGTGATCAGGGAGAAATCCGCATGCACTATGTGAGTAGTGGTATGCAGCGCATGGGCTATGGCACCCAGTTGTTCTATCACATGCTGGATGCTCTTACGCCTAAGAAAATTGACCGCCTGGAAATTGAAACTACACGAACTGCCTTGCCCTACTATACTAAACTTGGTTTTCAGAACACTTCTCTACAGATGCAGGATGAACCTGCGCTTCGCCTGTTCAAAGCTTTACCCTCTAGTACCTATTCCCAGTTCTGATCAGGCAGCAACTGCCCTGCTTTTCATCTGATCTCTACCTGCAAGTTTGGCTTCATATAAATGCTGGTCTGCAGTTTTCATCAGTATATGAATATCTGGATAAGGATGATGAACATCCATATAGGCAACCCCGATACTCACCGTAACATAATCTTTTTCGTCATCGCGATTATCATGTTCCAGCTGTTCCGCACGCACTGCCACAAGGACCAATTCAAAAATTTCCCGTGCTTCTGCAATAGGCATGTCATGCAGCAAAATGGCAAACTCTTCACCGCCATAACGTGCCAGATAACCTTGTTCAGGTAGAACATACTGAATCACTTGAACCAGACGTTGCAGCACTTCATCGCCTTTCAAGTGACCATAGTAATCGTTATATTTTTTAAAATAATCCACATCAATCATGGCAAAGGTTAAAGTTTGCTCAGGATGTTGAATGGTTTGATTAAACAGACGCTGAATTTCTTCGTTTAAAGCACGTCGATTATAAGCCCCGGTCAATGCATCGACCTTGCTCTGATATTCCAGTTTGGCATTCAGCTCATGCAGCTGTTCTGTTCTTTCGCGAACTTTCTGATCCAGCGAACTGTTTAGCGCCATCAACTTATAATTGAGTCGTTCAGTATAGTAAGTATGATGCGCATAATTACTGGATTGTTGGAACATGATGATCAAGGCATACAAGCTGGTCGAGATAAATGACAGATGTACACTCTCAATCACATTCAGCAATACCAGATAATCATTCAGAAAGGTCAGGCACAGAAAAATCACGGCAAACAGGTTGGTACGCGAATACTCCTCTCCTTGAGAAAGGGTCACATAAAAACCGTAGATGAAATTGCCAATGATCACCAGACCGTAGGCAGTACAGTACAGCGCTAGTGGTTCAAACACTTCAGGCGTGCTGAACAATGTCACCGCCATATTAAAAATCAGTAAGCCCGCACCCACGAAATATATTGAACGATGGATATAACGTGGCTTAAACAGGTGCATGTAGCTCAGGAAAAATAGGATCGCCAGGAAAGTAAACAGATATTCCAAGCGTGCACCCCATAGCCAGCTGATTTTAGTTACGATAGCATAAGGATGCGGTGCGGAAAACAGATTATGTAGCGCTAAAAAAATAATAAATAAGCCAAAGATAAATACACTACGGCTATTTCGTTCCACAGATCCACGAAACATAGAAAATAAAATGGTAAACAACCCCACACCCAGCACTGTGCCACAGACCGCAGCGATACTCATCATTTGCAGCATAAACTGCCGGCTAATAGTACTGGATGGTCCAATTTTCAAAGGCTTTTCCAGTCCACCATGCAAATGGGTATAGTTGGACACCTGAATGCTTAATGTGAAATATTCATTTTGCGGTACAAAGGAAGTAATCTTCGGCAACCTTTCCGTGACCTGACCCTCAGGTGTTTTACTGATCTCACCGAGATGCAGCAGAATATCACCATTCAGATAAATGCTATATGCACCATACTGGCTCGGAATATGTAACGCTAAGCGATGTCCAATAAATTCTTTGGGAATTTTAAAATGGCTAATAAACGTGCCATAGGTGGCATTGGTTCCGGTCAGGGTCTTAAATGAAGCAGGGAGTTTTACCGATTGTGATTCAAGCTCAGGATCTGGGCGCTCAATAAACTGACGTGGATAGAATTGCCATTTGCCTTGCAGAGAGGTAGTACTATCTTGATCAAATCTGAGTTCAGTGACTTCGCCCTGATGGGTAAGGAAATAGGATTCCGGAGCAGCATCATATTGGGCCCACACCATAGGTGCAATCCCACTCAAAACTATCAGCATCAACCACGATGCCAACAACAGCATAATCCCCTTAAACCTGAACAAGGATGACATCCTGTACCTATTATTATCGGTTCTAATGTACGTGGAATATGGGATATTGCCAATAATTTTTCATATAAAAAAGCAGGATAACCGACGAGCTATCCTGCTTCTAAATTCCTGAAAGAATGAACCATTCAGAAACTCATGCGATATCAATCACGTGTTTTAACGTCATACAGTTCGATTTCAAAAATCAGGTTTGAATTTGCTGGAATAATATTTCCCATTTTACGTTCACCATATGCCAGGTGAGAAGGAACAATCAGCTTACGTTTACCACCCACTTTCATGCCGATAATGCCTTGATCCCAACCTTTAATTACGCGACCAGTGCCGATGACAGTTTCAAAGTACTTGCCACGATCTAGCGACGAATCAAACTTGGTACCATCTTCCAACCAGCCAGTGTAATGCGTAGTGATCAATGCACCTTTTACTGCTTCTTTACCTTCACCAACCACCAGGTCAATGATTTCTAATTCTTTGGTCATCGCCAATATCCTTCGTTTTACAAATAGCACTAGTATAAACAGGATTAAGCCAAATTCCTCAGGCTTTAGTTTTCAATGGATTAAAAGCTGAGTTCCTGAATATTCTTATCCTGTAATAAATACTGGGTGAGTTTCTGATGATTTTTAGCAGATCCCATCAAGATCCAGCGACCCGTGATCTGGTTGTCCATTTTCTGCTGGCTGGAATGAATCACTTTTAATTTGTATTCTTTAAATAACTTTTCATAATGATCCGGTTCATGCTGCTCAAACGGACAGACGATTTCGTAGTTCCGCTCCTGATTCAGAGTTTCGATCCCGCGTTGCACATAGACCAATAGCACTAGTACAACTAGAACAATCACCGTTGCACAGACACTTAACAGCTCATAACCTGCACCGACTGCCATGCCCAGTGCAGCCGTCATCCAGATGGTCGTTGCAGTAGTAATCCCGGAAATCCGATTATCATCTTTTAAAATCACTCCGGCTCCCAAAAAACCTAAGCCGGTTAAGACATTGGCAGCCAATCGATCGGGATTAGCTACGCCAATTTTTAAGGAAATAATGGTAAATAGACAGGAACTCAGACTGACCATGATCATGGTGCGCAGTCCGGCAGATTTACTGTGATATTCTCGTTCTGCCCCAATAATTGCACCAATCGCGACTGCCAACAGCAAATCATAAAGTTCATGATACATGCTTCATCCCTGGACCTGATTAGTCTGTTCAGGTATACGAAATTTGGGGGTGAGGATACAAGTTAAGACTTGCATCCTTATTGGTTTTTATTGTAACTGTTCCCACTCAATCACAGCCTGCGCTTGGTCCCCGATCAGGGTCCATTCACCATCCATGATGTTCAGCTGCAGCTGCATAGTACGTTCACATAGCTGTTGTACCGCTTCAGTACTGGCTGAAGACAATTTCCAGACTTCTACATTCGATAAAGTTTTCAGTTTTGAACTGCGTTTGTACCATTCATCGACAGAAGTGCCATAAGCCACCACTGCAACTTTCTTGCAACGTGCACTCGCCTTTTTCACCTTGTCTTCATCAGGTAAGCCGACTTCAATCCACTGCATTAGCTGGCCGGTCAAGTCTTTTTCCCACAGCGCAGGTTCATCAGTTTCAAACAGGTCTTTGGTAAATTCAAGCGCTTCGCCAGCAAAACGTGCATAAGCCAAAATACGCACCATCAGACGTTCAACGGTTTCCGAAGGATGCAGTGCCATCGTCAACTGAAAATCTTCATAACGATGGGTATCCATATCGGCAATATTCAGGTCAGCCTTGTAAATCGTTGCTTTAAGCGCCATAACACAATCCTCAAATTTGGCGCCTAGCATATAAGATTTGCATTGATCTTGCTGAACAGATTTATAGCAATACCAGAAAATTTAATGAAAAGAATGTCCTGCTTCTGCATCAATCCGGCATTGCATCAGCGCAGTTTCGAAATTCAGCCAATCACGTTCAGTCTGGTAGATAATCTCGACCCGATTATCAATGCCTTCTTCTGTAGTCTGATAGTTGAACTGCTGCGGATTAAAGTTAAAGCTTTTCCATCCCTGATTGGTGTTAAAAATCCCTTTGATGCGTAGCCAATCCTGTTGTTCACAAAGCAGATCGAGTAGATTATAAAAATCAAACTGCCAGCGCTTTGGCAGCTTCCAGCCAGCTACGGCATAGCCTTGAGCAGTTTCCACATAATGATAAGGCAGCTGCTGAACTTTCGCGGGAACCTCATCTGCACGAAGCGAACGCTGCTGTTTTAACAACGGCTGAATCTGACGAGCAGAACCAACATAATCCTGCTTGAGCTGTTCAAGATTAATCTGACCATGTGCGCTGAGTAGCCAGTTCTGCCCATAGGCCTGATATTCCTGTTGCAGCTGCTTCAGACTAGCCTGATCTTCTGCAGTCATCAGATCAGTATGTGAGACGATGACAATATGTGCAGCTTTGAGCTGATCTGCATACAGGTTCTGTGTGGTCCAAGCCTGATCATGCAAACGTGAGCCATCCACAACTGTGACCAATGCTTGCATCTTCAGATGAGTCTGCCAGTGCGGTTCTGTGAGTTGTTCTAGTAACTGCGCCGGATGCCCTAACCCAGTCGGCTCAATAAATAATCGATCCGGCTTGGATTCGGATAATAATCGGGACAATGCCATCTGCATCGGCAACTGACTGCTACAGCATAAACAACCACCGAGTAGTTCCTTGACTGCATAGCCTTCATCTTGGGGTAATAGTGCTTGGTCTACGCCAATCTGACCAAACTCATTCATTAGTACTGCCCAAGTTTCCCCTTCCGGTTTTTGACTGAGCAAATGCTTGAGCAGTGTGGTTTTTCCTGCACCTAAAAAACCAGAAATAATATGCACGGGTACTGCAGATGAAGGAGAAAGGAGTTTCAAGGCTGGCTCACAGAGGAATGAAAATCAAAGGATTGATACATTATAACAATGCCATTTGGCTTGCAGGGAGTTAAATCAAAAACTAGGTAAAAGATCTCTTTAAAATGCCAATTTTGTAAGTTATTGCCACTTTCACCCCCAGTTGATCGCTGACAACCGCTTAAAATTTAAGCATTAATGAAATATTTTTAAACATTTTAATGCACTTTTTAGTGCCTATTTTTACCTAACTAAAACATAAATATGAGTTTTGTATATCGAACGTATACGTTGTTCTATAGCTTCTGTTAAAACAATTGCGGCATAAATTCTCAGCGCCTAGCATGAGTCCCTGTTGCGTTGATGTGATGGTTAACGCAATACATTACTTTTGAATAAAACATATAAGGATGCCTAACATGAACTATGCTCAAATTCTACTTGCAACAACGCTAAGCGCAGCAGCAGCAACCAGCTTCGCAGCAACAAAAACTACAGACAGCAAAGCAACCGTTGAAGAAGAAAAAGTTGTGGTGAGTACTCAGGAACTTCCTGAAACTCAAGCTGCAACTGCTCCGGCTACTACAGAGCAACCAAGTTCTGAAGCGGCTGCTGAACCTACAACTCAAACACCAAAAGCATCATCTGCTCAATAAGGCAGTTTTGCTTTGATCAATCATGTGTACCCATTTATGTGGGTACGCATGGCTGCTGTAGGGTAACTCTCCAGTGGATTTCTAATCCATGCGCTACAGAGGTCACAAATGGCTGATTGCATATTCGTGCATTCAGCCATTTTTCTATATTCATTTTGCTTTTCACCATAATGAATAGTGATCATTAAATCACTCCTGACTATGGTTGATATTTATAAAAATTATTAATTATCAAAATTATAAAAAATATTATCGTTTTTCTATCATGCATTTTAGCTATATTACACCGACTATGGCATAGCTTGTTTAGACCCTCGGTTTAGCCCTTAATCAGTTTAATTCTGGACGGATTCAAGGGAAGCTTGCAATGAGCAATGCAAATTACACAACTGAAGTAGCTATCTTGGGTTCAGGCCCGGTAGGTCTGACCATTGCTAACTACCTGAGCAAACAGGGCGTACAGGTCACTGTTATTGAACAACTTGACAGCCTGATTGACTACCCTCGCGCAGTTGGTATTGATGATGAATCATTGCGTACCATTCAATCCTTGGGTCTGGTGGACCAAGTTCTGCCGCACACTACTCCAAATCATGCGATGCGTTTCCTGACGCCAAAAGGTCGTTGTTTTGCGGATATCCAGCCGCTGACACGTGAATTCGGCTTCTCTCGTCGTAATGCTTTTATTCAGCCACAGGTAGACAATGTCCTGCTACAAGGCCTAAAAAAATACAAGAAAACTGAAGTGCTTTTCTCCCGTCACCTGACTCATTTCAGCCAGGATGCTGAAGGTGTAACCTTGAATGTGCAAACCAAAGATGGTGGTGAAGAAGTTGTTCGTGCACAATATCTGATTGCATGTGATGGCGGTAACTCTTATGTCCGTCGTACGCTTAATATTCCATTTGAAGGTGAAACTGCACCGAACCAATGGATCGTGATTGATATCGACAATGATCCATTGGCAACACCGCATATTTACCTATGCTGTGACCCGGTACGTCCGTATGTATCTGCTGCCCTACCTCACGGGATCCGTCGTTTCGAATTCATGGTCATGCCAGGTGAAACACAGGAAGAACTCAGCAAACCAGAAAATATTGCCAAACTACTGTCTAAAGTTTTGCCGAATACTGATGGCATTGAAGTGATCCGTCAGCGTGTCTATACCCATAATGCGCGTATTGCTGATAAATTCCGTGCTGACCGTATCCTGCTTGCAGGTGATGCTGCGCACATCATGCCAGTATGGCAAGGTCAAGGTTATAACAGCGGTATGCGTGATGCCTTTAACTTGGCCTGGAAAGTTGCATTAGTGATCCAAGGTAAAGCGAGCCATGAATTGTTAGATTCTTACCAAGTAGAACGTAAGGACCATGCTAAAGCGATGATTGATCTTTCTGTGATGGCAGGCCATGTTCTTGCACCACCGAAAAAATGGCAAGGTTTTGTTCGTGACGGGATTGCTTATGCATTGAACTATATCAAGCCAATCAAACAGTACCTGCTGGAAATGCGCTTTAAGCCAATGCCGAAGTATCATGATGGTGCCCTACTGGCCAACGCTCAGAAAGACTCTCCGGTTGGCAAAATGTTCATTCAGCCACAGGTGCAGCTGGAATCTGGTGAAACTGTACTTCTTGATGAAGTCATTGGTAACGATTTCGCGGTCATTGCCTGGGGCGTGGATCCGAAATGGGGCTTAAGCCAGGAATCCATGCAGCAGTGGAAAAAACTTGGAGTGAAGTTCATTCAAGTGATTCCTGCAGTTCAGCTGTCTAATCCACAGCGCAAGCAATATGAAGATGTCATCACCATTGGTGATATCGGCACAGAGATCCGTACCTGGTTTGGCAAGACCAAGGATTCAATCGTAATTCTTCGTCCAGACCGCTTCATGGCAGCTCTTGCGATTCCTCAATCTATGGAAAGCACAAGTAAGGCGCTGTTCAAAAAGCTTCATGTCAAATAATTGACCCAAGTCTAAAAAACCGCGCTACGGCGTGGTTTTGTTATTGATAGTTGAAAATAAACAAAATTTTAAACTAAGTCCGATATTGCTGAAACCATGGAATATCTTTCAGTGAATCACGGCGCGCCATCTGTTGCAAAAAAGGCGGGAACTCTTCAAAAGGCGGTAATATTTTGGAAGAAATGGCAAAGATCAAACAATAAGCCACATATAAATCTGCTGCCGAACATTGCTCACCGAGTAAATACGGATTTGCTTTCTGTATCCCCTGCTTAAGAAAACTAAAGACAGAGGCTTCATGACCAAAACTCAGACTTCTACGGTTTTGTTCGATATCTGCCTGCGGTACCTTAAGATTCTTGATATCAATATATTCGGTCAAAGGACCATGGCAGAAGAAAATCCATTTCAAATAAGCCCCACGTTTAGGATCATCCAGAGCAGGTGCCAGACCTTTCTCTCGATATTTATCGGTCAGATAAACATAGATTGCCGCCATTTCCGAGATAACAATGCCATCATCTACAAGACATGGCACCTTGCCCATGGGATTAATCTGCTCATAAGCCGGCTGATGCATCTCAGGATAAGGAATTTCGATCTGCTCAAGCTGGTCTTCAATCTCCAGTTCTTTGATTAAAGGCAGCAAAGTCAGGCCGCGAGACTGCGGATTATTATATAAGGTCATCATGATTGTGAACCTATTGTTTATTTTATTCCCTGACTATAGCGCTATTTCAGATCAAGACCAGTAAGGATGTGCTACCAATCATTTCATCCAATGTGTCAGTTTTCCTAGTCTTTGTCCCACTAAATTAAAATAGATTCAGACAGAACTTTTCTTTTAACACTTTCAGGATCAGGCGAATCACCTCATGTTTCTGATCCTTGCGATAAGACGCGTACAGACCAATCATCGGTAGTGGTTCGATGGTCTTTTTCACCACGATATTCTCACCCAATAGAGGAATAACATAAGATGGCACCAAGCTCCAGCCCACCCCCATCCCGACCAGGTTCACATTTAATAAGATGTTGGTGGAATGCTGTACCACATTCACCTTGATACCGGCTTTATTCAAAAATTCATGGATGATGGTAAACAGCTGGGGTGAAGCCTGTTCATCACTAATCACGAAGTCACGCCCTGCAAAATTCTTGATGCTTAAGGCTGGGATATCTATTACATCAGAATTACGCGGCACGATCAGGGTTAAAGGTTCATCAAAAATCTTGATGGATTCAAATTCTGCGGCAGGGTCTGGATAACGGGTGAAGGCAATATCAATCATGCCCTGACGCAGCCAGGAAAATTGTTCTGCATCAGTCAGGCTATGAAACTGCGCTTTTAAATCCGGAAAATGTGCGCGGATATTCGGCATGATATAAGGGAAGATCTTCATTTCTGCCACTGGTACAAAGCCAATATTCAGATGCTCTTTTTCCACTTCTGCGACCTGGCGTGCCAACTGAATTGCCCGTTCGGCATGTTCCAGACTCAGCAACGCTTCTTTAAGAAATACCTGTCCTGCTTCAGTCAGCTCGACTTTGCGGTTAGAACGTTCCAGCAATTTGACCCCGACTTCACATTCCAGATCTTTAATCTGCTGGCTCAGGGAAGGTTGTACAGTATTTAACTTTTCTGCAGCACGGGTAAAGTTCAATTCACGTGCGACCATACAAAAATAGCGTAAATGTCGAAGCTCCATCTTTCTTTCCCTCTTAGTTCGCTGCTTTTTTTCGTTGCTTGGAGACGGTTTGTCGATAGACCAGCAAGGTTAACATCACTATAATCGCACACAGCATATAGGTAGTTTCATAACCCCAATGTGCGATAAAGATGCCCATCATCACAGAGCCAACTGCCAAACCCAAATCAAACAAGGTAAAGAAAGTCGAGATGGCATGTCCCATACGCTGTTTCTCGACCGCCTGAATTGCCAGAGTTTGCAGACATGGGAACAGGGAACCATAACCTATACCGATGAATACAGCGGAAAGCCATAACATCCATTGATTATTGACTAAAGTGACCAGTACCAGACCTAAGGCAAAAAAGATAAAAGATGGATAAATGACAGCATCTGGACCTTTGCGATCATAGAACTTGCCGACCCAAGGACGCACCAGCAACATGGAGACGGCAAAGACAATAAAGAACAGACTGACATAGGCTAACAACTGCTTGGTTTCTGCAAAGACAGTAATAAAGCTGGTAATACTGGAATATGCAAATGCGGTAAGTAAGGCTACAAAGCTCACTGCCAAGACTTTGGTTTCAAGGATATCGTGTAAGCTTAACTTTGATTTTTCTGCTTTTATTACTTTAGCCTGAGGTAGCTCCCGAATATTCAGTATTAAACTGAAGATCAACCCTAAACTGATCAGGACGGCGAGGATACCAAAGAGCATCTGAAAGCTGGTGAATTGAACAGTAGTCAGTGCAATCAGCGGACCGAACACTACGCCCAGATTAGTCGACATGACAAAATAGCCCATGCCTTCGCCTTTACGCTGATCTGGAATAAAGTCATTCGCCACCGGAACGGTCACTGTGGTCAGAATACTGAACCAGATACCATGCAGAAAACGCACGACCAAGAGCGAGCTCATACTGTCAATTAGCAGATAACTAAAGGCAAACAGCGCAAATAGTAGTCCTGCACCACGCATCGCAAATTTCTTGCCTAGTTTTTCAGTAATCAGACCAGAGAAAGGACGAATGGCAATCGAAGATACCAGAAACAAGGTCAAAGCCAAACCTGCTTCTTTAACCGTCCCACCCAATTCGGTGGTGATATAAATTGGCAGAATTGCAATCAGGGCAAAATAATAGGTAAACAGAAATAAATTATTCAGTACGCACAGAATAAATGAGCGATTCCATAAAGGAGCTGTGGTGCTAGACATAAAAACCAACTATGTGCAGAAAAGTCTAAAATCAGGCCTAAGGTCTTGTAGGCTGTAAGATCAAGGCAACAAGTGCGCGAATATAATTTTCATCCGGCATCTTATTAAAAAAGATGATCTGGTAATGGATCGGTCCATACAGACTGTCCAGCATCAGTTCAAAGTTATAGTCCGCACGGATTTCTCCATGCTGAACGGATTGCTGGATCAAGCTGCGCATTTGTTCTCGACGCGGTAGCAGATATTGGGTAAAAAATTCCCCTGCCAGTTCACGATGATTCGCCATTACTACCAACAACGCCCGCCCGACTGGATGGTTCAGCGCCTGAGAGAGCCGGATTAATTGCTGTATCAGGTTATCTTCCAGTGACTTGGAGAAATCCAGATCAAAAATAGCAGCAGTATGTGCTCTAAAGGTATCTAAAACCAATTCAGACTTATGCTTCCACCAACGGTAAATCGTGGACTTCCCTACCCCAGCCCGTGCAGCGACATCTTCAATGGTGAGTTGATGATATTCATGTTCAGTCAGGGCTTCTGCCACGGCTTGCAGAATACATTCCTGCCGACGTGAGCTTTTTTCTTCCAGTGTCATCTTAATTTATCAAATCGAAACGATACGTATCGTTTCATTCTAAGGGATTTATATAGTTATGACCAGCCTGTATTAAAAGCATAGGTAAAAAAAAGACCTCCATTTAGAGAGGTCTTCTTCACTTTATAAAAATTAGCTGTGTGCTGATTTCTTATAAATGCTGCAAGAAGGATGATGATTTTCTTGCAAACGGGCAATCTTACGCTGTTCAGCTGCTTCAAAACGGCAACGTTTCCAGTCATTGTCCAGATTCAATGGTGGAATATGCTGTGGCTTACCATTTTCATCGACAGCAACCATAGTGAAATAGCAGCTATTGGTATGACGCACAGTACGTTTCTGGATATTCTGTGCTTCTACACGAATCCCGATTTCCATCGAAGTACGACCCACATGGTTCACACTTGCCAGGAAAGTTACCAGTTCACCCACGTGAATAGGTTCTTTAAAATTTACCTTATCCACGGACAGCGTAACCACATAACTGCCTGAATAGCGGCTCGCACAGGCATAAGCAACCTGATCCAGCAATTTCAGAATGGTACCACCGTGGACATTTCCTGAAAAATTCGCCATGTCTGGCGTCATAAGAACGGTCATTGTTAATTCTGACTGATCGTCTGAAGCTGGTGCAATTTGATCTAATGGGGCCATCGCTTTCTCTGAACTCTTTGAATGACAATGATATAAGCACATTATTATATCGTTTTTACTGTTAATTAAATGTTCTATTCGGCAAAAAATGCATCATTATTATTTATATGTAAAATGATTTCATACAGAAATAAATATAATACAGGGTGATTAATTTATATTCCGCAAACTATGTATTTCTGAAGATCACTGTTCATTTATTATTTTCATGATGAATAATCAGCAGATAGATTGAAGCAAGAATTTATCCATGCTGTTTTGATCAGACCACATGGATAAATTCTGATACTGATCTTTTAATCAGCACTTACTCTTAACATTTCCTGAGCGACATTTTGATAACTTAATACCTGCTGACCGTCGAGTTGAGTTTCCACGGTATAGGTTCCATCCTGATGTGCAGCGGTTACTTTAAAGATGTATTGCTCAAACTGAGCCAGTTTGACCTGCTGCCCAACTTCAAGGTTATTCATAAGCCACCCTAGATTTGATCTGGTTTGTTTCATCAATTGCATTCTGACATGACTCATTAGATTTTTAAACAATTGATAAACTTAAGTATATAAATAACCGTATAAAATTATAAAAAAATACACTTTTCCAATGTATCAATTTTAGTAATTTATTTAAATTTCAGTAGCTTATATTTTTAGCACCGATCATTTTTTGTTAATATATACTTAATAACGCTGAGTTAATATTTTCTATAGATCGACATTTTCTTATAAGTGATTTTTATTATTCTTTAAGTATTTTGATTAAAAAACCCTCATTGATTATCAAAGAGGGTTTTTTAATTGAATGGATATTTTAGAGATTATTTTTCATGAGCCAGTAACTGTGGAATTTGATGTCCTTGCGCATAATCATGCTTCTGATAGACCTGTTCAATTTCAAGCAATTTTGCACGTGCCGCTTCAATGCCCGCTTCCATGGTCATGGTTCTGCCGCGCACATCAAAAATATGACCTTTCTCACGCAAGTCCGGCTGGATCACCACATCAGCATGCTTTAACTCCTCAGTGGCAAGCCGCTTCTGCATGATATTGATGTTCTGGTTAAACAAGCCCCAGACGTTGGTGGTTTCAGTATGAATCGGCTGTGCCAGAATATCAACGGCGATGACAATATCTGCGCCTAATTCGCGTGCGACATCAACAGGTACCGGGCTGACCAGACCACCATCAACATATTCTTTTTCTTCAATCATGGTCGGAATGAACATGCTCGGAATCGCAACTGATGCACGAACTGCCTGACCAGTATTACCATAATTAAAGACGACTTTCTTGCCTTCTTTTAAGTCTGTCGCCACCACAAACATCGGAATTTTTAAGTCTTGTAAAGGAACATTGTCGACCTGAAGATTGACATAATCTTCGACTTTTTTACCATCAAAAAAGCCTTTTAGATCAATTCGGAAATCACGGACATCATTGGCTTTCATGCTCAGTGCAATATTGCGCAATTCAATCGCAGGTTTACCGCTGGCATAGATAGAACCCACGATACTGCCAGCACTGGTTCCAACAATCATGTCAGGCTGAATACCTGCCTGTTCCAGTACCTCAATTGCGCCAATATGCGCATAACCTCGGGCACCACCGCTGCCTAAAACCAGAGCGACCACGGGACGCTGCTCGGTTGCTTTAATTTTTAGAAAATCGATTTTGTTCGGACGTGCCTGTGCTGTGCTTTGCAGTATTTGCTTGGATTGAACACCTGCATTCACTGCCATCACGCGCTGATCAGGCATGCTCTGACAGCCAGCCAAACCGAACAGTCCCAGCATGATGAAGCTCAACCCATATTTCCGCATACAGCACTTTTCCTCATTTCATTAGCTGCATAGTGTATAAACACCATGTTAATTTAACTGTTGAATTTCGTAAATTTGTCATACAGTTTGAACCACTTATCCCTATTTAACCTTATGTCGTCATGCAGTCACCTACCCTTTATCAGATTTTTCTGACTTTCCTGCAACTTGGATGCACTTCATTTGGCGGACCTGCTGCACATCTGGTGTTTTTTCATCGTAAGATGGTCGGCCAGTTAAAGTGGTTGAATGACGCACAATATCAGCAACTGGTGGCACTGGCGCAATTACTGCCAGGACCGAGTAGCAGCCAAGTGGGTATCGGCATCGGTTATATGCAACGGGGTTATAGCGGCGCTTTGATGGCCTGGTTAGGTTTTACCTTACCATCTGCCTTTTTAATGGCTTTGGTTGCCTTACTCGGACAACGCTACTTTTATATTTTAAACTCATATAGCTTTCATGTAATCCAGCTCATTGTATTTGCAGTGGTCAGTTGGGCATTCTGGCAAATGTTGCGGAGCTTCTGTAAGTCGTGGTGGCAATATAGCCTGATGATCGCTGCCACGATTTTTCTGGCAGTCGTTCCACTCAGCTTTAACCAGGTTTTGGTGATTCTGCTCGCCGGATTGATCAGTATTGCGATTAGCAAATTTCAAAGTCAAGTACTGTTACAGTCGGCTCAAGTGAAAAATGTCAGCCTAGAAACCACCTATGTTCAGAAAAAGCATGCTGTTTACTGGTTGATTGCCTTTTTACTGCCCTTTATAGCTATTCCGCTGCTGATCCAGTATTTGCATTGGTTTGAACTGGGCTTCTTTAGCGATTTTTATCGGACAGGTTCATTGGTATTTGGTGGTGGACATGTAATTTTACCATTACTTCATCAGGACTTTGTCAGCACCCAGCTGGTCAGTGCACAAGCTTTTGACCTGGGTTATGCCTTTGCCCAGTTGATGCCCGGCCCATTGTTCAGTTTCGCTTCCTATCTTGGCGCTTTATTAGACTGGACGGATCAGCTTTGGCTAAATGCCCTACTGGCGACTGTGGCTATTTTCCTGCCGTCATTTTTATTGATTTTTGCCACTCTACCTTACTGGTCCTGGCTGATGCAGCAAGCAGTGATCCGTCATGCTGTGGCAGGAATTAATGCGGCAGTTGTCGGTCTGTTGCTTTATCTGGTGCTGCAACTTGGACAAAGTTATCTGAAACGTTGGGAAGATATTTTATTTGTGGTGGTGATGATTTATCTGATGCATTCCAAACTTCCCCTCTGGTTTAGCTTAATTGCAGGCTTTGCAGCCTATTACAGCTATCTTAGTTTCTGGTGAACCGTATTCATAAAAAAGCCCCGAATGTTCGGGGCTTTTTGTTCAACCAGGTTTTACCAGATATCTGATTTGACCTTGTCTTTAAACTTCGGATGTTGATCCAGTTTAAACACCGGTTCCTTCACCCCACGCTTCAACTGACCGGTATAGTCTTTCAAAAGCATCAGGATAAATGGCATCAACAACAGAATGGCAATCAAGTTGATACTTGCCATCACCCCCATAAACAGATCCGCCATGTTCCAGATCAGAGGTACGCTGGCAATTGAGCCAAAGTACACCATGAACAGCACCAGAATACGGAAGATCATCATCACACGTGGATTGTTATTGATAAACTGGACATTCCCTTCTGCATAGGCGTAGTTCCCGATAATGGACGAGTATGCAAACAGGAACAGGATCAGTGCCAGGAAGTCATCCCCCCAAGAACCGATCTGGCTTTCTAGCGCCATCTGGGTCAGGGTCACCCCTTCGAATCCGGCATTTTGATACAGGCCCGAGACCAGAATAATGATCGCGGTACATGAGCACACCACAAAGGTATCCACAAATACACCAAGCATTTGTACCAGTCCCTGATTTACCGGATGCTTCACATCAGATGCAGCTGCGGCATTCGGTGCAGAACCCATACCGGCTTCGTTAGAAAACAGACCACGTTTGATACCCATCATCATTGCCATAGACACCATGGCACCGAAGAAACCACCGGCAGCGGCTTCAAATTCAAAAGCCTTGCTGAAAATCAGTTGGAAAATTGATGGCAACACATCGTAGTTAATTACGGCGATATACAGTGCCACGATCAGATACAGAAGGGCCATAATCGGTACAACACCTTCTGCCACTTTGGCAATCCGTTTGATCCCACCGAAGATGATGCAGGCCGTAATCAAGACCAGCAACAGCCCTAACCAGGAAACCTCAAAGTCAAAACCGCCCAATGGCAGTTTCAAATTTGCCTGATCCCAGCCCCAGGCATGTGAAGTTGCACCAATAATCGCATTCGCCTGTACAGCATTAAACACGAAGCCGTACGTCAAAATCAGCGCAATAGCAAAGACGATCCCCAGCCATTTCTGTTTCAGACCTTGGGTAATGTAATACGCGGGTCCACCACGGAACTGTTTGTTCTGGGTATCACGCACCTTGAACAGCTGTGCCAATGAAGATTCAACAAAGGCTGAACTCATGCCGAGGAAAGCGGTAAACCACATCCAGAACACTGCACCCGGTCCACCAATCGCGATCGCGATTGCTACACCAGCGACATTACCAACACCTACACGGCTGGCAAGTCCTGTCACGAAAGCTTGGAATGGGGTAATCCCATGCCCGTGTTTATCATCACCCTCGGTACGGCTGCCTTTCATCACTTTCATACTGTGCCAGAACAGACGAATCTGCACCGCACCCGTCATGATGGTATACAGAATACCGACTGCAACCAGAAAGACGACCAGAAAATCCCAAAGTGGACCATTTAAGGCATTCACCCAACCCAGCAGGGTTTCATTCAGCTGTTCATTCATATCCAATCCTTTCTATGTGCCTTAGATTTATTGTTTTGACTTCGCATAGACATCCTTATCTTATACAAAGAATTTCAGGATCACCTGAATCACAGTGGCATTGATCAAGTCTACGAAGAACGCACCACAGAGCGGTACAATCAGGAAGGCCTTGTGCGATGCACCGTACATATTGGTAACAGCCTGCATGTTAGCGACTGCCGTCGGTGTTGCGCCCATACCAAAACCACAATGGCCCGCGGCCAGGACTGCTGCATCATAGTTTTTACCCATGACACGGAAAGTCACAAATGCTGCATACAGCGCCATAGTAATGGTCTGTGCACCGAGGATGACCATCAATGGACCTGCAAGATCTGCCAATTGCCATAGTTTCAGAGATAGCAATGCCATTGCTAGGTAAAGCGACAATGAAGCATTACCAAAGACATCAATTGCACGGTCAAAGACTTGAACCTTGAATACACCTTCAAGAACATTACGCAGGATCACACCACCCGCCAGCGCCCAAACAAAAGTTGGCAGTTCAAATGCAGTACCTTTACTAAATCCGGTCATAAACTCAGCAAATGCCAGACAGCCTGCAAACAGACCTAGTGTGGTAATGGCATTATCCGCGGTGATCAGACGAACACGATGTGGATATTCAAATGGGATATATTCAGTAGAATTAATATCCATTGGCGTGTTATCACGTTTTTCTACCTGTGCATTCGTACGTGGGTTCGCCAATGCATAACGGTTAATTAACATTCTCGCTAAAGGACCACCGATCAGACCACCAATGATCAGACCGAAAGTCGCGCTGGCCATACCAATCACCAGGGCACCCTGAATACCATGTTCAGCTTCTAGAATCTCGCCCCATGCCCCAGCAGTACCGTGACCACCGGTCAAGGTAATTGAACCGGCAATCAGACCAATCAGCGGATCAATACCAAGCAATGTTGCAAGCGAAATGCCGACGATGTTTTGCACAATAATAAATAGTGAAATCGCCACCAAAAAGATTACCAGACCAATTCCACCCTCACGCAACTTGGCGAAGTTGGCACTCAGACCAATCGACGCAAAGAACACCAGCATAAAGCTGGTCTGTAATTCTGCACTTGTGGTAATACTGTAACCCCACAAGCTATGGATGATCAGGGAGATAATCGCTGCAACCAGACCACCTGCAACAGGTTCCGGAATGTTATAGCGCTTTAAGAAATCGATTTTATTCACCAGGAAACGACCAAGCAACAAGACAATCACTGCGGCAATCAAGGTATAAAATGCGTTAAAAGTAAAATCCATAATTATTTGCCCAAGATGATTCTGAATTTTTATTGTTCTAAAAGTAATCTTGTGACTTCAGTTCAGTGGATCACATCCACCTCCCTACCCTATATCAGTCAACATGGACAGCAATAGCTTTTAGAAGAACAAAACAATTCAGCACCTGATTCAAATTCGTCAATGCAATCTTGCCGATTGCATATAACCCTAAAGCCATCTTAAAAATACAATGTCCAAAATCTAGAAACTGTTGAACAATCTGTTCTGCATCAAATGACGAGATAAAAGCTTCATCATCCTGCAGGATCTCGAAGCACAATATTTCTGAATTCTTTCTAACCTGACAGACACGCTACAGAGATACGGCGATGAACACTGTTTCTGCATTTACAATCTGTTCAAGATATTTAGAATGAACCTTCAGATGAAAAGTCGGACATTATGCGGTGTCTTAATGCACTGTATTATTGTTTTTTATTAACAATAGTTTGACTTTTCATAAAAATAATTCATAAATTGATATTTTTCTGATCAGGCATTCCTCGGTTTAAAGTTTTAACAATTCATTATAAATACCGCATATTTAATGGAGATTCATTGAAGCTTCGATCTCTTTTCTTAGGATTATTGTAGTCTTTATTGCTTATAAAGCTGTTTTATGAAAGTTTTACTTAACTTAAACACAAGATATTTAAGTAAAAATTAAACTATAGATGAGTAACTCTATAGCTATACAGCAATAAAAAGATACAGATGCATTATTTAATGACTCAGATATTCGTCTGTACATAGAAGTTCATGTTTTTATTTTAAATCACTGCGAATAGATGCACTTCTGTCATGGTATCAGCTACTATCATTTGTCTAGTTTATAACCAGAAATTACTATCAAGGAAGCAACAACTCATATGGATCAAACAATCGTCAATGCTGTGGATCAAACCATTACGTCTCGTCATTCAGTTCGTGCCTTTTTGACTACTCCTATAGATCAAGAAACCTTGAAAGATATTTTAACGGTTGCCAGCCGTGCACCTTCTGGCACCAATACCCAGCCCTGGAAAGTGTATGTGGTCACAGGTCAAAAGCGTAATGAACTGGTCAAGCAAGTGTGTCAGGCGCAGATGGAGATTTATCAAAATCCAGCGCTAGCGGAACAGTATAAAGAAACCTTCTCTTATTATCCGGAACAATGGCTGTCACCTTTTATCGACCGTCGCCGTGAAAATGGCTGGGGGCTGTATGGCTTGTTGAATATTCAGAAAGGCGAAAAAGAGAAAATGGCGCGCCAGCAGCTACGCAATTTTCAATTGTTTGATGCCCCGGTGGGTCTATTCTTTACCGTACACAAATCACTCGGCATCGGTTCAAAAATGGATATTTCCATGATGATCCAGAACGTGATGCTAGCAGCCAAAGCCCGTGGACTGGATACCTGCCCTCAAGCCGCCTGGAATCATTTCCATCGTATTGTGCTCGACGTGGTTGGTGCACCAGAAGATGAAGAACTAGTGTGCGGCATGGCACTTGGCTATGCCGACCCAGACGATATTGTGAATACCTTTATTACACCACGTGTGCCAGTCGAAGACTTTGCTGTCTTTTTAAATGACGAATAACTTCAAACTTTAAATTATTGCCGTCACTGAGCTTAATCGGCTTTAGGTGACGGTAACTTCAGGCGATAAATGGTCGATGCCGCAATCCCGACAAAGATCGCCATGACCAACGCCATATTGAATAAAGCATTCCACAACATAAAGTTCAGTAGAATCCCGCCAAGCAGACCGCAGGCAAACTGCATGCTGCCCATAATGGCACTGGCGGTTCCGGCACGCGCCCCTTGTTCAGACATCGCAATCGCCATAGCATTGGGTCCGGTAAAACCAATTGATGCCACCACCATAAACATAGCCATAATAACCAGGATCAGCGATTCGGTTTCAATTAATCCCAGAACCAGTAAAGCAATGACGCCACTGAGCTGCAACGTAGTACCAATTCTTAAACGGCTTAAGATTCCAAACCGATGCGCCAGCTTTTTATTCAGGGTTGAAAACAGCATAATCCCGACAGCATTGCCACCAAAGACATAGGCAAACTGCTGTTCACTCAGATGAAAATGATCCATCAGAATCGCTGAAGATGATGTGATATAACAGAACAACACTGCACTAGAAAAACAGCCAGCAAACATCGGCTTTCTAAAACTTTCATCCTGAAAAATTGCCTGATACAGGCTCATGACCTGGGTAAAGTTCAGCTGCAAACGGCGCTCTGGCTCCAGGGTTTCTTTAAAGAAGAAATGCACACATGCCAGAATTACCAGACCGAACAGCATCAGCAATACAAAAATCATATTCCATTCGAATACTAGCAATACCCAGGCACCCATACTCGGCGCTAGAATTGGGGCAATGGTGCTGACAATCATCATACTGGCAAAAGCCTGTGCTGATGACTGCATATCCAGGCGGTCACGGATTGCAGCACGTGCTATCACCACACCGACACATCCACCTAAAGCTTGCAGCACCCGTGCGGCAATTAGACTCCATTCATTTTGCGCAAATACGCAGAGTAGACTCGCCAGCACATATAAGATCAGGCCAAAGTACAGTGGGGGTTTACGTCCAATCCGGTCACTAACCGGGCCATAGACCAGCTGCCCGATCGCCAGCCCTAGAAAATAGGCCGGCAGACTGTTCGCTACCTGCTGGGTACTGACACCGAAGTCTTCCGCCATTTGCGGCAATGCCGACAAATACATATCAATAGAAAGCGGGCCAAGTGCAGTGAGGGATGCCAATAAAATAATCCAGGACATGGCATAGTTTTTATTGGTCGTGGTTGTCGACATAATGATATTTAGAATTTAAATGAGCGCTGTGCAGACAAGTTTACACAGGGCATAGTATGATTTGTGAAGCAAATTCATTTATTTTTATTGCTAAATTTTCACAAACTTATTAAGTCTTTATCTAAAGACAGTGGTATAGAAGGACGAATCTTGAAATCCTGGCTCTCTCGTTTCAAGCGAACCACCGGCAATACGACCTTTATGTATAACCTGCGGATGATCATTGCCTTTGCAGGAACTGCCTTTGTGCCTTATCTGATGGGACAGCAGTTGATGACCATTCCATTAACTTTGGGCGTGGTGGCTGCGGGTTTAAGCGATATTGATGACCGTTTCTCGGTCCGGATTCTAAATCTTCTCTACACCTATCTCGGCTTCTTCATCACTGCTGCCGCTGTTTATTTACTTTTCCCTTATCCAGTCCTGTTTGCCTTGGCGCTAATTGTATCCTGTATTGGTCTGATACTGCTCGGTTCACTGGGACGGCGTTACGCCACCATTTCCTATGGCTGTCTGGTGATCTCAGTCTATTCCATGCTTGGCGTAGAACTGTTTGATAATTGGTATACGCAGGCCGGTCTGCTGGTGATAGGTGCTGTGTGGTATGGCCTGCTTTCAACAATTAGTTTCCTGCTGTTCCCTAGCCGTCTGGCGCAGGATAATCTGGCCAAGTGCTATTCCTCACTCGGTGACTTTCTGTATGCCAAGTCAAACCTGTTTGATGTCGATATGACCTCCAGCAGTTATCAGCACAGCATGATTGAACTTTCACTTGAAAATGGCAAATTGATTGCGATTTTTAATGATATGAAAACTGCCTTGCTGACCCGACTCAAAGGTGACCGTGGTCAGAAAGATACCCGTCGCAGTTTGCAATATTATTTTATTGCTCAGGACATCCATGAACGTGCGGATTCAGCACATATTGATTATCAGAAACTGGCCAAGATTTTTGAGCACAGTGACATTCTGTTCCGCTTCCAACGCATTCTGTCGATTCAGGGCAAAGCCTGTAAGGATCTAAGTGAAAGTATTCTGCAACGCAAAACTTATAAGCATAATTCGCGCTTTAAACATGCCTTTAAAAACCTGCGTTATTCGCTCGATAAGTTACGTCAGGAACAACAATATGATGAAGTCTGGATCAATGCGCTGTTTTCTTTATATCAGAACCTGAAATCAATTGATGCACAGTTGCGTAACCTGGAAACTGAACGACATATGAAGTTCGATCGTGCTAAACAGATTGAAAACCAGCTCAAAGATGATGACTTAAAAGGCTGGGAAGATATTAAAATCCGCTTTAAGCAGCATTTAACGCCGGAATCGGTACTGTTCCGTCATGCGGTGCGCCTGTCGATCGTACTGCTGATTTCCTACATCTTTGTGCAACTGACCCAGATCCAGTATGGTTACTGGATTCTGCTCACTGCCCTGTTCGTCAGCCAACCCAACTTTAACGCCACCAAACGTCGTTTACGTCTGCGGATTGTCGGCACCTTGGTCGGAATTTTACTCGGTTATGCCATTTTGTACTTTGTGCCGTCTGTGGAAGGTCAGTTATTGCTGCTGATTCTCAGTGGTGTGCTGTTCTTCGAACTGCGCAGTAAACAATATGCACAGGCCACTGCATTTATCACCATTCTGGCCCTTATTAACTTTAACCTGGATGGCATGGGCTTTGCCGCTGCGATGCCGCGTATGATTGATACCCTGATTGGCTGTGCGGTGGCTTGGTTTGGGGTAAGTTTTATCTTCCCGGACTGGAAATTCCGTCGTCTGCCACGCTCGATCAAACGTTCTTTAAGTGCTGAAGTCGATTACCTGAGCGAAGTGATTGAACAGTATAAATCGGGACGTAACAATGGTCTGCGTTACCGGATCGTGCGCCGTGCTGCGCATAATACCGATGCTGAAGTGGCTTCTCTGATTTCGACCCTGGCGACTGAACCTGATTTTGATCCTCTGCAAAAAAGCCAGGCTTTTGAATTCCTGTGTCTGAACCACACCCTGATCAGCTATATTGCTGCATTGGGTGCACATCGTGAAAAAATTGAAGATCAGGAAATTTTAAGCCTGCTTGATCAAGCGCTTGAGGACATTCGTGGTGCATTGTTAGCGGACGAAGTGCCCGATCTCAGTGCACAAAACATGATCCAGAATATCCGTCAACGCCTGACCCATCAGCAGGATGAAGACCAGAAATCATTGATCATTTTGCAGCAACTGTCCTTAATGTTCAGTATCTTGAATCAACTCAGTCAGTTAAAGCAAAGTTTAAGCCATGAACGTGATGAACATGCGACCGAATTAGCCTCATTATAATTTGACTGATTTTGGAACAATATACTCACTGAATTGGTACAAATAATGCTAAACTTTTTGCAGTTTTAAATTTGTAAATTTCACTATGACCGCGAAAAATTTATACGCCTATACCCTACAGCCTGTGAACTATGAAGTAACAGAACAGGAACAACGCCATGCTCAGCTGATGATCTGGCGCAGTACCAATAAAATTGGCATGAAAGCCTGGCTGATTATGGGTGCTGTTGTGGCACTTTCTATTCTGGGCATTATCCTGCTCAAGAACTATTCTACGATTTTTTGCTGGGTGGCACTGGTAGGTGTGGTGCTGTACTACCTGATCCGTACCTTTGGTCTGGAATGGTATGTAAAACGCAAAATGAATGAATTTCCAGTTCAGGAAATCAAAGGTATTCGTCTAGGTGTACAACCTCATGGGATCGTGATGCGTCAGAAAATGGGGCTACAGGAAGGTGTAGGCGCGATTGGCTGGAAAGACATCTACGAATGGTATAACACACCAGATTTCATGTTGCTTAATTTCAAAGTGAAAGGTCAACAAGGTGCTTATATCCTGCCTAAACGACTGGATAGCAAGAATTTTTCGTTTGAAACGATTCGCAAGCATTTACGTGAAGAAGTCGGCGAACCGAAAGAAATCTAAAACGAACTTTCATCAAAAACCTCCTGCCCCGGTATGGAGGTTTTTTTGTATCTATAACTGTAAACGATAATGAGAATAAATATTATCCGCAAAATCCATCATTTCTGAATAATATTCCTCTATAATCAGAGCATTTTCTAACATTGCTATTTTTATCCATCGACCATGTTTAAAAAAACCTTTTTCCAGATCCACTGGTTTCTTGGAATTACTGCCGGTTTGATTCTGTCCATTATGGGCGTCACCGGTGCGATTTATTCCTATGAACAACAGATCCTGAAATGGATCAATACGGACAGCTATACCGTACAGGCACAACCTGGACCGAAACTTAGTCCGGCTGAGCTGTATCAACACTTTAAGCAGCAAGATCCTGAGATGCAGATCAACAGCGTCAGCCTGGATGCCAGTCCAACTGGCTCCAGTACGGTGAATATTGCTAAAGAAGGTGCGCGTCGTGGCTATAACATGCTGGTCAACCCGTATACAGCTGAAGTACTGCCTGAAATCAAAGGCCGTGAGTTCTTCAAGTTTGTGGAGCAATTACACCGTAACCTGACTGTGGGCCCTGTGGGTAAACAGATCACCGGTGCCTGTGTCCTGATGCTGATCTTCTTTGTTTTGTCGGGTATTTACTTACGCTGGCCAAAACGCCACTCTATCAAACAGTGGTTCTCGTTCAAGCCACAATTAAAAGGTCGTAACTTTATTTGGGATCTACATGCAGTTGCAGGAACCTGGGTCGCAATCTTTTACCTGATTCTCGCCTGTACTGGCCTCACCTGGTCATATGACTGGTGGCGTAGCGGCATGTACAAGGTCATGGGTGTAGAACGTCCGCAACCAGAAATGCAAGGTCCAGGTGGCCGTGGTGGTGAAGGACAAGGTCGTGGCGAAGCACGTGGTGAACAGCGAGCTGAAGGTCAGCGTGGCCCTCGCGCAGAAGGTGAACAAGGTCGTGCTCAAGGTGAAATGCGTGGTGAACGCCGTGAAGGACGTGGCGAAGGCGAACGTGGTCCACGAGGTGAAGGTCAACGCGAAAACCGCGGTGAAGGTCGTGGGCCAAGTGTAGATGAAGCCGTTGTACTTACTGCATTAGACAAGAGCTGGGCTGGTTTCCAGAATGAATTTAATGACAAATACTCATCAGTGACTTTTACGCTTCCCAAAAAAGCAGATGGCGAACTGAAACTAAGCTTTACTGATGTTGAAGTTCAGCACGAACGTGCACGTAATAATGCGACTTATAACTATCAGGATGCAGCATTCACATCTGTAGAAATGTATGAAGACAAAAAACTGAATGAAAAGATCATGAGCAGCATGCTACCGGTTCACCGTGGCAGCTTCTTTGGTCCAGTCTACCAGTTCTTGGTTATGCTCGCTTCCTTAACCATGCCGCTGTTCTTTGTGACCGGCTGGTTGCTGTATCTGAAACGTCGTAAACAAAAGAAACTCACCCTAGCCGCTCGTCAAGGTGCAGCAGCAGTCGATCTTGATCCAAATGCCAAACCTTGGCTGATCGCCTATGCCACACAAACCGGTGTTTCTGAACAACTGGCTTGGCGTACTGCAACTGCCCTGCAGCAAGCACGTCAACCGGCAACAGTAAAAGCAGTGCAGCAATTAACACTGGCTGATCTGCAACAGGCTGAACAGGTACTGTTTGTTGCAAGTACTTATGGGACTGGTGAAGCACCTGACCTCGCTTCTTCATTTGAGAAGAGAATTCTTTCTAGCAAAGCTGACCTCAGTCATCTTCGTTATGCGGTCTTGGCATTAGGTTCTAAAGAATATCCAGATACCTTCTGTAGCTTTGGTCACCGCATTGATCAGTGGCTGAAAAACAATGGTGCGAAGCAATTATTTGCCACTATTGACGTTGACAATGGGAACAATGAACACATCCAGCAGTGGAATGTTGCACTTGCTCAGTCGACTCAGCTCAAACTACAAGGCATGGGAATTGATAAAACCTTTGACCACTGGACACTCGTTAAACGTGAAGTACTGAATCCGGGTAGCCTGGGTGCTCCTGCCTTTAATCTAGAATTTAAACCAGAACATGAAGCGCAATGGCAAGCGGGTGATATTGCTGAAATCCAGCCGAGTAACAGTGCTGAACGTATTCAAGCCTTCTTATTGCAACAGAAGGTCACTGCTGGAAGTATGGTATCGAGTGCAAATCAGCCGATTGAACAGCTGCTTTGTGATCGTGATCTAACCGTTTCAGTCAAACCTTACGACTCTTTGGATGATTTGATCAAACAATTGCCTACCCTACCAACCCGTGAATATTCAATTGCCAGTATTCCAAGCCAGCAAGTCTTGCGTCTGGTGGTGCGTCAGCAAAAGAATGCATCAGGTGAACTGGGGCTAGGTTCAGGCTGGTTAACACAGTATGCGGCGCTTAATGCCCCAATTGCATTACGTATCCGCAGCAATGATTCGTTCCATCTGGTGGATGATAACCGTCCAATTATCTGTATTGGTAATGGTACCGGGGTCGCTGGTCTGATGAGTTTATTGCATGCCCGTAACCGTCAGGACTATAGTGAAAACTGGCTGATCTTTGGTGAACGTCAGCGTGAGCATGACTTCTTCTATCAGGAAACTCTGGAAGCTTGGCAAACTGTAGGTACGTTGAAACGTCTGGATCTGGCTTTCTCGCGTGATCAGGCTGAAAAGGTTTATGTACATCATAAACTTCGTGAAGCTGCAGACGAGCTGAAAGCTTGGATAAACAATGGTGCCGTGATTTATGTTTGCGGTAGTATTAATGGCATGGCCAGTGATGTCGATCAGGCACTAATTGATATTTTGGGTGAATCAACTGTTGATCAGTTACGTCAGGACGGTCGTTACCGCCGCGACGTGTATTAATGAATTGAACTGATTGAGAAAAACCGGGCATCTGTGCCCGGTTTTTTCTTGTCTATTCAACTGAAATATCTACAATAAAATTTAAAAATAATAGGATCATTCATGTCAGGTTTTTATAAACGCCTAAGTAGTGGCATTGTCGGGCTTGTACTGAGCGCGGATAGTCTCTGGCTACTCTCGCAAGACAAGATTCATCTTGGAATCCTGTTGCCATTGGTAATAGGCATTTTTCTGATCATTTATGCTCTATTCTTTCCCTATTTCCAGCAATGGCAACAGCAGTCCAGGCTATGTTCCAACTTATGGAAATGGTTGTGGGCTGGATTTTTTGCATGGATCGCCAGTGTCTTGATCTTTTTTGGCTATATTCAATGTAATATCAATAGTGATAATACCCAACAGCCCACCAAAGCAATTCTGGTTTTAGGCAGTGGCAGTGAAAATAACAAGCCCTCACCAACTCTACAAAAGCGCCTGGATGCTGCAGCTGAATACGCACAATTCCATCCTAAAGCTTTGATCATTATGACGGGTGGTTTAAGTTTTAAAGAGAAAACTACTGAAGCTGAAATCATGCAGGCTTATTTTAAACAAACATATCCTGCTGTTCGCAATCCGATTGAACTGGAAGCCCAAAGCACCAGTACTGAACTGAATCTGCTGAACTCTAAAAAGATTTTAAATCAGCATCAGATTAACCTAAATGACCCGATCACCATTGTGACCAGTGACTTTCATAGCATTCGTGCACGTGCTATTGCCAAGCATCAAGGCTATACGCAAGTGATTAGTATTAGCGCAGAAACCCCGCTATATATCCGCTATAACTCATGGCTACGCGAGTATTTTGCTTTTCTTAGCGGTTGGCTGCTAAATGAATACTAAAAATAGTTAGTTTAAAGATAAAATTAATGCAGTCGGATTTGGCGTGGCAATGGAATATTGCCGCTTTTAAAGATTTCCGGTTTCTGCACATAGATTTGATACAGATAATTCTTGATATCCAGCAGCATTTTTTCTGGCGCGACCAGAATATTTTGCCCTTCGGGAGTCAGATCGAGAGATACGGCCGTATTTTCTTCACGCAGGAAAGGAATCACTTTTTCAATAAAGTCTTTGAAAGTAATTTCCTGAATCTCATACTTTTCCCAATTATCTTTGATCAGCAGTTTTGCTAGACCTTTACTTTGCCAGGTTGCAAAAGCTTTTTGACCTGTTGGCGTTGCACAAAGTGCCCAGCCATCTTGATAAAGTGCGTAAATGCAGCCTTGGGCCACAATGGTTTCAATGAACTGTTTGTAAATTTGTTGAGGTTCGTAAGAAGTAGTTTGAGTTTTAGACGCGGCCTTGCGCTGATATGGATTTCTCATAGCCATGAAATCTTATAAATTATTATAGACTTAAGATTTTATGGAAAATTGAGATTTTAAGCAAGAGAGAATATGGTGGGCGCTGACGGGATCGAACCGCCGACATTCTGCTTGTAAGGCAGACGCTCTACCAACTGAGCTAAGCGCCCTGAAGAGTAAAAAATAACATCGTTATTTTTTATGATGCAAGACAAGCGAAGCGCGTAGTCTTGGACTTTGATAGCACATTTTTCACATCAGGGAATGAAAAATGGCGCAGCGGACGGGACTCGAACCCGCGACCCCCGGCGTGACAGGCCGGTATTCTAACCAACTGAACTACCGCTGCGTGTCGTATATCTTTAGAAGATATGGTGGGCGCTGACGGGATCGAACCGCCGACATTCTGCTTGTAAGGCAGACGCTCTACCAACTGAGCTAAGCGCCCTTAAAGGGTCAAACTGTTTGATTCTTAGGATGGCGCAGCGGACGGGACTCGAACCCGCGACCCCCGGCGTGACAGGCCGGTATTCTAACCAACTGAACTACCGCTGCATCACAAAAAATCTGGTGGGCGCTGACGGGATCGAACCGCCGACATTCTGCTTGTAAGGCAGACGCTCTACCAACTGAGCTAAGCGCCCTCAAAAGGTCTATCATGTAAATGGCGCAGCGGACGGGACTCGAACCCGCGACCCCCGGCGTGACAGGCCGGTATTCTAACCAACTGAACTACCGCTGCACTTACACAATGTCGCTATTGTGGCAAACGATTCATCAAGAACTTAAAGTGGCGCAGCGGACGGGACTCGAACCCGCGACCCCCGGCGTGACAGGCCGGTATTCTAACCAACTGAACTACCGCTGCACTAAAAGATCTTAACTTTGAAAGAAGCTTGGTGGGCGCTGACGGGATCGAACCGCCGACATTCTGCTTGTAAGGCAGACGCTCTACCAACTGAGCTAAGCGCCCTTTCAAATCGACTTCATCGCTTGATGAGGTGCATTATAGAGAATCTTCACAGACTGTCAAACGCTTTTCCGAATGTTTTCCACTTTTTAGGTTCGAGTGATTAAAAAATAGGTTGATCGTCAAAAAAAACAACACTTTTTGTTTATTTTTTAAGTCTATACCGAAATTTAGTGAATCTCGAACTTACATACAGCGGTATTCATCGCGAACTGGATCGTTTCTTTTTTACACCACATGGTCCAAAAGCTGCCATTTCGCCGAAATAGTATACAAAGCTTTATCTCATGACACGTTGTGATCATGTAAAAATGCATTTCTAAATTATTTTTATTCGAAAATAGGATTAATTTTCGCAATATTTTTATGTTTATGAAGAAATATAGCTACCCTAATAAGCAAATGATGGCTTCTATAATAGCTAAGAGTGGTCGAATAGCTCGTATTTAAATGTGAATGGTGAAATAAAAATCTCTTTTTACTTCCCTTCTACTCCGACTCTTGTGAAAGTTTTAAAATAAGAATCAAAGATACCCTAACAGGAATTTATTTTTCTAAAGGCTGTTCCGAGATATAAACCAGGGCTTCTTCATTTACTAAATCAAACAGCTCGATCAGATCTGTATTGCGCATACGGATACAGCCATGCGACATCGGGATTCCCATCGGTTCCGTATCTGGTGTGCCATGAATATAGATATAACGGCGGTAAGTATCGCAGCCTTCGCCACAGTTAAAGCCCTCTTCCAGACCGCTGAGCCATAAAATTCGGGTTAGAATCCAGTCACGATTGGGGAATTCTGCTGCCAGCGCTTCAGAATAAACTTCTCCTGTTGCATGACGGGCAATGAAAACACTATTTAATGGTGTATCAGCACCGATCTTTTCCGCAACCTTGTGCCAGCCTCGGGGCGTTTTGCCACTATTTTCCTCTTCCCCACTGCCATTTTTACCGGTTGAAATTGAATAGCTTTTGGCAAAGCGAGGTAAATACAGCTTCTGTGCAGCCAGATCTACAAGAATATCGGCTTGTTCTACATTCCATTGCTGCATATATTTATTCCCTTTCAGACTGTATAGGCTGTTCAGATATTGGCTTGGGTTCCGGGCGACACCATAACCAGATCGCCACAATCAGCATGGTCAGATCAGTAAAGATTTTGACAGCCAACGGCGCAGTGGTAAATAGCATGATAATGCCACTGATCAGCATCATGATACTGGCAAACCATTTGGCTTTACGTGGCACGGTACCATTGGCACGCCAGTCGCGTAAGGTGGGTCCATATTTGGGATGATTCAGCAACCATTCATCCATCTGCGGCCAGCCTTTAGAGGCAGCCCAGGCAGCCAGAATCAGAAAAACTGTTGTTGGCATGCCAGGCAAAACTGCACCTATAAAGCCCAATGTCACAAAAATGACCACCAGACTTCGCCACAACAACACTTTCATACAGCAACCCTAAGCTCGGAATTGGGGTAGTATAAAGTGTTTTTGATTATTATCCGTTGTATTTCTGCACATTTAGCTAGGACTCTTCATGCCTGTACCCTGCCTGACTCAGGATTTTATTGAACCATGGCAACAGTATCAGCATCCGCTGGTACGTCAGCTGGCATTTGCTGTTGGCAGCCCCAATATCCTATCTCAAGTGCCTACTAAACTCGAATTGGAGCACACGTTTGATTTGCATCCTGATCAAATCTGGCAACAGCATCTGGAAAATTATCACCCTCGACTATTGGAACTGGATCAAAATCCACAAGCTTTGGAAGATTTTGTTGCACAATTAAAAAGCACCCGTTTAGGTCTACGTTTTGAAATGTTAATCTGGTTCTGGCTGCTGGATGATGCCTATCATCCCTACACTCTGCTTGGACATAGCATTCAGAAAATTGATGGACCTCGCACTTTAGGTGAGCTTGATTTTCTATTGTTGAATAAAACGACTGGGCAAATCGAACACTGGGAAATTGCCTTAAAATACTATCTGGCTGAAGCAGATTTTAGCCTGCCACATTGGTATGGACTAAATCGCAGCGATACCTTAAACCGTAAGTTAAAACATTTCACTCAAAAGCAGTTTCAGTTTCAGGATGCGCTGGATTATCCAATTGATCAGCGTTTCTGTGTTTTGAAGGGACAGCTGTATTTACCCATTCATCATACTGCATCAATACCAAGCTGGGTTAACACAAGACGGCGTATGGGTAGCTGGGGCTATCAGATTCCACCACGAGAAAAAGGTTTCTATCGCCTGCAACGGCATGAATGGATCTATCCGAACCTGCATATGAGCAGTGACTATCCACAGTGGTGGACCAATGGCTTATATAAATCGGCGCTGAAGGGAGATTTCTATATGTTCCGAATACCAACCCTGATCTAAGCCATTTACGGAAAAATTTGATAACTATTACATTAATTTACCGAAGAACTATGAAAACCACATATTTTTTCGGTCGTATATTTTCTAATCTAACTCCCACATCATAATAATTTTATTATTGATAATACGGAGATGATGATGAAAAAAATTCTAGCTACTTCTTTAATCTTGGCATTTGTACTTACAGGTTGTAATACCATGAAAGGCGTTGGTAAAGATGTGTCTAAAGCTGGTGAAGCCGTGACTGGTACAGCAGAAAAAACTTCTGATGAAATCCGCCGCAACTAATCTTATTGCTTTAGTAAAAGAACCCTGTCATTGTCAGGGTTTTTTTATGTCTGTGATTCACAAGTTACCGTGTCTTCGCCTATCATAGGGCACACAATATTCTCGATTTACGAATGAATCTTATGACATCTTCCGCGACTCTCGATTTAAGCCTGCAGTTATTACGTCAGCCTTCCGTTACTCCAGTCGATCATGATTGCCAGAACATTATGGCAGAACGCTTGAAAAAGGTAGGTTTTAACATCGAATCTATGCGCTTTGAAGATGTGGACAATATCTGGGCACGTAAAGGTACAGAAGGTCCAGTGTTCTGTTTTGCGGGGCATACTGATGTCGTGCCTACAGGCAATCTGGATGCGTGGAATTCTGATCCTTTCCTGCCAGAAATTCGTGATGGCAAGCTGTATGGTCGTGGCAGTGCAGATATGAAAACTGCTTTGGCAGCGATGGTAGTGGCGACTGAGCGTTTTATTGAGAAATATCCAGATCACAAAGGTTCAATTGCTTACCTGATTACTTCTGACGAAGAAGGCCCATCAATTAATGGCACAGTGAAAGTTATCGAGACCTTGGAAGCACGTGATGAGAAAATCACCTGGTGTCTGGTGGGCGAACCTTCAAGTACCAATACACTTGGTGATATTGTCAAAAATGGTCGTCGTGGTTCATTGAATGCCAACCTAACGGTTAAGGGTAAACAAGGTCATGTTGCTTATCCACATCTGGCAGTGAATCCAATTCATACAGCCTCTAAAGCCATTGCTGAGCTGTGTGAAACCGTCTGGGATAATGGTAATGAATACTTCCCAGCGACCTCTTTCCAGATTTCAAATATCAATGCCGGTACGGGTGCTACCAATGTTGTTCCTGGTACCATGAATTTGCTGTGCAACTGGCGTTATTCAACTGAAGTAACAGCGGATGAATTAAAAGCACGTACCTTAGAAATTCTGGATCGTCATGGCGTCGATTACGATATTTCATGGACTTTATCAGGTCTGCCATTCCTGACCCCAGTAGGTGATTTGGTAAATGCAGCTAAAGATGCGATTCGGGATGTCACTGGTACTGAAACCGAACTATCCACTTCTGGCGGTACATCTGATGGTCGTTTTATTGCGCCTACAGGTGCGCAAGTACTTGAATTAGGTGTATTGAATGCAACGATTCACCAGATCAATGAGCATGTCGATATTGCCGATCTCGAGCCACTGGCTGAGATTTATGAAAAAATCCTGATTAACCTGTTGGCTAATTAAGTCAAACTGGAATGATCAAAATAAAAAAGGAACTCAATTGAGTTCCTTTTTTATCACCTTAGCTTATAGACCGACGAAGGACTGAATATGTGCCATTTGCGGAATATGGTACATCTTCTCGCCCATACGAACATATTGGAAAATTGCCGGATCTTCGACTTCTCGTTCATCATCGACAATTTCCGAAATACGTAAACGAATGGTCTTCGGCATTTCATTGCACATCAGGGCAAAGCGCTGATTGGCCTCATCCCCTTCAATGACTAACGCAACACCATTCTTACGCTCTGGATCATTCACTGCATATACTGGTAGCTGCGCATCGTGCCACTCTACAGTTTTTACCTGTGTCGCACTATCTAGTGCTGACAGGACAATGTTCTGCGGCAGCAACATCGGATCCTTACCATGACAGTCGATGATATACGCATCAATGAATCCCGTAGACACGGTAATGAGATGCTGTAGCTCCTGCTGGCTGATCTTGTCAGCCGATACGGCGTTCACCTTAGTTTGACTATTCATTCATTACCCCTGTTGAGCAGCAATTAATTCTTGAACATTGGCAAGCAGTTCCGCTTCCTGGAACGGTTTGCCCATATAGTGCGTTACGCCAAGGCTGAAGGCACGTTCACGATGCTTCTCACCCGTACGTGAGGTAATCATGATAATCGGTAAGTTGCGATGAATATCGTGGTGACGAACCAGGTTGGTCACTTCGAAACCATCCATACGTGGCATTTCGATATCTAGCAGCATCAGGTCTGGACGGACATTTTCTAGCTGTTCAATTGCATCAACACCATCTTTGGCAGTGACAATGTCATAACCCTGACGTTCTAGCAGACGCGACGTTACCTTACGTACAGTTACGGAGTCATCGACAATCATCACCAGACGGCGTGCATTACCACGACGTGACAGATCCTGTTGATCAGATACCTGTTTGATACGCTGAGTCGCCTGAACCTGACGGGCAATATTCTGTCCATCCAGAATCAGACAAACCTGACCATCACCGAGGATGGTTGCCCCTGCCACAACACCCACATTGGCAAACTGCTTACCAATTGATTTCACGACAATTTGGGCACGTGAACCCACTAATTGATCAACAAGTAACGCAATACTTTGACCACCATTACCCTTAATGAGCAGGACTGGTAAAGAATGCGCGACGTTATTCAAGCGTGGAATTGGCTGATTCGATACAAACTCAGACAGATAACGTAGTTTGTAGTTCACGCCATCAATCTTGAAGTAGTCATCCTTACTGTTGAAGTAAGTTTCTAGAGTTGCTGGTGCAATACGGACAATACGATCAATTTGCGCCAAGGAAACAGCAAATTGCTGATCGCCCGCTTTCACCATCAAGGCATCACTGACTGCTACTGTGGTCGGTACGCGAATGGTAAAGGTCGTGCCTTTGCCCAGTTCAGAACTTACCGATACGTGACCGCCCAGTGTTTTAATTTCGCTTTGCACCACGTCCAGACCAACACCACGACCAGAAATCTGGGTGACTGCTTTCGCCGTACTGAACCCTGGATGGAAAATAAACTGCAGCAGTTCTTCTGAATCTACATGTTGTTCCGCTGTGATCAAGCCTAGACTAATTGCTTTAGCACGAATATTTTCGGCATTAATCCCCTTACCATCATCACTGAAGGAGATAATGACATCCGTACCCTGACGGCTGATGTTTAAGACAATTGAACCGACTTCCGGTTTATTCAGCGCAAGGCGTTCCGCAGTATCTTCCAGACCATGGTCAATCGCGTTACGCAGCATGTGCTCGAATGGATTGACCAGACGTTCCAGAATGGTACGATCCAGTTCGCCTTCTGTATTCTGAACAATCAGTTCCGCTGGACGGTTTAACGTTGTTGAGGTTTGACGCACGATACGTTGTAAACGCGGCAACATACGATCAAACGGAACCAGACGGGTACGCATCAAGCTTTCTTGGATCTCTGCTTGAATACGTGATTGTTGCAATAACAAACCTTCGGTATCACGGATTTTCTCTGCCAGTGTGGTCTTAAAGTCCACTAAGTCCGATGCAGATTCGGCAAGAGATTTCGACAACTGATTCAGGGATGAATATTGGTCCATCTCCAATGGGTCAAAGTCAGCATAGCGTGAGTTCTCAGAACCATGCTTAGCAATAATCTGAGATTCCAGCTCGCCTTCCATTCGACGCAGCTGATCAGCCAGACGTTTGATCGCCAGCTCCATCTCGTTCAATGTGTTGCCAAGCTGACCCAGATCCATCTCGATACGCGAACGGTTAATCGCGTTCTCGCCCGACAAGTCAATCATCTTCTCAACCAGGTCAGCTGAGATTCGGATCATCTCGTTGCTGTTATCGCTGGTGGTGTTTTCAGCCCATTCACCCAGCATGTTCGGTGGCTCAGTACCATCACCCTGAACAAACTCGAATCCAGTTGTAATTTCCAGACTTTCAGTTTTGGTCAGACGCTCAGGCAATTGCGCAGTGACATCGACAAACTCAATTGCATCCAACGCTGCTTTGATTTGTTCAAAACCGCTGTAATCACGCTCAAAGATGGCTTGTGCCAGCCACTTTAATGTCTTTTGCAGCAAGCTGTCATAGACATTAGAGTTAAAGTGATGAACCGCAAACTGTTCGAATGAGCTTTCTAAACCATAAGCAATGCTTGCAATGCTTTCATTGCTGATCATGCGGGCGCCACCCTTGATACTGTGGGCAGCACGCTGAAGTTGTAGTAATAAGCTACGGTCACTACGTTGGTCGAACCATTGGTTCAGTAATTTTTCTGCATTTTCCAGAATCTCTTGTGATTCTTCTAGGAAAGTTTCTTCAACAATGGATTTCAGATCATCTTCTTCAGAAAGCGTAGATTCAGTTGGCTTAACAGTAAGTGTTTCAACAGCTGGATCTTCTTGGAACTGCTCATCTGACACAGGGATAGATTCAGCTTCAAGAATATCTACCTGCTCAAGCTCTTGAGATTCAGCAATGAACTCAGCAGATTCAGATGCATCTTCAACAATTTCTTGCTCAACACCTATAGATAATGTTGGTTCTTCTATTGTTTCAGCCACAGCAACCGGAACCGTGCTAGCTGTGCCGGCAACAAGCGACTGAATGTTTTGCAGGATGTTGATTGCTTCAGGTGCCGGGTAATCGATCTTGTCATCACGAATACTTTGAATACGATCAGACACGTTATCCTGTACCAGTCGGATGATCTGGATTAAAGCTGGCGTTACGGTTATCTGTTGACGGATCACGCGTTCATAAATGCTTTCCAGCTCATGCGCAATCGAACCGATATGCGAGGCGGTAATCATATTTGCACCACCCTTCAGGGTATGCAAATAACGCATCAGATTATTTAAAGAATTGGTATTTTCAGGCTCTTTGGACCAGGTGTTCAGGTCTTCATCAATCCCTGCCAGTAACTCATCTGCTTCTTCCAAGAAGATATCCAGCAAGTCTTCATCAAAGTCACGGTTAGCATCTTCAGAATTTTGCTGCTGATGGTCAGCTGCAATACGCTGGCTGAGACTTGTAAAATCCACAGCTATAGAGCCAGTTGACTCGACTGGTGCAGAAGCAACAGGCTCAACTGCTTCATCTGTAGTGAATACCTCAATATCTTGCTGCACGAAGGCAGACAGATCTGCTAGAAGTTTTTCAACTTCGGCATTCAGAATAACGCGTTGACCCGCAGCCAGGGTATCAAACAGGTGAATGAATTCCTGATGTGCCTGGGCAAAAAGTTCAAAAGCATAATCGCTTTCAAGCAGCACTGGTCTTGTCAGCAATGCATCATAAGCTGATTTCAATTGAGAGGCGAATTCATGGATACCAATTGAAGCACGGTTATCGGTATGTGCCATCAGCTCTGCAGCCTGCTGGCTTAAAGCTTCGATATAGGCTGGATATTCCTCAAGTACACGCTTATCAAACTCAAACTCAGCATCCAGTAACTGGTCGATATTCAGTTCAACTAGACGTGTAACCATACCTTGAGATTGATCAGCATCATGCTCTTCAGACGAGGTAAAGCCATAAGCATTCCAGACATCTTCAAAAGTGGCAGAAATCGCTGCCAGCTTTTCAGTTTTACCCTGCTTCAGCAGATGCAAATAATCGCCGATGAATTCTGAATATTGCTGTAATAGTGCTGTTTCCCTTGAAGTTGAAGCAATTTCATCCTGCACAAGCGTCTTAAATAAATTTTCTACTTTGACGCTGGCTTCACAGATCTCTTCAATCTGTGCCATAGATGAACTACCACGTAAGGTATGCAGCGCACGAATCAGGCCATTATAGTCTTGTTTGGCATTATTTTCGTGTTTCAGGAATTCATGGATCGTTGCAAGATGTTCTTCGGCTTCTTCAATAAAGATTGCGACTGTTTCTTCAAGATCTGTACGCTGTTCTTCAACTGCATCCACTTGAACAGTGAGATCAGTTTCTGTGTTGGCAGTAATCTCTGTAACTGTTGCATCTGCTTCTACAGTATCTGCAATTTCCAGACCTGTCAGCTGACCTTCAGCAGTCAGGTTGTCTGCAAGTTGCAACAGTTCTTCAAGTGCTGGCTCTGGACTCAATTGCTGTTGTAATTGTTGCCCCAAAAGAACAACTGGACGTAAATCCACGGTTAATGGCTGTACCTGTTTAAAGCATGGATACAGTACATATTGATAGATATTTAAAGTTGCTTGAGCAAACTTTTGAATGACTGGCGTTAAAGTGATTGAACCGGAAAGTACACGGTTCAAAGTATCCTCAACTGCCCAGGCGATTTCGCCTGCCTGCTTCGCACCAACCATACGCCCCGAACCTTTCAAGGTATGAAAATGGCGGCGAATGGTGGTTAATGTTTCTTGATGATCTGGTGTGGTAAACCACTGTGGCAATAAAGCATTTAACTCGACAAAGATTTCTTCAATCTCTTCGACAAATATCTCTAAAATTTCAGCATCTTGATCAAGATAACTATCTTCAGGAAGCGCTGTCGTTTCAACTAGATCTTTTAATATTTCTTTCATAGCTAAGGCTTCTTACGTTCTGCCGCCAAGAAGGGCGCTCAAACTTAATTGTGACCGTCACGCGAGACCTAACGTTTGAAGTTAAGTGCATCTTGTCGAGGCTTTATCTGTATGTGGAGGTGTCTTAACCGGGATTAAGACACGCCCCTTCCCCAAAATTGTCTGACTTATTCTGGAAGTTTAAAGTCAGATACAGATTCACGTAATGCATCGGCCATGTTAGCAAGTTCAGATACCGAACGTGCCGTATCGAAGGTTGCAGTCGTTGTTTGTGAAGTAATTTCCTGTACAACGTTCATCGTGGTTGCAATATGACCCGCAGATGCCGCCTGAAGTTTCGCTGCATCGGAAATGTTCGCAATCAGTTTCGCAAGGTTGTTCGATACTGTTTGAATCTCATCCAGTGCCACACCGGCATCTTTAGACAAGTTCGCACCACGTACAACTTCGGCAGTGGTTTGTTCCATCGAGATTACGGCTTCGTTGGTATCGGTCTGAATCGTTTTCACCAGGCCTTCAATCTGCTTGGTCGCAGAAGCTGAACGTTCTGCTAGACGCTGTACCTCATCCGCTACCACGGCGAAACCACGACCTGCTTCACCCGCCATAGACGCCTGAATTGCAGCGTTCAATGCCAGGATGTTGGTTTGGTCGGCAATATCGTTAATCAGGGCAACGATGTTACCAATCTCTTGTGAAGATTCACCCAAACGTTTAATACGTTTAGAGGTTTCCTGAATCTGTTCACGAATCGTATCCATACCCTCAATCGAACGGTTTACAACGTCTGCGCCATTTGCCGCAATTTGTACTGAACGTTCCGCAACGACAGCAGATTCTTCAGCGTTGGCAGATACCTGGTCAATCGACAGTGCCATTTCGTTAATCGCTGCAGATGCACCGGCAATTTCTTGTGCCTGGTGTTCAGAAGCTTCTGCTAACTGGTTGGTAATGCTTTGCGTGGTCGCGGTATATTGCGCAACTTCCTGAGACGTTTCCGTAATACGCGATACCAGATCACGTAACTGGTCAATTGCGAAGTTAATCGAGTCGGCAATTGCACCGGTAAAGTCTTCAGATACCGTTGCATATGAACGTAAGTCACCATCTGCAAGGTCGGCGATTTCGTCAAGCAAACGCAGAATCGCATTCTGGTTACGGTCATATTCTTCTTGTAGACGCGTTACACGTTGTTTATCCGATGCACCACGTAATGACAGTAAACGGAATACGCAAACAATGAAGCCAGCCAGGAATGCCAATAACAGGATTGCTGGAATCACTGTTTTTAAAGTTGAACCACCAGACAGCTTATTCAGGTTCGCTAATAGTTGATCTGATTGAGAGAAAATAGAAGCAGAAGCCTGACGTACTTTTACGATCTGTGCTGAGTTTTGCAGAATTGTAGATGCAGCTGACTGTAATACATCATCATATTCAGCTTTGATGCCTTCTAATGATTCACGTAAATTCGGATCATCAATACGTTGTACACCCAGTTGTGCAGAACCATTCAGCTGTGCAGTCAGGTAAGAGCCGAAGGTTTCGGTATCGGCACTGAAGTCATCTGCAGATTCACGTGAACCATCTGTACCTGTTAATACCAAGCTGATTGAACGTAAGATACGTTCTGCAATGAATACCTGGTTTTTCGCAATCACCACCTGGTTAGACGGCATGTCCTGACGCGCCATCTGGTCGACCATCAAGTTGTATTCTGCCTGAATTCCAGGAATTGCTTCACCAATCGCAATGTTGGTATCGTATAGCTGGTTAATGATTTTTTGTTGTGAAGAAATCAGGTTAATACTTGAAGACACTTCAGTCCATTGCTTGTCTACAGCCTGTAGCGCTTCATTATTGGAATGAATGCTTTTTACTGTGTCCAGGTTTTCAGCAAAAGACTTTTGTGAATCAGTCAGATTCTTCATTGCCTCAGGCGTACCTGAAGCAGTCGCTTCTGTCGCTTGACGCGAAATGGTTTGTGAAAGTAGACGTAATTCACCCAAACTTTGGGTAAGTTCGTTGGCACGAGGAACGCTATAGAATAAGTATAACAGCGTGATAGTTGCTGCTAACAGACAGCCCACTGCTCCGTAAATGAGTGGCTTAGACTTTTCACTATCACCGAATACCCGTGATAACTGATCTGCTTGTGATTGAATCTTGGCTAAAAAAGCATTACCACCGCTGCGGCTGCTACTCTCGCCTGTATTTTTCTTCTTAAGCTTAAAGCCCATAAAGCTTCTCCCCGAATTTACGCCCTTTTTACTTTCGTGCGACAATTAATTTATAAATTTTATAGATGCATTCATGTACTTTGGATTTTGCAACAAACGACTGAATAAGAACACATGCCACTGCTGATTATGCTGGTGGAAATACCCCTGACAATATTCCTGTAAATTTTTGTCTAATTCAGTTGTTTTAGAAAAGAAACTTTTCTTATTAAAGTGTTGAATCCCCAAAACCTGATCTACAACCAGGCCGACATACTGATCATTATGGTTAATGCATAATACTTTTTGAGTTGGTGAATACTGGCTTCTATGTCCAGACATATATTGAGCCAGATCCGAGACTGAAAGCAGTCTGCCTCGAATATTTGCCAGTCCTACTACCCAAGGCTGGGTGTTCGGAACTGGCGTATATTTTGGCGGATAGATGACTTCCGAGACTTCCCCAAGCGGGGCAACAAAATATTGCCCCATCATTTCAAAAGCAATGCCTGACCATCGGTTAACTTCGTTTTCATTGGAAACGTAGTTTTTATTACCCCGTTTCGCAATCCGAAGCAGTTCGATAAATCCATTCGCTGCCATAGCGCTTATCCTGCATTGAGGTGTTGCTTAATCACATCAATTAACTGGTTTTCATCTACAGGCTTAGTCAGATAATCTGCTGCGCCCTGACGCTTACCCCATACACGGTCAGTTGCCTGATCCTTGGTACTTACAATTACAATTGGAATATGTTTTGTTGTTGCCCCACGTGCGATCTGACGGGTTGCCTGAAAACCGTTTACCCCTGGCATCACGACATCCATTAACACCAGATCAGGCAATTCTGCCTGCGCCATGGTCACCCCATCAGCACCATTTGCTGCTTCAATTACGTCATAGCCATGCTTAGACAGAATTTCGCGGAAACGAAAAGTTTCTGTCGGTGAATCATCTACGATTAGAATACGTGCCATGCCTACTTCCCCAAGAAAAATCTAATAAATTAAGCACTGATATGGTTGCGGATTGCGGTAAGCAACTCATCTTTGCTAAATGGCTTGGTGAGATATTCATCTGAACCTACCACACGGCCTTTGGCCTGGTCGAACAAACCATCTTTACTCGATAGCATAATAACAGGAATGTTCTGATAACTTTGCGAGTTTTTAATTAAGGCACAAGTCTGATAACCATCAAGACGAGGCATCATAATATCCACAAAAACGATATCGGGATTCGCTTCTGCGATTTTTGACAATGCTTCAAAACCATCTACTGCAGTAATGACTTCACAACCTTCACGCTGAAGAAGAGTTTCCGCTGTACGACGAATGGTTTTTGAATCATCAATGACCATAACTTTTAGATTTTGGAATTTATCGTCCATTTTAACCCTTCCCATTTAGAAACCATAAGCGACAAAAGGCTTATAGCGGAATTTTATATAAGTGTCGATTATTTTTAACATACCTGTCGTGATATTATCAACGCGCATTTTCTACACAAGTAGTCAAAAAATTAGAATTCCAATAACAACTTCACACTTTCCCTGATTCAATGATTTTTTTTTGAGTGCTAATAGTTTTTTATTGTCGAAATTAGGAATAATATATCAGTATTATTACTTCTAAATAAGTAATTTAGTCAACTTTAAAATAGCTTTATTAGTCAACTTTTATTTTGCGGAGCCGATAATGCGCCAGCTTGGGGAAAAACCTGCTTATATGGGTCAGAGAAAATCCATAATCAGGAATACTGCTGTTTTAGTGGCACTTTTGCTGCAAACGATGTTGACAATTAGCAATGCATCCGCAACCAATGCCGCCTCGCAGAAGGCAAAATGGTATCGTTATTATGATCATAAGGGTGTGGCAAACATCAGTACCAATGTAACCCCTAACCATATCCGTTACGGCTATGAAGCCTTAGATCAGAATATGCAGGTCATTCAGCGTGCTAAACCTTATAATGTGGAAGCGGACATTCGTCAGGCACCACAACGTGCAGCACACGCCAGACAACAAGCAGAAGACCAGAAGTTAAAACGTGCTTATAATAATAGCCAGATCGCATTACAGAAAAAGAATGAAGTCCTTACACAGTTAAAAAAGCAAATGGCTTTTCAACAAGAGCAACTGAAGCAACTCCAAAAAGACCGGATTATGTTCGTGCGTCAGGAACGTGAATTTTTACGTAAAGGCAAAAATGTACCTGATCACCTAAAAAATACGCTGATCACCAATGAAAAAAACCTGAATGCACAAAAAGAAAATATTCAATCTTTACAAAGTCGCTATCGAAATCAGGAAGCAGAATACGACAGAATTATCCATCGTTTAAAAGCGCTTGAATAATCTAATATTCTAGATGCTGCTTCTGTGGTCAGCGCAATAAAAAGGACTCCTATGCACCCTGCACAGCATACTTATTTTTTGAAAAATAATAATCGTCGTTCTAGTTTTGCCATGAGTCTGCTCTGCATGAGCCTGCTCTTAAGTGCATGCAATAAACAAGAAACTGCTGATACAGCAACACCAAAGAATCAAAATACCGTAGAACTGATTGCTCAGGACCTTGTTGCAGTTAAGACAGGTAATGCTGTGCAAAAAACTGCATTTACTGGCACCATCCGTGCGGTAAATCAAAGCAGTATCCAGGCTCAGGTGACTGCCACTGCGACCAGTGTCAATGCCCAAGTCGGACAACGCGTACAGAAAGGTCAGGTTCTGGTTCGCCTGAATAATCAGGACAACGCTGCGCGTCTTGCACAGGCGCAGGCCAATCGTGCTTCTGCTCAAGCACAGGCTAATCAGGCACGCTTGATGATGGAGCGTAAGCAGCGTCTGCTGAATCAAGGTTTTATTTCTAAAGCCGAATATGAACAAAGCCGAGTCGACTATCAAACGCAGTTAGAAAATGTACGCGCGCAACAAGCTAATGTCGATATTGCGCAAAAGGCAGATCGGGATGGTATTATCACCAGCCCAATCAGTGGCGTGATCACTCAACGTCAGGTTGAACCTGGTCAGACTGTTGCTCCTGGTCAAACCATCTTTGAAATTGTCGATCCAGATCAACTGGAAATTCAAGCCAAAGTCCCAAGCGATATGCAGGCTGACCTAAAAACCGGCAGTAAAATTGAATACCGGATTCAAGGTAATCCAAACCTGCTGACTGCCAATATCAGCCGGATCTCTCCAATCGCTGATCAGGCCAGCCGCCAGATTGAATTCTTCGCCCGACCAAATGAAACGATTACCTCTTTGAGTATCGGTTCCTTTGTTGATGGCGAGATTCTCAGTGCACGTCAAATTTCTGGGCAGCTGATTCCTTTAGATACGATTCGGGATATTCAGAACAAGCCTTATGTCTGGGCTGTTCGTCAAAATAAAATAATTAAAGTAAATATCGAAGTACTGGAACAACGTTATAACGATAATCTTGCCGTAGTTCGCGGCCTTGATAGTAGCGATCGAATCAGCCGAATCAGCTTTACCGATGCCGATATCAATAAAACCGTCACCCTTGGCCAAAACTAAAATCAATAAAGGATTATCAAGATGTGGTTGACGCGGATTAGTGTGAAATTTCCTGTTTTTACCATCATGATGATGTTCTGCCTGATGGTACTCGGTCTCGCCTCCTGGCAACGTATGGGCGTGGAAGAGTTTCCGGATGTCGATTTTCCCTTTGTCGTGATTTATACCAACTACCCGGGTGCCTCCCCTGAAACGGTTGAATCTGAGATTACCAAAAAACTGGAAGATCAGATCAATACCATTTCTGGTCTGAAACAGGTGATTTCCCAGTCCAGTGAAGGCCTGTCGATGATTACCACAGAATTTAATCTGGATGTTCCGTCGACCACTGCGGCACAGGATGTGCGAGATAAAATTGCGTCAGTGACAGCTGAATTCCGTGACGAAATTCAGGAGCCCGTAGTTGAGCGTTATGATCCATCTGCCAATGCGGTGATGTCGATTGTCTTTGAATCCGACAAGATGGATCTCAAATCATTAAGCTCTTATCTGGATCAACGTATTGTACCGCAACTCCGTACTGTTCCCGGTGTAGGGACCGTCAATCTTCTGGGAGATGCTCAGCGTCAAATCCGCATTCAGATTGAACCACAAAAATTACAAGCTTTTGGAATTGGCATAGACAGTGTCATCAATACCCTAAAATCGGAAAATATTGAAGTTCCTGGCGGCACACTGAAATCTGGAAATTCTGAACTGGTTATTGAAATTAATTCCAAAGTACTGCATCCACAGGCCTTTGGTGATCTGGTGATAGCCAATAAAAACGGCGCACCTATTTTCCTGAAACAGGTTGCTAAGATTGAGGACAGTCAAGCAGAACTGGAAACTGGTGCATTCTTGGATGGCAAGGCAGCGGTGGCTGTCGATATTCTGCGCAGTTCCGATTCCAATGTCATTGAAGTTGTCGATGAAACTTATAAAACTCTAGAAAGCATTAAAGCCCAGCTACCGCAAGGTACCACTCTGCAAGTGGTCGTTGATTCTTCCAAGAGTATCCGCGGAACCATTGGCGATGTCGCACGAACGATTATTGAAGGTGCGGTGCTTGCTGTACTCATCGTATTGCTATTTTTAGGTTCCTTCCGCTCTACGGTGATCACTGGCCTCACCCTGCCCATTGCCCTACTCGGCACCCTGACCTTTATCTGGGCTTTTGGTTTCACTATTAATATGATGACACTGCTGGCACTTTCACTCAGTATTGGCCTGTTGATTGATGATGCCATCGTGGTCCGGGAAAACATTGTCCGGCATAGCGATATGGGTAAAGACCATGTGACTGCTGCGCTCGATGGCACCAAAGAAATTGGCCTGGCTGTCCTCGCGACTACTTTAACGATTGTTGCGGTATTTTTACCGGTTGCCTTTATGGGCGGGATTATCGGTCGTTTCTTCTTCCAGTTTGGTGTGGCTGTCAGTACCGCCGTCCTGATCTCCATGTTTGTCAGCTTTACCCTCGATCCGATGCTGTCGGCACATTGGGCTGAGCGTAAAAAGGATCCGAATAAAAAGCCAAATGCTGTAAAACGCTTCTTTATATGGATTTCTAACAAGCTGGATGGCTTGAGTGAGGTCTATGAAAAATTACTCAAATTAGCACTCCGTTTTAGATTGATCACCATTCTGGTCGCAGTCGCCTCCCTGTTTGGCGCACTGGGACTTTCCAAATTGATTGGTACCGAGTTTGTTCCCGTACCAGATAAGGGTGAAATCCGGATCAAGTTTGAAACGCCAGTAGATTCATCTTTAGAATATTCTCAAGCCAAACTCCAGCAGGTTGATCATATTATCCGTAAACATCCAGATGTCCGTGCGACTTATGGTGTAATCAATGGTGTGACCGACCGGGGTAAAAATCATGTCAGCCTGCGCGTCACCGTGACGCCACGTACTGAACGTGAAAAGACGCTGAATGATCTCAACAATGAATTCCGTGAGCGCTTGCAGTCTGTTGGCGGCATTTCCATTACTTCAGTAGCCTCTGCAGATGAAACAGTTTCTGGTGGGCAAAAGCCAATCATGATCTCCATTAAGGGACCAGATCTTGACGAACTGCAAAAGATTTCTGACCGCTTTATGGTAGAGCTTAGCAAAGTCGAGGGCGTGGTTGACCTTGAGACCTCACTGAAAGAACCGAAGCCGACTCTGGCTGTACAGGTCAATCGCGTACTCGCCAGTGACCTCGGTCTTTCAGTTAATCAAATTGCCAATGTCATCCGCCCACTCATTGCCGGTGATGATGTGACATCTTGGCAAGATGAAAAAGGTGAAACTTATGATGTGAATCTGCGCCTAACTGAAGACAAACGTACGTTGCCAAGCGATCTGCAGAATATGTATCTCACTTCCAATAAAACCGATGCCAGTGGTCAACCGATCATGATTCCACTCTCAAGTGTGGCGAAATTTGAGGAAAAACTCGGGGCATCTCAGATTAACCGTCGTGACCTGGCACGTGAAGTCATGGTCGAAGCCAATACAACGGGGCGTCCTGCGGGGGATATCGGTACAGAAATAAGCAAGGTTCAGGCTGATTTTGACTTGCCACCAGGTTATAGTTTTGTGACTCAAGGTGCTAACGCTGATATGGCCGAATCTGCAGGTTATGCCCTGACTGCAATTACCTTGTCAATTGTATTTATTTATATTGTATTGGGTTCGCAGTTCAACAGCTTTATTCACCCTGCGGCAATTATGGCTTCATTACCCTTATCCTTGATCGGGGTATTCTTAGCGCTTTTCCTGTTTAACTCGACCATGAACCTGTTCTCCATCATCGGAATCATCATGTTGATGGGTCTGGTGACCAAGAATGCGATTCTACTCATCGACTTCATCAAGAAAGCCATGGATCGTGGCGAAGATCGCTATGATGCCATTATTGCTTCAGGCAAAACCCGTCTACGTCCTATCCTGATGACCACAAGTGCCATGGTGATGGGTATGGTACCGCTTGCACTTGGACTTGGTGAAGGTGGTGAACAAAGTGCACCAATGGCACATGCAGTCATTGGCGGTGTGATTACCTCTACCCTGTTGACCTTGGTGGTTGTTCCAGTGATCTTTACCTATCTGGACGATTTTAAGAATTTTATGCTGCGCCAAGCCCGTAAAATCATGTCATAATTTATTCCATAATAATGGGGTGACATTCTGAAATGTTCACCTCATTTTTTATTGTATAATCTCTGCTTTAACGCTTAATTTTTTAGGACAGTTTCCATGCGCGCGAGTCGCTTTTTATTTGCAACGTTGAGAGAAACCCCGAACGATGCTGAAGTTATTTCACATCAGCTAATGCTTCGTGCCGGTATGATTCGTAAGTTGGCTTCAGGTTTATACACCTGGCTGCCGATGGGCGTTCGCGTATTAAATAAAGTTGAAGCGATCGTTCGCGAAGAAATGGATCGTGCTGGTTCACTCCAAGTATTGATGCCTGTCACTCAGCCGGCTTCACTTTGGGAAGAGTCTGGCCGTTATGTGCAATATGGTCCTGAACTGCTTCGTTTCAAAGACCGTCATACAAATGATTTCGTGCTTGGCCCTACACACGAAGAAGTCATTACTGATCTCGCACGTAATGAGTTGAAAAGTTACAAACAATTGCCTGCAAACTTCTATCAAGTACAAACTAAATTCCGTGACGAAATCCGTCCACGTTTCGGCGTAATGCGTTCACGTGAATTCATCATGAAAGATGCCTATTCTTTCCATGCGGATCAAGAATCACTGCAAGAAACTTACGATAAGATGTACGATGCGTATTGCAAAATCTTTACCCGTCTAGGTTTGAATTTCCGTCCAGTACAGGCAGATACTGGTTCAATCGGTGGTTCAGGTTCTCACGAATTCCACGTATTGGCTTCTAGTGGTGAAGATGATATCGCATTCTCAACTGAATCAGATTACGCAGCCAACATTGAAATGGCTGAGGCTGTTTTGGTGGGTGAACGCGCTGCTCCTGCTCAAGAGTTAAAAGTTGTAGACACTCCAAATCAAAAAACCATTGCGGATGTATCTAAGTTCTTGGGTACTGATCCAGCTCAGTCAGTGAAAGCACTACTGGTTCAAGGCATAGCAGTAGAAGCTGGTCAACCTGCTCCAGTGGTTGCTTTATTCCTTCGTGGTGACCATGAACTGAATGAAATTAAAGCTGAAAAGCACCCACAAATTGCTGCTCCTTTGGCATTTGCCACTGAAGCTCAACTTGCTGAACTTGGCTTAACGGCTGGTTTTGTGGGGCCACAAGGTCTGGTAGAAAAAGGTATTACGGTAATTGCTGACCGTGCTGCTTCTGTACTTTCTGACTTTGTTGCTGGAGCCAATGAAGCTGACAAGCACGCGACTGGTATGAACTGGGAACGTGATGCACAATTTACTGAAGTTTATGACCTGCGTAACGTGGTTGAAGGTGACCCTTCTCCAGACGGTAAAGGCACACTTCAAATCAAACGTGGTATCGAAGTTGGTCACATCTTCCAACTTGGCAAGAAATATTCAGAAGCGCTAGGCTGTAAAGTTTTAGGTGAAGATGGTAAACCATTCACTGTAACGATGGGTTGCTATGGTATTGGCGTAACACGTGTCGTTGCTTCAGCGATTGAACAAAACTACGATGAAAAAGGTATTATCTGGCCATCTGCCATCGCACCTTTTGAAGTGGCAATTGTTCCAATGAATGCACATAAATCACCACGTACCTTAGAAGCTGCTGAAGCGCTTTATTCAGAGCTTCAAGCGGCTGGTTATGATGTGCTACTTGATGACCGTAATGAACGCCCAGGTGTGAAATTCTCTGATCTTGAGTTAACTGGTATTCCACACCGCATCGTGATTGGTGAAAAAGGTCTGGATGCAGGCACTTTTGAATACAAAGGTCGCCGTGATGCAGAATCCGTTAATCTATCTAAAGAAGAATTATTAGCTAAAATTGCTAAATAATTTACTTTAAATAAAAAATCCCGCTATATGCGGGATTTTTTATAGCAGGTTTAACAGAATTTATGGCCACCAAAACAGTTACGATAAGCAGGTTCAAGCATTGTAATATTACCTTGTGCAGCCAATCCTGTTTGAACAATATTTGACATTAGAGTCGTTAATGGCTGGTTAATATTAATTGTAAATGCATCTTCTAAGTACATAGACCAGCCCTGCGTAGCTTTTGCTTGCTCAGCAAATCCCGGATATTTAATACCTTCTGCTAAAGATGTTAAAGCAATTCCGAACAAATTTGAGTCAACATCAATTTGGTGTACATTCCCCAAATTAAAAGGCAATACATAATTATTGAGTATAGTTGTAAGCTGATTACTATAGGCGTCATTAGTTTGAGAACCTTTATTTGGTACTCCTAGGTTTAGCCCTTTTAATGTCTCCTCTTTCATATAAGTTTTGATACCTGTACGTAATAAAGGTAGTAGTAAGTTACCTATATCTTGTGTTCCAATAAAACTACACTCGCCTGGATCATGTCCTGTACACATCTGATTAATAGTTAAATTTTGTACCACTTCATCAACTAAACTTCCTAATTGCAATCCATGGATTTGAACCTGTTGCATACGTTTTCCGTTTGCCAAAATACTTAGATTTTCACGTTTTGATGCTTGAGTATTAATTGTTTGATCTCGATACTCAACTGTTACAGCATTTAAAAGATTTAAGATTTCTGCATTTGCAACGCCTAAATATGCGCTAGCTGCATATTGCTGTTTTTTTCCACCACCAAGAAGACCATAGTCTCCCATAAAGTCTTGAGAATATTTAGAAGCATTTTCTTCACTACATCCTGTCGTACCTGCTTTACATGTTACTGCTACATTTTCTTGTGCTTGAATATATAAATTATTTACACCAGTTAAATAGCCGCTAAAGCTATTCATAGTACCAATGCTCATAGGTCCTTTCGCATTCTCTGCACCCACCCTAACACCAACAACTTGGCGAGTTGAAGCTTGATTTCCACCTTTAATTGCAAATTGGAAAAATGGATTTGTGAGAACAAAGTCTCTTAAATCTTTTTGATTTGCAATAGTATTATCATAGTCTGTTCCTTTGGGTTGACCTGTTACATTGGTTGGTAATGTGATACAGCTACCACTACCACCAACAACACAACCTAGTGAAAATTCAGATATATCAATATCACAACCATCTGCCCCATTAATTCCGCCACAACCTAGTTGCAAATTTTTAATATTTGTATTTAGCGAAAGCTCACCATTAATAGCTAGTTTAAAAAAATCCAAACCTTGAGTTGAGTCAGTTTCTTTAATCATATTAAAGAGTGCTTGACCTGTAACCTCAGATAGATCTTGATCGACTAATTCTGTCATGGCATAACTAGAAGTGGTTAGTATTGTAGAGCATAAAAATAAACCATAAATAATCTTGTTCATTTTTTGAATTCCCTTCATTTTTTAATTATCTTGGCGTAATTGACATAGTGCTGCGCATTGCACCACCCGTAATCGCGATACTAGCCATGTTTTGCATTTTATCATTTACTTGCATAGCAAAGTTTGTTCTAAATGGCTGTGCAATATCTTTATTATGATTAAAGCCGATCTGATTATCTAAAACAACTTTATCTTCTTTCACCTTAATGCGAGCATCAAAGTCTATGTGCCCTTGCATTTTATTCAGGCTTATTGCAGATGTTTGGATTGATTTAAAATTTTGAGTTGGTGATTCAACATTAGCATTTGAATTATTCACCTCTTGGCCTACTACTTCAACTTCATCAATATTACTTAAGCTAAAATAACTACCTAAAATATTGGGATCATTTGTATTTGCTAAAGGTCTAAATTTAAAGTCGCCTTTTAAACTAAGAAAATTTGTATCAGGGTTTGCGGTAGTTGGATTAACTCCAGGGATAATGAATAAATTGCCACTGCCATCTAATTTAAAAGCAATATTAGTTAATACATCATTACGATTTGAAAAATTATCTAAAGGTACTGTCGTCTGCTTAATAACTTTTTGTTGATTACCATTATTATCAAGAATCGGATTATTATTATTATCAACAAGAATATCATTAGATTCATATGAATATGTCGTTCCTGGTAACCGACCAATCGCTAACTCAGCATTTGCTGCAATGACTAAATTTTTAGCATCAATGTGGATACCTTCTTGCTCATAAGCAATCACACCATCAGATTGTACAAATGCATCAATATTACGTAAACCTGCGTAATAGTTACGAGCATGACCATTTTCCACCTCTCCATCAATTAAAATAATAGAAGTAGTACTTGGCGCTCCAGTCACTTTATCAATACCATAACCTTGTGTAGAGGCTATTAAATTATAAGCTATCGCTTCTTTATTATTATATTTAGTTCCAGATAAAGCGATATTTGTATTTAAGTTGTAAATTGGAATACCGATACCCCATGACCCACTATTACTTGTAGGTAAACTCGTATCATTAGAAATAAAATTTGCTTTAGAAGCTATAGATTGAAAATCCATATCCCTAATAGCTATCAAAACTACATCTTTATTAATTTGCTGATTTTGGTTATTTTTTCCACCGACATCTTGGATAATTAGATTCGATGATTGATCTAATGTCCGTTTTAACTTTTCATTAATAAGAAAGCTAAGGCTTCCTGCTTCTAGGGTATTAATGTAAATATCACCAAAATCGATATAAGCTGCATTTTCCCCTGTTAATGATCTAAGATTCTGGAACTGTACTGAGTAACTCCCTCTGCCCGTATGTCCAATTTCTAATGTTGTAGCCTTCAGGCTTTTATCCTTAAAGCTTTTACCCTCAAGCTCTGTCTTATTGGTAAAATCTGCAGAAAGATTTAGATGTAATCCACCCGATCCAACATTGTAGTCTGTAACCGCTGTATCAGCACGAATAATTTCACTTTCAGTAATAATTGTTTTAATTTGATTATCACTCATTTTAATGCGTCTTTCTGTACGCTCTTTATTTGAAACATTAAAACTTGATAATGGGGTTTGTAACGGTGCAACATCCGATACATTTTGATTTGCACTCACTGCTAAGCGTGCATTTTTAACTGTGCCTGAAATGCCGTAACGCATGATGTTTTTAAGTTCACCGTTATCATTTTGATATCGAAGATCAAAATTCACGCCAGCAGTATTGGCACCTGTTGGGTCTCCACCACTATCTTTTATTTGCACAGACTCTAAAACTATAAAATTATCCGTTGTTCCATTGTTACTTGTTAAAACTATACCCTCTTTAGGATCAATATAAATATAACCTTGACCAGCGAAGTTAAAATTGAAATTACTAAATACAAGACTATTATTTTCTAAGGAATGTTTTAAAGAGGCATCTTGTAAATTAAAGTCAATGCTAGCTAATTCATTTTTATTAAATAAACCTGCTGTAGTTCGTAGTACAACACTAAAAGGTGATTTTGTAGATAGAGAAAACTTACCTAATGATTGATTAGATTCTGTACCTTTAGTACGAATGGAAGTTGGATCATTCTCAATATCTTTAATTTTTACTAATTTTAAATCAGCTTTTGCTGTAAAAGGGCTAACACTTGCATCAAGCTTGATTCCAGCTCCAGCATCTGTAGCTCCTACATCAAATGAAATCTTAGTTTCTAATGCATTTTGATCTTCAGCATAGACTTTTACGTTATGTAAACCTAAACCCATTTTTATATCTTTATTTTGATTAGGGTCATACCAATTTAGCTTTTCAATTTCAATAGCCGGCAATATGGCATTATCTGTAGACAGACCATTATTGACTTGATGCGTAATGCTAATACCATCTTGGCCAGTAACTTGACCTAAATCATTATCCTGAATTTGTTCTAATGCATGACTTTGTTGTACTAGAAATATACATGCAGTTAACAACTTTATTTTTGTATTTATATTCATTTTCATATCCTTATGCTACTGCACACATATTTCAGCAACGACCAGAACCATTACAGTTATAACTGAAAATCTTTAGTTTCCCATCCATATGTAAGTTGCCTTGAACGTTTAAGCCCATAAACCCCTTTTCCGCTCCCTGATCAAATGTAGGAACTGTAACTTCTTTAGTTGTAGCACTGCCATCTGCTGCTAAGGCTTTAGTAGTATATGTGCTATATTTTGTATTATTAGCATAACCTTCCAATGCCCCCTCACCTGTACCTGTCTCGATAGAGAGGGTTTCGAATCCTAGATTCCTAATTTTAAGTGGATATGCATCTTTAAAGCTTATTTGTAAGGCAGATTGCGGTTGGTTTTGATAATTCATTATGGTTGTACCATCAATAGCAAAATTATCAATCTGGATTGTTCCTTGAATCCCTTTAAAGACTAGCCATTTTTTATTATTATTCGCATCCATATGGTTATTTGGTGCTATCGCCAAACGACATAAAACTTTATTTGCACACAACTCATTAGACAATTGATAATAAACTTCCAGCTTGCCAGTAGCATCTAATGAGGAAATATTATTTTTACTCATATCTGCTGCATACTGATGATTTAAGGAGAGTGTCCAACTTAAATCTGCGCCACCCTGTCCTGCTATTTCCACTAATTGCTCATTTGACATATTAGTTAAATTAGCTTGAGCTGTAAAAGAAAAACTCAGTAATGCAATCATAAGTAATCGATTCGACATAATACTTCCCTTCTTATAGCCCTGTAGTTTTGAACTTTAAATGCTGGATTAAAACACCATCAATGACTGCAGATCCAAAGTTTTTACTTATGCCATTTGCATCTTTAAAAACAACACCTGTCACATTTTGTCCATCATTTGCTCTTAATAAATTTGTATTTGGTACACGCTCAACCGTACCAATTGCTATACTGCTGTGCGTAGCATTATTACCTTGATAATTTTTATTACTAATAACAACTGAATCACCACACTGGTAAACATTACAGGTAGACCCTTTAAATTCAGCCCCACCTAGACCAACACCATAATTTTGATATATCTGATTATAAATACTTGGAACATTAGGAATTTTCGTAATTTCTAAAATAATATTATTTCCTTCAGAACCCACAACAAATGGCTGATACATATTACCTAACACCAAATTTATATTAGGACTATAAAGATAGAGACCCTCTTTCGGTTGAAATATAGGAGCTTTAGCATCTCTACTCATTGCTGGTGTAGCAAAATTTGTATCTAAATCATCCAGCGTTGCGGTACTAATACGAATCCCTCTACGATCCAAGTCAGTATCATTTATAGTGAGATTTTTTGGATCATGATGGGTATTAATTCGGATTAAACTTGCTAAACCTAATGTTTTATTATATTCAGGATTGTCTGACTCTAAAGTTTGAAACATACGGACTTGAGATCCATTTAAACTCAAGCCATTGGCCACGAATTGAGTCCTAAGACGATCAGTTTTATTAAGCCCAGAGATTGGAGCTCCTGTTATAGGATCTACGACATTTGATGAATTATAGCTTCTGGCAAATATATCGCTCCAAAAACCCAATTTGATATTATTATCTGCACCATCTCTAGTTTCTAGGGCAAGAGGAGCTTCAAAAGCAATATAACCTACACTTTCCTGTTTATCTTTAAACTGCTTTACATCCTGAGTACCCGCTCTAAACAACCATGGATTATCAGGTGTACCCCAATTAAAACCTTCATTACTAAATCGCGTATTTAAGGAACCATCACTTTTTGATAATGCAAGACCATAAATAAACATATCTGCTTTTATTTTTTTATCACTTATATTTGTATTAATTGACGGCAATACATTTTTGATAAAGTTTTTTTCAGTTTCCGCTCTTGCCCAGTGTTCGGCATTTTGCTTTAACTCATTTTCTAAAGCATTAATTTTATTAGTAACACGTGTGTTAATAGCATTATAATGAGTACCTGAAGTCCGATTTACATCATTAGTAGCATCTCTTTCACTCCATGCTTTACGGTTTGCTTCTGATGTCAACCAATTATCGTATATACCGTTATAGTAATTATAATAACGTTCTGTCCAATATGAATCAGATGCTCTTGATTTTTCATATGCAATCAATTCTGTACGCTTAGCATCAGTAATAGTATTCAACGTTTGAGTATATGTATTTTGATAATTTGTATTTGAATACTGAATGAAACTTGGATTAATAGCAGCATCGTATTGTCCCTGATAGTTCTCACCTGTCGGAATAATACGAATAAAACCTGTGTCATATTGTTCGGGATTTGCCACTGGAACATTCAAGTTATAACTTGAATGTGCAGAGCTATCGTTGGCTCCCTGGAATACCATTTTAAAATTATCTAAAACGAGGGCTACCCCCTCACCAGTTGACTCAGATAAAGAAGTATCCGACAACTCTTGTAATGCAAAGGTTGCTGGACTCATACATAAACCAACCATCAGAGCCAAGTAACTTGCACTAAATGAATATGTCCGTTGTGGAATCATGTCAAACATCCTTCTTCTTATGTTAAACACTGCTTTCGTATCCTTAAGCTTCCCAGCCGAGTCAGTGCTTTTTATATGATGCAGTTGGCATCTTTTATAAATATATTTCCTTTATTATGCTTATTTTTACGTCAAATTCCAAAATATCGTGACAAAAATGCTCGAGTTTCCGATGAATGAAAACCAAAAAAAATAAACGGGATCTAAAGTCCCGTTTATTCAATACTTTAAAGCGATTATGCTTTCGGCAAAGTCACGCCAGTCTGGCCCTGATACTTACCGCCACGATCTTTGTATGAAGTTTCACACACTTCATCAGATTCAAAGAATAGCATCTGTGCCACACCCTCACCGGCATAGATACGTGCAGGAAGGTTAGTAGTATTTGAAAATTCTAAAGTAACATGACCTTCCCACTCTGGTTCAAGTGGCGTCACATTCACAATAATACCGCAACGCGCATAGGTAGATTTACCCAGGCAAACAGTCAATACATTACGCGGAATACGGAAATATTCGACAGTACGTGCGAGTGCAAATGAGTTAGGCGGAATAATACATACATCAGATTCAATATCGATGAAGCTTTTTTCATCGAAGTGTTTCGGGTCTACAATGGCAGAATGCACATTGGTAAATACCTTGAATTCACGTGCACAACGAACATCATAACCATAGCTCGATACGCCATAGGAAATGAGTTTTTCACCATTTTCATCCAAACGAACCTGGTTTTCTGCATATGGTTCGATCATGCCGTGTTTTTCGCTCATTTCGCGAATCCAGCGATCAGACTTAATTGCCATTGGTACTAATCCAAAAATCTTAAATTCAGTTATTGCGACGTACTTTAACTGAAATTCACTTCAATGAAAATAAGTGATCATTCCCGATGACACTTTGAGATTTTAATGACACTTTTTTAATGAACTTACAGACTTAAAATTGCAGAATAACTGAGCGGCACACAAAAGCTCATCAATACCAATGATGCAGTCTTTTGCATATTTTTTTGATTCAGCCAGCGACTATTATTACGACCTAACAAAGTGCCCAGGAATGTCCATAAGAATGCGATTGGAATCAAGAGTCCCAAGAACATCAGCATATGCGTCACATAGTAATAATTGTTCTGCCACGCAATCACTGGAAAAATCGCTGACGCAAATAATAAGGCTTTAGGATTGAGTAAAGTAGCTAGAAACAGTTCTCTGGCGCGGATGGTGAACTGGCTCAGACTGTCAGCAACTTCTGCAGTACGCCACAACCTGATAGCCAAATAGAGAATGTAACAAGCACTGAATAATTTCAGGATATTGGGTAAAGCTGGAAGATGGGTTGAAATCTTACCAATCAAGATTCCCCAGAAACTGATCGCGAGTAGATAACCTAATGCTTCGGCGGGAATAAGATAAAATGATTTCCTAAAACCTGCATGAATCCCGGAGGATGCCAATAAGGTATTGGTTGGGCCCGGAGTCAGCAAAATTGTGACTACTAAACCAATAAATAACCAAGAAATCATAGCTCGACCTCGCTTGTATATCTAAAGCATAGAATAGCTCGGTCAAATCTGCAAAAAATTAATTGTAAGAACACATATTCCAAAAACTTACATTTTTTGTTTTTCTAATTAATTTAAGCATTTAATAAAGACAACAAGCTTCAGGCTTGAAAGTCATTTTTGTCAATTTATAGAAATATAAGCTACAAGAAAAAAGCTATTAAAAAAAGGGAATTTCAACGCAATACTGATATTTAAAATTTTACAAATATTCATTTCTAGAATTTTAAGGATAAATAAGTTTAAAACTTTAAAACCATTACTTTTAATCATCTTTGATGGAGCTTAAATTTCTACAAATGCACTGCTCTTATGTATTAACTTGATATAACCCTATATGAAACTTTTGTTATTGGTTCAATTTTTACTTTATTTCTAACCACTATATTTTAGCTATTAATTTAAGATGCCTATCTTGCTAAATTTAATCAACATATTGATAACGTAAATTCTTTAAAAAAAAATGCTATTAAAGGTATTCAGGCAAAATAATTGCTGATAGATTGTACAAGAACAACAATTTATAATTCACATTTTTAACATCCAAATGGTTCACTAGATTGTTGTTTTAATTACATTTTTAAAAATTACAGAATAATATCAAGGAGTCATAGATGAATAAATGGATCAAGCTTTCAGTCATGAGTGTGGCGCTATCAGGCGTAGTTGCCTGCTCAAATGATAATGCACAAAATAAGGCTGACAATCAGGCTGCGATCAGTGAGGGTGTTGCTGAAGATAAGCTACAAACCCGCTTTGTAAATATCGCAACAGGCGGTGCTTCAGGTCCTTATAATGTCATTGGCACTGGACTGACTGAAATTTATAACAAGACTTACGGCGTTAACTCTAAAACCCAGACGACTGGTGCCTCTGTCGAAAACCTGAATTTATTGAAACAGAATAAAGTTGAAATGGCTTTTGTCATGAGTGACAGCCTGACCGAAGCGATTAATGGTCAAGGTAGTTTTGGCACAAAGATCGATAATGTGCAGCAGATTGCAGCGCTTTATCCAAACTACGTGCAAATCGTGACATCAAAACGCTCTGGTATTAAAAATATTGAAGACCTGAAAGGCAAACGTATTGCAGTTGGCGCACAAAACTCTGGCGTAGAAGTGAATGCACGTAGCTTGTTAAATGGCTTTGGCATTACCTATAAGGATGTGAAAGTAGATTATCTGGGTTATGCAGAAGCTGCCGATGCCTTAAAAGGCGGCAAGCTGGATGCAGCCTTCCTGACCAGTGGTATTCCTAACTCATCCCTAATGGAACTGCAACAAGGTTTTGATCTTCAATTGGTCAGCATCAATCCGGATAAGGTGAAAGCCATCGCCAAAGATCAGGCTTATTTCCTGCCAATGACCATTCCTAAAGGTACGTATGGCAATGCTGAGGATATTCCAACAGCTGCAATCATGAATGCGCTGGTGGTTCGCTCGGATCTATCTACTGATGATGTGTATAAGTTGACTAAGACATTCTTCTCTAGTCTCGATCAACTGGCAAATTCGCATCAGGCAGCAAAAGAAATCACTTTAGAAGGTGCACAAAAAGGTCTGGTTGCTCCAGTGCATCCGGGCGCGCAAAAATTCTATGATGAGAATAAAGCGAACTGATGAAATGGATACAAGGTGCAGCGATTGCTGCACTTTTTAGTTTGGCTGCCTTTTTTATCACTTATTTTGGGGTGAAGTTTCCATACATTCTTGTTGAAGTGGAAGCGCAAAATTTTCAGTGCAAAATTAAGCAAAACACTTTTCAACTCAGCTGGATTCACTCGGTAGAAAAAACCCCATGGAAGGAACGTTATCTTCAAGACAATGAAGCGTTAATTTTGACAGAAACCCAATTTGTTTCATTTGGTGCAGGAACACCTGACCAAGGTGTTATTAGCAGGCAAGAAGATGGCAACATCCAGATGCAAATTAACAGGAAACTTAAAGAGCTCAACTGGGTTATATCTCACAGGATGCAGGGAAAAATCGAGATTGCTGACCGGGTCTGGAACATTTACCAGGACTTTCCTGATTACAGCACCGTACACATCTCTATAAGAAAAGACAGCCTATGGAAAAAAAGAGGTTTAAATGATTGCCTATGAATCCACAAGAAACAAAACCGGTGCCAGAAGCACTAAATGAACAGCAGCAGCAAGAATTATTAGAAAAGTTTGACCGCGAATCTGTGACTCGTAACCCGATCAATAAATCGGTTCGCCTGTTTATTGCTGCACTGGCAATAATCTACTCTCTATTTCATCTCTATATTACTTTTAATCCCTTACCCGAACTGATTCAACGTGCAGCGCATGTATCGATTGGTCTGGCACTGATTTATCTGCTTTATCCTGCACGTCAAGCCGGCAGTAGACAGAAAGTTGCCTGGACGGATTGGATTTGGGTCATTGCATCTTTTTCTTCTTTCTTCTATCTGTTTACAGAATATCAAGCGATCATGACCACCCGAGGAGGCATTCCCAATACACTGGATATTGTGTTGTCTATTATGACCGTCGTCTTGGTTGTTGAAGGTGCACGACGTGTGATGGGCTGGATGCTGCCCATTCTCGGACTCATTTTCTTAAGCTATCCGTTTATTAGTCATTTTGACTGGATGCCGGATCGCTTGCTGACCCGTCCTTATACATTGAGCGATATTTTCGGACAGATGTATCTGAAAACTGAAGGCTTATATTCATCAGCCATTGGTGCTTCGGTTACTTTTATTTTCCTGTTTATCCTGTTCGGTGCCTTTCTGGCAAAATCGGGAATGGGGAAATTATTTAATGATCTGGCGATGGCACTTGCCGGGCATAAGCAAGGTGGTCCAGCCAAAGTTGCAGTGATTTCCAGTGGTTTTATGGGCAGTATTAATGGTACTGCTGTTGCTAATGTGGTGGGAACCGGTTCATTTACCATTCCTTTAATGAAGAAAATTGGCTATCACAAAAACTTTGCTGGTGCAGTTGAAGCCAGTGCTTCTGTCGGCGGTCAGATTTTACCTCCAGTGATGGGGGCAAGTGCTTTCATCATGGCAGAAACGACTGGGGTCAGTTATGGCACCATTGCGCTCGCTGCTTTACTCCCAGCGCTGCTGTATTATCTGGGGGTGATGGCACAAGTACATTTCAGGGCCGGCCGGGATAACCTAAAAGGCGTTCCTAAAGCAGACTTGCCACGGGTAAAAGAAGTCCTGAAAGAGCGTGGACATTTGCTAATTCCAATTGTCGCGCTAGTGGTTTTCCTGTTTCAGTCTATTCCCGTCAGCTATGCAGCTGTTTATACGATTTTATTGACCATTGTGATCGCAGCCTTCAGAAAATCGACCCGTATGGGGCCTAAGGAAATTCTAGAAGCGCTGGCGGATGGTGCCAAACAGTCACTTTCTGTAATGGCTGCCTGTGCAGTGGTCGGCATTATTATCGGGGTGGTGAGCTTGACCAGCTTTGGTTCAGTGATGACATCTTCGATCATGAGTATTGGTGCGGGTAGTCTGTTCCTGACCCTGTTCTTTACCATGATTGCATCAATGATTTTGGGTATGGGCCTACCATCCATTCCTGCCTATATCATTACCGCGACGATGGCAGCGCCTGCTTTAGCCAACTTTGATATTCCAATCTTAGTCGCGCATATGTTCGTGTTCTATTTTGGCCTGTTTGCCAATATTACCCCACCCGTTGCCTTGGCCGCCTTTGCCGGTGCCGGGATTGCAGGTGGTGATCCGATGCGGACTGGATTCTTGGCTTTACGCTTATCACTGGCAGGTTTTATTGTGCCTTTCCTGTTTGTTTATAACCCGGCCATGCTGATGATCGACACCACGGATATTGCAGTAAATGCCAGAGAATTTACCTTACCGGCCTGGAATGTCATTTTGAGTATTACGGTGACCTCTATCATCGGCATTCTGGCACTGGGTGCTGCGGTAGAAGGTTATTTTAAAACTGGCTTGAGCTGGTTCTGGCGTATTTTCCTGGGTGTAGGTGCACTCATGATGATTGTGCCTGAAACTATCACTGATATTGTAGGAACAGTTATGGTCGTTATTGCAGTTGGCTTCAATATTATTCAAGCCAAGAAAGAAAATACAGTTACAACCAAAACCAAATAAAAAAAGAGAGCTTAAGCTCTCTTTTTTTCATTATAGAATGTTAAAAAATGCGGGACTGGTCTTTTTGAGCTTTTGGCAGTTTGGCTGCTATTTTTTCCGCAATCGCCATATAGCTATCAGCGGCATCATCTCCCGCAATCACTGACGGCGTTCCGGCATCAGCATTTTCACGAATAGTTGCATTTAAAGGCAGACGGCCAAGTAATGGAATGTGATATTGCTCTGACAGTTTATCACCACCACCTGTACCAAAAATCTGTTCTTCATAGCCGCAGTTCGAGCAGATGTGGGTCGACATATTCTCGATCACACCCATGACTGGAATCTGCACACGGTTAAACAGTTCAATCCCTTTGGTCGCATCGAGTAAGGCAACATTTTGCGGTGTTGTCACAATCACCGCCCCGGTTACCGGAATACGTTGCGCCAGTGTCAGCTGGATGTCACCTGTGCCCGGTGGCATATCGATCATTAGTACATCCAGATCTGGCCATAAGGTCTGGTTAAATAGTTGCATTAAAGCACCGGTTGCCTTTGGACCACGCCATGCGACTGGTGTGTTGTGATCACCGGTTAAATGGCCAATCGAAAGTACCGCCATGCCATAGGCATCTAATGGTACAAAATGCTCAGCTTCGATCATCGGCGTTTTGCCCGCATTACCGAGCATGGTCGGAATACTTGGGCCATAAATATCAGCATCCAGTACGCCAACTTTTAAACCCAGTTTTTGTAAAGCTAAAGCCAGGTTTACGGTGGTGGTTGATTTACCTACACCGCCCTTACCAGAAGACACCAAAATCACATTCTGAATACGGGGATGCTTTGGTACATCACGCTGTTGCGGTGCAGCTTTCTGAATGGGTGGATTATTTGGATCAACTTCTTCTGTTTTAGCAGCATTGCCTGATGCATCAACCACTGGCGGTAAATTTGATTTTGAAGCAGCTGTAGTTTGCGGCTGGCTAGAACAGCTTTCACCTTCAGCATGATGATGTCCGCAACCACCCTCTTTTTTATGTCCAGTTTTCTGCTGGATCACATGCATATTGAGTTCTTTGATGCCACATTTTTCCAGCGCGTCCGCCAGCTCATCATGAATCTGCTGTAATTGTTCTTTCTCTTCAGGATAGGTGTTAATGGTGATCTGTAAAATCTCACCCTGCACATTGACCTGAGTAATACGGTCTTTCAAAGCATTGCTGGAATTTGGCAAAATATAGTTTTGCAGCACGTTCTGCACAGCTTCTTCGTTCACCTCCTGGGAAGGCGAAAAAACCGATTTAAGCGAAGAAAGCCACGACATAGGTTACTCCAAAATTGTAGATAGACATCTAAATAGCTTAGTTTAACGAGGTTTTGGCTTAAGGTTAAGCACTCTACCCGATTAGATGAGGGAGATAGTTTCAATTTCCAACTATTTTACTTGGTTTTATGAATGCATGGCGAACAGAAATAATGAAAATGAATTATTAATAGAAAATAAAAGGTGGTGACACTATTTCAAGAATTATTATTTTTAAAACGAGATTCTGCATAGTTTGAGCCACCTCAACCCTATTGCGGTTGAAGTGGCATGTGATCAAAGCCTATTTATGATTTTTATTGTCTTCGGACTTGTCTTTGTTGTCCTTGGCATTTTTATCTTGATCTTGTTTAGACTGTTTTGAATCCGAGTCTGAACCTTTGGCTTCCTTTGAATTATCCTTAGATGAGTCATCTTTAGAATTTTGATCTTTAGACTGATCATCCTTCTTCATTTTGCTCACTGTGTCGGTTGCCATTTGTCTTAGCTCAGCCAGTTTGGTAGACGCTTCATTGACCAGCTCGGTAATCTTCTGTTTCGTATCTTCAAACTTATGCAGGGCTTCATCTTTAAGATGAGTCATACGATCCTGCTGATCTTGACCATTAGCATGTTGCTGGTCCGATTTGCTATCTTTATCAGCAGACTGTTTTAAATCATCTGCCTCACCATTTTGCTTGGCTTCAGATTTGCCATTTTTAAGCTCATTCAGAATCTTTTCGCCTTTTTTCAATAAATCTTCACCAATGGCAATCGCCTTGGCTTTTAGGTCATCCATCTTGGGCATTTCATTTTTTTTATCTGACTGGTCACCATCAGACTCTTTAGCACTTTGCTGATCAGATTTCTCATCCGTACCGTTCTTCTGAGCCTCTAGTACTTCCTGATGTTCCTGGTTGTGCTGTTTATCAATCTCGTTCTGCTTTTGCTCTTTTTCAATTTGATCATGCAATTCACGTGCATGTTGTACTTGATCTTGATTCTGTTTAGAAGTACTTGTCTGATTATTCTGAGTCATGAGCACCCTCCTTAGGTAATTCATATAAATCATTCAGACAAGTTTTTAGCATAAAGCTGTGAATGAATCGGGCGTATTAAGCAAACTGCAACAAAGCCTGTACATGTTGTTGCTGATCATGGCATGAGATCGCACAAACCTAACTGCTTTAACTATTAATTGCTACCAATAGGATGGTTGATCTTTGTATTTTCAATATTGAACAAAAACCAAGTTCATCACAAAGAATTACTTCAGCTTAAGCACGCAAGGTACTAATAAAGCCAATCGCAGAAAATAGCCAGATAAACAGCACAAAACTGCGTCCCTGATGAAAATGACTCACATCTGTGCCATGCAGAATATTATGCCGAGTCATGGTCACGGTTGAACTGGTATCCATTTTATAGGCAGCGAGTTCTGCAAAATAAGGATTCAGTTCACAGGCTATTTTTGATTTATGCCACAGGCTTTTAATTTCACTTCCTTTTAAGCCCGGGACGATTTTGTGTACATCAACAAACTTGTTGCCCTGCTGTTTCAGGAATCCATGCTTTAACAATACTTCAGTGAGCAGTCCTTCGAGCTGCGCATAGAGCATGGGAATACATCCCGTATAAAAGCCAAGCTTGTAGAGTTTTAGGCTTTCTAGCAGGACTTTACGACGCTCTTCCTGATCATTGATTTCCAACTGATCAAAGGCAGACAGGAGATCGCGCTGAAAGTCTTCACCATTAATGACATCGAGTAGATTAAAGCTTTTGACATCCTCAAACTGGTGGATTGCCTGCCAGAAATGTAATAAGTTTAGTGCATCATTGGCGACTTTAGCCCCAACCGGCTGATTCAGTTCATTTGATAGGGTCTGGAAATAAGCTTCTTCATTTGCCAGCTGTTCCAGGGTCTTGATCAAGAAGGCATGTTCCTGCGCAGAAATATCCTCCAGATACTGCTGTGCCTGTTTGAGAATTTTGCTGCCAAATTGAGTCTGCTGTGCTTTATTGGCACTAATACGCTTCACCGGACGGTCGTCATCGTAATCATCTTCATAGATCATGGCAGTCGCACTCTTCACACTGAACTTCAAACTATTATTATCGCTATTAATGCATTCTAGTTATAGAGAATTCTGTATTTGATCCGGATTTCTCGATATTCCTGTCGCTACAGCGTAGAAAAGCCTAAAACTCAGCTGTAATCGTTTCAAGCTTTGCTTTGTATTCACTCGCTCATCAGGTAAAATTATTGCCCATTGCATAATGAATACGAATGAGAGAGTTAATCCGTGCGTAAAATCTTAGTCACCAATGCCCTTCCCTACGCCAATGGTCCGATCCATATGGGCCACTTACTCGGCTATATTCAGGCTGATATTTGGGTACGTGCCATGCGCGCAATGGGCCATGATGTGACCTATGTCTGCGCGGATGATGCTCACGGTACAGCGATCATGCTGCGTGCTGAAGCCAACGGTATTACACCAGAACAGCAAATTGCCAATGTGCAAAAAGAACATGAGCGTGACTTTGCTGGCTTTAAAGTAGACTTCGACCATTACGACTCTACCAACAGCGCTGAAAACCAGGCGCGTGCCTCTGAGATTTACATTAAGAACCGTGAAGCAGGCAACATTGCAGTTCGTCCTGTGACCCAGTTGTTCGATCCTGAAAAAGGCATGTTCCTGTCTGACCGTTTCATTAAAGGCACATGCCCGAAATGTAAGGCAGAAGATCAATACGGCGACTCATGCGAAGTGTGTGGTACTACATACAATGCAACTGAATTATTAAATCCAAAATCGACTTTAAGTGGTGCGACACCTGTAGAGAAATCTTCAGATCACTACTTCTTTAAATTGCCGAATTTTGGTGAATATCTACAAAAATGGACCCGTGACGAAGGTCGCCTGCCAGTGTCTATTGCCAACAAACTGGATGAATGGTTTGATAATGGCTTGAACGATTGGGACATCTCTCGTGATGCACCGTATTTCGGTTTTGAAATTCCAGATGCGCCAAACAAATACTTCTATGTTTGGGTGGATGCGCCGATTGGCTATATGTCGAGTTTTGAGAATTACATCAAAACCAAGCGTCCAGAACTCAGCTTCGACGATTATTGGAAAAAAGATTCTGAAAATGAAGTCTATCACTTCATTGGTAAAGATATCGTTTACTTCCACGCGCTGTTCTGGCCTGCAATGCTTGAAGGTGCAAACTACCGTTCTCCAACAGGTTTATTTGTAAATGGTTTCCTGACTGTAAATGGTCAGAAGATGTCGAAGTCTCGCGGTACTTTCATCAAAGCTGAAACGTATTTACAGCATTTGAACCCTGAATACCTGCGTTACTATTTCGCGTCTAAACTTTCTGACAAAGTTGAAGATTCTGACTTGAACCTTGATGATTTCGTTCAGAAAGTGAATTCAGACCTTGTTGGTAAAGTGGTGAACATCGCCAGTCGTTGTGCGAAATTCATCAATACTAAGTTTGATAACAAACTATCTGCTACATGCGCAGAGCCTGAATTAGTTCAAAGCTTTATTGATGCAGGTGATTCGATTGCCAAAGCTTATGAATCTCGCGAGTTCTCGACTGCGATCCGTGAAATCATGGCGCTTGCAGACAAAGCCAACCAGTACATCGATGAGAAAAAACCTTGGGCACTTGCGAAAATTGAAGGCGAAGAACAACAAGTCCATGATGTAGGTTCTGTAGGTATTAATCTGTTCCGTCAATTGGCTGTATACCTGTCTCCAGTACTGCCAACTTTGGCTGCTCAAGTTCAGGACTTCCTGAAACTGGCTTCTTTCGACTTTGCTTCACGTACTGAAATCTTAACAGCTCACGAAATTGCATTGTTCCAACCATTGATGCAACGTGTTGATCCGAAAGCTGTGGCTGCCATGGTAGATGCATCTAAAGATTCTTTAGCTGCTGCTGAAGCGCCAAAAGCTGAAAAGAAAAAAGATGCTAAGGAAAAGCGTAAAGAAACTGTTAAGACCTTACAATCAGGCGAAGCTGAAGTTATTGGCATTGAAGACTTTATGAAAGTTGACCTGCGTGTAGCTGAAGTTTTAGAGGCTGCAACGGTTGAAGGTTCTGACAAGCTGCTTCAATTAACTCTGAATGTCGGTGAAGCCGAACCACGTAACGTATTTAGCGGTATTCGTGAGTTCTACCAACCTGAAGACCTGAAAGGTAAATTGGTGGTGATGGTCGCTAACCTTGCGCCACGTAAAATGCGTTTTGGTATCTCTAACGGTATGGTACTTGCGGCTGGTAATGGCGAAGGTGTTTGGGTGATTTCACCTGAATCTGGTGCTAAACCAGGTGATAAAGTGTCTTAATTGTTAGATTAAGATAAGAAAAAGCCTCTACGTTGTAGGGGCTTTTTTATGCCTTTAAGTTCCCTCTCCTTTTTTAAAGTAGAGGGTTAGGGATAGGATTTATTAAATCACTGCCCTGCTTTACGATTAAAACTCAATTTTCATTGCGTAGGCATTACCTTAATTTTGATCCGCCACAAGTAAACTTTCACAACTTTATGATTTTTCTATATAATTATCCATAACTACCACCTAAATAAATTAATAATGAAGATTGATCTAGACAAAACATTAAGTAGATTTAGTCATCTTTCGCAGATTGGACTTCTTTTATCAGCTATTTTTACAATTTGGTATACGGTTATACCACTATATGGGAAAGCTGTTTTAGAAGAACAAATTGCAGAAAAAACCATAGAATTAAAAAAAATTAATAATCAAGTTGCGACACAATATTCCGTACTTAAAAAAAATTACATTAAGGATTTGCAGACAACTTATATTTTTGCATGTGTACTAAATCCTCTGACAGAAATTCCAGAATACTCTGATCGTTTAGATTACGATCTTGCTCCATGTTTTAGTGAAGTTAAGGAAAAAGTTCTTAAAGAAAGCCTATTAAATGAATTTGATAAAAATCAGTTTGATTTAGTCCAACTGAAAATACTTAATAACTTAGAATCTATTAAAAATAAAAATAAAAATAAAAATGAATTTATCAAAATTGAAAATATACAAATTAATGAAATCTACTTACTTCCTGAAATAGAAGGTTATAGCAAAAAAGCTTTTGAATTTATTAAAAAATCATCTTTAGAATTAGGTCAACCTTACCCATATCAAGAAGAATTAGTTGCTAAAAAAAATCAAGCTAAATTAAATTTAGATTCTAAATATAAAGATGAATTAATTGATCTAATAAAAAATAGTTTCAAAGAAATTAAATAAGCTTAAAGCAGCATAACATTAAATGACCTGCGACATGGATGTCGCCCGTTCGTTAGGGGCACACGGACGTGCCCTCTAAAGAACAAAGGATTTTTGTTACTTTTGATCCTTCAAAAGTAAGGCAGATAACAAAATAGTGGTCATAGCCCTCATCCCAACCTTCTCCCATAGGGAGAAGGAGCTTCCAACTAATTTTAAACTTCCTTAATAAATATGATAAAAAAGAAGTAACCCTTCAAAACTTATAAAATCCTATGAAAACTTTAAAACCCCTATTCCTCACACTCGCTCTAAGCACCATAGCCCTCACGTCCCACGCAATTGAACCAACAACCATCGCAACTCAAAAACAAGTCGCTGGCTATTACCATCACCAAATCGGTAATACCCAAATCACAGCCCTGCTTGATGGAACAAACTATTTAAATCCATCCATGTTTAAAGGCTTAAGTGACACTGAAAAATCTGAGATTCTAAAAAAATACGCTGCTGTAAATGACAAAGGCATTCAAACCTCAGTCAACGCCTTTTTAATCAATACAGGCAAGCAACTGCTCATGGTCGATAGCGGTGCAGCAAGCTGCTTTGGCGAACATTTAGGTTCAATTTATAACAATCTTAAAGCTTCAGGTTATCAGCCTACGCAAGTGAATGACATTTTCCTGACGCACTTACACCCTGACCATGTCTGCGGTATTTCAAACAATGGCGTAGCGAATTATCCAAATGCGACTTTGCATATTTCCAAAACCGAATATGACTACTGGCTGAGTCCAAATACTGTTAAGAAACTACCGAAAGACAAACAGGAAGGTTTCTTAGGCACAGTAGAGAAAATTAAAGCTGCACTCGCTCCTTATGAAAAAGCTAAAAAAGTGAAAGTCTTCTCAGATAAATCTTTAGCATTTGGTGGCGTCGAATTTAAGCCATCCTTTGGTCATACCCCAGGACATTACAGCTTTAAACTCAAAGCCGATGGTCAAGAAGTGGTATTTGTGGGTGACATCGTACATTCGCATACCTTGCAATTCGACAAACCTGAAACAGCAATAGAATTCGATGTGGACCCTCAAACTGCGGTACAAACCCGTTTGAAGCATTTTGCTGAATATGCGAAGCAAGGTCAGACCATTGCAGCGCCACATTTACCATTCCCGGGAATCGGTCATATTTACTCAAAAGATGGAAAGAGCTATCAGTGGATTCCGGTACATTTTAAAGATTAAGAGAATACTCCGATTACAATATTCTAAATCTGAAACCCTAAAATTTTAGGGTTTCATTTATTTTATAGATGCTGGACTACAGTTTCTACGAATCTTAAATTTAAAAATCAAATGCAACTTGATGATTAAAATTTGCTATTTCATTTAATTTATTTAAATTTTTATTTAAAAATTTCTTCGCATTGAATGTGCACCTTTAGCACTCATTTTTAGCACTAAAATTAGTGTAATAAACCTAAATCATTAAAAATAAAATATAAATTCAAACTTTATCTTTTCTTAATATGTCTTAGTTTGGTGCAGAAAAATCACATTGTGCTTTATATCGAGTCTTATCAATTTCAAGAAATTCTTTATCAAAATTTCCCGTGTTTGTGCCTCTTTTAGAATCAGCTTGCCTCTATATACTGGATTTCTTTTGTGATTCTACGCACTAATTTGGAACGCACAATGCAAAATATAGACTTGTTATTTCTCCTTCTCGGTGCAGTTCTAGTGCTTGCCATGCATGCAGGATTTGCATTTTTAGAACTAGGGACAGTTCGACATAAAAATCAGGTGAATGCCTTAAGTAAAATTTTAACTGACTTTTCCATCTCCGCCATCGCTTACTTTTTGGTGGGCTACTATATTGCCTATGGTCAGCATTTTTTCCATGATGCCAATACTTTGGCAGCCGATCATGGTTATAACCTGATGCGCTGTTTCTTCCTGCTGACCTTTGCTGCAGCCATTCCAGCGATTATTTCTGGTGGTATTGCTGAGCGAGCTAAAATGCGCTCACAGGCCTTAGCGACGTTATTTCTGGTTGCCCTGATCTATCCGTTTTTTGAAGGCATGATCTGGAATGGGAACTTTGGTTTTCAGGACTGGTTGGCTCAGGCATTTGGTGCCAGCTTCCATGATTTCGCTGGCTCAGTGGTGGTGCATGCCATGGGCGGCTGGATTGCACTGGCTGCGGTGATTCTGCTCGGTGCACGTCATGGTCGCTATAAAAATGATGGCAAGATTACCGCACATCCTCCTTCATCGATTCCATTCCTGGCTTTAGGTTCATGGATTCTGATTGTCGGCTGGTTTGGTTTTAATGTGATGAGTGCACAGCGTCTTGATGCGATTTCTGGACTGGTGGCGATTAACTCTTTAATGGCAATGGTCGGTGGAACTATTGCAGCCAAAGTCGCTGGTAAAGATGACCCAGGCTTCCTGCATAATGGACCATTAGCGGGTCTGGTGGCGATCTGTGCAGGCTCTGATGTTGTACATCCACTGGGTGCATTATTTATCGGAATTAGTGCTGGCGTAATTTTCGTGAAACTGTTTACCTACACCCAAAATAAACTCAAAGTGGATGATGTACTAGGCGTCTGGCCTTTGCATGGGGTATGTGGTGCTTTCGGTGGGATTGCTGTGGGTATTTTCGGTCAGCAATGGCTCGGTGGCATGGGTGGAGTGTCATTCATTGCACAGCTATTCGGCACAGTTTTAGCCATTATTGTCGCTCTGGCAGGTGGATTCCTGGTCTATGGCCTGCTGAAAGTATTAATCGGTATTCGCTTGAGTCAGGAAGAAGAATTTACCGGTGCGGATTTATCTATTCACCGGATCTCGGCTAATTCCGAAGAAAATATTTTTTAAGAACAAAATTAAAAAAGCCCCGAATAATCGGGGCTTTTTTATATCTATAGATTGAGTTTCTATAGGAAAAATTACTTCATACCAAAGATTAATTTTAAACCTAGTACCGTCATAACTGCTCCTGCTGCACGGTCAAAACCAGCTTTAAACTTCAAATATATTCGACGTGGCTTTTCTGCTGATAATGCAACAGCCACCAGTGAGCACCAGCCTGCATCAATAAAGAAACACAGGATTGGCAGTACCACATAGAAATAAGTCGGAATTTCTTTCGGTAAAAGTGCCGTGAAAATACTGGCGAGTACAATCGCAATTTTTGGGTTAGATAACTGAGTAATTAAACCTGTCGTATAAGCTCGACGCAACGACATCTGAGTATTGCTATTTTCATCCGACTCAATCGGTTCTTTGGCATGTTTAATAATTTTAAATGCCAGCCACAGTAAATAAATGCCACCACAGATTTTTAAAGCCAGATAGGCAGATGGCACCGCCAGCAAGAATGCCTGTAAGCCAAGCACTGCGAGCAGGCCAAAAACAGCCGCACCGGTACCGGTACCTAAAGCCGTAAACAGGCCATGCTTACGCGAAATAGCAATTGAATTTTTTGCCACATAAATGGATGTCGGCCCAGGACTCATTGCGCCTAACATTAATGCAAAGGCAATCGAGCCCAAAATCCAGAATGATTCCACAACATAACTCAGTTAAATCTTGATTGCGCTATTCTAAGCAAAATGCAGCACGAATGCTGCATTTTTATGGTGCGAAATCTTAACTTTATCTAATAAATATTCAGTTTAAGTTTACTGCACCTCTTGGGCGATCAATTGCGGTTTAGGCAAATGATAGTCATGATCATGCACTGGCATCCCCCCAATGATCATGGTTCTGACTTCAGTTTTTGGTTTATTCATTTTGTCATTATCACAGCCTGCAAGACTGAATAATAATAACGCGAGCACAGCATAGGATAGGTTTTTCATTGCTACCCTCCTGACAAGATTCCCTTGGCTCTAGATTAGCATTCTGTGTCTGTTTTTTATTCAATTATTTTGTTTCAAGCTGCATCATACAGCATTTCATTTTCTGGATAGAAATCAAGCCACTTTCGAGTACTCATAACTTGGTTATACTATTACGGTTCTCACTTTTAAGATTGCCATGTTTGATTCAATTGCCCAGCAAGTCATCGACCAGAACCTGACTATACACGGCATGCAACTGACCATCCGCCGATTAGATCTGGTGCATCCGCAGATTTCAGGCAATAAATTCTTTAAGCTGAAATATAATTTTCTGGAAGCGCAACGACTCGGCTTTAACAAGTTGCTGACTTTTGGTGGGGCTTATTCCAATCATATTGCAGCAACAGCATTTGCAGCACAGCAATTTGGTTTTGAAAGTGTCGGCATTATTCGTGGTGAAGAACTCAAAGATAAACCTTTAAATGCAACATTAAAGACGGCACAAGACTTTGGCATGCAGCTGCATTTTGTTAGCCGAGAAGATTATCGACGTAAACAACAATTCGAATTTTTGGCAGAATTGCAGCAACAATTTCCAGATCATTATGTGATTCCTGAAGGCGGCACCAATACGTTTGCCATCCAAGGCTGTCAGGAAATTTTAAAGCCAGATGATGAACAATTTGATCTGATCTGCTGTGCCGTCGGTACTGGAGGAACAATTACAGGATTAATTGAAGCCAGTCAGAGTCATCAGCAAATTTTAGGCTTTTCTGCTTTAAAAGGTTCATTCTTAAATGAAGATGTTGCCCAGCTAACCAGCAAGAAGAACTGGCAAATTATCGATGACTATTGTTTTGGTGGTTATGCCAAGACTACACCTGAACTGATTCAGTTTATTCAGAATTTCGAAGCTGAACATGGTATTCCACTGGAACAGATTTATACCGGGAAAATGCTGATGGGTTTAACCGATCTGATTGCAAAAGGCCACATCCCTGCTGGCTCGAAGTTATTGGTCATTCATACCGGTGGCTTGCAAGGCAGAATCCCTGCGCTCAATACGAATTAAACCGGATTGATTGGCTCATTATTATTTAAAGCCATCAAACCTTTGGCTAAACGGTAAATGTGCCAGATAAAGACTACAAACAGAATCCCAAATCCAATTAGGATCGTGGTTAATAGGCCACCAACCAGATAACCTATTAGGCTTACCCAAAAGGTTCGAATCTGCCAATCGCTATGACTTTCCAGCCACGTACCGCGCATTTCATTGCGTTTCAGATAATTCATAATAATGGCAACAATCGGTGTCAGACCCACAAAGAAGCCCAAAATATACAGAATATAAGTGATCAGATTATATTGTTTTAATTGTTCGATATTCGCCATCAGTATTTCTCCTTAGGCTTTTTATCCTCATGTATAAAAACTATAGAAGCAGCATTTCCATATTTCAAATCAGTTGTGATGAACGTGTGATGAGAATCTGTAATTCAATTTGCTTCGGGATGAATAGAGAAAGCTGAAATAAAATTGTCTATAATGCTTTCCTTTTCTTCTCCCTTGAGTGTGTCATGTCTTCCAAGCAATACGATGTTTTAGTCATAGGTGCAGGTGCGTCAGGTTTAATGACAGCATATATGGCTGCGCAACGTGGTCGTCGTGTTGTCGTGGTTGAAAAAGCCAACAAGGTCGGTAAGAAGATCCTGATGTCTGGTGGTGGCAAATGTAACTTCACCAACCTGTACGTTGAGCCGGAAAATTTCATTTCACATAACCCGCATTTCGTCATTTCAGCCCTGACCCGTTATACCAACTGGGACTTCATTGGCATGGTATGCGAGTATGGAATTGAATATGAAGAACGAAAACATGGTCAACTATTTACCTTAAATGGTGCCAAAGAAATTCTGGCAATGTTGCTGTCTGAATGTGACAAGACCGGTCTGGTTGAGATTAAAACTAGTTGTGAAGTGAAAGCAGTCAATGCGGTAGATGATCAAGGTTTCCAGGTTGCGACGTCTTTAGGATATTTCGAAGTTGAATCAGTCGTCGTGGCTTCTGGGGGGCTATCCATTCCAACACTGGGTGGTTCAGGCATTGGCTATGAGATTGCCAAGCAGTTTGGTCACTATATCTATCCGACCCGTGCCGGTCTGGTTCCTTTCACTTTCTCGGATAATTTTAAAGAAGTGACCACACGTCTCAGTGGTAATGCCGTAGAAGCAACCTTATCCAATGAGCTAAACAGCTTTACTGAAGCGCTACTATTTACCCATCGTGGTCTAAGTGGTCCAAGCTCTTTACAGCTGTCAAATTACTGGGATGTGGGTCAAAGCTTTAAAGTCGATTTCCTGCCAAGTGTGGATCTATTTGATTTCTTCAAATCCAAAAAACAAAACCAGCCGAAGGTCTTGTTACGGACTCTGCTCACCGAGCATTTACCAAAAAGCGTGGTACTGGAATTACAGACTCTGATCTGGGCGGAAGTTGCAGAAACTTCGATTGGCAATATTAGTGATGATAAACTGGAACAGATCGCGAAACGTCTGCACGGCTTTGAAGTGAAACCGTCAGGTACTGAAGGTTACCGTACTGCCGAAGTGACTTTAGGTGGTGTCGATACCACGGAAGTATCTTCTAAGACCATGGAAAGCAAGAAACAGAAAGGTTTATTCTTTGTTGGTGAAATTCTGGATGTGACTGGACATCTGGGCGGGTTTAATTTCCAATGGGCATGGTCATCTGCACATGCCGCATCGGAATATGTTTAAGCAATAAATGTTCTAAAGTCAGTTTTAAGATCACTCCAGATAGTCTGTTTTAAACAGGTTGAGATTGGCCGTATTTTCAAGACGGTCAATCGTCAGCTGCATCTTCTGAGCTGCATCTTGCAAATAGGAAGGTGCTTCATGCTCTGCACTGAGGTTTAAAATATTCTTAAGTGTATTCAACATTTTAATGATCTCCATTTTATTTATCATTTATTTTTAATAAGCAAATATTAGACCAAACACTCTAATATTTATTTGAATATTACATAAAATATTGATCAATAAATAGCACTCTGAATCATAATTTTTTAAGAATTTTCTAAATTATTATCTTCTACTTCAGACTCTTGCATAGCAGACTGCTCATTTTCACTACCTTCGGTTTTAGCAAAAATAAAACGATAAGCTGCGGTAAAGAAGCCTATGGTAATCCCCGCGATTACTAAGGGAGCAAGTATCTTATTAGGTTTCCTTGTATTCATTCATTTTTCCTCATGACTGAACAAAATCGACCACTTAAGCGTGGCCGATTTTGAATGATTGGAACAGGTTAATTCGGGTCATCTTTTTTAGGATGACTATCGATATTCGGTTCATCTTCACCGGTAGAGCCAAATGGATTATTGGCTGGTGGATGAGTCGGATCGACGTCGAGTGAATCTGGTACGGCTTGATCTATATCTGGCGTAACCTGATCAATACCTGATGCTTCATCAGCCTGCGGTGCAGTAGTGAGTGATGCAGGAGTAGTATTGGATAAGTCAGTACTCATTGGTGCATTGTCATCATTAGATTGACCTGGAGTAGGCACGATATTCGCTCCTGTTGTTGCAGTTGAACCAGTTGCTGAAGTTGCATTACCTGAACCAAAAGCTGCTGTCATGATATCGGTATCATTTTTCACAGGATTTGGCTCTTTGGCTTCGCGTTTGGCTTTATCAATCAGATCAGTTAGCACACGTTCTGCCGGCTGACGACCACCGAGACCGAATGCCAGCGCAAACGCTACAGCTACTGCGCCCAGAGTCAGACCAAATGCCAGGTTGACGATCGAATCGGCAATGCCCATGGCACGTAAGCCCATGGCAACTACAAGGCCCATAATCAGGACACGAACCAGATTGGCTAACCAGCGTGAACTGTTGTATTCACCGCGCTGCACCACATTCGCAACCACATTCGCCAGCCAGAAGCCAATTACAAGAATCACCGCACCAAGCAGGATGTTCGCACCGAAGTAGATGAACATCGCAATCAGGCTACTCACCTGTTCAAAGCCAAGACGGTTCGCCGCTTCAGACACAGCAAACAGCATGGTAAACAGAATGATCAGGCAACCGACCACATGAGAAATTTTAGTGGTACCCAGAAAACGTTGCAGATCCAGTTTAGCCGGAACTTCATCGACACCTGTGCCTGCCAGAACTTCAGTCACCAGCTTCGCAACCAGTTTCGACACGACATAAGCCAAAATCAGAATCAGGGCTGCGGCTATGATGTTTGGAATGGCGTTCATTACTTCGTACAGCATTGCAGTCGCAGGCTGTGAAATCGCCTCAATTCCGAGTGCTTCAAAGGCAATGATCAACGCTGTAATGATAACTACAGCAAAGATGAAGGAACCGATCACCTGAGGAACATTCGAGTTCTTGAAGATGCCGACCTTCTCTGCCTGTTGCTGCACATTCAGACTACGCAGTAAACCTTCTACAATGCCACGAACGATTTTTGCCAGAATATAACCGACAAAAATGATCACGCCTGCAATGAAGATATTTGGCAGATAACCGACAACATCATTCACCATGTTCTGAACTGGATAAAGCAGACCGCTTAAACCAAGGATCGAGAGCACGATTGGCAGGAATAACAGTAGAATCAGCCAGTAAATAATTTCACTGATATTTTCGCTGAGTGGTTTTACACCGATTTCTGAACTGAGTTTTTCATCCAGTTGCGTGCGATCAAGCAGCTTTTGCAGCCCAACCTTGACCAGATTGGCGACAATCCAACCAATGAATCCGACTGCAATCGCGGCAAGCAATTGAGGGATAAACAACAGGAAGCGCTGAATCATGTTACTGAACGGTCCGCTGACATTGGTGAGATTCAGCACATTCAGTGCACCAATGACTGCCATAATCAGGATTAACCAGAAGACAATTCGCGTAATGATATTTTCAATATTGGAACGATGGCCAGTCGCATGGCTAAGCCGTTCATTGGTTCCGAGTTTTTGCAGAACTTTTTTTACGCCTGCAGAGACCAGTAATGCAATGACCCAGCCTATTAGCAGGATCGCCACTGCACTTAATATGGGATGGAACTGCTCCCAATAGTACATGGCATCATAACCGCCTGGGCCTCTCATATATTCATTCATGTTGTCATGCCCTCTATGGTTTTACTTTATTTATAAGTATTTACAGACTTCTTATTTGGAAAGTTGTAAAGCCGTTTGTTATGCACTATTCACATTAGAATTTGAGCTTTTCTTATTCAATTGAGAAATGCACAACTACAACAAATCCGCACATTAGATTGCAAAAAAGCCCTGATTCTTAACCAGGGCCTTTTAAGAGGGTGCTTACTGACCAGCAGCTCCGCCTTGACTGGTTCCTTCCGAATCAGTCGCTATACCAACGTCCATGCCTCCCGCTGTACCTTCTGCGGTGGCTTCAGTGGTACCGGTGACACCACTTAAGTTGGCAGGTTGATCCAGATCCTGACTACGCCCTTCCTCTGACTGAGCTGGGGTCGTATTGTTCATGGTCGCTGGCTCAGCTTGTGGATTTGGATGATCCGGTGGTGCTTCTTTTGGCGAAGGATTAATATCAGCAAACATATAAAGCAGTAGTGCCAATAGGAAAATACCTACTAAAATCAAAATATAGACAGGAATTCTTTTTTTCACCCGTGTATCTTCATCATAGCCTGAAGGTGGTGTTTTTTTGAAATCATTAGCCATAACCATCCTCACTGTTTTTTATTCATGTGTGGATTTCATCATAACAAGTTGATTTTTTAACTTGTGTGACAAAAATAAGTGAGATGGTGACGGCGTGTAAGTCTGTAACAGCGCAGAAATTTCTACGCTATTTATTATCTAAAATAATCTTTTGCTGGGTTCATGTTGAACTTCAGCTGGGGTTTCATGTTCATCTTTCAGCTGTACGCCTGAAAGCTGCAATACGCAGGATTTCTGCATCAGCGCGACCAGCCGCTGAATCGCCAAAGGATAGGACAAGCCTGCTGGACGAACATTTGAAATGCAGTTCCTGAGTGCATCATGACAGCCTTTAAAAGCATTATAAGTGTAGTAAATTCCCATGCTGTCGGGTGAGCTTAGTCCAGGCCGTTCCCCAATCAGCATGACCAGCATTTTGGCTTTTAAGATTTCTGCGACTTCATCCCCCAGTGCGACACGGCTACCGCGGGCAATTATTAAAGGTGCGATGCTCCAGCCCTGTGCTTTGCAAGCCTCGATCAATGCAGGAATAAAATGTGGGGTATTCTCCTCAATGGCACGTGCAGACAGTCCATCTCCAGCGACAATCACGACATCCCAATTGTTCTGATATTCAGCCCGATATTGCTGCAACATCGTTCTAGATTCAGCGGACAGGATACGTCCTAAATCAGGACGTTTCAGATACAGATCCTTGTCCACCGCCTGACTTTCAATTTCCAGGATGGGCAGGTCAATCTTGCCTAAATTTTCTTTAAGTTGCTCTGTATCGAGTGGCTTAAGCACTGCATCCTTGGCTTGAGCATGGGCCAACTGAAATTCCAGACTTGGTCGGGTTGGCAAGCTACCACCGGCACGGCCTAAGGCAATGCGTGCATCGGTATAGGCTTTGAGTTGTTGCCAGGGATTGTCTTGCAGTTGTGACTGAAATTGCACATCAGGAACCAGTTTCATCATCACTCCTTAAGACAGCATCAGACGAGAAAATTGTTTGGGTAATTCTGTTGGCCACTGCAACTGATTGGCTTGCTGGGACAGAATACCCTGCTGTTGCAGCCAGTGATCAAATTCAGGTGCAGGCTTCAATCCCAATAGCTGACGAATATATAAGGCATCATGGAAAGACGTGGTCTGATAGTTCAGCATGACATCATCCGAACCTGGAATCCCCATAATAAAATTCAGACCAGCATTGGCGAGTAAAGTTAGCAGTACATCCATATCATCCTGATCGGCATCAGCATGATTGGTGTAACAGATGTCACAGCCCATCGGCACACCGAGTAGCTTGCCGCAGAAATGGTCTTCCAGCCCCGCCCGAATAATCTGCTTACCGTTATACAGATATTCTGGTCCGATAAAACCCACCACAGTATTCACTAACAGCGGATTAAACTTGCGCGCCACGGCGTAGGCACGTGCTTCCAAGGTCTGCTGATCAACGCCATGATGCCCATTGCTGGACAAGGCACTGCCCTGTCCGGTTTCAAAATACATCACATTCTGACCGACTGTGCCGCGTTTCAAACTTAAAGTGGCTTCGTAGCCTTCCTGCAACAAAGCCAGATTAATCCCAAAACCGGTATTGGCGGTTTGGGTTCCAGCAATGGATTGGAACATCAGGTCGATCGGGATGTTTTTGTTCACGAGCTGAATCCCGGAAGTGATATGAGTCAGCACACAGGACTGGGTCGGAATTTCATATTCATGAATGATGTGATCGAGTAATTTTAATAACTCAGACAGATTTTGCAGGTTATCCGTCGCGGGATTAATCCCGATCACCGCATCACCATTACCATACATCAAGCCATCCAGAATCGAAGCGGAAATGCCCATCAGATCATCAGTAGGGTGATTTGGCTGCAAGCGTGTCGACAGATGTCCTTCCAGCCCAATGGTATTTCTAAACTGGGTCACCACTCGGCATTTCTTCGCCACCAGAATCAGGTCCTGATTACGCATGATCTTGCTCACTGCCGCGACCATTTCCGGGATGAGTCCCGTCTTTAAAGCCGTGAGCTTTTCAGTCGTGGCATCCTCGCTGAGTAACCAGTTTCTGAAATCTCCCACGGTGAAGTGCGAGATCGGATAAAAGGCAGCAGCCTCGTGTTCATCCAGAATCAGTCGGGTCACCTCATCTTCTTCATAAGGAATCAGCGCTTCATTCAGAAACTGCTTTAACGGCACCTCTGCCAGACACATTTGTGCAGCAACACGCTCAGTTGCATCATTGGCCGCAATCCCCGCCAGCTGATCGCCAGAACGTTCAGGGGTAGCCTTGGCCATCAGCGTTTTTAAATCCTCGAAAACATAGTGCTGATTAGCCACATTAATCTGATACAACATAAGCGTATGCTCCCTTGGCTTGATGGTTTAGTTCAGTTCTTTTTCTGCTGCCTCAATACGGGCAAATTCTTCTTCCGGCGTACCTGCCACCAGATGATGACGGCTATATAACAGGAAGTAGAGAATTAGCACCACGTAGATCGCAGCTGCCATTAACCAGACTTTTGGATCAACCAGGAAGCCAGCCACCACTGCAATTGCAGCAAGAACTAAAGCAATCGACGCAGTCACAATCCCACCCGGTGCTGTGTATGGACGTGCCAAATTCGGACGAGATACTTTGAGTTTGATGTAAGACATCATCATCAGGACATAAGAAATCGTCGCACCAAACACAGCCATTAAAATCAGCAGATCACCTTCACCTGAAAGTGATAGTAAGAAGCCAATAATCCCTGGAATGATGATCGCCAGATACGGTGCATGATTAGTATTGGTTAAGGATAGTTTTTTCGGTAAATAGCCTGCACGTGACAGCGCAAAGATTTGACGGGAATAGGCATAGATAATCGAGAAGAAACTTGCGATCAAGCCTGCCAGACCGACAAAATTGACAAAGCTCGCCATCCAGGTATTAGTACCATAGACCGCAACCAAAGCATCGACCAACGGCGCACCAGAGTCTTTCATCGCATCTGCCCCAGCAGCACCTGGACCTAGCAGCAGAATACTTAAAGCAAAGAAAGCCAGAATCAGCATGGAACCAATCAGACCACGTGGTAAGGACTTTGCCGGCTCTTTAGCTTCTTCCGCTGCCAATGGCACACCTTCAACCGCCAGGAAGAACCAGATTGCATAAGGTACAGCAGCCCAGATCCCTAAATAGCCCAATGGCAGGAAAGTACTTGCGCCAGCGGCTCCAGTATTGACTGCAATATTGAACAGGTTTGCACTATTAAAATGCGGCAACATACCAAAGATGAACACCATCAAGGCTACAGCAGCAATTGCGGTAATAATAAACATGATCTTCAGCGCTTCGCCTGCGCCTTTAAGATGCAGCCCCATAAAGATTAGGTAGCTGACCAGATAAATAATCCAGCCGCCAATACCAAATAAAGCCTCACAATACGCCCCGATAAAGCAGGCAATTGCTGCGGGTGCAATCGCATATTCGATCAAGATTGCACTGCCTGTCAAATAGCCGCCAAATGGACCAAAAGCTGTACGGGCAAAGCTATAACCCCCACCCGCTGTCGGTAGCATGGTTGACATCTCAGACATCGCCAAACACATGCACAGGTACATAAATGCCACGACAATAGTGGCAATAAACATTCCGCCCCAACCCGCCTGTGCCAGACCAAAATTCCAGCCAGCAAAGTCCCCTGAAATCACATAGGCTACGCCTAACCCAACCAGGAGCAGCCAGCCTACGGCGCCTTTTTTCAGCTGTCGCAGGGCAAAATAATCTTCTTGTACTGTAGTTTCGGTGACGCCGGTATCGATGACACTTTTTGGCTCTGACATAGCAACCTCTTTGTTTTTATCTTTGTTCCCTGAAGATATGCATAAGCCGTACCAGTTTATTTACTGTTCAGTGAAAGCAAATTGAATCGCTGCCCTATCGGTACGAAATGCGCTATAATCATCCACCTCCTATTTATACACTCGAGTTTTATGGCGTATCGTCAACAAAGTGTATCGCTTGATCTTGACACTGACGTCACACATCAATGTGCGTTACACCACACCCGCGATCAGCATCTGATTGGAATTATTGAATTCAGCAAGCCAAGCTTTTTGCTGCGCTGGCAGGATCTGGAATATTTCCGTCGTCGTACCGAAGAAATGTCGGTGATGCCGTTTCCGGATTGCGTGAACGCAATGATCATTGATGTGCGTAATGTTGCAGCTTGGCTCGATAATGACGTGCCGATCATTCCATGGCGCTTATTGGAAGAAGAATGTCCAGTACGTCTGGTCGTGCCTGCAGAACGCCTGGAACATTATGCCGGTTTCTTTGAACCAACCTGGTTGACCTCGGATGTAGAGACAGCGATTCAGGAAATCCGTGACTTTATGGATATGTTTGTACACTAAATAACATTGTGATGAAAACCTCCATGATGGAGGTTTTTTTGTGCCTTTATTTTTTGACTCTATTCTTTTCTTTATTTGCATTCAAAACATTATCCCGCAGATTTTCTTTTCTGCCTCAGTAACATTTCAGCAATAAATACAGCTTGAGTCATGCTGGAATGATCAACTAAGATGAATATAAACGAGCACTTAGACTTTATAGCAATAACCAGAATATCGTCTCAGCACAGCCTAAGAAGGGCTGACGCATAATAATTGAAAATGAAAATGGAGTTTTACGATGAAAGCAAAGACTCAGTTCGCTACGCTGCTATGTGCCAGTGCCCTTAGGACTCAGCGCATGTAGTGATAACAAGGCGCCAAGTAATCAGCAAGGTAGCGAAAATACTTCTGGCACACTGAATAAAATCAAGCAGTCTGGCACGATTGTTTTAGGTTATCGTGATTCCTCGATTCCATTTTCTTATATCGCGGATAATCCGAATCAGCCAGTGGGTTATGCCCATGACCTGCAACTCAAAGTGGTTGAAGCAGTCAAACAAAAGCTGAATCTTCCTGATTTAAAAATCCGCTATAACCTGGTGACCAGCCAGAACCGCATTCCTCTAGTCTCCAACGGTACAGTGGATCTGGAATGTGGTTCCACTACCAATAACAAAGAGCGTCAGCAACAGGTCGATTTCTCTGTGGGCTTTTTTGAAGTGGGTTCACGCCTATTAACCTCTACCAATTCTGGTATTAATGACTTTAGCGATTTGAAAGGCAAAAAGTTGGTGACTACGGCTGGCACCACCTCTGAACGCTATATTCGTCAGCATGAAAAAGAATTGGGTATTGGCGAAATTATTTCTACCAAAGACCATGCAGAATCCTTTTTAATGCTGCAAAGTGGCCGTGCAGCCGCTTTTATGATGGATGACATTCTGCTGGCAGGTGAAAAGTCCAAAGCTAAAAATCCGGAGCAATGGCACATTGTCGGAACCGCGCCAATTAACGAAATCTATGGCTGAATGATCCGTAAAGGTGACACCGAGTTTAAGCAGGTGGTAGATGATGCAATTAAAGCTACCTATAGCTCCGGTGAAATCAACAGCATGTACCAAAAATGGTTCCAGTCGCCAATTCCACCCAAAAATATCAACCTGAACTTTGCCATGTCGGATGACTTAAGAGCCCTGATCAGCAACCCGCATGACCGCGATCAATAAGCACTAAACTTTATCCATCTGCTTAAGCATGGCCTGTTTAAGCAGATTCTGGAGTGATAATGAATTACAGCTGGAATTGGGGTGTCTTATTACAACCGACCGGGATTGGTGATACAACCTATCTTAACTGGATCATGACGGGCATCGGCTGGTTAGCGGTGATTGCGATTGTGGCCTGGTCGATCGCCATGCTCCTGGGGAGTCTGTTGGGCATTATGCGAACCTTGCCTAGTCCCACTGCTCGGGCGATTGGGACTACCTATGTCACTGTTTTCCGCAATGTGCCTTTACTGATCCAGTTATTTATCTGGTTTTATGTAGTTCCCAACTTTCTGCCGAACAGTATTCAAAGCTGGTGGATTAATGATTTTGGCGCAAATACCACGGCGTTGATTTCAGCCAGTATCGGTTTGGGACTGTTTACTGCAGCACGGGTTTGTGAACAGGTGCGTACCGGGATTGAAGCCATTCCACCCGGGCAGGTCAATGCCGGCTATGCCATGGGTTTTAGTACCACACAATTATATCGCTATGTGATTTTACCGCAGTCTTTCCGCATGATCTTGCCACCGCTCAGTTCTGAACTGACCAACTGCGTCAAGAATACTTCGGTAGCCTCACTGGTTGGCGTTGCGGAAATTATTTCCCAGATGAAGACCATTAGTGAATATACGCAAAATACCATTGAGGTCTATACCTACGTCACGCTGATTTTTATCTTGATTAATGTCTACCTGATTGGCTTGATGAACTTTCTGGAAAGACGCTTCCAGGTACCTGGTCTGATTGCGGGGACAGAATAATGGAATGGTTCACTGCTTTTTTTCAGGATTTACAGTTATCCGCACCTGCCTTGTGGCATGGTCTGAGTATCACCTTAAAAGTCTTATGTTTTGCCACTATTGGCGGGGTCTTGATTGGCACATTACTGGCTTTAATGCGACTGTCTTCAATTCGGGTGTTTAACTGGATTGCCAAGGGTTATGTAAATCTGTTTCGTTCGATTCCCTTGCTGCTGGTGCTGATGTGGTTTTACTTCGCTGTACCTTTTATCTATACCGGAGTGACTGGAAAATACCTGACCATGGATACGGCACTGGTGTCCAGTATTGTGGCCTTTATGCTGTTTGAGGCTGCCTATTTTTCTGAAATTGTCCGAGCCGGGATTCAGTCCATTCCCAAGGGACAAACGGATGCAGGCTATGCCTTGGGCATGAGCTATGGGCAATCCATGCGGCTGATTGTATTGCCCCAGGCTTTTCGCAAGATGACACCGCTGTTATTACAACAGACCATTATTTTGTTTCAGGATTCCACCATGGTCTATGCGATTGGCCTGTTGGACTTTTTCCGGACCAATTATGTGCGTGGAGATCTGATGTCTCTACTCACCCAATATATTCTTTTTGCCGGTCTGGTCTATTTCACTATTAGTTTGATCGCCACATATATCGTGAAAAAATTACAGCAGAGGTTAAGTATATGAGCGAAGGAAAAATCATGATTGACCTCCAGCATGTCAGTAAATGGTACAAGGATTTTCAGGTATTGACTGACTGCACCACCCAGATCCGCCAAGGTGAAGTCGTGGTGGTTTGTGGTCCTTCGGGTTCAGGAAAATCAACCCTGATTAAAACCGTCAATGGTCTGGAACCGGTTCAGCAAGGTACTATTTTGGTTGATGGAATTAAAATTAATGATCCAAAAACCAATTTAAATAAATTACGTAGTCGTGTCGGTATGGTGTTTCAGCATTTTGAGCTGTTTCCACATCTGAGCATTACCGAAAACCTGACCATTGCCCAAATCAAAGTATTAGGCCGTTCTGAAACCGAAGCCCAACAGAAAGGTCTTGCCTATCTGGATCGGGTCGGTTTAAGTGCACAGGCCAATAAATTCCCGGCACAACTTTCTGGTGGACAACAGCAACGTGTTGCAATAGCCCGTGCATTGAGTATGGATCCGATTGCAATGCTGTTTGATGAGCCGACTTCAGCACTCGATCCTGAAATGATTAATGAAGTACTCGATGTGATGGTCGGACTGGCCAAAGAAGGCATGACCATGATGTGCGTCACCCATGAAATGGGCTTTGCCCGACAGGTCGCCAATCGCGTGATCTTTATGGATCAGGGAAAAATTGTGGAAGATTGCAGTAAAGATGATTTCTTCAATACACCGCGTGGTGAGCGTGCGCAGCAATTCCTGAATAAGATTCTGCACTAAGTTTTTACCACTTAGCTTTTATTAGATACCTATAAAAAAGCTCATCCTAGGATGAGCTTTTGAAGGTAAGTCATTCAAGCCTACCAATAATTCTCCACCGCAATATTCCCTTCACCACGGCGGTTCATAGTCAGGCCACGTGCTTTCAACGCTTCTTTGGTATCTTCAACCATTTCCGGGTTACCACACAACATCACATGGCTGGTTTCGGGATTAAGCTGCATATCTGCTGCTTTCTCCAGCTCACCATTGGCAATCAGAATCGGTAAACGGTCATGTAGTGGTGCTTCAGGATCGCGGGTAATAATTGGAATAAATTTAAAGCCACCATGCCCTTCTCCAAAGCTTTCAGCAATTTCCTGAATCCGATCTACATAAGCCAGTTCAGCTTGACTACGCACACTATAAACCAGATTAATTTTTGTATAGTTATTCCAGGTTTCAAAGTCCTGTAGCATGGATAAAAATGGTGCCAAACCGGTGCCGGTTCCAAGTAGCCATAAATCTTGTGGCAAAGGCAATTGATAACGTGCAAGGGTCAGATAACCATAAGGAATCTTTTCCAGGTAAAGTTCATCACCTACTTTAAGATGTTGTAAATTCGAAGTAAATTTACCTTCTGGTACCACGATCGAGAAAAATTCTAAGACTTCATCAAACGGTGATGACACCACTGAATACGCCCGAACCACGATTTCATCACCCACTTTCAAGCCAATACGCGCAAACTGACCAGCGGTAAACTTGAAATGTGCGGGTCTGGTCATAGTGAAACTAAACAGCGTATTGGTCCAACGGTGTACAGATAAAACCTTTTCTAAGCTAAATTTTTCAATAGACATGATTCAAACGTGGCATCAAAGACTGTGCTCATGTTAGCATGACAGCATAATTTATTAATATTTTTTAAATGTTAAGGCTCTATTCATGCGCATGACTTTACGCCAGTTGGCTGTTTTTGTAGCAGTTGCTCAAGAAGGCACCGTCACCAAAGCCAGTGATGCAGTCAAACTCACCCAAAGTGCGGCGAGTATGGCTTTAGCAGATTTAGAAGATGGTCTTGGCGCGCCTTTATTCGACCGTCTTGGTAAGCGTTTACAGCTCAATGACTTAGGTCGCTTCCTTCTCCCTCAAGCCCTAGAAATTCTGGGTCGCTGTGAATCTTTCGAGCAAGCCGCCAAAGGTGAACTGCAAAGCATTGACCTGCGTCTCGGTGCAACCCTGACCATTTCTGACTATCTGATGCCAGACCTGATGGCGGATTTCCTGAAAATCCAGCCGCAGGCCCATTTGCAACTTCAGGTGGGTAATACCCGCCAGATGATCGAAGCTGTGAACCAGTTCCAATTGGATCTCGCATTAATTGAAGGTTCATGTCACTTGCCACAGTTGCAATGCATCCATTGGCGTGATGATGAACTTGCTGTTTGCTGTGCCCCAGATCATCCGTTAGCTCAGTTAGACCGCCCATTGACTGCGGAAGATTTTAAATCGGTTGAATGGATTCTTCGTGAAGAAGGTTCAGGTACACGTGAAGTCTTTGATAACGCAATTCTGCAAGATGTTCCGGATGCCAATATCCGTCTGACCCTCGGTCATAACGAAGCAATTCTGAAAATTGTAGCTGGTGGCTTAGGTATGTCGTGTATTTCTAAACTGGCAATTGAACCTTTACGTGAAAAAGGTCAGTTGGTGATTCTTGATACACCCTTCTGGTCTCTAACCCGTCCATTATTTATGCTGGTACACCGTCAGAAGTATCAAGGTCCAGGTTTAAAAGCTTTTATGAAATTCTGTGAAGCCTAAATTTCTGTTCAAATTAAAAAAGCGCCTTAAGGCGCTTTTTTAAGAATGGGACAAATATCTTATTAAAAATTGAAGACTGACCTAAATTTCTCCAAATATCATGAATCCAAGCGCTGATACAAAAGCCAGCCAGAGTGTAGGACTAAAGAAAATACTGTTACGTACTGGAACAGCCACCACGGCAGGTGCTAGAGATGGCAGTACGACTACATCAGGAACAAATTCCTGTTGGGGTTTGATATCTAGACGCACCATATTGTCCAGTTGAATCTTATTCTGTTCTTCAATGATTCTGAATTTAAGCCGCTCTCCAACTTGAGGCATTATTTCAGGTGAAGGTAATTGCTGTAACTGGAAACCTAACTCCTGTGCCGTGTTTGCCAGTTCAATGCTTCCGGTCCCGCTTAGGGAGTCATAGGTTTTAACTCTTCCATCTGTAAACATGATATATGTCCCTGAATCATCATAGATGCGTATTTTAAGTGGAAGGCCATAAGATATATTGTGAGCTTTAGTAGGTATTTTATTGTTTTAGCAACATCGCATAGCATTTAAGTTAAAAAAACCGTTATAAAATTACATTAAATAAAAAATCAAATAAAAAGAGGCTCTAAAGCCCCTTTTCAGTTTAAATCGAAAGTAAAAATTTAACGTTTTAAGCTAGACAATAATTCAGTGGTAATTGAAGTATTTACCGCGACAGCCTTGGCTTTTTTCGCTTTCTTGGACTTATCAGCTACGCGTTCAATTTTAATAGCTTTGTACTTATCACCATTTTGAATCACGTTAAACTTTACCCGCTCATTACGCTTCGGCTCACCTGAGTCTGCAGGAAAATCCGAAATATGGAAAAATACATCACCTTCTGGAGATGAAATAAAACCAAAGCCCTTCTCTGCATTGTATTGTTTGACTTTGCCTTGATATTGTTCAGAACTCATTTACGTACCCTAATCTGACCATTATATTGTTCAGTATATAAAAAAGAGGCTATAAAAGCCCCTTTCCTGTTCATCTTCAAAAATCAGTCTTTTTGAACCGAACCAAAAATCTTGTCGCCCGCATCGCCCAGACCTGGAACGATGTAACCATTTTCATTCAAGCCATCGTCCACCGCAGCCGTAAAGATCACCACGTCTGGATGTGCTGCTTCAACACGTTTAATACCTTCTGGTGCAGCAACCAGTACCATCACCCGAATGTCTTTACAGCCGCTTGCTTTCAGCACATCAATTGCAGCCACCAGAGAAGAACCCGTCGCCAGCATTGGATCAATGATCATCGCAATACGATTTTGTACATCTGGTACCAGTTTTTTATAGTAAGTACGTGCTTCTAAAGTTTCTTCATCACGCTCAAGACCCAGTACAGATACTTTGGCGCTTGGAATCAGGTTCAGAAAACCATCCAGCATACCAATGCCGGCGCGTAGAATTGGCACAACGGTAATTTTCTTACCAGCGATACGGTCTACAGTGACTGAGCCGTTCCAACCGTCAATTTCATGCTCAACAACAGGAAGATCCTTGGTCGCTTCATAAGTCAAGAGCATGGTCACTTCTTGAGCCAGCTCACGGAAGTTCTTGGTACTGATGTCTGCACGACGAAGTAAACCGAGTTTATGTCGGATTAAAGGATGACGGATTTCATGGATAGCCACGGGAGAACACCTAAAAGGTTAAAGATAAATTGCTGCTTATTATAAAGCGATTTTCGTTTTTATATAAATAAAAAAGCCCCCTATCGAGGAGGCTTTTTTTGTAATAACGTTCTAATCTTTCGATTAATTAGTTATAACCGCTTTGCACCAGAGTGAAAATGAACTGTTGAAGCTCAGGTGAGATTGCAAAGAAAGCAAGCTTAGAGAATGCAATCATTGGATCTGGGTAAACACCCAGGATCAGTACCAGTGCAGCCACTGCCAGCACCATGATACCACCCACTTTTTGCCCCCAGTGATTTACAGCGTCAAGACGAGGCGTTTCTGGTGGAGTCATGTACATTACCACCATTACACGTAGGTAATAATACAGACCAATACCTGAACCCAGGATGACCATTGCAGCAAGGAACCAAGACTCGCCAGCTACCGCAGTTTTCACCACCAGGAACTTACCAATAAAGCCCGCTGTTAATGGAATACCAGCAAGAGACAGCATCATTACCGTTAATACAGCAGTCAATACTGGACGGCGCCAGAACAGACCACGGTACTCAGCCAGACTACCAGCTTCATCCGTATTATTATACGGACTAGACATCAGGGTTACCACACCGAATGCACCGATTGTCGTCAACACATAAGTGATGATATACACATTCACGCTTTCAAATGTCGCGAAGCCCTGGATTTGCAGGAAGTCAGAGTTACGTGCAGAAACGATGGCAACCAGTACATAACCGAAGTGAGCAATTGAAGAGTATGCAAGGATACGTTTCAGGTTCACCTGTTTCACTGCCAGCAAGTTACCAGCAAGAATCGAAAGCACTGCAAGGATCGTAATGATGGTGACGAAGCTGTCTGCCAAGATTAAACCTGAAGACAATACATAACGCACAAACAGACCCAACATTGCTACTTTTGCAACAGTCGCAAGGAAAGTTGCAACTGGTGATGGAGCGCCTGCATATACGTCTGGTGTCCACTTGTGGAATGGTGCAAGCGATAGTTTGAATGCCACAGCAAAGACAATTAGCGCAAGACCGATTACCACAGCTGGCTGGCTAAATGCAGAAAACATTTTGCCTGGTTCAGCAGTGAAGTTCAGTGTACCTGTGTACGCATAGATGTAAGCCATACCCATCAGCAGCATTGCAGATGCAGTTGCTGACAATACCAGGTATTTCACACCCGCTTCAAGCGACTGAGAACGTTGATGTGTATACGCCAACAGGCCGTAAACCGGAATCGACATTAACTCAAGGCTGATGAAGAATGAAGCATAGTGCGTGCTTGCCACCATCAACATTGCACCTGCAACCGAACACAACATCAAGATGTAGAGTTCTTCGCGGTTATCTTTATAGGTTTCAATGTATGCATGTGACAGTGTGCTACACGCAAGTGCAGCAATCAGGATCACAAACTGGTACAGCATCGTAAACGGATCTACGATGAACAGGTTCATCACGTTGGCAGGTGCAAATTTACCCGCCAACAGGACGAAGATCATATATAACGCAGCCAGGTTTAAACCAATAACTGTCGTCGTCGCAACCAGGTTGTGGTTACGCTTAACTGCTGTCACCAGCATTGCAACGATCGCAGTCAACGCCACGATCATCACAGGTGCTAGGGGCATAAGCTCAGAAAAAGACATTGTGAAGTTCATGGCTTATTGGATCTCCACATTTTCAGCTGAAACGGCAGCTTGCTGCACAGCATCAGCTGCTTCAGACACAGGAATGTAGCTATTTGCTAACCACGCCATGCTTGAGTTCGAAATATCAAGGAAGCTTTGTGGATATAGACCAAGCCATAACAGACCAAACGCACAGATCAACAGGATTACCACTTCACGCGCATTTAAATCTTTCAGCGGATTCGTGTAATGCTGCTTTTGCTCTTCGTTTGGCGTACCAAACAGTGACTTGTGAATCATGATCAGACCGTACAGACCAGCAAACACCAAGCTGATTGCAGCAAGGATTGTATAAGTCGGATATTGACCAAATGCACCCATCAGGATCAGGAATTCACCGATGAAGTTACCTAGACCAGGAATACCCACCAACGCTGCTACGAAGAACATCAGGAAGAATGCCAGGTATGGAAACTGACCGCGCATCCCCCCCATCAGACGCATGTCACGTGTGTGAACACGTTCGTACACCTGACCACACATAATGAACAAGGCTGCAGATGATAGGCCGTGAGCCAGCATCATGATCATCAGGCCTTGGAAAGTCAGTACGTTACCTGCATAAAGTGCAAGTAGAACGAAGCCCATGTGTGAAATAGATGTGTACGCCAACAGACGTTTCATATCTGTTTGCTGGAAAGCACACCATGCACCGTAGAAAATACCAATCAGACCAAGAATGATCGCGATGTCGGCAAACTGTGCAGAAGCTGCTGGGAAGAACGGCATAACGAAACGGAGTAAACCGTACGCAGCTGTTTTAATCAGGATACCTGCAAGGTCAACAGAACCTGCTGTTGGTGCTTGCGCATGCGCATCTGGTAACCAGCCGTGCAGTGGGAAAACTGGAAGTTTTACTGCAAAACCGATGAACATACATACCATGAAGGCATAAGCCAACGCTGGAACTTGCGTATCCAGAGTATTTGCAACACCTAACAGGAAGTTGTAGTCGAAACGGATTTCGCCAGACATTGAGTAACCAGCAATCACCAGACCCAGGATACCAATCAGCATCACCAGACCAGCAACCTGTGTATAAATGAAGAACTTGGTTGCAGCATATACACGTGACTTGCCTTCTGCCCCTTTATGACCCCAAAGGGCAATCAGGAAGTAGATCGGCACCAGCATCATCTCCCAGAAGAAGAAGAACAGGAACAGGTCAATTGCCAGGAATACACCGATTACGCCACCCAAAGACCATAAAAGGTTTAAGTGGAAGAAACCAACATTTTTCTGAATCTCACCCCATGAACAGCCAACTGCCAATACACCAAGTAATGCAGTCAAGCCAACCATCAGTAAAGATAAACCATCCACCGCTAAGTGAATGTTAATGCCCAGAGTTTGAATCCAAGGCAATTTGAACTCAGCAGCCCACGTTGGCGTGTTACCACCTAATTCATAAACATAAGTACCGTTCTGCCAGAGAACCACGGTTAATACCAGTGTTACCAGCATCCCGATTAACGCGATATAACGCGGTAGAGACTGGTCGAGCTTGTCGACCAACCAGCATACAAAACCTGCAATGAACGGAATGAGGATCAGAGCCGGCAAAATCATGTTGTTTGGAGCTTCCATTTTATTTCCCCACTACCTGAATCACGAGCAAGATCATCAGTAGGACAACGACACCGAGCCCCATACTAGATGCGTATTCGCGCAGTGAACCAGTTTGACGTGAGCTGGTAAAGCTGTGACCACCTTTAACAAGTGCAGGCAATACTAACCACAAGCCATCGATTGGATCACGACCGAACAATTTCGCGAAGAATAAATAAGGCTTCACAAAGATCAGGTCATACAGTGCATCGAAACCAAGTGCATTGCGACAGATGTTCGCAAGGCCAGCACCCAGTGAAGTACGAGCAAAAGATTTCACAGCGTTGTAAGCGAAAGCAAACAGCACTACACCAATTGCAAGACCAGCCAGTGCAATACCCACCGCAGTGTATTCTGCAGTATGCATGCCATGCTCAAGTGCTTCAGGAATATCAAATGCAGGAACTTTAGCTGAATTCAGGATGCTTTCTACAGGTGCTTTCAGTACTGCACCAACAAAAGTAGAAAGAACCGCAAGAATCGCCAATGGACCCCAGTAAGTCACACCCTTGATTTCGTGATAAGGCGTATTTTCTTTACCGAAGAATACAACCCAGATCAGACGGAAGGTATAGATTGAAGTCAGGAACGCACCTGCAACACCTACCCAGTACAGTGAGTTATACACTGCAACTGATTGACCTTGTACCCATAGCGCACCCAGGATCGCATCTTTCGAGAAGAAGCCCACAGTGATGAATGGAATTGCAGCCAATGCACCGCCACCAATCGCGAAACAAGCGAACAGGAATTTGTTCTTGTAGAACAGACCGCCCATCTTGAAGATGTTTTGTTCGTGGTGATAAGCCAGAATCACCGCACCAGAAGACAAGAATAATAATGCCTTGAAGAATGCGTGTGTCAGCATATGGAACAGACCTGCTTGGTAAGCTTCAGCACCCACAGCCATAAACATGTAGCCCAACTGACTCATCGTAGAGTAAGCAAGAATACGTTTGATGTCTGTTTGTACCAGCGCAGCGAAACCAGCTACAAGTAATGTCACCGCACCAGTAATTGAGATGAACATCATCACTTCAGGCGCAAGTTCAAATACTGTAAACAGACGGCAGCACAGGTAAACACCCGCAGTTACCATTGTTGCAGCGTGGATCAATGCAGAAACTGGTGTAGGACCAGCCATCGCATCTGCCAACCATGTTTGTAACGGGATTTGCGCAGATTTACCAGCAGCACCCAGGAACAACATTAATGCAGTCCAGATAGTCAGTGAAGAACTTTGAGTCATCACATTCGCAGCATTTTCTACGATGTACTGAGTGTTCAGCGTACCGAATTGCTGGAAGATCAGGAACATGGCGATCAGCAGGAATACGTCACCGACACGAGTCACAGTAAATGCTTTGATTGCAGCTAAACCGTTTTTCGGGTTTTCGTAGTAGTAACCGATCAACAGGTAAGAACACAGACCTACGCCTTCCCAGCCCAGGAACAATAACGCCAGGTTGTCACCCAGTACAAGCAATAGCATGCTTGCAACGAACAGGTTGAAGTAAGAGAAGAAACGTGCGAAGTCTTCTTCACCGCGCATGTACCATGACGCGAAGATGTGAATCAGGAAACCTACGCCAGTGATCATGCCTGTCATTAATAAAGACAGACCATCCAGATGCAGGCTAATGCTTGGTGCCAGGTTACCGGCACTGAACCAGGTCCAAAGATGCTGAACTTGAGCAACTGAACCGTTACCCGTAAAGTCCATACCCGCGATCAGTGCAAATAATGCAGACAGACCGACGGCACCCACACCAATAATGGCTGCAACAGATTCAGGAAGCTTGTTACGCCCTGCCGCTAAAAGGACAAAACCAATGAGCGGGAATAAAATTGTTAGATATAAGTAACTCATCCGCGCATCTCACTAGCAGCATCCACATCCAGATGATGGAAGCGATGATAGAACTGAAGGACGATCGCAAGACCAATACACGCCTCTGCCGCAGCCAGCGTCAGAATAAAGATGAACATGATCTGACCATCTGGCTGTGCCCAGGCACTGCCTGCCAGGACGAACGCTAAAGCAGCAGCGTTCATCATGATTTCAAGGCTCATTAGAATGAATAGCAGGTTGCGTCGCACCATTACACCGTAAAAACCCAGTGCAAAAAGAATGGATGCAACGATCAAACCATGCTCTAAAGGGATGTTGCCCATTATTTATTGTCCTCTTCTGCACCTGGTTCACGTTTGCCAAGATGGTAAGCCGCAACAAGTGCGCCTAACAGTAACATCGCAGCAACTTCTACCAATAGTAAGTACTGTGTAAAGAGCGTTTGACCAACTGCTTTAGGGCCAACAATTTCAGCACCCATCACCAGAGACGGCTGAGCGTAGTCTGAGTTCAGCACCCAAACCAGGATCAAGCCGATCAGGAAGCTCATCAGTGCCGGGTAAGCCCAAGCACCTGAAGTTAACCACTTACGCTCCTGCTCAACGGTTTGTTCACCCAGGTTCAGCATCATCACAACGAAGACAAACAGAACCATGATCGCACCTGCATAAACGATGATCTCAAGAGCACCGGCAAACGGCGCTCCTACGATCATGAAAATACCGGCAACAGCCAACAGTGAAACAATCAGGCTTAATAAAGCATGTACCGGGTTCGCATTAGTAACAACACGAACCGTAGAGACGATGGCCACAAGCGCCATCAGATAAAACGGCCACATCATGGTAATAGACTCCGTACATCAACAGGCGCACTTTCACGCTGTGCTTGACCTTTATCTTTACCAGTTACAGCCATACCTGTTACACGGTAGAAGTTATAGTCAGGATATTTACCAGGACCAGAAATCAGCAAGTGTTCTTTTTCATAGACTAAGTCTTGACGAACATATTCACCGAGTTCGAAATCAGGTGTCATTTGAATTGCAGTGGTTGGGCATGCTTCTTCACACATACCGCAGAAAATGCAGCGTGAGAAGTTGATGCGGAAAAATTCCGGATACCAGCGACCATCTTCTTTTTCTGCTTTTTGCAGAGAGATACAGCCTACCGGACAGGCAACCGCACACAGGTTACATGCAACACAACGCTCTTCGCCATCTGGGTCACGCGTCAATACAATACGGCCACGGAAACGTGGTGGCACGATTTCCTCGGCTGGTACTTCTGGGTACAAGATGGTGTCACGTTTGCGCGTTGCATGGGTAAAGACCATGAACAACGTGCGAACGATTGACCCGAATCCAGCTAGAAATTTAAACATTTTGTTCTCCCTGCTGTCTTAGGCCTGATTCATCAGAATCACAGCACCAGTCACCAAAAGGTTAACCAACGCCAATGGCAAGCAAATTTTCCAACCAAAGTTCATCACCTGGTCATAACGTGGACGCATTAATGAACCACGTGCCAATACGAACATCATTACAAAGAATGCTGTTTTGATAATGAACCAGAATGCTGGTGGTAGGAAATCAAGACCGAATGGTGCTAACCAGCCACCGAAGAATAGAGTTACGATCAGTGCAGAGATCAGAACTACGTTCACGTATTCTGCAACGAAGAACATACCCCATTTCATACCGCCGTACTCGACGTGGTAACCTTCAGCCAGTTCCTGTTCCGCTTCTGGTTGGTCGAATGGGTGACGGTGAGTTACCGCTACGCCCGCAACCACGAAGATCAGGAAGCCAAGGAACTGAGGAATCACAAACCATACGTCTTGTTGTGCTTCTACGATTTCACGCATGTTGAATGAACCAGCGATTGCCACTACACCCATCAGCGAAATACCCAGGAACACTTCATAAGAAATTGTTTGCGCTGCAGAACGCAGACCACCGAGCAATGCGTATTTGTTGTTAGAAGACCAACCACCAAATAACACCGCGTAAACTGCAATACCCGCCATTGCCATAAAGAACAGCAGGCCGATGCTCATGTCTGCTACACCGAGGTAAGGTGAAACAGGAATGACCATGAACGACAGCACCGCAGTTGCCATCGCAACTGCAGGAGCCATACGGAAAGTCAGCTTGTCAGCAAATTTTGGTGTCCAGTCTTCCTTGAACATGATTTTCAGCATGTCTGCAACGATCTGGAAAATACCACCCGGACCTACACGGTTAGGACCGTAACGGTCCTGCCACAAGCCCAGCAAACGACGTTCAATGAATGACATCAACGCTGCGATCAATACCACAACCAGTAAGATCACAATTGCTTGAAGTACTGAATAGGCAATCGGCCAGTTTTCAGCCCACAGCGGCGTCTGACGGATCAATTCTTGTTCCATGAATTACACTCCTACCGCGACTGAAACAGGCTCTGCAAGAGATACCGTCGGTGCTAGACCAATTGGGTAACCGATATAACCTGTTGGTAAGTATTCAATCACTTGTACAGGAAGCACGATTGAAGTCTTGCCTGCTTTCACAGTGATCTTCTGACCGTCTTGCAAGTTCAAGCGTGTAGCATCCTGTTCACCCACTGCAAATACCGCATCCGGAATACGTGATTCCATTGCAGGTGTTTTGATGGTGAATTCACCAGACGCAAAGATGTGATGCATCGGTACCAGACGGAAGCTTTCAGCGTTCACAAGCACAGGTGCTGGCGCAACGAAAGTACGCGCTGGACGTTTTGGTAATACGTCGAACAGACGGATACCAGAATCACCACCTTTCAGATGACCGCCCACTTTATCCTGGAATTTGTTCCAGGCTTGTGGAGAGTTCCAGCCCGCTGACCATGCGAATGGTACTAATGGAGATGGAGTTTGATCACCCACATAACCTTCCATAGAGAATGTTAATGCAGTGTCTTGGTCAGTCGGCTGTTTCGGCTCGTGTACAGAAAGCGGAGCACGCATTGCAGTACGACCTGAGTAACGACGTGGTTCACGCGCAACTTTCAGACCATGCACACGGAAGCCCGCGTCAGGTGCAACGTCTTGAATCGCTTCAAGTGCAGGAACGTTTTTCGCTACTGCATCAATGACATCATCAAGTACTGTCCAAGAAATTGGCTGACCTTTCACACCAGTTTCAATGGCATGCAACCAGCGCCAAGATTCTTTGATTGCCAGTTCAGGATTGTAGTAGCTTGGGTCATACACTTGGTAGAAACGTTGTGCACGGCCTTCTTGCGAAACGACAGTACCGTCACCTTCAGCAAATGATGCAGCAGAAAGTACGATATTGGCTTTCTTCACTGTTTCAGTTTCAGAATGATCAAGTACGATCACTTCTTTACCTACCAGTGCAGCATCAACCTGAGCCGCTGGTAAACGACGGTAAAGGTCGTTTTCAACAATCACAACAGTATCGTAGTCCTGAGCAAATGCTTGCTCCAGGCTGTTACCACTGAAGATTGCCAAGCCCATTGAGTTCACTTCAGGAACAGTCAATGTCAAGCCTGCATTACCAAGGTTCTGTGCAACTTGTGCAGCAGCTTCCATGATCGCAGCATCTTGTAAACTTGTACCAGAGATGATCAGTGGTTTCTTCGCAGCTTTCAACGTATCTGCAATGGTTTGTGCAAATGCTTTGGCATCGTCATCTAAACCAAGAATGCTTTCACCTTTCACGCCAGCAGCAATGGCAAAACCTAAACGCGCGATGTCGTTTGGAGATGCAACTACTTCACCAGTTGCTACATCCGCTAAACGAGTTTGTGTTGCAGCCAGGATGTAAATCGGAGATTTCGCATCTTGGGCAATACGTTGTACAGGCTCAGCCAACCAGTCTGGAGTACGGCGTTCAGCCGCCATTTCTTTACCTTTATTCTTCGCAGCTTGGCGAACAGATAAAGCCATACGTGGCGCAGTTTGAGTTAAGTCTTCACCCAGAATCAGAACAGCATCATAGCTTTCGATTTCACGCATATTCGGGTTATAAACACCCTCGGTTTGCATGATCGATGCCGCTAGTTCAACCAGATTTTGCTCTTTTTGAGACATACCAGTTGAGTAATTGTCCTGACCGACTAACTCGCGTAATGCATAGTTGGTTTCAAGTGATGCACGTGGAGAGCCGATACCCAGCACTTTTTTGCCTTGGATATTTGCAATCACAGTATCCAGCGCTGTATCTACTGAAACAGTTTCTACATTTGAACCAGTACGGAATTGTGGCTGACGTGGACGATCTTCACGGTTTACGTAACCTGTACCGAAACGACCTTTGTCGCATAGGAAGTACTGGTTAACATCACCATTGAAACGGTTTTCTACACGACGCAGTTCACCATAACGTTCACCCGGAGAGATGTTACAACCTGAAGAACAGCCGTGACACACGCTAGGCGCATACTGCATGTCCCACTTACGGTTATAGCGAGCTGAGTGAGTCTTATCGGTGAATACACCAGTCGGACATACTTCAGTCAAGTTACCTGAGAATTCAGATTCTAAAGTACCTGATTCTGGACGACCGAAGTAAACACGTGATGCATTGGCATATACGCCAAAGTCAGTACCGCCAGCATAATCTTTATAGTAACGAACACAACGGTAGCACGCGATACAACGGTTCATCTCGTGCGCAATAAACGAACCAAGTTCTTGATTGTAGTGCGTACGTTTAGTGAAACGGTAACGACGGCGGTCGTGTTGTGTCATCACTGTCATATCTTGCAGGTGACAGTGACCACCCTCTTCACAGACTGGACAGTCGTGCGGGTGGTTGGTCATCAAGAATTCAACAACAGAAGCACGGAAATCTTTTGCTTCTTTGTCTTCAATCGAGATGTAGGTATTGTCAGACGCAGGCGTCATACATGACATGACCAAACGACCACGCGTATCTTCTGGATTCGCGTATTGAGTCACAGCACATTGACGGCAAGAGCCGACAGAACCTAAGGATGGATGCCAACAAAAGTATGGGATGTCGATGCCAAGACTCAAACATGCTTGTAGCAAGTTCTCTGAGCCGTTGACTTCATACGATTTTCCATCGACATGAATTGTAGCCATAGTCGAATTCCTTAAGCTTGTTCTACGTTGCTAGTCTGAGCTGCGGCATTCACCACTTTCGCTTCAAACTCGCCACGGAAATGTTTGAGTGCGCCCATTAACGGTTCCATCGCACCTGGTGCGTGAGCACAGAAAGTTTTACCAATCCAAAGCTTACGAGTTAACTCTTGTAAGTGATCGATGTCTTCTTTCTTGCCTGTACCGTCTTCAAGTGCTTTAAGCGCTTTAACCGCCCAAGGCAAACCATCACGGCAAGGTGTACACCAGCCACATGATTCACGCGCAAAGAATTCTTCTAGGTTACGTGTTGCTGAAACCATACATTGGGTTTCATCAACCACCATCAGCAAACACGTACCTAAACGTGAACCTGCTTTCATGATGTGTTCCGCATCCATTGGAAGGTCGATATGCTCAGCTGCCAGGAAGTCAGTTGATGCCCCGCCTGGTAACCATGCTTTTAGCTTCAAGCCATCACGCATGCCACCAGCATGGTCTTCAATCACTTCACGTGCAGTTGTACCGAAGGGCAGTTCCCATAGACCTGGGAATTTCACCTTACCTGAAGCACCATAAATTTTTGTGCCAGGATCTTTCGATTTACCTGCAGACAGTCCGATGTACCATTCAGGACCACGCAGCATGATTGCTGGCAAGTTGTTGTAGGTCTCTACGTTGTTGACAATCGTAGGACGACCCCAAGCACCTGCAACCTGTGGGAATGGCGGTTTAGTACGTGGGTTTGCACGGCGACCTTCAAGCGAGTTGATCAATGCAGTTTCTTCACCGCAGATGTAACGACCCGCACCGGTATGCACGTGTAAATCAAAGCTCCAGCCTGAATCCAGGATGTTGTCACCCAGATAACCTTTAGCACGGATTTGCTCCAACGCTTGGTTCAGGTATTTCGCAGCTTCGATATATTCACCACGGATGAAGATATAACCATGGGTTGCTTCAAGCGTATAACCTGCAATCAACATACCTTCAATCAGCTGATGAGGAAGATCTTCCATCAACAGACGGTCTTTGAACGTACCTGGTTCCATTTCATCGGCATTACAAATCAGGTAACGTGGACCTGAGTTGTCGTTTGGTGCCATCAAAGACCATTTGATCCCTGCCGGGAAGCCTGCACCACCACGACCTTTAACTGTCGCAGCTTTAATGATCTCAAGCACATCTTTAGGCGGCATAGTCAAAGCTTTCTTAAAGCCTGCATAACCTTCTAAAGCTTCGTAGTCATCAGCACTACGAACATTGGCTTGTTTGCTCAAACGCCAGGTCAGTGGATGAGTTTCTGGATTACCGTCGCCATAAATTGGTTTTGGTTCAGTATTCATACATACTTCTCCAATAACTGTTTAATTGAGGTCACTTCAACCAGACCATGAGTATCTTCATCAATCATCAAGGTTGGACCTTTGTCACAGTTACCTAAGCAGCAGATTGGCAGCAAAGTGAAACGACCATCAGCGGTTGTTTGACCTAACGAAATCCCCAATTCACGCTGAAAAGCTTCTGCTAAAGTTTCCGCACCCATCAAGAAGCACGCAATAGAGTCACATAACAAGATTACGTGACGGCCTACCGGCTGACGGTAAATACGGTTATAGAAAGTCGCAACACCTTCAAGGTCAGCAAGGCTCATGCTCAGCATCTGCGCGATGGCATTCATCTGCGCATCATCTACCCAGCCATTGCGACGCTGTACACACTTCAACGCATCAAGACACGCTGCACGTGGGTACGGATAGTGACCAATGTGATGTTCAATCTCGTGGATTTCTTCCGAAGTCAAAATCCCTTCAACATTCACACGTGGCTTTTTATCAGTCAAAATCATCATAAAGCGTTTACCCCTTAGCGATCCACGTCAGCCATTACGACGTCAATTGTCGCTAAATAAATGATTAAGTCAGACATCAGACTGCCGTTAATCACGGAAGGCATTTGCTGCAAGTGCGTGAAGGTCGGTGTACGAATACGGGTACGGTAACTCATGGTTGACTTGTCTGAAGTCAAGTAATAAGTCGACGCCCCTTTCACCACTTCCGCCATAACAGATGCTTCACCTGCAGGCATTACAGGACCCCAAGATACGCTCAAGAAGTGCGTAATCAAAGTTTCAATGTCTTGTAAAGTCTTGTCTTTCGGCGGTGGAACAGCCAGTGGGTGATCTGCTTTGTATGCACCAGAAGGCATGTTGTCCAAGCACTGCTTGATGATCTTCAATGACTGTTCGATTTCACGGAAGTGAACGAGAACACGTGCATATGCATCGCCTTCGTACTCTAACGGAACTTCAAAGTCATAGTTTTCATAGCCGCTATATGGACGGTATTTACGAACGTCAAAATCAATACCTGTTGCACGTAAACCTGTACCAGTGACACCCCAAGCCAATGCAGATTTTGCATCGTACTGAGCCACGTTACGGGTACGACCCATAAACACAGAGTTTTTCAGCGCTGCAGTGTAATACTCGTTCAGACGTTTCGGCATCCAGTCGAGTAAATCACGAACCAGTGTTTCCCAACCATTTGGCAAGTCGTGTGCAGTACCACCGATACGGAACCATGCTGGGTGCATACGGTAACCAGTAATTGCTTCTACGATGTCATAAACTTTTTGACGGTCAGCAAACATATAGAATACTGGGGTCATACCGCCGGCATCCTGAATCGCAGTACCGATATACAGCAAGTGGTTATTGATACGAAACAGTTCCGACATCATGACACGGATACATTGTGCACGGTCTGGCACAGTGATACCTGCCATCTGCTCTACAGACATGACATACGGCATGTTCTGAGCGCAACCACCCAGGTAGTCAACACGGTCTGTATACGGAATGAAAGAGTGCCAGGTTTGACGCTCGCCCATCTTTTCCGCACCACGGTGGTGATAGCCGATGTCTGGTACGCAGTCTTTAATTTCTTCACCGTCCATCTGCAAAATCACACGGAATGCACCGTGGGCAGACGGGTGGTTAGGACCTAAGTTCAGGAACATGAAGTCTTCGTCGGCTGTGCCGCGTTTCATGCCCCAGTCTTCAGGAACGAAACGTAGATGTTCCTGTTCGTAGTCCTGCTTCGCCTGGTTCTGGCGGTACGGCGTATATTCAGTCGCACGTGCAGAATATTCTTTACGAAGTGGGTGACCTTCCCAGTAAGTTGGCAACAGAATACGACGGAGCATTGGATGCCCTTCGAAATTGATGCCGAACATATCGTAGGCTTCACGTTCGTACCAGTTGGCATTTGGCCAGATATTCGTTGCAGTCGGGATATTGAGATCGCTCTCACTCAATGCAACTTTAATACGGATATCCGTATTACGTTCTAGCGACAACAGGTGATAGAACACTGTGAAGTCAGACGCAGGTAAACCGTCGCGGTGCGTACGTAGACGCTCATCTACCGCTGACAAGTCGAACAACATCACGTATGGACGTGACACTGTACGCAAGAACATTAAAACGTCTTGTACACGTGCGCGCTCAACCCAAACTGTCGGGAAATCCTCGAAAGTTGTTTGCACATAGAAGTTCTCACCAAATTTGGTTTTGAGCTCTTCCACAATTGCAAATGCAGGGCGGGAATCAACAGATGTTGATTCTGGCATAGCAATGTCAGTTTCAGCCATTGGCTTGGCTTCCTATTTAATACAAATTCAGTCAACCTAAACGACAACTACACCCAAGTCGGGTGCATCAAAAAATTTGTCGCTTAAATTATTTAATTTCATCCATTGAGCGCAGATTTTTCACAGCAATACGCTGATCTTTCTTACGGTCACGTTCTGGCATCATCTTTGGCTTATACACTGGCTGAAGATCATCACCGATTACCGCAGAAAGCGGACGACGCTCAAGTTGAATCTGGTCTTGCAATAGCATTAATGCCTGGATCAATGCTTCAGGACGTGGCGGACAGCCTGGGACATAAACGTCCACCGGGATAATCTTGTCCACACCTTGTACAACTGAATAGATGTCGTACATACCACCTGAGTTGGCACATGCGCCCATTGAAATAACCCATTTCGGTTCCAGCATCTGTTCATACAGACGTTGAATAACCGGAGCCATTTTCACGAATACGGTACCTGCAACAATCATCAAGTCCGCCTGACGCGGTGAAGCACGGATAACTTCGGCACCAAAACGTGACAAGTCATGCACGCCAGTTAAGGTCGTTGCATATTCTACGTAGCAGCAAGATGTACCAAAGTTGAACGGCCAAACGGAGTTCTTACGACCCCAGTTGACTGCTGTATGCATTACATCCTCTAGTCGAGTCATGAACACATTTTTATTCACTTCTTCTTGTAGTAACGGATCTTCTACAACGATACGTTCCTGAAGTGGATATTCATCAGCATTCGGATTCGCACGGGTTAAAGTGTATTTCATTCCGGGTTACTCCTTATTAGATAATGGAGCCGGTGAACCTTTCACACGACCAGATGATTGAGCTGGAATTTGACCAGTCGGGTCTACAACCAATTCTTCAATTGAATTGAAGCGAGTGATTTCTGCGATATCCATATCTGGTGTGCCAGCTTTAAATACTTTGCCAGCAGCTTTGCGTTTGTCTGTTGGTGACCAGTTCAATGCACCTACTTTTACTGCGTATACCAATGCAATCAATAAGTCGACCACAAAAATAACTACAGTAGTGAAACCAAACCACCCTGCCTCTCGCACTGAAGTTGACCATGCATAGAGATAAAGTGCTTCAATATCAAAAACAACAAAGAAAATTGCAACTAAATAGAATTTCGCAGACAAGCGGATACGAGCTCCACCTGCGCTGACTACGCCTGACTCAAACTGCTCCTGCTTAGCACGGCCCCATGATTTACCCCCGAGGAGTAATGGGACAGTGAGCATAAAGACGCATAAAAATGTAACGCCGATCACGAAGGCAATAATTGCCCAATCGTATGGAGTAATGGCACTCATGCGGGGATAACTCCTGGCAGGCCTATGTATTAACAAAGAATGTATGTATTGGCCTTCAAATACACCAAACACAAAATTAATCCCGCCAATTGTACCTGATTTTGGATTTCACTTGCTAGTTTATAAGCCTTAGTCTTTTGGATGATTTTTTGGGCAAATACGCGATTTTTCTGGGTTCCATCGCCCATGTTGCGAAATAATCGCTTTAACAAATCAAAAACAATAATTTCATTATTTTTTCCAAAATCAGTTTAATTGTTTTAATGGATGATTCTACTGAAACACAATTACTGGCTGCGAATTGTGTATTTTTTGCAACCACATAGCAGTATAACTTCATCCCCTGCAGGCTTTGTGATATCTCTATAAAGAGCTTAAAAATGAAGAATAAGGATTGAATATATGAGTCTAAAGTTCACCCATAAACCTGACTATTTTCTCTACGCCCAGCTGTTTGTTCGCCATCTTGAAAACTATATCGTGAAGCATCCTGAGGAAAACAATCCCAATCTCAACTTACAGAAAATTTATGAGCTGTTTGGCAAAGATTTCGCCTCTGCTTCAATAAACTTGGAAGGCATTTTAAATATTGCGGATGAATATCGGGTAGAAACCTTACATGGTGACCAAAAGCTGATTCAAGGTTATAGCATCGATGGAAAATACAATAATCTTCTAGTAAACCTGAATCCAGAAGCGGCAAAAAGCTTACGTGAAGGCAAACCGATTATTGAACCAGATGCCAAGATCCACGAATAAGACATGTCATAGATTCTCATTTTTATTTAATTATAAGAGACAATAAAAAAACGATGCATCAGCATCGTTTTTTATTGTTTACAGAAACCTTTTATAAAGAACCGAGGTCATCTTTAGATTCTTCAATTGCCTTATAGCGGGACTTTTTCTTATAACGCTGTGCCGGCCAAGTCATGGTAAAGCGTGCACCACCCAACTCAGGACTTTGATCCACTTCAATCTTACCGCCAAACCAGAAAGCAATTCGACTGACAATCGACAGGCCTAGACCATAACCCCCAGAGGCACGGGTACGACTATCATCCAGACGTGAGAAAGCTTCAAAGACACGGGCACGATCCTGTTCCGGAATCCCTAGACCATCATCTTCTACACAGATATAAGCCTGGTTATTGGCATCGACACCGCCGCTAATAATGATTTTTTCATCACAATAGCGCACAGCATTACCCACCAAATTTTGGACTACACGATGCAGATAACGACGTTCAGCTTCAACTTCTACATCCATCGGCACCTGATGTAGCTCGACTTTCTTGCCAGTTTTCAGTGCTTCAGTTTCAATTGCCACCTGATCCAGCACTTCATACAGATTCACCTTCTCGAAATCGAGTGAAGGCGTGCCCTGCTCCAGCTTGGCATAAGTCATGATCTCATCAATCAGCTTGTTCAACGCCTCGATGTCTTTATCGATCTGCTCCATCTGTTGCAGACGATATTCATAGTCATCTTCATCTGCCAGCATTTCCATGGCAAAACGGATACGTGCCACCGGTGTACGCAATTCATGTGACACCGCGCGCATCAGCTCGCGCTGTGCTTCGATCAGACGCTGAATATGATCCGACATAGCGTTATAGCTGGATGCCAGCAAGGCCATTTCATCCTTACCATCAATCGCCAGACGCACCGACATGTTCCCGGACTTCATCTTGTTCAAGGCATAGCTAACTTCACGCAGTTTGCGCTGCATCGGCACCAGCAGACCATAAACCCCCAAACTCAGTACAAACATACTCAGCAAGGTAATCCCGGCTGCTAACTGGAATGGCATCCAGTTAAACAGTGGCACTGGACCCATGACCAGCACTTCAGATACTGAGCTTGGAATTGGTGAAACAATCGAAATGGTCGTACCGCGAATGGTGGCACTGTCACGATAAAGAATAATGCTGTGATCTAGACGTAGACGACCAATCTGCTCTGAATCTAGCGGCAGACTTTGTACATCTTGAATACTGATTGGATAAGAGAAGTAGTTCTGGATTTTTTCCAGATATTGTTTTTCTTGACCTGGGTAATACACCAGATAGTCCAGAATAAACACCGGAAGCGCCTTCATCTGGCGCTCGGTAATATTGTCTGCCTTTATATAAAGGAAATGCTTGGGATCATCACGCAGTCCAATAACCACATAAGCCACCGAGGTTTGTGCATCCCAACGCACCACCGCTTTACGGTCTTCGATCCGGCGTTTCTCTGCACGAGTCAGATCAACTTTTTCAGCTTCAACATAATAGATGGGAAGCTCCAGCAAATCTGAAGCATCCGAGATCCAGTCGAGTTTCTGCTGGGTATTTGGTTGGCGCGCAACCCCTTCACTCATGATATAGGCCATACCATCAGTCAAGGACTCACGATATACCTGCGCCCGCTGGTAGTTAATAATTTGTACCAACAGATAGCCGAACAGAGTCACCAGGAGAACCAGAATGACCAGTCCTGCATAAATACGCAAAAATATATTGTGCTTAAACACTTATAAGCTTTCCCGCTTATTCAGCTTAGGAATGGCATGCATTACATGCCATTGGTTTCTTTAACGAACAGGTAACCTTTACTACGCACTGTTTTAATACGTTTCGGGTTTTCTGGATCATCACCAATTTTCGGACGGATGCGCGAAATACGGACATCAATCGAACGGTCCTGGCCATCATATTCGATGCCACGCAGACGCTCAAAAATATCTTCGCGGGAAAGAATACGACCTGCATTTGATGCAAGCAACCATAACAGATCATATTCTGCACTGGTAAAGTCCACCAGCTCACCATTTAAGGTCACAGAACGGCCACCGTTGTCGATCACCAGATCATCAAATTCGATGCGCTGAGCCACTTCATCTTCAGGCACTTTATCTGTACGGCGTAATAAAGCACGGATACGCGCTAATAGTACACGTGGCTGAACCGGTTTAGCGACATAGTCGTCCGCACCCATTTCCAGACCCAATACCTGGTCCATGTCTTCAGTACGTGCAGTCAACATCAAAATTGGTTGATGATAATGTGGTCGAACTTCACGACAAATGGTCAAACCATCAGCACCTGGCAACATGACATCTAAAACCACCATGTCTGGTTGCTCGGCGATAATGCGGCGAATCGCACGATTACCGTCGGGCTCTACCCCTACCTCAAGTCCGTTACGAATAAGATATTCTTGAGTTAAACGAGCAAGACGCTCATCATCTTCAACGATTAGAATTTTGGGTAACTTTTCTTCTTGGCTCATATATTGTGCACCTTTATTCGATGGACGTATCCTTTTGAAATCTGATAGATACGGTGGATATAGCAAGCAATATACACACGTTTACATTGTAAACAAGATAGCGTTCACCAAACTGATACATCAAAGTAGCATTTTGTAATATTTTTTTGCAGATATTTCTGTTAGCGACATTTTTTATACAGAACGAGGGTCAAAACTGAGCTAGGCAACCGTTTATCTGAATAAAAAATAGCTTCCAATTCGCTCAAAAAAAGTTATCCACAATGTTATCTATAAGCACTTTTTGCCAGCTTTGTTATGCTATGCCTTGCCAAATAAGGCTTGCACCAAGATGATAAAAAAAAGGATTTTTTAATAAAGTTTCTCAGGTTGTTTCACTAAAATATTTATTAAAATGTCAATATTGATCTACCCTAAATTTTCCCGTATCTTGTGTTCAATTAATTTTTAAACCACTAGGTATTGTGTTTATTCCTCAAACACTGTGGCATAGAAATTGCCCGGTTCAAATGGTCCATAAACATAAAAATAGATGACAATGGAGCTATGCTAAAATGAGCGTAATTACTTCAACTCCTGGTCAACTTCAGGTGATTAAACGCACCGGTGATGTTGCCACTTTTGATGCAGAAAAAATTTCTGTCGCAATTGGTAAGGCTTTTTTGGCTGTTGAAGGCCAACAAAGTGCTGACTCGAGCCGTATCCACGATCGTATCGAGCAGCTGACGGAAATGGTCATGAACACTTTCAAACGTCGCTTGCCTTCTGGTGGGACGATTCACATTGAAGAAATCCAGGATCAGGTTGAACTTGCGCTTATGCGTACTGGCGAACAAAAAGTTGCGCGTGCCTATGTCATCTATCGCGAACAACGTTCTGACGCTCGTAAGCAACTGGGTGCTAACCATCACCCTACCCTGCAAATCACGGATGCCGCTGGCAAGCTCAAACCGCTTGACCTGAGCCAACTGACTGCAACTGTTGCTAAAGCTGCTGAAGGCCTCGAAGGCATCGACGTTCAGGCGATTGTCGATGAGACCGTGAAAAACCTATATAACGGCGTAAAAGAGTCAGACATCTCTACAACAATGATGATGGCGACACGTACCCGTATCGAACAAGAACCAAACTATACTTACGTGACTGCGCGTCTATTACGTAATGACCTGGTGGCAACTGGTTTAGAATTCTTGGGTCTACCTGCAGATACAGTGGAAGGCGAAGCGCTAGAAACTTACCTGAAAAAAGGGATTGAGCTAGAACTTCTTTCACCTGAATTATTAAACTTTGATCTGGCTAAACTAGCTGCAGCGATTCAACCTGAACGTTCAAACCAGTTTACTTACCTAGGTCTGCAAACATTATTTGACCGTTACTTCATCCACTCTGATGGCGTACGTTTCGAATTGCCGCAATTATTCTTCATGCGTGTTTCAATGGGTCTTGCACTCAATGAAGAAAACCGTGAAGAGCGTGCAATCGAGTTCTATAACTTATTGTCTAGCTTCGACTACATGGCATCTACGCCGACCCTGTTTAACTCAGGTACGCTACGTCCACAGTTGTCTAGCTGCTACTTAACAACTATTGATGATGACCTGTTTGACATCTATGGCGCGATGCGTGATAACGCAATGCTGTCTAAATGGGCAGGCGGTTTAGGTAATGACTGGACACCAGTTCGTGCCTTGAACTCTTACATCAAAGGGACTAACGGCAAATCTCAAGGTGTTGTTCCATTTCTTAAAGTAGCGAACGATACTGCAGTTGCGGTGAACCAAGGCGGTAAGCGTAAAGGTGCAGTATGTGCATACCTTGAAACTTGGCACTTGGATATCGAAGAATTCCTGGAACTGCGTAAGAACACTGGTGATGACCGTCGTCGTACCCACGACATGAACACTGCGAACTGGGTTCCTGACCTGTTCATGCAACGTGTATTTGAAGATGCTGAATGGACACTGTTCACGCCTTCTGAAACGCCTGATCTACATGATTTGACTGGTGCAGAATTCGCTGAGCGTTATGCTTACTACGAAAGCATTGCCAAAGAAACAAACATGTTGCACAAGAAAATCCGTGCAAAAGATTTGTGGCGCAAAATGCTGTCTATGCTGTTCGAAACAGGTCACCCTTGGATCACATTCAAAGACGTATGTAACCTGCGTTCACCACAACAACACGTGGGTGTAGTTCACTCTTCTAACTTGTGTACAGAAATTACGCTGAACACTAGCAAAGAAGAAATTGCAGTATGTAACTTAGGTTCAATCAACCTGGTACAACACGTTCAAGGCGGCAAGCTGGATCGTGAAAAACTTGCTCGTACAGTGAAAACAGCTGTTCGTATGCTCGACAATGTGATCGACATCAACTACTACGCTGTTCCTCAAGCACGCAACTCAAACCTGAAACACCGTCCAGTCGGTATGGGTATCATGGGCTTCCAGGATGCTTTATACGAAATGAACCTTGCTTATGGTTCTGAAGCTGCGGTTGAGTTTGCTGATGAATCAATGGAAGTGATTTCTTACTACGCGATTTCAACTTCAAGTGACCTTGCTGTTGAACGCGGTACGTATGAAACATTCAAAGGTTCATTGTGGGATCAAGGTATTTTACCAATCGACTCACTTGACCTGGTTGCGAAAACTCGTCCAGAACGCATGTTCGAAGTAGACCGCACTCAACGTCTGGACTGGGACACATTACGTACCAAAGTTCAAAAAGACGGTATGCGTAACTCGAACGTAATGGCGATTGCTCCGACTGCAACAATTTCAAACATCTGTGGCGTGTCTCAGTCTATTGAACCTACATTCCAGAACTTGTATGTGAAATCTAACCTTTCTGGTGAATTCACAGTAATCAACCCGTACCTGGTACGTGCGTTGAAAGAACGTGGTCTTTGGGATGCGGTAATGGTCAACGACCTGAAACACTTCGAAGGTTCTGTTCAGAAGATTTCTCGTATTCCTGAAGAGCTTAAAGCGATCTTCGCGACTGCGTTTGAAGTTGAAACTCGCTGGATTGTAGATGCTGCGTCACGTCGTCAAAAATGGATCGACCAAGCTCAGTCTCTTAACCTTTACATCGCTGGTGCAAACGGTAAGAAACTGGACATCACTTACAAGATGGCTTGGTTACGTGGTCTTAAAACCACTTATTACCTACGTGCATTAGGCGCAACTTCTGCTGAGAAATCTACAATTAACACTGGCGCATTGAATGCAGTTAAACCTGCAACGGTTGCAGCCCCTGTTGTTGCAGCACCAGTCGTTGAAGAAAAACCTGAAGTTCCTGCAGAGGAAGAAGGGTTTGCTCAAGCAGCACCAGTGCCAATGGCATGTTCAATTGACAACCCTGATTGTGAGGCTTGCCAATAATTGGTGAGTTTCTAATCCACCCCGACCCTCCTTTTTCAAAGGAGGGAGATTCTTCGAAGCAAATGGCGGGATGCAAGTCCCCCTTTGCAAAAGGTGAGCAGCACTGCTGCGCAAGAGGGGGATTAAAAAATTTGAAAGAAATTTAGCGATGATTATTCCAATAGTCATAGCTCTCAAAAACTAAGCAACTCCAACTGCAAGGTTTATGAGTTAAATTTTAGACATAAAAAAAGGGAATCCTCCAACAGATCCCCTTTCCAGTCTAAGAAGCGAGTTCTTCGACATATTGCTTCGCAAAAAGCAGGTAAATAATCGCCTGATCTCGCAATATCGTCAAGGACTTTTAAGTAACAACTGTCCAACATATATACGAGGTAAAGCAAAATGACAGTTTATTCTATAAGTTATGACTTAAATAAATCAGGACAAAATTATGATGGGCTAATCAAAGAGCTTAAAAAGTTTGATGGTTGGTGTAATCCTATGAAATCCTATTGGTTAATTTGTTCTAATAAAACAGCAAACCAAGTTTATGAAATACTTAAGAAATATCTGGATAAAAATGACAGGATTCTAGTAATGGAAGCCTCAAAAAACCATTCAGGTTGGCTTTCTAAAGAAGCTTGTGATTGGATAAATAAACATATTTAAATATGTTTATAAATAAAGGAAACCACCATGCCGCATATGACTCACGATTACATGTTAGGACTTGTGGCACTGGTCATTTCCTTTGTATTGACCTTTTATTTGCCAATTGCCTATTTTTGGCTAAAGGCTCATAAATCGCGCAAGCAAAATAAGTAGTGGGGATATTTGCTCTTCCGTACAAAAGCAGAGCAGTCATCGACAAAACTTAATTTTGCTTACATAAATTGAGCGTATAGTAGGACATTTCAGCGAGGCTGAATGTCTAATAAAAGATATAAGCATCGAAGAGAGAACTGATATGTCTATCCTAAGTTGGGACGATTTCGAAGATGATTCGCAAAAACCAGCTGCACAAACACAGCAGCCTGCGCCCGTCGAGCCGCAAAAAGCGACTAATCCACAGATGGTATCTGATGCAAGCAACGCATCGTCGAATGTGGCAGCTGCACAACCCATTAGAGCCACTCAAAACAGAGGATCAAATCCAACCGATTCGCTGGCAAGAGCATCTGCTTCCCTAGAACAACTTGATGTTGCTCCAGGCTTGGAAGAGCTTGAAATGGGCGCGCAACGAGTTCAAGTTGACGACAAGGCAATGATTAACTGTCGTGCGGACTTGAACCAGCTTGTACCATTCAAATACGAGTGGGCTTGGCAGAAATATCTAGACGGTTGTGCAAACCACTGGATGCCACAAGAAGTGAACATGAACCACGACATCGCGTTATGGAAGTCTGAAAATGGCTTGACTGAAGATGAGCGTACCATCGTTATGCGTTCACTTGGTTTCTTCTCGACTGCTGACTCACTGGTAGCAAACAACCTGGTATTGGCGATTTACCGTCACATTACCAACCCTGAATGCCGTCAGTACATCTTGCGTCAAGCATTTGAAGAAGCGATTCATACACATGCTTACCAATACTGTATCGAATCTTTAGGTATGGATGAAGGCGAAGTCTTCAACATGTACCGCGAAGTACCGTCAGTTGCACGTAAAGCTGCGTGGGGACTGAAATATACTCAGTCTTTAAGTGATCCTACTTTCAAAACTGGTACTCCTGAAAACGACCAGATCCTGCTTCGCAACCTGATCGCATTCTACTGTGTACTTGAAGGTATCTTCTTCTACTGTGGTTTCAGTCAGATCCTGTCTATGGGCCGTCGTAACAAGATGAATGGTGTTGCTGAGCAATTCCAGTATATCCTGCGTGATGAGTCTATGCACCTGAACTTCGGTATCGACATGATCAACCAGATCAAGATCGAGAACCCGAACCTGTGGACAACTGAGTTCCAGGAAGAAATCATCCAGATGATTCTTGAAGGCACCATGCTGGAAATTGAATACGCACGTGACACGATGCCACGCGGTGTACTTGGTATGAATGCTGGCATGATGGAAGAATATCTGAAGTTCATTGCGAACCGTCGACTGGCACAGTTGGGCTTGCCTGAACAGTTCGCTGGTGTGAATAACCCATTCCAGTGGATGTCAGAGATGATGGACTTGCGTAAAGAGAAGAATTTCTTCGAAACGCGTGTAACAGATTACCAAACTGGCGGTGCGTTAAGCTGGTAAGGTTTAGCTTAAAATGACCCGATATCTGTCATTTTAGCTTTAAATAAAAAGCCACCCTTGCGGTGGCTTTTTTGTGATCTGAGCGATCGACTTTAAATCCCACGATTTATTTCAACCGCTTCCCTGCTTCATCAATGATCATTTCTCCGTCTTCTTTGTTAAAAGCTGCGCGCTGCGGAGCGGAAAGAATATCTAAAACAACTTCTGATGGTCGGCACAATCTCACACCCAGTTCAGTCACCACAAATGGACGATTAATCAAAATCGGATGTTGCAGCATGAAATCAATCAATTGATGATCTGTCCAATCACTGCTTTCCAAATTCAGTTCTTCATAAGGCTTCACGTTTTTACGAATCGCTTCGCGTACCGACAGACCCGCATCCTGAATTAACTGAATCAGTTCTTCTTTGGTTGGTAGTGTTTTCAGATATTCAATCACCTGTGGTTCCTCACCGGTATTGCGGATCAGGGCCAAGGTATTTCGAGAGGTTCCACATTCGGGATTATGATAAATCTTGATCTTTTGCGACATGACTTTTCTCAGTAAATAAACAATATTGCTTTTATATATGGATATCCGTATATTCGCAATAGTAAATATATCAGGATATCGCGATGCATCAGACCGATTTTTTCAAATGTCTTGCCGATTCAACACGTTTAGATATTTTAAAGCTGGTCATGGCCAAACAGAATGTCTGCGTCTGTGAATTCACAGAGCAATTAAATCTGAGCCAACCCAAAATTTCCCGCCATCTGGCTTTATTGAGAAATCTGGGTGTGTTGCTGGATCAACGCCAAGGGCAATGGGTTTATTACCGTTTAAATCCTGAGTTGCCGGTCTGGGCAAATGAAGTGTTAAAAGTCATCGCACAAGATCCGGAAATTCAAAAATTAAAATCCACCATTTCAACATCTTGTGAATTATCCTGAGCCCAATATCATGTCTGCTTCAAAAATGTCATTTTTAGATAAAAATCTGACCATATGGATTTTTATCGCCATGCTGCTGGGGATCGGGATTGGGGTTTTCTTTCCTCAGGCGTCGATTGCCTTAGACCGCATGAGTATTGATTCGGTCAATATTCCGATTGCCATCGGTCTCATTATCATGATGTATCCGCCACTTGCCAAAGTGGACTATGCCACCTTGCCGCAGGTATTTAAGGATAAACGCACCCTCACCCTGTCTCTGGTTCAAAACTGGCTGATTGCACCCTGCCTGATGTTTGCATTGGCGCTGATTTTCCTGCAATCCTATCCTGAATATATGACGGGTGTCATCCTGATCGGCTTGGCGCGTTGTATTGCCATGGTGCTGGTTTGGAATGGTCTGGCGTGTGGCGATAACCAGTATGTGGCCGGACTGGTGGCATTTAACAGTATTTTCCAGATCCTATTTTTCAGTACTTATGCCTGGCTATTTTTGACTTTCTTGCCACCTTATTTTGGTGTTGAAGCACAGGTAATTGATGTCAGCTTCTGGACGATTACCCACGCAGTTCTGGTTTATCTGGGTATTCCATTTTTACTGGGCTTTTTGACACGTTTGATTCTGGTCAAGCAAAAAGGTCTGGAATGGTATCAAACACAGTTTATTCCAAAAATCAGTCCGCTCAGCCTGCTGGCCCTGTTGTTTACCATTGTTGCCATGTTTAGCCTTAAAGGCGGTGATGTGGTCAGCCTGCCACTGGATGTGCTCAGAATTGCCATTCCCTTGACCATTTATTTCGTAGTGATGTTCTTTATCAGCTTCTTTATGAGCAAGTGGATGGGCAATGATTATCCTAAAACTGCGGCTATTTCTTTCACCGCAGCGGGCAACAATTTTGAACTGGCGCTGGCAGTTGCGATTGCCACTTTTGGTCTCGCGTCCCCTGTGGCATTCACCACCGTGATTGGCCCTTTGGTTGAAGTTCCGGTTCTGATTGCGCTGGTCAGCGTTTCATTATGGCTAAGAAAAAAAGTGTTTAAAGAGGCATAACCCGATGGATCTCCCGAATATCAATGTGAATCTGCTAGAAACACCAACACTGGACAAAGTTCAGGCTAAAGCGCTGGATCATCCACCTCGCATTCTGCTGCTGTATGGTTCAAACCGTGACAGATCCTACAGCCGACTGGCCGTTCAGGAAGCCGGCCGGATACTGGAATATTTTGGCGCTGAGGTCAGCATCTTCCATCCCAAAGGATTACCCTTACCGGAGGATGCAGATACGAGTCACCCTAAGGTAAAAGAACTGCATGAGCTTTTGGCCTGGTCAGAAGGCATGGTCTGGTGTTCACCGGAACGTCATGGTTCGATGAGTTCGATTTTAAAAGCCCAGATTGACTGGATTCCTCTGGCAGCCGGTGCAATTCGTGCGACCCAAGGCAAGACACTGGCCGTGATGCAGGTTTGTGGTGGTTCGCAATCCTTTAATGCGGTGAATCAGTTGCGTGTTTTAGGGCGCTGGATGCGGATGATCACCATTCCAAATCAGTCTTCTGTACCGAAAGCTTTTCTCGAATTTGAAGAAGATGGTCGAATGAAAGCATCGCCTTATTACAACCGCATTGTGGATGTGATGGAAGAACTCTACAAGTTCACTCTCCTCACCCGCGGTCAATCTGCTTATCTCACCGACCGATATTCTGAACGGGTGGAAAGTGCCGAAGAATTATCGAAACGGGTGAATCAGAAAACGATCTAGTTGTATCTCAAATCCTCTGATCAACTTTTCAAAGCTTAAATATTAAAAAATCCCACTCAAGAAGCGGGATTTTTTATTTTGAAAATTGAGCAGCCACAAATTATTTTAATTAAAACGCTTTGGTTATACTCAATCCGGCACTCCAGTTTCGCCCCTCTGCTGGCTCATAGAAGCGCCCATTACTTTCATTGACGATCACTGAACCTGAATAGTCTTTATCAAATAGGTTATCTACACGGGCAAAGGTCTTCATGGACCAGTCTTTTACGGACCAGTTATAACCCACGTTTGCACCAGCAACGGTATAGCTTGGTGCATATTGCGAGTTAATGTCGTTGACATAAATCCGGTCTGAGTAACGCACATCTATACCCGCACTTAAGCCATTTTCAGGTTTCCAGCCTAAAGCAAGAAAAGCCTGATTTTTGGCAATACCGGGAATATAGTTGCCTGCCTCAACTCTCGACACTGCAATACTACCATTCTGATTTAGAATTTCAGAAATATCTGCATCAAACGTGGCGTCGATATAGCTATAACTGGCTTGAGCAGTGAGATCATGCCAGAGGTCTTTACTCCAGGAAAGTTCTAACCCTTTTCTTAAGGTTTTATCTGCATTGCGGAATGTTGCTTTACCACCCACATTTCTCAAAGGAACAATATCATCTTTAGTCACGGTATAAAAAACTGCAGCCGCAAATTCCCCAAATTGGTTATCTGATTTCAGGCCAATCTCATATGTTTCACTTTCTGCTGCTTTTAAGCCCAATGTTTCATTACTGCCATCTGCCGGATAGGCCATTTCCGTAAACGTCGGTGTTTCAAAACCTTGTGCATAGCTACCATAGATCATTGCATCAGGAATAATTTTCCAACTTAAAGCGACTGAAGGCAAAAGCTTTTCATAAGTGGTTTTACCAGAGTTATCGCCATTTTCCCCGACGGTATAATGATCCTCAGTTTTAAAATGCACATTGCTGTAACGTAGCCCCGCATCTAAAGTCCAGTCTGGAGCAAAGTTATAAGAAGCTTGCAAATATGGATCGGCGTTCCAAAGTGTATTGTCTTCATTACGGCGAAGTTCACCTTTAATACCCAACACATCACTGACAAAGTTCTGATAGCCTTTACGATCGTCAGTCATGCCATCTACGGCGACACCGGCAATCAGTTTGGTATTAGGTAGAATGTCCTTGCCTGTCCAACGCAAGTCAGCCCCATAAAACTGACGGTCAAAATCAATTACCCCACCCGCATGGTTCACACCACCTTGGGCAGTGCTTGGAATAGATTGATACTGGGTAACTTCACGCTGCCCCCAATATGCCATTCCATACAGTTCATGCTGATCATTGATTGGCTTATTCCAGGTTAATCCTGTTTGAAACTGCTCAATCTCTTTTCTTGCATTATAAAGCAGAACATTATTGGCAACCTGTTTAGGGTTGGTTTTCCATTGCTCTCGAGTTAAACCACCTGGATCATCGGCTTCAATTTTGACGTAGTTATTGACCCAATTAATCTTACTTCCGTCTTCCAGGTCCCAAGTCAGTTTGGCATTGTTCAAGACTTTATGCGCACTGCTGTGGTCACGGAAACCATCGGTATCAAAATAAGATGAACTGATGACATAACTTGGCTCAGAGGCATCCTCTGAACCACCTTGCAACACCAGATTGGTTTGTCCTTTATTTTGACTACCACCTGAGTATCCCAGGGTCACTGAATCTGGTCCTTGCCCTTCACGGCTTTGAGTCAGAATGGTGCCGCCAGATGAGTTGCCATACAGTGATGAAAATGGTCCGCTTAATACTTCGATATGATCCAGACTGTTCAGATCAATATTAGAAGTTTGTCCCTGCCCATCCGGCATAGTCGCAGGAATCCCATCTACATATAAACGTACTCCACGCACACCAAAAGTCGAGCGTGCTCCAAAACCGCGCATGGAAATTTGCAGGTCCTGGGCATAGTTTTCCCGGTTATTCAGCTGCAAACCCGGCACACCTTTTAGAGTTTCAGACAGGTTTACATTCATGCTTTGCTGTTCTGGCTGATTCAGATAATAAGCAGATGCCGGTGTTTCGAGAACAGCACGGTCTGTACGGGTCGCTTCCACTACAATCGGCGCAAGTTGTTGCACCTCTTTCACCGTTTCTTCTGCATAAATTCCCTGACTAATACAGGCAATCAAACAGGACAAAGTCGATTTCATCGGCAACCGCGTGGTATGAAGGTGCATAGCTAATATTCCTGATATCTGGCATCTGTTCATGCCAGGGGAGCCAAAATATTTTTAAAGTGTTTTTTGCTGATGCTTGAATCATCAGTATGATCAGTCAGGTTGATACATCGATCTTAAAAGATGCTTGTTTAAATAAACCTGAAATAAGATCATCATTGCTTATTAAAGCTTTATTCTCATAACAGCTGGTATTTTGCATAAAAAAGCCTGACGAATCAGGCTTTTTTACACTAAGTATAAAACTTAATTACTTGTTGTCCGGTAATGCATAGGCAACTAAAGAATCACCCATTTTGGTACCGAAAGAACCATGACCACCGGCCATGATGACAACGTACTGTTTACTATTGGCTTCATAAGTCATTGGAGTTGCCTGACCACCTGCTGGCAGACGACCTTTCCATAACTCATCACCATTGTTAACGTTAATAGCACGGATATAGTTGTCTTGAGTACCGCCGACGAACATCACATTACCCGCAGTCGAAATTGGACCACCCAGCATTGGCACACCCATTTTGAACGGTGGCAATGGGATACCCGGCATACTGTCACGAATCGTACCAATACGACGTTTCCAAGCGATTTCATGAGTTGTCAGATCTACACCCGCCACATAACCCCATGCAGGCTGTTTACATGGCAAGCCAAATGGAGACAGGAAGGCATTGATTTCTACGCCATAAGGTACGCCATACATTGGCTGTACACCGGCTTCAGTACCTGCACCTTTGGCAGTTTGCTCACGGTTTGGATCTTGTGGAATCAAGCGAGTCACGAATGGCAAACCAATCGGATTGGTCAATGCGATCTGACGGTCTGGATTGACAGACATACCGCCCCACTCGAACACACCTAGATTACCCGGGAATACCAAAGTACCATTTTCAGATGGGGGCGTATAAATACCGTCATAGTTCAATTTCTTGAATGATACACGACACATCAACTGGTCAAACATAGTGGCGCCCCACATGTCTTTATCAGTTAAGTCATCTTTAGGTGCCAGGTTGAAATCAGAGAATGGTTGAGTTTTTGAATACCACTCGCCTTTGGTTTGTGGACCACGTTTCACAGATTGTGGAACTGGTTTTTCAGTGATCGGAACAATCGCTTCACCTGTACGACGGTCTAATACAAAGGCATTACCGGTTTTGGTTAGCACATAAATCGCTGGAACCACATTCCCGTTTTTGTCTTTGATCTCAGTCAATGTTGGCTGAGCGGGTACGTCCATATCCCAAAGATCATGATGGGTGGTCTGGAAGTTCCATACCAATTTACCGGTAGAGGCATTCAATGCCAGCATAGAATTCGCATAACGCTCATCAAGCTCAGTACGGTGACCACCGTAGATATCCGGTGTACCTACACCAGTTGGTACATAGACGATGTCCAGCTGCGCATCATAAGCCAAAGGTGCCCATGCGTTTGGTGAGTTATGTACAAATTTCTGACCCGGAGCAGGAATCGCATTTGGATCTTCCGCGCCAGTATCAAATACCCATAACAAATCACCAGTATTCACGTCATAACCACGAATCACGCCTGAAGGTTCTTCAGTTGAGTAGTTATCTGTAGTTGAACCTGCGATGATGATGGTTGTACCTGTCACAACTGGAGGTGACGTTGGGTTATAACCGCCTGGATATGGGAATGGCATGTCTTTTTGCAGATCGACTTCACCATTGGTACCGAAGTCAGAACATACCTTGCCTGTCGTCGCATTCACAGCTACTAGGCGTCCATCGTTGACTGGCAGAATGACTTTTTGAGGACATTCAGCAGAAGTCGTTGAACGCGCAGACAGACTGCTTTCAAAACCTACAGTATTATTGGCATCATAATAAGATACACCACGGCAGGTTAAGTGCTGGTAAGTATTGTCCGATTTCACCTTCGGATCAAAACGCCATTTTTCCTTACCAGATGCAGGATCAAGAGCAATCAGCTGCTGGTGAGTTGAACACATGAACAGGTTGTTTCCGATTTTGATCGGAGTGACTTGATTGGTAGTTTCACCAGAATCTTTATCTGTTTTTACATCGCCTGTGTGGAATTCCCAAGCCAGCTCCAGATTTTTCACATTATCTGCAGTGATCTGTTTCAATGGAGAATAACGTAGGCCAGATTGAGTACGGCCATAGGCAGGCCAGTCTTCATCAGCAATACCCGGAATAGATTGATGTACTGCAGGCTGCTGGGACTTTAATTCACCACGAATTTCTTGCGGGTCATTAAACACAGAGTAGATCATCACTGCAATGGTAATGGCCAAGGTACTGGTTAGTGCGATTTTGGCACCTTTCGTATCTGCAAAACCACGTGTCACTGCTGGAATTAGAAGTGCTAAACCGAACAGGCCTAAAATATCTAAACGAGGTGCAAGTGCAAAGAAGTCAGAACCAACTTCCCACAGGCCCCAGATCACTGTTCCTAAAACCAGCACGGCATATACGATAAGTGCTGTACTTTTCTGTTTGAATAATAAAACTGCGGTCGCAATAAAGAAAATACCGGCAATGATGTAGTACCAAGACCCACCAAGCGTTGCCAGATAAATCCCTCCGATCAGCAGTACTAAACCGAAAATAGCAGCAATGACTGCCATAATCGTTTTCAGTACTGAACCTGAAGACGAAGTATTCATATTGAACACCTTTGTAAGATTTCTTTTCGTCCATGCAACTTGAATGCATGAACACCATATTGTTAAGTTTTTAGTTCTAAATACATAAGTACCTGAGGCATCTGTTTATCAATGCCCCAAAGTAGTGGAAGAATCAATTGTGTATTTGCAACTAAAAACTCTGCTTAGAACGATGTATTAAATTTGATACCGCCAACCCAGACGTTTTCTCCATTCTTATCTCCACCGACATGATGAACATACTGAAGGTTTGGTCGAATGGTCAGCCAGTTAGTGGCATGCAATCCATAATAGATTTCTGCATCGATTTCTTCACTACGGTCACCCAAGACATCATTGTTCATGTTGATACGAGCGACACCGACAGCGATTTCATCTTTTGGACGGGCATCCATTGCGCCTTTGTAAACAAGGCCAATGTTTTGCATATCGGTTTTTTCATTAGTTTTAGCGTCATGAACAGTAAGATTCACAAAGCCACTTAAACCACGAGATGCATCATCCTGATGTGCAGTCAGTTGTTGTTTAGCCACAACCCAACCGCCGTGGTGATGATCGGTTTCATTAGGATCATTAATTGCGGCCGCCTCAGCTGTGCTGTAGTAATACCCGGCACGGTATTCACCTGGAAGTTTTTGATCACCCAGTTTTGGTGTCCAGACCACTTCAGCTGGGATAATTGCCCCTTTTGAACCATCTGTGCTCAGGTTAAAACCTTTGCCACGATTGTCAGCATTTTCAGGGTTATATTCATAAACACCAACTTGGGTATAGACTTCAGGAGTCACGTTATATTTTACACGCGCTGCCCATTGTGATACTGGCCAGTTATACCATTGGTCACCGACCCAGTTACCGACTTGTGAACCACACAGCGCCAGGTTCTGGAAATCGCAGTCAAAACTGTTAAAGTCTTCACCTTCACCAAAACGACCTACTTTGATGTCCAGTTTTTGGTCCAGGAATTTTTTCTTGATCCAGAAGTCAGTTAAACGCCAGGTTTGACCACGTCCCCATACCTCCTGAACAGAACTTAAATGCCCATTGAGTGCTTCAGAAGTATTGGATAAGTTACGACCATTACGTTCAGTCACGGTAATCTGTGCTTCAGTATCTTTCCAGCCGGCAATTTTTTCCAAATCCAGATGTGCCCCGATCGCAAACTGATCCGCGTATTCAGTACCGTGGTCTGATGATTTTTTAGCATCAATCAGGGTAGCCATTTCGCCAGTGTAGCCAAAGCTAAAATCGTAACCTTGTTGTTGGAGTTGAGTACGCTGACCATTCCAGTCACCAAACATCCACGGACTGTCTGCACTAAATGCATCAGCGGCATGGGTAGTATTTACAAATAGCAAAGCAGCCAAGGACGCGTATACAGCCTTAGATATAGGAGAAAGAGACATGAAATGTGTTACCTTAATCACACGTTTAAGGTGAATATAATCCACCTTTTTGAACTTATTGTTTCAAATTATAGATGAAAGGTATTAATAATGTGAAGAAAACTATTTTTCACCCAAGCATTTACAGCAATAACAAGAAAGTAAAATATTAACTCAAATACTTAATAAATATAAATATTTTAAAATAATCATAGATTACCAAGTTGAATCAAAAAGCCTCTTTAATTTTTCCAAATGGTCAAAATTGGTTTAATTTTCTTATATTTAATTTTTATATTAGGAAATAGTCGAATTTAAAAACATTTTTGGTTAATAGCAAAGGAATTATAAGTAGATATTTATTATCAAAGAGAGAAAAGAATTAAAAAGAGACTCCTAAGAGTCTCCTCATAGTTCTTATTTTCTAGAATAAGGTATTAGTAAATAATATGACCATTAGAAAGCAATTCTTCCAAGTTCGTATTTACCCCTTCAAAAGTAATGAGTTCAACTTTGTCCTGGAACTGTGTACCAGCTCCATCATGGTCAACTGATATCATCGTATTGTTATCGCTAACTTCTACAGAAATATATTCATCAATATTCTCTGCAGTTGTATCTGTTAACAACGCACTTACATCAATGTCATCACCTTCGGTCAAGCTGAAATCAGTCCAGATATCTGTACCATTTCCGCCTGTTGCATCTGTTTCTGCACCTTCCAGTACATTATAAATAACAGTATCTGCACCTAAACTACCAGTAAAGCTATCGTTACTCTCTCCACTTACGTTAGCAACAATTTGATCAATATAATCAGCTAACAGTAAATCACTTGGATCTGCAGGGATACCTGAAATTTCAATTTTTAATTGAGCGCTATCACTACTAATGCCATTAGATAATGTGTAATCAAATATCTCGGTCTGACCAATTGCAGCTTCACCCACTGTTACAGTATATGTAAACTCACCAGTTACTGGATCAATTTCTAAATTACCGTATTCACCTTCAATAATGACAGGATCCGTGACTAATTGACCATCAATTTCGGTCACTGTCGCACCATCTAAAATGTCTGCACCATTGCTATTGTCAGCAAAGATATTCCCTTTCACCTCATAGTTCGCAAAGACTTCATCTGTACCATTAATCCTAATATCCACGCGCTCATAAGCGGTCAATAAATTCGACAAAAGAGGAGCAACTGCCTGATCAACAATATAATCCAACACATTTGTCGGTAAAGCATCTAATAATTCATTCACCACACTAGATAATGGCAAACCTATAACATTGACTGGTAACAAGATAGCTGCAACAGTTGTTGTAAGGGCTTGAGAAACAAGGTTATCACCAAGTACTGTATTAATTGCGCCCAGTATTGCAGCTTGATTCGATGCACCTAGAATTGCACCTTCACCACCCAAATCGCTTATAGCAATTTCCTTAACTAAGCTTGTTAAGACACTGTCATAAGCTTCTACGGCTACGACATAATCCCCTTCAGGCAAATCAGAGAGATTAAGCGTAATCGAATTATTATCTCCTACCACACCCAGCAAATTGACACCGCCAACAGTAACTACGCCAGCTTGTGCATTACCACGTGCAACTTCAACAGATCCATTTTCAGTTTGTTGATAAATCACAACTTGAACAGCTTCACCAATTGAAATGAGGTTATCTTGTTGTACTGTAACTGAGATATTACTTGTCGCACCTTCTGGCACCGTAAAGGTAGTAGTAGAAATATTGCCGCCTAGAATATCTAGGATAGCTACATTTTCAGCGGTAATTTCATTACGCTCTAATCGGGTTTCTTGCCCTAGGTCCAATTCAAACTCATCATCAAAGGCATCAATGTTAGAAGGTGTAATCGGTGGAACTACGATATCAATAAGAGCATCTAGGCGATCTTGCAAGCCGTCTCTTTCAGTACCAACCGGCAATGCATTTACTGCGCCTTGTGCCAGATCCTTCGCATCTTGTGCATCTGCTAATGCATCTTCTAATGCCGCTTGTTCTTCTGGAGTGATCAGACCATCTGTAATGGCATCTGCCAGTGCATCTTCAGCTGCCTGATAGGCTGCTTCAGCTGCATCAACCAGGTCATTGGAAAGATCCAATGGATTTTCGGTGCTGTCATCGATGCCGTTTTCGTTGGCATCATTCACTGGTGGAATCGTGATTGGGGTTAAAACATCCAGGCGACCTTCCAGCGCATCACGGACACCTCCTGCTGTCAAGTCATTCACCGCTGCTTCCGCTACAGATTTTGCCTCTGCTGCAGCATCTGCTGCTGCTTGTAACTGCGCTTGTTCAGCAGGAGTGATTAAACCATCTTCTTGAAGTTCAGCAAGCAAGTCTTCTGCAGCTTTTTGTGCTGCTTCCGCCTCTTCCACCAAAGCTGTTGCTGCTTGCTCTTCAACTGTGTCTTCTACACCATCAGCATCAGCATCATTCACTGGTGGAACTATGATTGGGTCATTGAGATCATCTAGACGATCTTGCAGACGATCTTTATCACTGCCATCTGGTAATGCATTAACAGCATCCTGTGCTTTGTCTTTGGCTGCAGCTGCCGCATCCACAGCATCCTGAATCTGTGCTTGCTCTTCAGGAGTGATCAAACCATCTTTTTGTAATTCATTGAGCAAGTCTTCTGCAGCTTTTTGCTTGTCTTCTGCATCTTTAATTAATGCTTCTGCTGCATCTACCGGATTAGTAACAGGCGAGCCACCACCGTTATTTGAACTACCGCCAGAACTCGCAGCCGCTGCAATACCTCCAACTGCGATTGCTCCTCCAATCCAAGGGAGTAATTCACTTGCTGCTCCGCCCAGGAGAGCTTCTTCAGTAATCGGGTTGTACTTAATTACATCCAATAATTGACCTGAGCTATCCGTAAATTCCGCCCAATACAATTCACCATTATTTCCTTCAAAGGCAAGTAAACTTTCATTCACTGCCGGATCAAAATAGTTTTCTACAACAATTTTTTCGCCATTTTTAAGTGTAATAATCGCGGCATTACCTTCACGGGTAATATTGGCAACATCCTCTATTTTAGCGCCAACTTTAACTATTGAATTTTGATTTAATACTACTGAATCCGCATTTAAACTTTGGATAATTTGTCCATTATCCTTAGCTAATATCTCGATGTTAGCCATGAGAGAAACTCCTGAATATTTTTATGATGAGTTTAGATGTGTATGAATTCCAACCAATTCTTCATATCAGGAGTTATTCGAAGTTAAAACCATAAAAAAAATAAGAATTTATTTGAATTATTAATCAATTTAAATTGAAATTTATTATTATTAATAGAAAACATACACAACCCATTGATTTATATTTTTATAAATTTTACTACTAAAGAAATTAAAATACTTAAATTAAAATTAATTAATATATATTTCATAAGCTTAGATTAATTTTAAAAATAAATGAAATATTTTATTATAAATTTGTAAATTACTTACACCTATTAACAAATGAATTGTGTGATTTAACACATGAATTACAAATGTAAAATTTCCCAACCCTGCGACTGCTTAACCCTTAAAACCCAATAAGATAATTTTATATTTAATTTATTTTTTATATAAATATATCAATTAAAATATCACAATATTATTAATCTTGACCTATATAATATAAATCAAGATTAATTTTAATATCTAATTAACAGCAAGTTTAGAATAAATAAATCTATTTAAACCAAACACTCAAAAATTTCATTAAAGCCTTGAATCTGATATTTTGGCTTAGCTTGAGCAAATTCTTCCTGTGAGCCATAGCCATAGGTGACTGCAATAGTTTCTATACCATTACGTCTGGCACCAAAAATATCATGCTCACGATCGCCCACCATAATACAGGTAGCCGGATCTAACTGCTCTTTCTGCAAGATATATTCAATCAGATCGCCCTTGTTAGTTCGATCACCATTTAGCTCACTGCCATAAATACCTTCAAAATATTGATCCAGCACAAAGTGCTCTAAAATTTGTCGTGCATAAACAGTTGGTTTAGCAGTTGCAAGAAACAGTCGATATCCGCGACGCTTGAGTTTAGCTAAGGTTTCTGCGACATTTGGAAAAACTTTATTTTCATATAAACCCTTTACTGCAAAGCGTTCACGATATCCTTCCAGTGCCTGCTCTGCCAGTACATGATTAGTCTCTACATTCAGAATTTTTGCCAGTGAAGCTTTTAAAGGGGGGCCAATGATCCAGTCAATATTGATATCAGGACTGATCGGATGGCCAATTTTTTCTAAGCCATAACGCGCCGAAGTGGTAATCCCTACTTTAGGGTCAGTTAACGTTCCATCCAGATCAATCAAGATATTCTGAATCACCACAGTCCTCCGGCTACTTCGATGCAAATTGGTATCGAGTGTTCATGAAATTTTGCCTATACTAACGCAAATCTAGAGTTTAAGGACATCGTTTTGCGCCCTACAGTACTATGCTTTTCAGGTTTGGATCCTTCAGGTGGAGCAGGTCTCCAGGCTGATATTGAAGCGATTGGCCAAAGCGGTGCGCATGCTGCAATCGCCTGTACCGCACTGACCATTCAGAACTCACAACAGGTGTTTGGTTTCGAAGCAACTTCAAAGAGTTTGCTTCTAGCTCAAGCACATGCAGTGGTCGGTGATTTACCTATCCGTGGTGTTAAATCCGGTATGCTTGGTACTACTGACAATATTGCAGCTCTGGCAGAATTTCTAGCTGAACATCCTGAATATTTTTATGTACTTGATCCAGTACTTGTCGCGAATAGCGGTGGCTCACTGGGAGATCAGGTAACTTTAGTTAAAGCGTTTACTCAACTGATCCCGCATGCCACGATTATCACACCAAATACAGTGGAATTACGTGCGTTGACCGGTGAGCAGGATCTGGAACTTGCCACCCAGAAATTGTTTGCCATGGGTGCAAAAGCAGTGCTGGTCAAAGGTGGCCATGAAGATACTCTAGACTATATCCAGAACAGTTTATATATTCAGGGTGAGCTGGTGAATCAAACCCGTTGTGCCCGCCTTGAAGGTGAATACCACGGCTCTGGCTGTTCATTGGCAAGTTTTATTGCTGGTCGTTTAGCACTAGGTGATCAGCTCAAAACCGCAGTACAGCATGCAGAAACCTGGCTATTTGGTGTCTTGAAAAATGCCGAAACGCCGGTACCGAATGGTCAGAAGATTCCAAAACGTTTTGGTTAATCCGAGTCATATAAAAAGGCCTAAATCATTTAGGCCTTTTTCTTGAGAACTGGTTTATGGCACGCACAGATTAAATATTAATAAAGATTTAAAATTCTTGAACTAGACGATAGCTTCTTTCTTTTCTACGTCTAAATCCAAAACCTGCATGCTTCCTGTTTGAATTTCTACTGGCACAGAAATATGCTGATGTACCATCTTCCACTGACCTTGTTCTTTTCTCAAACATAAGCTAGTACGACACCACTTCACTGAGGGAAGCCATTGGATTTTTTCAGCATTTTCTGGTGTAAGTTTTACATAACCATGAATGAAAGCTAAATTAGGTTCTACATGAATGGTCACATCATGCCGCTGTATGGTCACTCCATGAAGCATATAAGGCTTGTAGAGATTCCATTTCTGTTCATAAGCTTCCAGCCCATGAACTTCTGTACTTAAATCAAAAAACCTGACATCTGGCGCACACAACTTAAGCGCAGTTTGAATATCTAAGCAAGTAATAGCCCCATCCCACTCATGTAATAAAGCTACAATTTCTTTACCTAAAGATGGATCCCCAATTATTTTCATCCTTATTCTCTTATATTTTTTAAATGGTCAAACAATCACTGTAAGCTACTCAATAGAACCCCTTGAAGTTACAGCACTAAAACTTTTACTGGCGAAAATCATTAAATATTATAAAAAGACTCTTAGAGTCCATTTTTGGATTTCAATTTATTATTTAGCAAACTACCTTCCGTAAAACATGCAGATGGACTCAGTCAATTCGATCTTAGCGAAGTTATTTTTAACTTTTAAATTCTAATTATTGCCACACGATGACAATTCTGAAAAACAATACTCATAATTCCAATGGTATACAAGTATTGTTTGAACTAAAGTTAAATAATAGCTTTGCTATAGCAGTCCTTTGGCATATCTAGGATTTCTACACAAAGCTGTACAGTTAAACCTGGTTGTACCGGCACATGCTGTTGCAGTACTTGTAATACGCACTGGGAAATTGCCTGTTTCAACTCAGAACTGCGACCTGACAATAAAGATACTTTCGCATGCACATAGGCCTGGGTAGTATTTAGATCTACTCCTATCACATAATCCTGCTGGCAAATTGCCCGACTCTTTAGATCATTCGGATTCTGAATATAATTTGCAGCACATAAGGCCTGATGAATCCCAAGTAGCATTGGCTTGACATCTAGGTTCTGGATATTGTCTGAATATTCAATATGAAGATGAGGCATGAGATTTTATTGACTCGGTGTTTTTCCTTCATTATGCCCTGAGTAAAATGAAATGTAAGCCCAGCTAGGTGAAGACGGCTTATTTTTAAACCGCCATTCTGGTTCTAACCTTATTTAGATGAAGCAGATCAGGACCGAATTATGCTTTTTTCACATATTCTGATTTAAGCTTCATTGCGCCAATGCCGTCAATTTTACAGTCAATATCATGACCATCTGCTGCATCTGGCAATAGGCGAATACTTTTTACTTTGGTACCAACTTTCACAACAGATGATGAACCCTTGATTTTCAGGTCTTTAATCACTGTTACACTGTCACCATCAGCAAGGACATTACCGTTAGCATCCTTGATCACGACCTGCTCTTCTGTGTCCTCACCCTCTTTCCATTCATGCGAACATTCAGGACAGATCAGCAAATCCCCATCTTCGTAAGTGTATTCAGACTGGCATTTAGGACAATGGGGTAGACTCATAAGAACCTCAAAAATAAAAATAAGAAATGAATAAATCAAAAACTCATTATAGCATTTTATACATTATCTTTTATATGGATTTAATTTATGCGATTTTTTCTCAGTAATCCAAACAATATTAACTTAAATTCCTCTTTGGAATTTTTTCATTAAGAAACTGGAAAATTTTTTGATCTATATAAAGAAAAGCCCAGCATAGCTGAGCTTTATGATCTTCAATTAGCTTTAGAAATTCGCCTTAGTTTTAGCTGCTTAAAGGCGTATCTTCATCATCATCGATGTCATCATAAACATAGGCCATGCAGCCCCAGCCGTCGTAAACACCACCGAATTCACTGGCAATTTTGGTAAACCATTGCTCCAGATCGACAATATCCTCGTAACTCGGTTCCATGTAGACAAAAATCGTGATCACCCATTCGAGTGTGTCACTTTCTTCATCCTGGAACAGACTGATTTTTTGTTCTTCTTTTAACAGGTGCAAGGCACAGCGATCTGCCTGGGATTCTTCATTAAATGCAATCGAAAACTCAATTTCATGTGCCTCAGTCAGATCATCACCATCCTGAAACATCTGCCAGAGTACATTGCCATTTTCATCATCGGGGAACTGCTGATAATCACGTGACATAGGGCTGTCCTTATTATGCTGCCGTTTTATTATACAAATTAGATTAGCTGATTTTTATACAGGATACGATAGGGAGAATGATATTTTTTTATTCTTCTTGTTTTTTTAACCGACTGATTTTATATATCAAATTGGATTTAGATACTTGAAAGTATTTTTCTCTTTGTTCCAGGTAAATGCACTCTAACTATTTATCTAGGAGATGCTTTCATCCCCTATTTGTCAGCATAAGTTTTTTGACTTAGTTGACTCAGTTATTTAAATAGCTTCAGTGAGTACTGGTACTTTTTTTAATTCTAGAAGCAAGGCTGCGAATTTCAGTTCTTGCAAGCGTAGATCCAGATACGATTGCTGAATACTGGCCTGACTCAGATCCTGCCCTTTATAATTAATCAAATGAAAATCATCTTGCAGTGCTTGCAGCATCAGCCCCAGGTTATCTATAGTTAAACGGGACAAATACAGATCGGCACGACTGTTAAATGCCAGACTGATCATATCAATAGTGGTATTGCGGCGATCCTCATCGACATAGTTACACTTTGCAACTTTTTTATTTTGAGCCGCCTGCTCAATCTGCTGACGAATCTCCTGTAACTGTCTTGCAGCATCCTGCTCCTGATAGCCATCAATTAGTTCAGTCAAAACATCTCTAGCTGCCAGCGAGAATCCTTGCTGATAACCATGAATTTTATGCTCCAAGGCACTGACAACATCCTGCAGGCGATATTCTTGTTCTGCCTGTTTGTAGTAGCGTTGCAGTTTCTCTCTTGCCTGCTGATCTACCTTCTGAATGGCCTTAGTCTGATAATCTTCTACAAATGCCTTAACCCGCTCAATATAGCCTTTGATGTCATCGACCATGATCGAAGCATCGACCTTGGTCATTTCAACAAAATTTTCTGCCTGCAAAGTACGGTTAATCACATATTGTTCGATTTCGCAGATTTCTTGATATTTCTTATATTTATCCAAGGTAGTGCGCAAACCGCTCACCTGCACACGTAACTGAGACAGCTCGTAATCACTATCTTCTACCTGTTGTTCATACTCAGTCAGCTTATGACGTGCATGATCCAGATTGTCCTGTAAAACATCGAGGTTTCCGCGCAAGGATTTTAATTTGTTTAGTGTGACCACTAATACGCCAGATAACATCCCCACCAGAACTAATAAAACAATACTCAACATCGTCCATGCCCTAATTAGAAAAATATAAAAAAGAAAAAAGTGCTTCAAAATTTTTATTCTAAGAAGAGTATTTTGCCCTGATTCGTGTAAAAATCCTACCACCAGAATTCAAGAATAAATACTTAATAATATTAAATATTTTGTTGAATTTTACCGTTATATCCTTTGAAGTTTTGCACCAATGGGAGCATAAAAAGTATTAAGTATTTATTAGCTATAAATGATAAATAATAACCTATTGATTTAAATTACAAAATTTAATTAACCCAATATTAAAAATAATATTTAAAATAAATACACTTTAATAACAATTACTTATATTTATCATTTTTTGATCATCTTTTAAATTTTTACTTTCTCTAAAAAGCAATATTAAGATAGATAATCTAATTAATTTACATAATTTAACAAAGCAGATAACTATTGTTACATACAGTATTTTTAGATCAAAATAACAGTGATTTTATCCCTTAAAACAATAAGTTCTGAAATATTTTCTCACATTTTAGTCACATCAATGGGTAAATGATCATCCACTCCAAAATTAAATATAGCCTTATAAAACATATACTTGTATATGAAAAATTATTAGAAAGGCACAATACCATGTATTTCTACTGGCTGATTACTTAAAGGTTGGGTAAAAGCAAGATAACTAGCATGTAGTGCCATACGTTGTAGTGGACTACGCTGTGGTTCAGGATGATAGATTTTATCACCGGTAATGGGATGTCCAATATGCATCATATGCACACGTAATTGATGTGAGCGTCCGGTAATCGGTGTCAGTAATACACGACTAATATCTTGTGCCGCGTCATAATTTAACACCTGATACAGTGTTTTAGACGGCTTGCCCAATTCCGTATGTACCATCTGACGTGGACGGTTTTCCCAGTCCGTGATCAGCGGTGCATTGACTTCACCCTCACCTACCAGTTTCCCCTGTACCAAAGCAATATAATGCTTGTTCACGGTTCGCGCCTGAAACATTTTACTGACTGCCACTTCCGCATCACGATGCTTGGCAAACATCAGAATCCCGGAAGTAGCCATATCCAGACGATGAGTGATTCGTGCTTCTGGAAACTGCTCACGTACACGTAAATAAGCACTGTCATGATGCTCTGGCAGACGACCGGGTACCGACAATAAACCCGCAGGCTTTTCAATGACCACTAGATCATCATCTTCATAGAGAATTTTTAATGGATCTTGAGGTGGACAGTAAACAAAGTCGTCGTTCAGTGGCATGGTGCAAGTGCATGAGGAGAAAGATGCGCAAAATAACAATGTCAATCTAGTGTGTCAATCTGAACTTTTACAGGGATTTGATTCGGAAGATTATGCTCGGCTTGCTATTTGACTGACCTGATTCAAGCTGCTCTGATACTGCTGTTTGATCGCTTCTATATTGCCAGTCACAAAATGATCGAGAATCGCCTGTGTCTGTTTCAAGTTCAGTTCTCTATAAGACACGTAGTTCTTGCCCTTAAAGCCAAGAAAACCGAACAAGCTTTTGTTCACCCCTTCAACCTGAATATCACTTTCAAGTTTAAATTCGAGCTGTTGGGAATTAGACAATTCATTCAAGGTAATCTGGATCGATTGTCCTGAATCTGTATTCGTCACAGTAAAAGTGGTCTTACCTGTTTGCATTTGCAGTTGTAGAATCAATAACTGGTTCCAGTTCATGCTATTAAATTTAGCCAGTACCTCTTCAGAAGCTAAAGTCTCGACTTGTAAGCCATTACTGCTACTGTCTTGGTGAGGATAACTTATCTCTACTTCATAATTCGTCATAAGCGGCCTATCTAAAATTGATCAAATTTTATACTATCATTAACATATGATTTTTATTATTTAATTTTAAAATGATTAAATTTTAAGCATATTTGTAAGAAATAAAAATTATAGAATTGCTTCACAGAATCTAGAAAATCTAAGTATATCTCTGCGAATTTCAGCAAATATTGAGACTTATCGCTATTTCAGGATAATTAAAATAGAAGAAGAGAAAGTTTTAAGTATGAAAAAAGAGAAGTCTTTTTAATCAAAGGGAGTGTAAGAAAAGCTTTTTATCTGGATTAATCAACTCATTCAAAAGTATTTTTATATTTTATTCGATGCAGAATTTTTTAGGGTATGGGGAAGTTACTTCAACTATCAATCTTTGTAAGAATTGATCTTATAGCCTATAAACTTCTGGTTCATAGCGTCCTAAGCCGGATCAAGACCTTTTGGGTAAGTACTGCTCTCGCGTTTTGCGCCGCTCACTGCATGCCACTCTTTCCGATCCCGTCACACCCTTGAGATATATAGTAGCCTTGAGCGTGCGGGATTAATTCCCTAAGATTTTTTATTTTCACTTCTTTGCAGGAAATTTTTTCTTCTACAGTTTTAATTAAAGAATATTTTATCTTTTAAGCTATAAACCTGATTTTTTATTGCCATTAAAACAGAATTTATGAGAATTATATCCATCCTGATCTTATACTGATGAGCAATTTCTATAGACTTCTTTTCACCCTCATTAGCGTAATTTAATCTGCCAGATAGTAATCGACTGTAGATACCACGCGAACCCTCTTAAGATACGGTGTATTACTGTCACGGTCTTCAATACTAAACAGGCCCTGATTGGCAGTTTTGATTTTCCCTAAGCGGCTTTGTGAATCGGCTGCAAACTTTTCTGCCACGCTACGCGCATTTTGGGTTGCCTGTTCAATCATGGCCGGTTTGATATCATTCAAGCCAGTAAAGAGATATTCAGTGCGTTGTCCAGAATCATCGCCACCGAAAGCAATGCCTTTTTTGCCTAGTTCCGCCAAACGGGTTTGTGCTGCCCGTACTGCATCAATGTTATGGGTATAAACAGTAATGGTTTGATGCGCGGTATAACGTAGTGCGACATTGGCATCGCCACCATATTGCTGCGCGTATTTATCGGTGGTGACGGGTGCGCCTGTGGTAATTTCCTCAGCTTTAAAGCCTTCACCTTTCAGAAAAGTTTGGATTTGCTGGGTTTGCAATTCCATCATGTCATACAGCTGAGTCAGATCCTGACTAGCGGAACTAAAGCGAATCGGCCAGACTGCCACATTTGCCTTGACCTCACGTTCTGATAGTCCCTTGACCGAGACAATCCGCTCATACTGTTTAATCTTGACGGCACTATTACCCAGAATCCATCCGGCAATAATCATCCCTAAGCCGATGAATGCACCTAAAATCAGGGCGGGTTTGAACTGATTCATTGGCCTGAACTCCTTTTTAGCGATCTTGTTATTGTTAGTTTTACAATTTTAATTGGTTGAATTTGGCCTTGATATCACTATTTGACCACTGGTTGAAAGCATGTCCTTGAAAGTTTCCAACCTATATTTCCTGCTGAATTTACATCAAATATAAGGTCAGCAAAGGTGTGAGATTAAACAGAAGAATGCCGATCTTGTAGAATGCCATACCACCATAATGAATGGCATCAAAAGTCACATCCGATAGCTGAAACCATTTTCCATGCAACTGTTTGACCCAATTCCTGGTAAAAATAATCATCAGAAACCACAGCAGCAATATGCTGTAGTTAATAAGCAATGCATACAATAAAAATTGCCGCCAGAAATCAATTTCCATCATGATTCCCTGCCTAAAGGATATCGTTTAAATAATAAACTAACATAAATTGGTTGAATGAAAAGACATGGCTGATGTAATACGATCTTGGGATTTGGAGGAAAATAAATTAGGAAGATTTTTATTAGTTTTTATATTTTCTGATTGGCTTTACTGGAGAATTTTTTAGGGTGTTGGGAAAACTCGTGATGGTTTACTTCAACTATCAATCTTTGTAAGAATTGATCTTATAGCCTACAAACTTCTGGTTCATAGCGTCCTAAGCCGGATCAAGACCTTTTGGGTAAGTACTGCTCTCGCGTTTTGCGCCGCTCACAGCATGCTACTCTTTCCGATCCCGTCACACCCTTGAGGCATATATTAGCCTTGAGCGTACGGGATTAATTTCCTATGTTTTCTTCTTTTTTTTAATTTTTGAAAAATTATTCCGCCCTAGAATATAAATCAGAGAAATAAATCTCATTGGCTCATTTTTATGACGTTTTATTCTGTAAAAATGAGCTTTATCGGAATTTATTTACGGTCATTTTTATTCTTTTTTACCTTAAAAAGTGCCCTGTAACCATTGTGCGGTAAACCACCAGCCACTCATTGCGCACATCCCGGACATAATCACTGCCAGCACTTTATTCATTTTGCTTAATTCAGAGGTCAGAACTTTCAGGTTAATCAGATAAGCCAGCGCAAAATAGACTAGGCCAATTGCACCACAAAAAGGCACAAAGATCAGCGACCATGCCGCACAGGCATGTGCAGAAAGCGATAATTTCGGGGATTCAGAAACGTGATTGGTGATATCCATACTCGATTGCCCTCTTTATGATGCATAAATTGCACTGTAATAAGTCAAAGCCCTACCAATAGATGAAGCTTTGCCTCCTTAGGCTAAATAAATTGCAAAATGTGCGCCAATTTCAAGCAGTTGGATATTTAAAATGTCAGTTCATCAAAATCTTTAACTTTTGATAAGTAAATCGGTGCCTGCTGATGAATTGAATGGGTTTCTTTAAATTTTGGTTTTCCTTCCGGATCTGTGCTTAAGTTCTTACTGTAGATGCGTTTGCCAGTCAGCAGATTGATACTGGTTTTTGACTCCAGCAATGGCCCACTATGAGAAAACTGGTCATAGCCAATCAGTCGCATATCCTGATTCTGAAGACGGAATTTATAAACCCAATAGCCATAACGGCCATGCTGATAATTCAGCTCTAATAGTCCTTTTTTAATTTCTGGCACCAGCTCAGGTGGATAATACACCCCACCATCTTCCTGATCTGAGCTGAAACAGTTCAGGTTTTGCAGGAACTGTTTATAGGTGCTATTGCCCTTCTGACCCAGCAGGACAATGATCCCACGGCGGTTTCGGTCCAATGTACCGCGGTATTCATCTTCCACTAATGCTTTGGGATCTGTGGCTTTAACGATCAGTACAGCATCCTGCACGCCATCTTTATTTAAGTCACCTTTGACCGCTTCAAAGAATGAATAATGTTGAGGGATATAGGCTTGAAAGGTTTTTTCATTTTGTTGTGATTGGCGCTGCTTCGGCGTTAATGCTTCTTGCGCCACCACTGCATCAGAAATCAACATTACTGCACTGCATAAAACTGCAAGTTTTGCGATTTTCATTTTCCTGATCCCATATGTATTGGCACATGTTAGCTATTATTTTTAACACAAAAACATGAAAGCATAAATGAAATGACCCTACACGATGGTAGGATCAAAACTCTCAATGTCTTAGAATCTTAATTACGGATTGATTCCTAAATTTAAGCTTTACAGCATTTTTCACAACCGGTCACCTTTTCTCTGGGCCAGTTCATGCGTGCACGCTTATAGGCCAGATCATAATTGGCAAAGTAACCAATCAGAATCTGAGCATCAGTCTCAGGTAAATCTTCACACCCCATTGTTGAATTATGGATCAGATGTGCACCATTGTCCGTCGTATGCTCATCAATCACAAACTTGATCATCTCCATGCAAACTCCCCCATATTCGTTTTTATCAAGGTAAGAATTAAAACCATAATAAAAGTATGTGTTTATTAATCCTATACTGAAATTATGCCTTATATGAACAAAAATCAATCATCTTATAGCGTTTTTTTGCTCTTTTTCATGAACTCATTATTTAATTTTAGACTGTTAGAACAGCGACTTAGATGATCTAAACAATACCAGGATCGGACTTATTTTTCTTGATCTGTTTAAACCAGCGTACGAACCAGATGGCAGCAATAATAAATGCCACAACCATCAATACAGGTACCAAAAATGACAATATCGAGATCAAGACTGCACTGATCCATTCCCCCGTAGAAATAACCGGATTACCCGCCCCGCCTGTGGTAGCAGTCGATAATCCTCGTAGTGCCACAGTACCAAACTGCACGGCTCCGGCAGTTCCCCCACCCACAATGAGTGCCGTTGCCCAAGCCACAAACTGCGACATTTCCCCACTACTCACCGCCATTGTGGATACTGTTCCGGCAACTACAGCTGCGGGAGTTGCAATGGTGTCGAGAATATTGTCTACCCAGGGAATATAATAAGCGGCGATTTCACACAAGGTCGCGATGCCTAGTGTCAGGCATACCGATGGCAATGCCAGCCAGCCAAAACCCTGGATCGGTTCAAACCAGTTCAGATTACACGCGATACTCATCACCAGCAAAGGCACAAAAATACGAAAGCCACACGCTGCACTGAGTCCAATGCCAATACATAATCCTAATATTGTTTCCATACTGGCTTTCCTTTTGTTGCTTGCATTATCTTGCCACTTTTATAAGCTAACAAAAAAGCCCTATGGAGTAATAGGGCTTTTATTAAAACAGAGGGTGTCTGCTTTAGTTTTTAGCGTTTGCAATATTATTTTTTAAATTGATTGCAGAGGCATTTGGTACATGGGGGTAAAGGATCTGTACCAATTTCTAAGTAAGTGCGTTTGCCGCACTGTGCACAAAAATAGAAGCCTGTTCCGGGTTTAGAGCCAGCCATAACCATCTTTGTTCTCCATGAGTGTTTAGAAAGTGGTAAACAAAGTATAGTCCTCAACTTGCGAATGAGGATTGTCCTTTTTGTTACAGATTTTTGGCAGATGGGCGAAGCTATATTTTAAAATTTGATCTTTAAGCTATCTATGTTTAGATCAGGATTTAATTCTTTTATAATTTTTTTTATACAAAGGTCAAAATCATCTAAATCGAAACGTGCCATAAACATAGCTCTTAAATAATAATAAAATATTTTATCTTCTTGATTTAAAACGTAGATATATACATTTTCTTTTATACCATAAAAAGATAATTCAAACCTTCCATTTGTCTTAGTTGCTGCCCAAACACGTGAAGCAAACCTAATTCCGGTAATTTCTCCATACTGTGTATTTCCATTTTTGTGAATATCAGATAAATCTATTGAACAAGAATAGAGTTCTTTAGCTTTCAAATTGTTAATCAACAATTCAGCAACCTCAAAAGACCTCTTTACATCAGATAAATTAGGATCGCTAAACTCATGTTCAACTTTATTTCTTAAATTTCTTGTTTCAGTTACTAACAGACTTGGTGATAATCCCAAGGCAGTAAAAAGACGTAAAGATTGAGGGTTTATTTCTTTTGCTTCCTCTCCTAATACCTCTTCACAAAAATCCAATGCCACTTTATTAATTTTTTTAGGATTAATTTCAAAATTTTTCAGCACATTCTCTACTAAACAATCAATTGCTCTTTTAGCATTAGATAGAGCATTGATATGTCCTCTATTATCCTTAGATTTCAAATCCTGTTTTGCAAACTTCAAATAATCTTCAGGAGACAATTCAAAATATTGTTCGAATTCAATATTATCTTCATATTCAACATACAAATTTTGATAGTCTAAAGAAACTTTCTCAAATAATTCTTTAGCTGTGTTTAATACAACTATTTTTCTCTTCATAGTAAATATTTTCGATAAACAATAAAAAAGATCCTTAAAAAAACTAGGATCTTTTTTAAACAATTTCAATAACTTTAATCCACCCCAACCCTCCTTTTAAAAGGAGGGAGTTCCCCCTCTTTTCTAAAGAGGGGTTAGGGGAGATTTTTACTAGTAACTAGAAAAGTTAAGCTACATTCCCTTCCAAGAAATCCTGTGCAAAGCGTTGTAATACCCCACCCGCTTCATACACAGAAACCTCTTCTTCGGTATCCAGACGACAAGTTACAGGCACTTTTACCACTTCATTTTTACCATCAGTGGTTGAACGCTCAATCACCAGAGTCAAAGTCGAACGTGGTGCAATATTACCAATTACGCTATACAGCTCAGTACCATCTAGCTTTAAGGTCTTACGGTCTGTACCCGGCTTAAACTCAAGCGGAAGCACGCCCATACCGACCAAGTTCGTACGGTGAATACGCTCAAAACCCTCAGCCACAATCGCTTCAACACCTGCAAGACGCACACCTTTCGCAGCCCAGTCACGGCTTGAACCCTGACCATAATCTTTACCTGCAACAATGATGAGTGGTTGCTTACGGTTCATGTAGGTTTCAATCGCTTCCCACATACGCATCACTTCACCTTCCGGCTCTACACGCGCTTTAGAACCTTGCTTAATGGTACCGTCAGAACGTACCACCATCTCGTTATACAGCTTCGGATTCGCCAGAGTTGCACGCTGCGCAGTCAGGTGATCACCACGGTGCGTTGCATAAGAGTTAAAGTCTTCTTCAGGCACACCCATTTTCGCCAGATATTCACCCGCTGCCGAATCACGCACAATCGCATTCGATGGAGATAAATGATCAGTGGTGATGTTATCGCCCAGGATTGCTAACGGACGCATATTTGCAAGGGTACGCGGTGCAGCCAATGCCCCTTCCCAATATGGCGGACGGCGGATATAAGTACTTTGCGGACGCCAATCATACAGCGGACTTGCAGCCTGCTCACGCTCACCCAGATCAAACATTGGAATATAAACTTTCTTGAATTGTTCTGGTTTCACTGACTCTTTTACCAGTGCATCAATTTCGTCATCCGATGGCCAGATGTCTTTCAGGTAAATCGGATTGCCATCTTTGTCTGTGCCTAGGGCATCTTTCTCGATATCAAAACGGATCGTACCGGCAATCGCATACGCCACCACTAACGGTGGAGATGCCAGGAAAGCCTGCTTCGCATAAGGATGGATACGGCCATCGAAGTTACGGTTACCCGACAATACCGCAGTCGCATACAGGTCACGGTCAATAATTTCTTGCTGAATCTTCGGATCAAGTGCACCCGACATCCCGTTACAGGTGGTACAAGCATAAGCCACAATACCAAAGCCCAGTTTTTCCAGATCTTTCAGTACGCTGGCTTCTTCCAGGTAAAGAGCAGCTGCTTTAGAACCCGGGGCAAATGAAGATTTCACCCACGGTTTACGGGTTAAACCTAACTCATTGGCCTTACGTGCCAATAAGCCCGCTGCCACAGTATTACGCGGGTTTGAGGTATTGGTACACGAGGTAATTGCCGCGATAATGATTGCACCATCTGGCATCAAGCCATCAGTGCGGTTTTCTACCACACCCGCAATACCTTTTTCTTTCAGGTCAGACGTTGATACACGCGCATGCGGATTTGAAGGACCAGCGATGTTACGAGTTACGGTAGATAGGTCAAAACGCAGTACACGTGGGTATTCTGCCTGAGTCATTTCAGATGACCACAGACCAATTTCCTTGGCATAAGTTTCAACCAGTTTCACCTGCTCAGACTCACGACCAGTCAGGGTCAGATAATCAATGGTGTTTTGATCGATATAGAACATGGCCGCAGTTGCGCCATATTCTGGAGTCATATTGGAGATCGTGGCACGATCTCCGACTGACATGCTGTCTGCGCCTTCACCGAAGAATTCCAGATAAGCTCCAACCACACGTTCCTTACGCAGGAATTCAGTTAAAGCCAATACAATATCCGTTGCTGTAATGCCCGGCTGACGTTGTCCTACCAGTTCGACACCGATAATATCTGGTAGACGCATCCACGATGCACGGCCCAGCATAACGTTTTCAGCTTCCAAACCACCGACACCGACTGAAATCACGCCTAATGCATCGGTATGTGGGGTATGAGAGTCTGTACCCACACAGGTATCCGGGAATGCGACACCATCACGGTTCTGAATCACGGGTGACATTTTTTCCAGATTGATCTGATGCATGATGCCGTTACCAGCTGGAATCACATCGACATTTTCAAAAGCGGTTTTGGTCCACTCAATAAAATGGAAACGGTCTTCATTACGGCGGTCTTCTACCGCACGGTTTTTCTCAAATGCATTCGGATCGAAACCACCATATTCTACTGCTAGCGAGTGATCAACAATCAGCTGAGTCGGTACTACTGGATTGACTTTGGATGGATCACCGCCCTGATCAGCAATCGCATCACGCAGACCAGCAAGATCTACCAATGCCGTTTGCCCCAAGATGTCATGACACACCACACGCGCTGGATACCAAGGGAAATCATGTTCTTGTTTACGTTCAATCAGCTGACGTAAAGACTGTTCTAAAATCGCAGGCTCGCAACGGCGCACCAACTGCTCTACCAGCACTTTGGAGGTATATGGAAGTTTGGCATATGCGCCTGGCTGAATATCTTCAACGGCTTGACGCACATCGTAATATTCTAGCTGGGTACCTTGCAGCGGTTTACGGTAGTTGTTGTTCATAGCTTACCTGCCTCTTGAATCGTTCTTCTTTACTGCATACTTGTTATCGATGTTTCACATCGTTTGCAGGCATAGTACACTGTTGAAAAGCCATTTCCCAAATCTTTTATATTTCATAAACTTACATATAAAAATCAGCAATTTTGCAAAAATTAGTTACATATTCTTTGGAATAAATGCTCTAAATCCTTATTTTTTAGAAAAAACAGGGAAAATCCTTCTTATTCTTTAGTATGAGAATAGCTTTTTAGATCAAAAAATAGGCTTATTTACGATTAGTGGTATGGCCTTTTTTATACTTTAGATGGAAAAGACAATTTTAAATGTCCTTAATCTTTTGGCTGAAATAGGACGGCCCAATAGATCATTTTGACTCTTTTCTATATATCTAAAATGAACAGCACCACCTATAAATTTTCCAGCTTTCACTTCGTTTCTTTTTATTTTTTAGAGAAACACAATATGAGCTTGGTACCTAAGATTCTGCAAATTAAAGTAACCAGATTAAAATCCCTTACTTTTTTTAAGTTTTTTTACAACCCATGATTTTTTGAAAATTATTTTAAACATAGTCATGAATTCAAAAGCTTAATACATCTTATTTATGACTTATTGCTTGATTAGTTTTGATCTTTCATTGCCATCCATCTACATATCCCAATTTGGTGATATTCAGCCTTAAAACATTTCAGTAAACCTAAGCAGTAATTGCTTCATAACAACAACATACAACATAAAAAAATGAATAAAGGTGAATAACATGTTGCAGATCGCCATTATTGGAATCATTACTGCTGTCGTAGCAATTTTGGTTTCCAGTTGGAATGGAGGGAAAAAACCTTCCGATCCATACAATCCGACTAAACCTACTCCTACTCATCCTACCAAGCCGGAAACACCTTCTCCCCCTTCTCCTCCACAACAGGGTGGCTCGGATTCCCTCATTAGTAATCCACCATTACTGCAGAAAGGAGCCAAAGGTAAATACGAACTGGTCGCAGCCTATAAAACTAATAAGATTTATAATCCTCGAGAAAATCAATGGGATCAATTATTGGTTAGGGGCTACTTAACCAAAGCCAGTTTATTCAACAAAAAAGCGTCTAGGGAAACAGGCATTGTCGATGAACTGGTTGGCCCACAGATTCGGGTTAAACAGGGTGAAACCTTATCGATTAATTTAAATAACCAGTTACCAGATGAAACACTAGACAGCTGCCTTACAAATTCCGACCCAAATATTCCTCATTGTTTTAATACAACGAATTTACATACTCATGGCTTTTGGGTTAGCCCTCAAGGCAACAGCGACAATGTATTCCTGAAAATTGCACCACAGGCAAATTTTGATTATCAATATAAAATTGAGCCAAGTCATCCGGCGGGCACCTACTGGTACCATGCGCATTTACATGGTTCAACTGCGATCCAGGTATCTAGTGGTATGGCAGGACCTTTAATTGTAGAGGGTAGCCGTGTCCCTAAAGTTAAGAATGGTAAGGTCACTGATACAGGTGATATTGATATCTTATGGAAAGATAAAGCTAAAAACAGTTACCCTAATGAAAACATTCTTGTATTTCAGCAAATTCAGTATGATTGTACTGATGCAAAAGGAGATTCTTTAAACACCAATAATTGTAAAGGTATAGGCGTAGGAACTATGGAAGACTACGTCGGTTTAAATAGCTTCAACTCTTGGGGGATTAATAACTATTACACTTCAATTAATGGCAAAGTATTGGGTGAAATTCAGGTCAATCAAAATGAATTTAATCGTTGGCGTATGATTCATGGCGGTGTCAGGGACACCATTGGTTTAATAATTAAAGAATTACCTAACTCGAGCAAATATACTGCGAAACAAACGGTTGACGCTTGCCTGTCCTATCAAGGAGATACACTCATTCCAGCCACAAAAGCTGCGTTTGATAAACTGACCAGCCTGCCAGTACACACTATTGCTCAAGATGGTTTGACTATGCCTAAGGCTCAGACCCGTACACTTTCCGTGTTCCAGCCAGGCTATCGTCATGATGCTATGGTCAACTTTCCAACGACCAACAAGTACTGCATTTTTGATTCAAGATTAAATATTGATGATGAAATTAATACTGGAACTCCTGGCAGAATCACTCCGCAATTATCTCCTAACAGCGAGTTAAATGCGCAACTGCTTGGCTGGGTAAATGTTAAATCTACTAAATCAAAGGCCCAAACTGCTGCTCAGTTTTTAAAAGATCAAGCACAAAAAATCGGCTTAAGTAAAGAGGTTCAAAACCAATTAGCTCAACTTGATTTATCTGCTTTTACTGATCATTCATCACTGATGACTAAAGAAATAGATAATTTAATTAAGGATAGACCTCAACAACTCTCTACTTTTGATGCTGCTTTTGGCGCAAATCCTAGATTTGGTTACCGTCATAGTGATCATTCTGGTATCTATCGTTTTGGTGAGTCATTTGAGGGAGCCAGTGTCGTAGGCGGAAAATATGTGCGGAAGCTAGAAATAGGAAAAGTCGATGAATGGGTACTTAGTAGTGCAAACTTAGGACATCCTTTCCATATCCATGTCAATCCATTCCAGATTGTTAAAATTTTAAATCTTGATAAAAAGGATGTTAGTGAGCCAATATCTGCATCTGTATCAGATCCAAATGGTCTGGACGATGTCCAATATCGGGGCTTAAAAGGACAGTTTAAAGATACGATCTTTGTTAAGCCGGGTTATGAAGTTATCGTTCGGAGCCACTATAAAAAGTTTGAAGGTGACTTCGTACAGCATTGTCATATCCTCGATCATGAAGATCAGGGCATGATGGAATATGTACGAGTCTGTGGTGGTGAATTTCCTTGTGATTCACCTTTACCGGATCACCATGGTGATGATCACAGTCATCATTAATCCTCTCGTTTGACTAAAAGCCTGTAATTGATATTGCGGGCTTTTTTATTTGCCTCATGATAAGCCTTGCTGCACAATAGTCTGATTGATTTGTGGTATTAAAACTGAGGCTTATCATGGCAACGTCTACTGCTTTTACATCATTCACTTTAAAGGGTGTAGATGCGCAAAAATTCCTGCAAGGTCAAGTGACTTTAAATGCTGAAGCTTTGGCTAAAAATCAGACGCGTTATACTGCGATCTGTAGCTTAAAAGGACGTATTCAGTTTGGTTTATGGCTGAAAAAAATTGATTCTGAAAGCTTTGAAATTGTTGTGACTGCTGATCAGGCCGAAGACTTTGCCAAGCACATTCGCAAGTTTGGTGCTTTCTCGAAAATGAAGCTGGAAGAAGCTGGTCCAGTCTATCCAGTTGCTACAGGCATTCATACCGAGTTTGGTCCTGAAACAACGGATATTCAGGCGTGGGAACTTGCTGCAATAGAATCAGGTCAGGCTTGGGTTCAGGCAGCAACTGCGGAACAATTCCAGCCACAGGAACTGCGCCTGCATCAACGTGAAGGCGTACATTATGATAAAGGTTGTTATCTGGGTCAGGAAGTCATTGCACGTTTATGGTTTAAAGCTAAACCAAAACACTGGCTGCATCTGGTTCAAGGTACAGGTGAAGCACCTGCTGTCGCAAGCAAGCTGAATAATGATGTAGAGGTCGTAAATAGTGTGAATGTTGAGGGCGGCTTTAAAGCGCTGGTGGTTGCCAAACCTGAAGCGATTACTGAATTAGGTCTAACTGTACTTGATCTACCTGAGGCACTCAGTGGTGATGTAGCTCGTCCTCAGTAATCCACTTTAATAAAAAAATCCTCCTAAGTGGAGGATTTTTTTATTAAAGATTAAAGTCATGAAACAGTTTATTCATGTCTTTAATCACATAATCTTTAAAATGAAAAGCGCGCGCATGTTTTGCATCGAAACGTGCAGTTTTACCTTCATGCTCGAAAATATATACACGGTCTTCATTGCTGACTAAAAAGTTTTGACCCAATCGTATGAGTAACGCATCAAATTTATCTTCATCAGCGATGCTCTCATCTTTGCTGATTTGATCGTATGCACGTTTAATGCCTTTAATAAACATTGTTTAACCCTTCTTCATGGCTCGAACGCGGATTTAATCAGAGATTGAGAGAATTTCAAAGTTTTGTTGTCAAGACAGTCTTCATTTTCTCTTCATTATCATCAATTATATTTGTATTTCGTGACAATTAGGATATTTACAAAGTATAAAATCATCTTATGATGTAGCTGTAATAATTTAAAAAACACCACGGAATCAGGTGTTGCATACAACAAGGTCCAGGAACCATGAAAAAAATAATATTTGCTGCGATGCTCGCGGTTTCATCTCAATATGCACTTGCTAATGCAGATACCAAAGCTGAAGCAGTCGATCCTCAATTTGCCAAGGTTGAAGCCTTAGTCAAAGCCAATGACTTTAAAGGTGCTCACACCCTACTCAATGAGCTAGCCCAAAAAGGCAATGCTCAAGCCATGTATAACTTAGGCTATTTAACACAGACTGGCCAAGGTACAGTGAAGAATGAGAAAAAAGCAATACAGCTATATGAACAGTCGGCAAGCAAGGGCTATCCTGTTGCCAACTACGTACTAGGTAAAAACTATGCGGGTGGTACACTTGGTCTGAAACAGGATCTGACCAAAGCTAAACAATATTTGGAACGTGCATCCAATGCAGGTTTTGATGATGCCACTGTGGATCTGGCAGTGTTACTTTTTGCTGAAGGAAAACCTGCTTCTGACCAGCAAGCGCTGAAAAAACTCCAGCCATTGATCAAAAAAGATAATTTTCAGGCAGTTCATGCCAAAGCCCTGTATGACATCAGCCTAGGCTTTAAAAATAAAGATGAGAAGCCCATTCAACAAGGCTTAAGCTCGATTCAGGATCTTGCCAAGAAAGGTTATATCCCTGCCCTGATGGCCGTGGCGAATATGTTTGCCAATGGCAATATCGTGCCGCAAAACCTGCCTGAAGCGAAGAAGATCTTTAGTGCTTTAGCGCAGGAAAACATTCCTCAAGCCAAAGAATCTTTGGCAGCAGTAGAGAAAATGATTGCGGAACAAGGCAAGAAACCTGCCCAACCAACGGCGCAAAAGAAAAGCTAAGTTCGAATATAAAAAAGTCCCAAATTAGGGGCTTTTTTATTGCTATTTTTAATTCAGATAATATTCCGATTGGGTCAGGATGACGGCCACCGCAATAAATCCCATTAAGGTACTGAGTACCAATGGCGGCAGCGCTTTTTCTTGCACCCCATAGTGCTGTGCAAAGATCCCAAAGGCTATTGGCATGGGTAAAGCAGCCAGCAATGTGCCGATAAAGAGCATCTCTCGACTGACATCAAAAGCCCATAATAAACTGAAAATCAGCAAAGGCATCACAATGACTTTCATTGTAGTCAGGAACCAGCTAAAGGTCGTAAGTGATCTTAGATTCATGCCAATCAGGCTTCCGCCAATCACAAATAAGGCTAGTGGCGATGCAGTTTGTCCCAGCATTTTCAAAGTATAGGTCAGTAATTCTGGCAGTTTAATATTTAATAATATGCACAGAATCCCCAGCATGATTGAAAGGATCACCGGATTTTTGAAGATCCGTAGTAGTGTTCCGGTCAGGATACTTTTACCAGCTGTACCCGGTGCTTGTAGACCACGTTCAGCCAGAACCAGCATCAAGGTCACGATCAGCAAGTTTTCGACAATAAGAGTCAACGAAAGATAAATTGCTGAATGCGAACCAATCAATAAGGTCAGAATCGCTGTGCCGATAAATCCGGTATTGGACATGGAACCGCCCATGGCAAGTACACTAGACTCAGTGAGAGATGCTTTAAAGAAATAGCGGCAGCAGAAAAATACCAGTGCATACAGCAGCAGTGAACCACCTGCATAGGCAACAAAATACTGCGGACTCCAGATATCGCTAAGATTTTTGCTCGCCAAGGCTTGTAACAGAAAAGCCGGCAAGGAAATCTTCATCACAAACTGACTCATCGCCGTAATCAGTGATGGTGTAATAAATTGGGTACGTGCAGCGATATAACCTAAAAATACCACTGCGCAAATTGGAAATAGAATACTGAATAACATTAAATTGTCTGCAGTTATACTGCATGGTTCCCTGATATGTTCATCCCTGAACGATTAACTTCCACTCTTATAAAGCAATTTTATTTATGCCCTGAGGAGAAAGGCTTAAGCAGATCGCGCAAACCATGTGGCTGACAACGCAAATACTGAGGGGTCACTTCTACAGTTTCACCGAGTGTCGCAGCTGCATGCCATGGCCAGCGTGGATCATACAAAATGGCACGAGCAACTGCGATAGCATCCGCCTGTCCATATTGCAGAATTCCTTCTGCCTGCAGCGCTTCTGTAATCAATCCAACTGCAATCACTGGAATATTGACTGCCTTTTTAATCGCTTCTGCAAAAGGAACTTGATAATTCGGATGCACATCAATTTTTTGATCGATATGCAAACCCGCACTCGAAACATGAATATAGACTGCGCCCAGCTTTTCTAGTGCTTTGGATAGTTCAACAGAAGAGTCTACATCCCAGCTTTCTACACCATCCATCCAGTCCGTTGCAGAAATACGTACACCAATTGGATAGCCTTCTGGCACTGCATCTTTCATTGCTTTAAAAACTTCTAATGTCAGGCGAATCCGGTTTTCGAATGAACCACCATATTGATCCTCGCGCTGATTCGACAGAGGTGACATAAACTGATGCAGCAAATAACCATGTGCTGCATGCAGTTCGATCAACTCAAATCCTGCTTCCACAGCACGTGTGGCGCTGGCAGCAAAGTCCTGAATGACTTGCTGGATTTCATCCATACTCAATGATTTCGGTGGGTGTTCATGTGCTTGAAAAGGAATATCACTGGCAGAAACAGTTTGCCAACCTAAAGGCTGATCTGGCGCAATCTGCCCCTTACCTTCCCAAGGTTTATCTGTAGAGGCTTTGCGTCCGGCATGTGCCAGCTGAATCGCAAAAGGCATTGGAGAAAGAGATCTTACCTTTTCAAGTAAAGTCTTGATCTGCGCTGCCTGGGTATCATTCCACAATCCCAAATCTGCATAGCTAATCCGGCCTTCTGGTTGTACAGCAGTTGCTTCCACAATACATAAGCCGGCGCCAGACAAGGCATAATTGGCCCATTGCTGCTCATGCCAATAGGTAACTTCGCCCTGCTCGGTTGCAGAGTACTGGCACATCGGAGCGATTACAATTTTGTTATCAAGTTTCAGTGATCCAAACTGAATGGGTTGAAATAGTAATGTCACGCAGTATTTCCTCTTCTTATTGGCTGGTTTCTCTTTAAAATAAAAACAGGCTCCCAGGAGCCTGTTTAGTTATAGCGTGAACAATCCAACTTTAGAAGATGATTCTTGTACCTAAACCGAGAACGAATGCATCATCCACACGATTCGTTGAACCTGGGTTGATAACATATTGAAGATTTGGACGTAGCATCAACCATTTGGTCGGGTTGTAGCTATAGTTCAACTCGATATTGTATTCCGCACTTGCATCGAAAGTGTCTTGATTCAAACGATCATTCACATGCACACGATTCACTGCTAGACCTAAAATATCATTTGGTAAGCTGTCTACTAAACCGATATATTTCACACCGACTTGTTGTGAGTTATCTACTTTATTGGTATCACGATCATGCCAGGTAAAGTTGGCAAATGAATGCAGACCTTGGCGGCCTTGACCAGTAGACGTTAATTGTTGCTCTACGGCTAACCAACCTGCAAAGGTACGATTTTTACCATCAACACCCACGCCATTTACTGTACCTTTAGCGACATCATACTGATTCTCTGCATTATCAGCCGTATTATACATACCACCAACACGGTAACTACCCGGTAAACCATTCACAAAGTTCTTCGGTGTCCAGATCACTTCAGCAGGAATCGTTATACCATCGGCATTGTCTGTATCTAGGTTCCAACCATGACGCTCTAAAGCATTTTCAGGGTTGAATTCATATACACCCACTTGAACAGCAAGTTCTGAGTTAAGTTCTTGTTTAACACGTGCACCCCATTGAGATACTGGCGTATTCATCCAGATATTGCCTTGCCATTTACCCATTTGGGCAGCACAAAAAGCAGTGCTTGCAAAGTCACATCCCATCACATTGAAGTCCATACCTAAACCTAAACGACCTGCTTTAATGCTTGTACCTTGGTCTTTAAATTTCTTTTCAATTGAGAGTTCAGATAAACGGCTCTTTTGGTTACCGCGACCAAATGTACCTTGTACATTGGCCATATGTGGTACATCACCTTGTAGGTATTCACCTGATACGCTTTGACCTTGACGTGCAGTCGCGACTGCACGAACAGTTACGCCATCCCAACCTGCAAGTTTTTCCATATCAAGTTGTGTGCCAAGCCATAGCTGTGCAGATGTTAGCGCCTCATGATCTTCATCACGACCACCCCCTGCAAGATACGCAGTATCAGTCAGTAAATTCGCTTCAAATTTGACACCTTGCTGGGCAAGTTCGGTACGTTTTCCATTCCAGTCCCCGAACAGGTACTGGCCTTGAGGATCAAATGCAGATTCAGCCTGAACTGAAGTCATGGCTACCATGAATGGCAATAAAGCGAAACTTAACTTTTTCATATAAAACCTAAACATACGGAGAGAGTAAAGGCAGGCTGATGCTTGCCCTGTATGACTTGATACGGAACGTTACATAACTTTTCATTTAAATACACAGCATTTTTTTTATTATTGGTAAAACTTTAAGTTATAAGAAAGTCTATTCTACATAACAAATAATTTTAGATAGTTTATATTTTTCAATGATTTAATTTATAGAATAAGTTTAAAATTCGTCTTAACTTCACCTCTAAAATCAAAAATGAGTCTTATTTTAAAGTTTATTTTTTAAACGATTGATCAAATAATTTTCAACTTGCAATCTATGACCCTATTTTAAACAGGACTTGCATTCAGGCTTAAAACACCCAATATTAGCGTCATGATATTAGCTGCTAAGTGTTATGCCTGAATTACCCGAAGTTGAAACTACTAAGACCAGTCTCCTGCCCCTCCTTGATCAGAAAGTACTGAAAATCGAAGTTCGTCAGTCTAGTCTACGCTGGCCAATCCCTGATGATATTGCTCGCCTGCAAGGGCAACGCCTGATTCAACTTACGCGCCGCTCTAAATATATTCTGGCGCAATTTGAACAGGATACGATGCTGTGGCATCTGGGCATGTCAGGCAGCTTCCGTTTGTGTGAAGCGAGTGAAGAATTACGTAAACATGATCATTTAATTATACAGTTTGAAGATATTCAACTTCGCTATCATGATCCGCGTCGTTTCGGCTGCATTCTGTGGTTAGATGCACAATCACAAAGCAAGCTGATTGATACTTTAGGTCCTGAACCCCTGAGTGATGCATTCAATCCCAACTATCTCTTTGAAAAATTAAAAAATAAAAACGTTGGCACCAAAGTTGCAATTATGGATAACCATGTCGTGGTTGGTGTAGGCAATATTTATGCGACTGAAAGTCTATTCAATATGGGCATTCATCCTGCACAACCTGCCTCTACATTGAGTTTTGAGCAGATCGAAAAGCTGGTAGTCGAAATTAAGCGGATTTTAAAACAGGCGATTGATCTCGGTGGTTCGACCTTACGCGACTATACCAATGCCATGGGAGAAAATGGTTATTTCCAGCAAACGCTGCTGGCTTATGGCCGTGCCGGGGAAATGTGCGTGAACTGCGAAACAACACTGGAAAATATCAAGTTAGGACAGCGGGCATCTGTCTATTGTCCTGAGTGCCAACCGCTGAAAAAGGTAAAGCTTTCCAGTAAGCGTGTAGCAGCTGTACGAGGTAAAAAATCATGAAGACTGCTATTGTCCGTCATATCTTGGTTAAAGATAAAGATACCTGCGAGCAACTGAAAAAGAAGATTCTCGCTGGCGCAGATTTTTCTAAGATCGCTAAACAATATTCGACCTGTAATTCTGCCAAACGTGGTGGTGAACTAGGTGAAGTGAAAAAAGGTCAGCTGGTTCCAGTGATTGATAAACTCGTGTTTACTGCAGCAGAACGTGTTTTGCATGGCCCAGTGAAAAGCCAGTTTGGTTTTCATTTGGTGGAAATTAAATTTCGGATAGATTTTTAAACATTGCTCCTTCCTCCTTCTAGGAGGTGAGGAATATATTCCGCAAGGGGATGGAGGTCTAATATTCCTATTATGAAAATTTACCTCTCCCTAACCCTCTCCTAAGATGAGAGGGAAATGATGCATAAAAAACGGCGCACTCAGCGCCGTTTTTTATTTACTCCAAAAGCTTAAGCTTCAGGACGTTTTTTTAACTCATCACGGATTTCACGTAACAATTCAATATCTTCAGGTGTGGCTGCTGGTGCTTCAGGCTCTGCAGGTTGTTGACGACGCAATTTGTTCATCAGTTTTACCAGCCAGAATACCACCCATGCCAATAACAGGAAGTTAATGAGAATGGTCAGGAAGTTACCATAAGCAAAGACATTTAGCCCTGCTGCCTGTGCTGCAGCCAGATTGGTCACATTATTTGGATTATCCCCTAATACCAGGAACCAGTTGGAGTAGTCGACATCACCACCAAGGACCCAGCTCACTAAAGGCATGATAATGTCTTTCACCATGGAATCGATAATTTTACCGAAAGCGCCGCCAATGATCACACCGACCGCGAGATCCATGACATTGCCCTTAACCGCAAATTCCTTAAATTCTTGAATAATGCTCATAAAGTCACCAGTTTTTCTAAAATTTTGTGATGGATTATACATTAGTTAGGTATTTCTATTTAAAACTAATTTATCAAGTTTCTGTAAATTCCCCAAATTTTCTATAGGCAAGTAAAAAACCGCTGAACAATGTCAGCGGTTTTTTGGAAGTATCAGTAATCGAGCTTATTTAGCACGGTTACGTTTACGTTCATTTTCAGTCAAGAAACGTTTACGGATACGAATTGACTTAGGTGTTACTTCAACTAGCTCATCATCTTCAATGAATTCAAGCGCTTGTTCTAGCGTGTATTCAATTGCAGGAACAAGAGTTAACGCTTCGTCAGTACCAGAAGCACGTACGTTAGTTAACTGTTTCGCTTTAGTTGGGTTAACAACCATGTCGTCAGAACGTGAGTTAATACCCACGATCATGCCTTCATAAACTTCTAACTGTGGTTTCGCGAATAGACGACCACGGTCTTGCAGTGTGAACAATGCATAGCCCAGGCAAGTACCTTGAACCATAGAGATCAGCACACCGTTTTGACGTTTCGCAACAGTACCTTGTTTCATAGGACCGTAGTGCGAGAAGCTAGACGTCATGATACCAGTACCAGAAGTCATGGTTAGGAATTCTGAACGGAAACCAATCAAGCCACGTGAAGGAACAGTTGCTTCAATACGGATACGGCCTTTACCGTCAACTTCCATATTGGTCATTTCGCCTTTACGGTGACCCATTTGTTCCATTACAGCGCCTTGGTGCTGTTCTTCAACATCAAAGGTAACGTTTTCGTAAGGTTCTTGTTTTTCACCATCAATTTCTTTGATGATTACTTGTGGACGAGATACGCCCATTTCGAAACCTTCACGACGCATGTTTTCAATTAATACTGAAAGGTGAAGTTCACCACGGCCAGATACTTTGAAACGGTCTGGACTATCAGTATCTTCAACACGAAGTGCTACGTTGTGAATCAATTCGCGGTCAAGACGTTCACGGATATTACGTGAAGTTACGAATTTACCTTCTTTACCAGCAAACGGTGAGTTGTTTACCTGGAATGTCATAGACACTGTAGGTTCGTCTACAGAAAGTGCTGGAAGTGCTTCAACTGCTTTCGGATCACAGATAGTGTCAGAAATGTTCAGTGCATCGATACCAGTGATACACACGATATCGCCTGCTTGAGCAGATTCAACATCAACGCGCTCTAAACCATGGTAACCCATGATTTTTAAGATACGGCCGTTACGTGTTTTGCCTTCTTTGTCGATCACAGTTACAGGAGTGTTTAATTTCACTGAACCACGTTGAATACGACCAACACCGATAACGCCTACGAAGCTGTTATAGTCAAGTGAAGACACTTGCATTTGGAATGGACCATCAACGTCAACTGCTGGTGGTTCAACGATGTCTACGATTGTTTGGAACAATGGAGTCATGTCATCAGCAAGTTCTTCTGGAGAAGGACCGGCAACACCACGAAGACCAGAAGCGTAAACTACTGGGAAGTCTAACTGTTCATCAGTACCGCCAAGGTTGTCGAACAGGTCGAATACTTGGTCAATAACCCAGTCTGGACGCGCGCTTGGCTTGTCGACTTTGTTGATGATTACGATTGGTTTCAAACCACGTGCGAACGCTTTTTGCGTTACGAAACGAGTTTGTGGCATTGGACCTTCTTGTGAGTCTACAAGAAGTAATACGCAGTCAACCATAGAAAGAACACGTTCAACTTCACCACCGAAGTCGGCGTGTCCCGGGGTGTCCACGATGTTAATGCGGTATTCAGTATTTGTACGAGCATCTGTCCATTTAATTGCAGTGTTTTTTGCAAGAATGGTAATACCACGTTCAGACTCAATTGCGCCCGAATCCATCACACGTTCGATCTCGCCCGCGCGATCGCCAAGAGCACCTGATTGCTGCAAAAGTTTGTCTACAAGAGTCGTTTTACCATGGTCGACGTGCGCGATAATGGCAATGTTACGGAGAGTTTTAATATCTGACATGTAAATTCGATACGTTTTAAATTTGAGGGCAAATTATACAGAAAAATACAAACTTTTGACAGTGACAGTTTGTAGAGAGCGTCAATTTTTTTCCTAATTGATTTTGTAATGACGTGTAACTCGATTAGAATAGCGCCACCCAGCCTTAATTTGCATTGACACATGTCTGATTTTAATCAATCTCCTTCCTCTAAAGATCAACTTGACCTTGTCTATGGCCTTGAAGATCGTCCTAAACCGTTTATCGCATTTTTAGCCGCATTCCAGCATTTATTGGCCATTATTGTCCCGATTGTGACCCCTGGCCTGCTGATCTGTCTGGCACTTGGTGTATCTAAAGAAGACACCAACATGATTTTATCCATGTCTTTGGTGATTTCTGGTATCGCAACTTTTTTACAATCTAAAAAAGTTGGTCCATTTGGTGCAGGCTTGCTGATTGTTCAAGGCACCAGCTTTAACTTTATTGGTCCAATCATCGGCATTGGTTCAGCGATGGTCGCTGCCGGTACGCCTGTAGAAGCGGTCATGGCTTCGATCTTTGGTGTGGTGATTGCAGGCTCATTTATTGAAATGGGCGTGTCACGCATTTTACCTTGGGTGAAAAAACTGATTACACCACTCGTAACGGGTATTGTCGTTTTATTGATTGGTCTGACTTTGATTAAAGAAGGCTTAATCAGCATGGGTGGCGGTTATCAGGCGATGGGCGATAAAACCTTCGCCAATGCAGATAATTTGATCATGTCATGTACCGTTCTGGCCCTGATTATTTTACTCAACCGTGTACGCATTACCTGGGTAAAAAGCTCAGCGATTCTCATTGCACTGGTTGTAGGCTATGTCCTTGCTGGCTTTATGGGTCATTTGAATTTTGATGGTCTAAAAGATGCGCCTCTGGTTCAAATTCCAACCCCAATGCATTTTGGTTTAAGTTTCTCTTGGAGCTTATTCATTCCAATGGCATTTATTTACCTGGTAACTTCACTAGAAGCGATTGGTGATATTACGGCAACATCGAAATTATCGAATCAGCCTGTTGATGGTCCAACCTGGATGAATCGTATTAAAGGCGGTGTGTTAGTCAATGGTGCGAACTCTTTAATTGCAGGTTTATTCAATACATTCCCAAGTTCTGTATTTGCACAAAATAATGGTGTGATTCAACTGACTGGTGTGGCAAGCCGTTATGTCGGTATCTGGATTGCAGCACTGTTAGTGATTCTGGGTTTACTTCCAGCAGTAGCGGGTGTAATTCAGGCCGTTCCTCAAGCTGTGCTTGGTGGCGCGGTGATGGTCATGTTCGGTGCAGTCGCTGCATCTGGGATTAACATCCTGTCTGGTATCCACCTGGACCGTCGTGCCCTGCTGATCATTGCAATTTCTCTTGCATTGGGCTTAGGTGTTGCACAGGTTCCACAGATTTTGGAACATCTTCCTGAATTATTCCGTAATATCTTTAGTTCTGGTGTTGCGACCGGCGGTATTGCTGCCCTGATTCTAAATATTGTACTTCCTGAAACAAAGAAGTAAGTTCATGTCCAGAAAACACTGTCTGAGTTGAACTCGGACAGTGTTTTTTCTATTGGAGAGATTCCTATGGATGCTAAAAGCGAAGTTTTATTAAGACAATATGATTATTTGTCGGGTCGTGTGCTGCTGATTAATCCTCCAACGGATCACCTGCTGGCTGAATTTGATGAATCCATTCAGGCTGCAGTGTGGACATGGAATTATAATGATTATCTGTATTTTCAGACTCAGCAAGCTAGTGTGCATTTTGGTGCAGAATTTCCTGAAGGTGAATTTGATCAAGCGGTAATTTTTGTTCCAAAATCAAAAGAATTACTCAATTATCTCATCCACAATGTAGCAGTTTACCTAAAACAAGGCAGTCATGTGTTTTTGGTGGGTGAGAAAAAAGGTGGTGTAGAACGTGCAGCTAAACAGCTGCAACCTTACGGCAAATCCCTTAAGCTCGACAGTGCACGACATTGCCAATTGTGGCAATTAACTCTAGACTGCAACGTTGAAAAGAAAGCGTTAGCAGACTGGGCTCAAATCTATAGCGTCTCTACTCCCAAAGGCGATTTACAGATTTGTGCACTTCCTGGTGTATTCAGTCAAAATCGTCTGGATGTCGGTACGGCAGTTTTCCTGCCTTACCTGTCTGAAGTGACCTCAGGTAAAATTGCCGACTTTGGTTGTGGTGCTGGCGTCATCAGCGCCTATCTGGCCAAACTCAATCCGAACAATCGCATCTTTGCATTAGATGTGGATGCGTTTGCATTAGCCTCTACCAAAATGACTTTCGAGAAGAATCAGCTTGAACCTGAACAGCTTGAAATTAAGGCAGTGAGCGGAATTGAGGATGCACCATTATTTTTGCACGCCATCGTCAGCAATCCACCCTTCCATCAAGGCATTCAGACCAACTATGATGCCAGTGAAAATCTGTGCAAAACTTCACGTCGTCATCTCAAGTCTGGCGGTGAATTATGGATTGTGGCGAACCGCTTCTTAAATTACCCGATTTTAATTGAACAAAGTTTTGGCCAATGTACGGTCAAAACCGATCAACAAGGCTTCAAGGTGCTTTTCGCCAGCACTCAAAAAAATGTTAAGGAATCATGATGAGCGAAACTCAAAACAGCACACAGCTGCAGCGTAAGCTGAGTGCTCGTCATCTGAATATGATCGCCATTGGCGGATCAATTGGTACAGGTTTATTCCTGGCGTCAGGTGCGACCATTGCCAATGCCGGACCAGGTGGTGCACTACTTGCTTATGCGCTCATTGGTGTCATGATCTACTTCCTGATGACCAGCTTAGGTGAACTTGCAACACACAACCCGACTTCAGGTGCTTTCTTTACTTATGGCACCAAATATGTCGAGGGTGGTTTTGGATTCGCACTCGGCTGGAACTACTGGTACAACTGGGCAATTACCGTGGCTTTCGAGCTAGTTGCAGTACAGTTCATCATGAAATTCTGGTTCCCGGATATTCCTGGCTTTTACTGGAGTTCGCTGTTCCTGGCAGTCGTCTTCGGTATTAATGCCCTAACCGTAAAAGGCTTTGGTGAATCTGAGTTTTTCTTCTCTTTAATCAAAGTGCTGGCGATTATTGCATTTATTATCATCGGTATTTTCATGATTGTGAAAATCATGATGACTCCGGAAGTAGCAACTTTTGCCAACTGGACTAAAGGTGAAGCACCATTTGTAGGTGGTTTGTCTGCGCTGATTGGTGTGGCGATGATTGCCGGATTCTCTTTCCAAGGGACTGAGATGGTGGGCGTGGCTGCTGGTGAATCTAAAGATCCGCAGAAAACTATTCCAGTGGCAATCAAGCAAATTTTCTGGCGTATCCTGCTGTTCTATATCGTGTGTATTTTCATTATCGGCACCCTGATTGCCTATGATGATCCACGTCTTTTGCAAGCAGCATCTAGTGAAGATATTGCCCTTTCACCTTTCACTTTACTCTATGAACAGGCTGGCTTTGCCTTTGCAGCGAGTGTCATGAATGCGGTAATTCTGACTGCGATTCTGTCCGCAGGTAATTCAGGTATGTATTCCTCTACCCGTATGCTATTTGATATGGCACGTAAAGGTAGTGCACCAAAATTGTTTGGTCGTCTAGATGCGCGTGGCGTTCCAATGAATGCACTATATGCAACGACGGCAATTGCTGCCCTGTGCTTCCTGACCACCTTTATAGGTGAACAGGAAGTATTTAACTGGCTACTGAACATGTCTGGTATGTGTGGCTTTATTGTCTGGTTAGGTATCGCGATCTCGCATTACCGCTTCCGTAAAGGTTATTTAGCTCAAGGTTATAAGCTTGAAGATCTGGCTTATCGTGCTAAGTTCTTCCCGTTTGCCCCATGGTTTGCTTTTGTGCTGTGTGCAATTGTGGTTCTAGGACAAAATTATCAGGCAGTATTAGAGGGTGAATGGCTTTCAGTCCTTTCCACTTATATTGGTATTTTCTTATTCCTGGCGATTTGGTTAGGTTATAAGTGGAAACACAATACTAAACTCATTCCTTACAAAAAAATGGATGTTCAGCCGATGAACATAGATCGTGAATAAGTTCTAATCTGAAAAAAAGCAGCCCAAATGGCTGCTTTTTTTATTGTATTAACTATGACGCATGACAAAATTTCGGTCATCAACAACAATGGTTTGTTGACAAATTCCCTCTACTCGACGCTGCTGTTCGAAGATCTCTTTAGGCATGGACTCAAAACTATCAAAGAAGCTGATTTCATTTTTATTGATTTCATACACCAAAGAATGGTTCCCTACTCCCTCTAGGGTGTCATAGAATACAATGACAAAACGTCCCGCTTCTACATTTTCTTGAATCTCTGCATAAGATAGTGGCTGTTCTATAACTGGGATATTTAAGCGCTGTGCTTGTTGATAAAACTCGACTTCAATCGGCTGTTTATCGGCATCATATTCAGTATAAAAATCGACATCTAGGCCTAGAGTTTTTAAAGTGACTGCCAAGGCGATACTCGAAGTTCCCATTTCAGGGTCATGACGTGTGAGCTGGATCAGATCTAGAATATGCAGATCGATACCATAGTGATGAAAGATCATCCAGATTGCATAGATTCCACTATTAGCATCCAGATTCTGTAAATCTTCAGGGAGTTCCACACTCATGCTCAGACTCAAAAACAGGTTTAGGGCTATGCAGTGTAATCAAATTAAAGTCATAAAAAAAGCGACTCTAAAGAGTCGCTTTTTTTAATCAGTGTTCAATAACGAATTATTGAGCAGCTGGTTGTTCAGCTAGAACAGTACGGCTACCAGAAATAGTCGCGAATACACGACGGTTCATAGCACGACCTTCTTTAGTGTTGTTGTCAGCAATCGGTTGATCCCAAGCGAAACCTTGAGTAGACAAACGAGAAGCATCAACGTTGTATTCGTTAACTAGTGAAGATTTCACAGAGTTAGCACGAGCTAGAGATAGACGTTCGTTTAGTGCACGTGGACCAGTGTTGTCAGTATGACCTTCGATACGAGCAGTTGCGTTTGGATACTCAACTAGTTTCTCAGCAACTTTCGCGATTTCTGGTTTGTACTGATCTTTGATGTTTGATTTGTTAGTATCAAAGAATACACGAAGTTCCATGTTCAGGTCTTCAGTTAACTCTTGTGGAGCTGGAGCAACTGGAGCAACTGGCTCAACTGGAGCAACTTCTACTACTGGTGCAGCAGGTTTCAAGTGACCACCAAGAACTACGTTCAGACCAGCAAGTGCTGTATAGTTCCAGAATTGTTCATCAAAGTTATAAGTACCACGACCTTCTGCACGAAGAGATAAAGCATCGTTCAAACGATAGAATGCACCGATACCCGCATTTGCCAACGTACCTTCTTCTGTGTTACCACGGTCACGGTTGTCAGCACCATAACGATTATCACGCGCTACACCACTAAATTTGTATTTATAGTGACCTGCACCAGCTAATACATATGGCTTGAATTTGCTATCGTAATCTTGAGTAATCAAGTCAGAAGTAGCAATGAAGTTACCATTGATTTGAGTTTGTTTATATTCTGCACCTGGCTCAACTAAGCTAGCGTCACCGCCAAAACCATGTGAACCATTCATTTGGCTTACGTCGCCTTTCACTTGGTTATATTCAGCTTCAAAGCTCAACCATGGAGTTAATTCTACACCAAGCGCAGCGCCAACAAACATGTCATCTTTCATTTCGCCTTGGGCTAATTTAGATGACAACAATTGTGACTGACCATTGTTGTGCTTAGTGTCCTGCCAAGTATAACCAAGCATTAAAGGAGTTACAGTTACGCCTGCAGTTGCTGCGGCAAAAGGAGCAGCTACGAGCATTGCTAATGCAATACGACTCATTTTCATGGATTTATCCTCCAGAGATAAGAAATTGTTGTTCAAGCTCAAGCCTAAATTGGCTTTCCTGAGATAGGCTTCTTTTTACCCCAGTTTTATTTTTAAGCTATTCACAGGGAATCATACAAACACTTGATAAATTTTCCAAGTGCTTGATATATCTAATCAAGTAAATTATTGACAAAATTACTTACAATTTCCGTTGTAATTCGGTAATTTTTTACTCAATTTTTTATTGTGAATACCCTATTGTTTCTTGCTAATTTTAACAGCTTTCTCCTGTATCACGTACAAAAATAGTAGATAAATAAAAAAAAGCATTAAAAAACGCTCAATTAATAGCATGTATCCAATAAAAATAATATATAAATAGGTTAAACCATGTATATAAAAAGAAATAATGCGTTCACAATTGTGGAGCTTATTGTTGTTATTTCCATTCTAGCAATACTTGCAACCCTAGCGGTTCCTTTCTTTCAAGAATATCAGGCAAAACAAGAAGCTAATAACATTTACCATAAGATTACAGCAGTAAATCGCTATGCACGTAGCCAATCTGCTGTATTGCGTCAAAATATTGTAATTTGTCCCACATTAAATCTCTCTACCTGTCAAGCCAATCAGTGGAGCAATGCCTGGCTGGTATTTGTCGATCAAAATAAAAATAGACAAGTTGATTCAGGTGAAACCGTACTGCATATTGATCATCTCAAACTCAAATATGGACAACTGGACTGGAGAGGTGCTTTAAGTATTCCAAGTGTCAATTATCAGGCACAGACCAACTTACCCATTGGTTCCAATGGCAGCTTTTATTACTGCTCTTCTCAACATTCCCACTATTACAGAATTGTACTCAGCAAGATGGGGCATCTGCGTAAAGAAAATCTCAGTACCTGCTAAGAAAACTGTTCGGTTTATGATTCGACTTTTTTGAGGCTTTAATCTTGCAGTTTTTTCAATATACTGCTTAGGTCGAGAATAAATGACTAAAACTCATACGGAGATACAACAATGACTGACATCGTAATTGTCAATGGTGCACGTACAGCCATGGGTGGCTTCCAAGGCAGCTTATCAGGTGTCACTGCGCCTGAACTGGGGGCTGTAACAATCAAAGAAGCCATTGCGCGTGCAGGTTTACAACCAACAGACATCGAAGAAGTCATTATGGGTTGTGTTCTTCCTGCAGGTTTAAAACAGGGTCCTGCCCGTCAGGCCATGCGTAAAGCAGGTCTTCCAGACAGTACTGGCGCTGTGACGATTAACAAGCTTTGTGGTTCAGGAATGAAAGCAGTGATGCAAGCTGCTGATATGATCAAGGCCGGTTCTGCAACTTATGTGGTTGCAGGTGGGATGGAATCTATGACCAATGCACCTTATGTACTGCCGAAGGCACGTGGTGGTTTCCGTATGGGTCATGGTGAAATTAAAGACCATATGTTCCTTGATGGTTTAGAAGATGCTGAAACGGGTCGTCTGATGGGTTCATTTGCTCAGGATATGGCAAATACTAAAGGTTATACCCGTGAACAGATGGATGATTTTGCCATCCGTTCATTAAAACGCGCACAAACTGCAGTAAATGAAGGCTACTTTGCTGATGAAATCGTGCCAGTCACTGTTCCTACCCGTAAAGGTGATGTAGTAATTGATAAAGATGAGCAGCCATTCAATGCCAATATCGATAAAATTCCAACATTGCGTCCAGCTTTTGCCAAAGACGGAACCATTACTGCAGCAAATGCCAGCTCAATTTCAGATGGTGCTTCTGCCCTGGTTTTAACCTCTGCTGACAATGCTGCAGCCCAAAGTTTAAAACCTTTGGCTAAAATTGTTGCCTATGCTTCTAATTCACAACACCCTTCTGAATTTACTATTGCTCCTGTGGGCGCGATCCAGAAAGTCCTAGATAAAGCAGGTTGGAAAGCTGAAGAAGTGGACCTCTGGGAAATCAATGAAGCCTTTGCCATGGTGACCATGTGTCCAATGGATGAGTTCAAGCTTGATCCTGAAAAAGTCAATATTAATGGTGGGGCTTGTGCACTGGGCCATCCTGTCGGTTCTACAGGTTCGCGCATTATCCTGACTTTAATCCATGCACTGAAACGTACTGGCGGCAAGAAAGGTGTTGCAGCACTATGTATCGGTGGCGGTGAAGCAACTGCGGTAGCAATTGAGCTAATTTAATTTTCCATATAGTGAAAATACGAAGAGGGCTTTTAAAGCCCTCTTTTTTATTGGTCCAAGATTTATTTTGGATAAATGTCTTTAATAATGATGGTTCAGCTTTACTTGAACAATTATTTAAAACAGGACTTTAAAGTGGAATTTATTTTTGTTCTGATTGGCCTATGAATAGCAAAACTTCCCTGCTTACATTTTCACAAAGCTTCTTTATCAATCAGACACGCTTCAAGGAGTAGATTAGAGAGCATCAAAACAAGAAAAGGAACATAGCATGCGATTCAATCACTATCTCAATTTCCAAGGTGAAGCTGAAGCTGCTTTTACTTTTTATCGCTCAGTATTTGGTGGTGAATTTTCCAATTTGAGCCGTTATGGTGATATGCCGGGACAGGAAGGTATTGACCTGTCAGATACTGACAGAAGCCAGATTTTACATATTTCACTTCCCATCAATGAATATACGGAATTAATGGGTTCTGATATTAATGACAAGCTATGTAGCCCCAACTCCCCTACATTTACCAAAGGCACCAATCATTATATTGCGATTATTTTAAGTGCCAGCGAACAGACTGAGGCGCAACGATTGTTTGAAGCTTTATCTGCCAAAGGGCAAATCGAAATGCCTTTGGAAAAAACCTTTTGGGGTGCACTCTACGGCACCTTTACTGATCAGTTCGGTGTGCAATGGATGATTAACTGTTTATTAGAAGAACGTAGCCCAAATCTCTAGAAATAAAAAGCCTCCATTCGGAGGCTTTTTAACTGAAGGAGAATTAAGCCCCAGTTTGATAGTTCGGTTTTGGTACAGCTGTTGATGCCTGGTACGGATTGGTAAAGTCATTCAAACCAGCAGCCGCTTCCTGAATATCTTTACCTTCTTTAATCACGAAACTATCAAAACCAGAACGCTTCATGTAGTTCAACACATCTTTGAACACATCACCTGTTGCACGAAGTTCGCCTTGGAAACCTTGACGACGAAGCAATGCAGCGAATGAATAGCCACGACCGTCGTTAAAGCCTGCAAATTCAATGAAGATTGCATCTAATTGATCAAGCGGAAATTCATTGGTTTCAGGTGAAGCATCTATCGTTAAGTACAATGCTTTTTTACCTGAAACATGGGCAATTTGGTCTAACTGCTCAACAGTTAAAACCACATCACCTTGTGGCAATACGCCATCTTCACCAATTAACTGGTAAGTATTGTCTGCAATCGTGCCATCTTTAGAGAGCACTTGTAGTGCGGTATTAAGCATATGCACGCTCCTTGAATGGTTGAATGCCAACACGGCGATAGGTATCGATAAACTCTTCACCTTCCTGACGCAGGTCAAGGTAAGTATTCAGAATTTCTTCGATAATGTCTGGCACGACTTCAGCAGCAAATGATGGCCCAAGGATGTCACCAATTGATGCATCGTGATCCGCATTACCACCTAAAGTGATTTGGTAGAACTCAGCACCTTTCTTATCTACACCCAAGATACCGATATTACCTACGTGGTGGTGACCACAAGCATTCATACAGCCTGAAATATTCAGGTCAATTTTGCCAAGGTTATAAATGGTATCCAGGTCATCAAAACGGCGTGAAATCGCTTCAGAAATCGGAATTGATTTCGCATTCGCCAACGAACAGAAATCACCGCCTGGGCAGCAGATGATGTCAGTCAAGAAACCAATATGCGCACGTGCCAGGTTGTTTTGTTCAAGGATAGTCCACAATTCGAATAGATCTTTTTGTGGTACATCAACAAGGGCAATGTTCTGCTCATGCGTGGTACGTAATTCACCGAAAGTGTACTTGTCTGCAAGATCTGCAATCAGGTTCATTTCTTCAGTGGTTACGTCACCTGGCGCAACACCTGCACGTTTAAGAGAAATCGTAACAATACGGTAGCCTTTCACTTTATGTGCATTGGTATTGATATTGAACCATTGCTTGAATTTCGGATGCGCAGCGAATTGTTCAGAGAAATCTTCATCTGCATAATCTTGGTAATTAAATGGTGTGAAGTTTTCATCCATTTTCGCCAAAGTTTTAGCATCGATTTTCAATGTTTTAACTGTATGTGCAAATTCAGCTTCAACTTTCTCAGCAAATACTTCAGGAGTAAGCGCTTTTACAAGAATTTTGATACGTGCTTTATATTTGTTGTCACGACGACCATGCAAGTTGTAGACACGAAGCACAGCTTCTAGGTACGCAATCAGGTCTTCACGTGGCAGGAAGTCACGGATAAAGCTACCAATAATCGGGGTACGACCTAAACCACCACCAACTTTGATTTTGTAGCCCATCTCGCCAGCTTCATTTTTAACGATATATACACCGATATCGTGGAATGAAGTTGCCGCACGATCGATTTCTTCAAGCGCAGAAACAGCGATCTTGAACTTACGTGGCAAGAAAGCAAATTCTGGGTGGAAAGTAGACCATTGACGGATTAATTCACATGTTGGACGTGGATCTGCAATCTCGCCTGCAACCACACCCGCATACTGATCAGTCGTCGTATTACGGATACAGTTACCAGAAGTCTGGATCGCATGCATTTGTACTGATGCCAGTTCTTGCAGCATGTCCGGCACATTTTCCAGTGCAGGCCAGTTGAACTGGATATTCTGACGAGTTGAAACGTGTGCATAGCCACGGTCATATTCTTTTGCCAACTCCGCCACTTTACGAAGTTGTTTAGAATTCATTAGGCCATAAGGCACCGCAATACGCAGCATTGGTGCGTAACGTTGTACATATAGACCATTTTGAAGGCGGAGCGGACGGTATTCATCTTCCGTCAATTTGCCCGCTAAATAACGTTCCGTTTGGTCACGGAACTGTGCAACACGTTCATTAATCAGTTGCTGATCGAAATCAGTATATAAATACATGGCGTACAGCTAGTAGTTTCTATTATATCGACGGCAAGGATAACGAGATTAAATCTATCAATAAAATGCTTTTTATACATATTTCATAGCGATTTTATTGATAAGCCTACCAGAAATTCAGTGATATAAAGGATTTGCCGGACAAAACCACTTTTCAACCAATAATGATTTATTTTTTAGATCTTTAGCAATTAATTTCATATAAAAGCATCGTGCCCTTACTGATTTATAAATAATCACATTAAAAGATGAAACCTTACCACTGTTCAGATTCACCCAGTGCTTGCCCAATAAAATCATAGCGTGAGCTGGAGCGGGAAAACTTGATTGGACAAGCGAGTTGTGGCTCGGCTTCCTGTTCTCCTGCTTTGACTGGAACCTGCACCACCCAACTGCGTTCTTTGGCCAGTTGGGAATTTAAAGCTTCATTCAGTGTTAATACAGGTTCAACACAAACATCCAGTGTTGAAAATACTGACTGCCACTCTGCCAAAGGTTTCTTGAGAATTTTCTGTTGAATCGCAGCTTTAACCTCTGCTCGGTCTTGAGCATCTAAGGATGCACCTTTTTCTAATAAGATCGGTAGCTCTAATGCCTGTGCCAGCCCTTGCATAAATTGTGGCTCTAAACTACCAATGGAAAGGTAACGTCTATCTTGGGTTTGATAATAGTCATAAAAAGTGCCGCCATTGAGATGACCTAATTCTGGTTTAGCATGCACACCTGCCGCCAGACTTGCTGCCGCAGCCATATTATTTAAGGCCACCGCACAATCGGTCATGGAAATATCAATATACTGCCCCATGCCGCTGCGCTGACGTTCAATTACTGCCGCCAGGATCGCAATGATTGCATGCATAGAGCCGCCAGCAACATCAGCTACCTGAATCCCTAAGGCCGGCGGACCACCCTGAACCCGGCCGCTATGTCCTGCAATTCCAGATAAAGCTAAATAATTAATATCATGCCCAGCCTTATCCTTATAGGATCCAGTTTGGCCATAACCAGTAATTGAACAATAGATGAGTCGCGGATTGATTTCAGCCAATGTGGCGTAATCTAATCCCAAGCGTTGCATGACGCCGGGACGGAACTGCTCAACTACAATGTCATAATCTGAAATCCTGTTTTTGATCTGTTCGATACAGTCACGATTTTTTAGATCTAGCGTGATAGATTGTTTGTTACGATTCAAATAATTGTGTGCAGTTGCTTGTCCATGTGCGTACGGTGGCACTAATCGCAACAAGTCAGGTCGTGTCGGTGATTCAATATGCACAACTTCAGCACCAAGATCTGCCAAGTACATGGTGGCAAAGGGACCAGGTAAAAGTGTAGAAAAATCTAGGACTTTCAATCCTTTTAGTGCATAGGACATTAGAATAATTACTCTATTTATGTTGATTTTTTATGCATATTAGATACATAAACACACAAAAACAATGTCATGTTCAGCCATTTACCTTCATCATTTCGGCAATTTAATATGTAACAAATGGCAAATCAGATTTTGTAAATTGCCATTGATTTATTATTTGTTGTCAATTAGGTCAAGCATTAGTGAACATCAAAGAGACTGAAGGATTAAACATGAGTCGCGATACGATCAGTATCCATTTCGTTAACGCTGCACTCTCCGGCGTAAAGCGTCTCGGTATGGATGTCGATACGTTATTGTCTCATGTGGGTATTGAAGCTGAACTTCTGCATCAGCCTAAGGCCCGTATCTCGCCAGAACAATATACCCGCTTTATCAAAATGCTGTGGATGGTGACACAGGACGAACACGTTGGCTTTGACAAACAGCCGCGCCGTCTTGGTACATTTGCCATCATGTGTCAGTTGATCATTCACGCTAAAACTTTAGGCGATGCGCTGGAACTTTCTTCTCAGTTCTACAAGCTGTTTGGTGATGACTGGGCTGTGACACTGGAACGTGACAAACATGAAGCCCGTTTAGTTCCTCAAATTCCCAAAGAAATGGATCCAGATCATTTCATCACTGAAAGTATGCTGATGATCTGGCATGGTCTGGCGTCTTGGTTGATTGAACGTCGTCTTCCATTGGAGCGTGTGCATTTTAGCTATCCACGTCCGAATCATGCTGATGAATATGATGCACTATTCTTTGCACCAGTCATGCAATTTGACGCACCACGTACTGAGATTACTTTTGCAGCGGATTATCTGGATCTACCAATCCGTCAGAATGAAGAAACCCTAGAAGAATTCCTGAAAGCGGCACCTGCACAGTTATTGGTGAAATTCAAAAACACCAACTCCCTGACTTCACGTATTCGTGATGTATTAAAGAGTCAGATTGGTGAAGAAATGCCAACATTGAATGATGTGGCATCAATGCTATATCTATCTCCACAAACTTTACGTCGTCGTCTGGCTGCGGAAGGCAAGAGCTATCAAGGTGTGAAAGATGCCTTGCGCCGAGATGCTGCAATTCACCTATTGTTGAATCCAGCTCTGACTTTGGAAGATGTTGCGCAACAAGTCGGTTTTAGTGAAACCAGTACTTTCCACCGTGCCTTCAAAAAATGGACCGGGGTAACGCCAGGTTTATACCGCCAGCTGCATGGTTACCATTAAGTCACATCCTCTTCATATTTAGTATTGGCCTTCGTGCTAATCTCAGTTATCGCCCAAGCTCCAGACTTGGGCGTTTTTTTATCTGCCTGTTATCTAGATTGACCAGATTGCTCAAATGACCTGGTCCGTTCTCGTCATTGCGCTGAGCTAAAGAATCATTACACTCAAAATTATTAGAACAAATCTTATTCATTCAAAAAAAGGGAAATTGTATGAGCGAGGCCTATATCATCGATGCCATTCGCACGCCGCGCGGCAAGGGAAAAAAGGATGGATCCTTATATGAAGTCAAACCGATCACGTTACTCACTACCCTGCTCAATGAATTGCAAGAACGTCATTCATTAGATACATCAAAAGTCGATGATATAGTCTTGGGCTGCGTGACCCCCATTGGTGATCAAGGTGCTGATATTGCCAAAACAGCAGCAATTGCCGCCGGCTGGGACAATGATGTGGCTGGTGTACAGATCAACCGTTTCTGTGCTTCCGGTCTGGAAGCGGTGAATATGGCAGCGCAAAAAGTTCGTTCCGGTTGGGAGGATCTGGTGGTTGCCGGTGGCGTAGAATCCATGTCCCGTGTACCGATGGGTTCAGATGGTGGTCCCTGGGCGCTCGATCCGGAAACCAATATGGCCTGTGACTTTATTCCGCAAGGCATTGGTGCGGACCTGATCGCAACCATTGATGGGTATAGCCGTGCTGATGTGGATACCTTTGCCGAACAGTCCCAGAAAAAAGCGGCGGCGGCTCAAGCCAATGGTCATTTCGATAAATCCATTATTCCGGTAAAAGATAAAGCCGGTGTGGTGATTCTGGATCAGGATGAATTCATCAAACCAAATACGACGGTGGAAACACTAAGCAAGCTGAATCCAAGTTTTGCCACTATGGGACAAATGGGTTTTGATGCGATTGCTCTACAGAAATATCCCGAAATCGGTTCCGTGAATCATGTGCATCATGCAGGCAACTCATCCGGCATTGTCGATGGTGCTGCACTAGTCCTGCTGGCTTCAGAACAAGCGGTCAAAGAACAGAATCTGAAACCGCGTGCCAAAGTATTAGCGACTGCACTGGTCGGTGCTGATCCAACTATTATGCTCACCGGCCCTGCCCCTGCAGCCCGTAAAGCCTTGGCCAAAGCTGGACTCACCATTGATGATATTGACCTGTTTGAAGTCAATGAAGCTTTCGCTGCTGTGGTGATGCGCTTTATCAATGAACTAAAGGTCGATCCTGCTAAAGTCAATGTAAATGGTGGTGCCATTGCTATGGGCCATCCACTCGGTGCGACTGGAGCCATGATTCTCGGTACTTTGCTGGATGAATTGGAACGCCAGGGCAAAAAACGAGGTCTGGCAACATTATGTGTCGGTGGCGGTATGGGCATCGCTACAATTATTGAACTGGTTTAAGGAGAGAACCATGAGCGCAATTCAATATCAAAAAACTGATGATAATATTATTCTTCTAACCTTCGACTCTCCAAACCAGTCTGCAAACACCATGAATGCAGATTTCCGTACTGCACTCAGCGAAGTTGTCGACAAACTCAAAGTAGATGAGGAAATTTCCGGCATTATCTTCAGTTCAGCCAAAAAGACCTTTTTCGCCGGCGGCGATCTGGATGAGCTAATTCAGGCGACACCAGAACATGCTACTGAATTCTTCAATATGATTGAAGAGATGAAAGCTCAACTGCGCTATATCGAAACGCGTGGCATTCCAGTTGTTGCAGCCTTGAATGGCACAGCACTCGGTGGAGGCTGGGAAATCGCACTATGTGCCCATCACCGTATCGCATTGAATGACCCAAAAAGCAAATTCGGTCTGCCTGAAGTGACTTTAGGTCTGTTACCGGGTGGTGGTGGGATTGTCCGTATCGTGCGTCTGCTGGGTTTACAGAATGCCTTTCCACTCTTGATGGAAGGTAAGCAACTCAGTGTAGACAAAGCTAAAAGCTTAGGTCTGATTCATGATACGGCTAATACCCTTGATGAACTGCTAGAAAAAGCAGTTACATGGGTCAAAGCACATCCGAAATCTGTGCAGCCTTATGATGAGAAAGGCTACAAGATTCCAGGTGGCTCACCTTCTGCTCCATCGGTAGCCCAAATGCTGGCAATTGCACCTGCTATGCTACGTGACAAGACTAAGGGTTGTTATCCAGCACCGGAAGCCATCATATCTGCTGCGGTTGAAGGTGCGCAGGTTGATGTGGATACCGCGCTCCGCATTGAGTCGCGTTATTTCACTTATCTGGCGACCGGTCAGGTGTCCAAAAACATGATTGGTACTTTCTGGCATGGTATGAATAGCATTAAATCCGGTGCTCATCGCCCGAAAGATATTGCCAAATGGCAAGCCAAGAAAGTTGGGATTTTGGGGGCAGGCATGATGGGTGCTGGCATTGCCTATGTCACCGCTAGCAGAGGCATTCAGGTCGTTCTAAAAGATGTATCGATCGAAGCTAGTGAAAAAGGCAAAGCTTATAGCCAGAAACTGTTAGATAAAAAAGTGGCGCAAGGTCGCTTAACAGCTGAGGAACGCGATCAGATTTTAAATCTAATTCATACCACTGCAAGCACAGAAGATTTGGCGGGCTGTGATCTGATCATCGAAGCGGTCTTTGAAAATCAGGAACTCAAAGCCCAAGTGACTCAGGAAGCGGAACAGTATCTGGCTGCCGACGGCGTGATGGCATCGAATACCTCTACCCTGCCAATTAGCAATTTGGCTCAAGCTAGCCTAGACCAAGAGAAATTTATCGGCCTGCATTTCTTTAGTCCGGTCGATAAAATGCAGCTGGTAGAAATCATTAAAGGTAAAAATACCTCTAATGAAACTCTAGCTAAGGCATTTGATTTCGTGCAGCAGATCGGCAAGCTGCCAATTTCAGTGAATGATAGCCGTGGCTTCTTTACCAGTCGCGTGTTCGGCACTTTCGTGCAGGAAGGTTTACGTCTACTGGCAGAAGGTGTGCATCCAGCCCGTATTGAAATGGCTGCTTTGAAAGCCGGTATGCCCGTTGGGCCATTGGCGATTCAGGATGAAGTGTCCTTAACCTTGTCCGAGTATGTTGCCACTGAAACGCGTAAGGCGCTTCAGGCTGAAGCTAAAGAGCGTGCGGACTCACCTGCCGATGAAGTGATTCAGACTATGATTCACCAGTTTAACCGTAAAGGGAAAGCCGCTGGTGCCGGATTCTATGATTACCCTGAAGGTGGCAAAAAGCAGCTCTGGTCAGGTTTAAGTCATTGGAATAAAAATACCGAGATGTCTGAGCAGGAAATGACTGAACGCTTCCTGTTTGTGCAGGCACTGGATACCGTGCGTTGTCTGGAAGAAGGCGTGCTGCAATCTACAGTGGAAGGCAATATCGGCTCAATCTTTGGTATTGGTTACCCGGCGTGGACTGGTGGTGCCATCCAGTACCTGAATCAATATGGACTGGCAAAGGCACTGGCTCGTACCAATGTACTGGAAAAGAAATATGGCGAACGCTTTAAGGCGCCAGCATTGCTTAAAAACAAAGTTGCTGCTGCTGAAACCTTTTGATCTAATCCGATCCAACTAAAGAGGAGCATCAAGCTCCTCTTTTTATTAGCTTGCTGAAAACCAACTATATTTTGCGGTGCAAATCCAGTCTGCTTTTCAATCAATCTATGTTATAAAGTAACATAGATTCTATATCCGCTTTAGGTTCATGCTATGTCTGATCAAAATACACCTGAAAATTCGCCTTGGGGTTGGAGAGCACTGATTATCTTCTGCATAATTGGTGGCATATTCATGTTTATCTTCTGGCTAGCAGTTAGCAATGAACCGGACTATATGCCAAGCCAGCAGAAAAAACAGAATACTCAGCAACATGCATTTAAAAATGCTCCGACCATGTCTGAAGAAGCCATTGCTAAAGCTCAGGCAGATCGGGAAGCGCGTGCAGCAGCTCAACAAGGTACTGCACCTCAATCGGATACTGCTAAAGAACACAATATGTCAGCAGATGAACATGCCAATACGGATACTGAACATACTGCAAACGGCGCACATGGTCATTAAGATTTAAAAATGAAAAAGCGAGGTCAGTACCTCGCTTTTTTTATATCTGAACAATGAAACCTTACAACGGTAAATACATATCAATATGTGGAATACCACAATCTAAATACTCCTCACCCTGTAGCTGAAAACCTAAGGCTTGATAAAAGCCAATGGCATGCACTTGAGAGGAAAGTTTAACAAACTGCCGACTTTCAGCGCGTGCATAGTCAATCACAAACTGCATTAGGCATTGCCCAACCTTATGACCACGCGCTGATTTCAGTACTGCGACACGACCGATACTATTACTTGTTAATAGTCGGGCTGTGGCAACTGCTTGATCATTCAGATAAGCCACAAAATGGGTAGACACTTCATCCTTAGCATCCCACTCATCTTCAGGCGCAATGTTTTGCTCCTGAATAAACACTGCTTCACGAATCATTTTGGCATCTGTTGCTAACACATCCCATGTTCCAACAACAATTCTCAGCTCAGCTGAACTTAGCATTTACAACCAATCCCCTGCTGATCCCATTCATCTTTGAGCAATAATTCCAGCGAATGTTTCTGAATCCCATACATCTCTTTTAAAGCCTGAATCTGGTTCAGTACGTCCTGATCTGGTTCCTGATAGTCTTTACGTTTCACCGCCAGAATCATTTTATTCTTGCTGGTATGTTCTAGCGCGACAAATTCAAATACTTTGGTTTCATAACCATAAGCTTTGAGTAATAAGGCACGAATCGTATCAGTCAGCATTTCAGCCTGCTGACCGGCATGAATCCCGAATTGCAGCATCGGACTGAGTATTTGCGGTGCCTGCAACTGTGGACGCAGTTCCTTATGACAACATGGCGCGCACATGATGATCTGGGCATTCAGGCGAATACCAGTATGAATGGCAAAGTCTGTCGCCACATCACAGGCATGTAAAGCGATCATCACATCCAAACGTTCCGGCTCATAAGTCCGTACATCGCCCTGGAAGAAATCGAGCTGGTTAAACTGGGATTGATCTGCCACATTCTGACAAAACTCAACCATTTTCGGATTTAGCTCTACGCCAGTCACCCACGGCGTCTGCCCATGCTTTTGCATATAGTCATATAAGGCGCAAGTCAGATAGCCTTTACCTGAACCAAAGTCCACCACCCGCAGCCCTTCTTGAGAAGCTTGAATCTGCGAAAGCGCATTCGAGAAGATTTCCACAAACTTATTAATCTGTTTCCACTTACGCGCCATACTTGGAATGACCTGACCTTGCTGATCGGTAATGCCAAGATGTTGTAGAAATACGCTGTCCTGATCCACATAGCGCTGCTTCACTCGGTCATGACCCTGTTCAGCAGTTTTGGACTTAATGACGGGTTTAGTTTTGCTACGAGTCAGCATGACTTTTTTCTTGTTCTTTTTCAGCTGCAATTCTTCGGCTGTGGTGATCAAATTGGCCTGCTTGCAACATGCCAGTAATTCAGTCACCTGAGAGAGAGCTTCTGATAAAGGATAATTTTTGGTGACATCCTGGGTCTTATATCGGTACAGACAACTCAATACTTTCTGTTCATTCAGTAAAATGACGCGCAAGGTCATTTTCTCTAGCTGTTCCAATTCGCCCTTATACTGACTTAAAATCAGGCGATCAAAATGATCTGTTTCAATGGCTTGCTGGAAAGTATCCAGAAATTGCTGTTCTTGAACTGAGAGAGACGCCAAAGTGGACATAAATGAAACCTAAAATGAATTGCCATTAAAGTGTAAATGTTCTTACTCTAAAAGCAAAATTGAATTACTATACATTTGTATATTTAAGAAGAATGATAACTATGTCAAATGCACCACTGCTTCAGGATTATGATGCTGTCGAAGAGCGCATCAACTACATCAGTCACGGTGTAGGTGCTGCCTTATCGGTGATTGCCGGGATTTTGCTGGTCATTAAAGGCTCTTACCTCAGCACGGGTCAATGGCTTGGCCTATGGGTCTATGGACTAAGCATGATTGTGCTTTTTTCTGCCTCGATGCTGTACCACATGGCCACTACTGCGGATCGACGTTACTTCTATAAAAAAATTGACCATACTGCGATCTATTATCTGATTGCTGGCACTTACACACCATTTCTGGCGATCGCCATCCCGACGGCCAAAGCCCAGTATTTATTGATCGCTTTATGGATCATTGCTGTCCTTGGAACACTATTCAAGTTCATATTCATTCATCGTTTTCAGAAACTTTCCCTGTTCGCTTACCTCGCAATGGGCTGGCTTGCACTGTTAGTTATTGATGATATGCAGAAATATTTATCTGCTCAATCTTTAACCTTTCTCATCATTGGTGGACTTGCTTATACGGTGGGTGCATTGTTTTACGCCTTAAAAAGAGTAAGATATACGCACGCTATCTGGCACATTTTTGTATTGATAGGCGCAGGATCACATTTTCTGTCCATCTATCTTTACGTGATTTAATCCTCTCATTCTTCATTTCAGTGACCCTGAGCGAGTTGAATTGAGAAGGTTGCAGTTGTTTTTTTAAGAAATTACGCCTTTTTTAAAAAGATTACGCTTTTAAAACTAAGTTCTTTTATTTTTAGTAAGTGTAAGGTCATTCATGGCGTCGTCAAATTCTGCTGCTCAGCCAGCACAAAACTCAAAATTCCGCGTTTTAACAGCGAGTTTAGTAGGCACTACAATCGAGTTCTTCGATTTCTATATTTATGCCACTGCCGCTGTCATTATTTTCCCCTATCTGTTCTTCCCAGCAAGTACAGACCCAATGACCGCAACGATTCAGTCTCTTGCGACTTTCGCAATTGCCTTTATTGCTCGTCCGATCGGTGCGGCATTGTTTGGTCACCTCGGCGATAGAATTGGTCGTAAAGCCACTCTGGTTGCTGCCTTGCTGACCATGGGCCTGTCTACTGTAGCCATTGGCCTACTGCCAACTTATGGTCAAATTGGCATCGTAGCACCTTTACTGTTGGCACTGTGCCGTTTAGGTCAGGGCCTTGGTCTGGGTGGTGAATGGTCAGGGGCTGTATTACTTGCAACTGAAAATGCTCCTGAAGGTAAACGTGCCTGGTATGGTATGTTCCCGCAATTAGGTGCTCCGCTTGGCTTTATCTTGGCAACTGGCTCATTCTTGACGCTCGGTGCGTTAATGACTGAAGCAGAGTTCATGCAATGGGGCTGGCGTATTCCATTCATTTCTAGTGCTTTGCTTGTAATCATGGGCCTTTGGATTCGTCTGAAATTGCATGAAACACCTGCATTCCAGAACGTATTGAAAAAGCAAAAAGAAGTAAATGTACCTTTCTTCGAAGTATTCAAAAAGCATTCTAAAATGCTGGTATTGGGTACCATCGCTGCCATCTGTACCTTCGTTGTGTTCTACCTGACCACAGTATTCGCATTGCAATGGGGTACGAAACAGCTCGGCTATTCACGTGAAGAATTCCTGCAGCTGCAATTGGTAGCAACACTATGCTTTGCTGCGTTCATCCCACTATCTGCTGTATTTGCAGAGAAGTTTGGTCGTAAAGCAACTTCAATCGGCGTATGTATCGTTTCTGCGATCTTCGGTATCTTCTTTGCTGACATGCTTGAATCAGGCAGCACCATTGTCGTGTTCTTATTCCTGTGTATCGGCCTTGCAATCATGGGCTTAACTTATGGCCCGATTGGTACCGTATTGTCTGAAATCTTTCCGACTTCAGTGCGCTATACAGGTTCTGCGTTGACCTTTAACTTGGCTGGTATTTTCGGTGCATCTTTTGCGCCATTGATCGCAACCAAGCTGGCAACACAATATGGCTTATCTGCTGTAGGTTATTACCTAACTGCGGCATCGATTCTGTCATTATTAGCATTCCTGCTGATTCGTGAAACCAAGAATGATGATGTAAACAATCAAATCTAATTCTGGAATCACCCAATAAAAAGCCGGCGTATTAACGCTGGCTTTTTTTATTTCTGCAATTCGAGATGCAACAAAAAACTGCTATTTCTCCCCTTCTATTTACGGAACAATACAGAGATGGATTCATAACCAGAAGGATAAAACATGCAGGATCCGATCGAATATTTAACCGAAGAACAATTGGTTCATATTGTGGTCTTACTGGAAGATGATAAAAAAACCGAGGCCATCCAATATATTGTCCAACATACTTCATTGAACCAACAACAGGCGCTGGAAGTCATTGCTGCCATTGTGATGGAACATGATGCTGCCTTACAGGTACAGACCCAAGGTGCAAGATTTAGCGATGATGTCACGGCTGATCGACAGTTAAAGACTGAAACACTGACTGATTCTATTGCAGTCTCCATTCCTACGAGTGCTACACAAGATCATGCTACTCGTCCACCCGTCCCTGAATCGACTCGAGAGTTGCAGGAAAAAGTTGCTGAACCCGTTACTGCAAAAAATGGACCGCATCTGATCTGGATTATTGCAGGTATCATTATTTTAATTACGGTAATTATCTGGATGGTTCGTTAAGGGCTAAACTCAGCCACAACTCATTTATACCAGTTCAATGATATCAATGGTTGGTGGTACACGAAAACGGAAAGGCACACCAACCAGACCAGTTCCTACGGTCACAAACACATCGGCATGTTCATGTCGGTATAGCCCGCGCTTATGTCCAAGAATAGATACCTTTTTCATCACATAATCCGTCAGCCATGGCAGTTCCACTTGCCCGCCATGCGTATGCCCAGAAAGCATCAGTGGTCGACTTGGCAATTGCGGCACCATATCTACCGTATCCGGATTATGCGACAGGATCACCCATGGCTTGTCTTGTGGCAAGTCAGGTAAGAAACGCATATCTGCTTTTCCTGCCCACAGATCGCCAATACCGACTAAGCGGAATTCATTAAATTCAACGATCTGCCCTTCAATATCCATCACGTTGTTGGTTGCAAGCGCAGTATGTAATAGCTCTTGAATAGGAGGTCCAGGATACTGTTCATCATGATTGCCATTAACAGAATAAACTGGTGCCTGAATCTCCTTCAGGACGGCGATCTCTTCGGTTAAGGTGTCTTCCGGTTCATAAGTCCAGTCACCTGCCACTACCACTAAATCTGGCTGCTGCTGATTTAATTTATGTACAATTTGCTTCAGCTGGCGCTCATGACCAGAAAATAAACCAATATGCAGATCCGCAATGAGTGCAATACGGACTGGCTTATCCAATTTTTTATCGGGATTAATCTGATAACGCGTCGTTTTAACTTGAATCAGATGCGGTTCGATAAAACGCGCATAACTCAAGACCCCACTCAACAAACAAATAAAAACAGCTTCATGAATCGAGTAATAGCCTGCAAATCCGGCATAAATACTGAAGAAAAATAAAGGAATCAGCAGATAAGACAGATAAAAAGCGAGCAGATGGGTAAAGGCTTTAAAGGGATGAATGGTCTGGGTATGTGACTGACTGATCCATGCCTGTGATATACACCACAGCGCCAAAATCGCCATTCCGATATAGAAATAAAAGATCACGGAATCAATATTCCCCATAGTTTCGCCTTGTCCAGTTCTTCAGTACATACGCTGCTTTGTATTTATCTTTTCACAGCTGGCAATTATACTCAAACCTAATTTATCACGCTTAGACTCATATGACGATTGCTCCCCGCTCCAAGGCCGACCTGCCCCTGGTCACTCCCGAACGTAATACTTCATATAAATCTGCTGTCTTACTGGGTTTTAGCCTTGTTCTGGGAATCCCTGCCTGTAGCACGCTACCTCCGCAGGTAGAACGACCTTCGCATACCGCCTTTGAAACCGATACTTCACAGACTTCCCTGTCCAAAATAGTACAACCTTTACGTGATCAATATGTCGGTCTGACTGGCTATCATGTTTTATATGATCCACTTGAAGCACTCGCAGCTCGTATACAACTGATTCATAAGGCTGAAAAATCTTTAGACCTGCAATATTACATTTGGGATAATGACCGGATTGGTGCATTGGCTTTGAATGCCATTATTCAGGCTGCCGACCGTGGGGTGAAGGTTCGCCTCCTGATTGATGATAACAATGCCAAGAAGATGGAAGGTATTTATCTGGCGCTAGATCAGCATCAGAATATCGATGTGCGCTTATATAACCCTTACCGCTTCCGTCAGCATCGTGCTATGGATATGGTGCTGGATCTGAAACGAATCAACCGACGTATGCATAACAAAAGCTTTATTGCTGATAATCAAATTGCGCTAATTGGTGGTCGTAATATGAGCAACCAGTATTACAATGTCAGTGATAACTATCAATTCTCTGATGTCGATGTCCTGCTTGCTGGTGCAGCCTCTGATGAGATCATCCATTCCTTCGATGAGTACTGGAATGATGACTATGCTTACCCGGTTCGAAATATTGTTAATCCAGGCCATCACAGCTTGCGCTTTGAAAGCCTGAAACAGCAGCTAAAAGCCCATCAGGATGATCCGCGAGTACAAAACTATCTCGATTTAGCCAACAGGTCTCAGGCTTTTGACAAATGGCTTGAGCATAATATCCAGCTGGATTGGGTCGAAGCAGAAGTAGTCAAAGATCCACCTACTAAGATCAAGTCCAAGGCTAAAAAAGAAGAGCATCTAAATTTCCAATTGTTACAACATCTGGAAAAGCCTGAACAGAGTGTAGATATTGTTTCTGCCTATTTTGTGCCAGAGAAAGAAGGTGCCGAACGCCTGAAGGATCTTGCTCAAAATAATATTAAGGTTCGAGTACTAACCAATTCTTATAAAGCCAATGATGTTCCTGTTGTGCATGCTTTTTATTCTAAGTATCGCCAGGATTTACTGAAAAATGATGTTCAATTGTATGAGTTTCTCGCTGCACCTGAGGCAGCAAACCTGAATGCTAATACCAAGGAAATTGCCGACAAGGCTAAAGTTAGTTTGAAAGGCTTAAGTCGTTCCAGCTTACATGCCAAACTGATGGCCTTAGATGAGAAACAAGTATTTATCGGCTCTTTTAACTTTGACCCACGTTCAGCCTACCTGAATACAGAAATTGGTGTATTACTTAACAGTCCTACCCTTGCCCAAGCTGTGCATAAAACGATGGATCAGAACTTGAGTAAATATGCCTATAAACTGGTTTTAGATACTAATCAAAATATCAACTGGAAGATCAAGCAATCTAATGGTGAGATTAAAACTTTGACCAAAGAACCTCATATGAAATGGTATAACAAAGCGTTGGTAAAATTCGTTTCTTGGTTACCGCTTGAAGGGTTTATGTAAACTTCAAATCTTAAGATATAAAAAAGCCCATCAATGATGGGCTTTTTTATAATTGGATTATTTTTGCTTCACCGTATAACAGTTCGCAAGATTCAGACTCACTGTACCGCCATTGAGTTTTGCCAGCGCTTTATCGTCATCTGTTACAGAAGTCGATTCTTTATTCGCTGTATTATAAATATTTTGGAAACTTGCCAAAGTATTTGCCCAACCAACAGCTTCTCCGGCTGAGTTGGTAAAGGTAATACGACCTTTTTGTCCAGCACTTGAATTCAATAAATTCGAGACATTAATCAGTGCACCACCAATCACAATACTGTCATTGGCATTTGTTGAAGTTTCAATACGCGAATCCACCCCAATCAAAGCACCATTAATATCACCAAAGTCTTCATGACCTAAAACCATACGAATCGACAATGTTTTATCTTTGGCAAATGCACGACCCAAAGTCCCTAAACGATATTGGGTAACGCCATTGGCATCTTCAAGATTATCGCCTAAAACATCGCCTTGACAGCCATTGCTCTGATCCATTGCAAGGGTCGTTTCAGATTGACGATTAGTGCGGACATCACCATTACTATCAATAACGACACCTACTTTTACAGGACTGTGGGTAGTATCAGTAAATTTAAACTCAAGTTCGCCATAAATTGGGAAGATATATTTCTGACCTTTCGCCACATTACTCGCAGTTTTAAAGACTTCGCCATCTAAATAGCTGATTGGGAAAATCTTATATAAATCTACTGAACCATTGTAGTTCAGATTATCTGCTGACATTCTCCATTTACCAAGTTTTGCTTGCTCAACTGCAGTCAACGGTGTGTTATCTACTTTTCCTTTCACGATCAATTTATAGAAGTTTTCAGTCCCTGCAATCACCGAGTCACTGAGTAAAGTACCTTGTGTAATTTCTAGCTTATCTTGACTTTGACCCACGTTAAATTGATACGGAGAGGTGATCTTATCCGCTACTACATCTAACCATGTTTTTTGTGGCAGAGCAGTCATTCCAACTGGCTTCACCTTACGAATCATTTCAGCATTGATACCACCTAAGGAGGTTAAATTACTACCTGCAACAATGAGGTCTTTATCACGCCACTGAACACCTGAACCAAAGGTATACCCCTGACGGTCTGTAATCAGCATGAAATGACCAAATACATGACGCGTATTTTTATCTGAAGCACTACAGCTTGTCTTATCACATCCTACCAGACCATTTGAGCCACTGAGCTGACTCAATAAACCGTCAGTAGAAAACAGTGAAAATTCAGGCTGGTACACTGCAGCATTGGCAATAATCGCAAGCTTACTCACTGCCTTAAATGCATCTTCATCTTTAATCTTAGTAATATCGATCACAGGTTTAATTTGTGATTCAAAATCTGTATCAGCAACGTTGATAGACTTTGTAATTTTGTTTAAACGTTCACGAATCTTTTCATTGATATAGAGTGGCTGAATATCTGTTGGATCAGTAATGTTCTTTTCTTCTAATGCCAAAGTTTGCAATACTTTAACAGTATTCATTGCTTTTTTAATACTCGGATCATTTAGATTCAAGCTACTAGCATTCGGTTGTCCTGCGCTAATATCCAATAAACTCAAACGTGGGAAACTCGATTCGATTCCTGAAATTTGAATAAAATCACTGAGTTTAATTTTCCCAATATTGATCCGCGTATCGAGTTCACTAGCAATATAAAATTCGATTTCATCAGTTTCTTTACAACGCCCCGTTGCAACACCATCGTTACGATTAAATTGAGTAATAAAATTATTTTTAGTATCACTACTACAGTTGAAATTTAAGCCATCAAGGGGATATTCCAAGCCCCACTGTACACACCCTTGACCACTACAACTCCCGTTGGTTGTCGCAGGTTCATCATTTTCAGATTTTACATTGGTACTACCGCCACCACCACAAGCTGTTAATGCTGTGACCAATGCCGTTAAAGCAAATGGAAAGATTTTTTTTATATTCATGATGATTTACTCGAATAATCCTTATCGAATTGCGATTAATTTTAGTTGTCCTTGATTGCTCAACATTTTATCTTCCACATCTATTGCAGAAGCGAGCGGTGTAAGAAGCACATAAGCTGTTTGTTTAGGAATCTGCAAGATTCCCTCAATAGATTCATATTGAAAATGATTGGCTTGTCCATCCTGGTTTTTAAAACCACCTGCACCCTCTAAGACACAGCCTTTATTGTCTAGAAATACCGTAAATGGCCAATAATACACAGGCTTATTTTGGCTAGATGCGAAAGATTTCAGCTGAATATTTTTAATACCTACATCAATGGCTACAACTTCGTAATCAAATTCATCTTTGGCAATTGGTGCTCGTGGCCATACGTTAATCTCTTGTTTTGGTTCTAATTTCTTGGCTTTTTTAAACTTTTTATTACTAAAGCATTGTTGCCCCAGACTATTAATCGTTTCCTCACCTGAAATTCGGTAATACGTTTGTGCCAATACCACAGGGCCATCTTGTTGAGTCGGCTTTTGGAATAATGCTTTCAAGGTCGACTCACCCACCCCTTTTTCACGTTCTACGCTTTGAAAACGAACACTGCCGAGGTTTTTATCTACAATGCCTTCTGGCATCGTATAAAAGCGTTTTTTGCCTTCTAAATTAAATTCTTTTGCTTCCAAGTATTCACTATCAACGTATTCTACCCCATCCACTTGGCTAATACCTGAACGCGGCTGAGGTTGCTTTTCTTGAGTTTTAGTTGTCGCTTGTTGAACCTTAACTGGTTGTACTGGTTGTACTGGTTGTACTGGTTGTACTGGTTGTACTGGTTGTACTGGTTGTACTGGTTGTACTGGTTGTACTGGTTGTACTGGTTGTACAACAGTATTTATTTTCTGCTCAGGTGAGTCACTCAAATTGACATATTTTATAGGCTGATTTTGCTGAACAGATAATGGAACAGGATTAACATGGTGAGTTGCTGCTGATGGTTTCGATATAACATCTTTTACTTTTTTATCTTTCGCACTTACTGGCCGAGGCACAACCATCGGTCGACCATCTGGTCCAATAATTGTGACGAACTCTTTTGCTGACACAGAAACAGAGATTGGCGCTAGACTTAGCACCAATACCGTCTTTAACCATACATCCTTTCTAATCATATATTCCTTTACCAACGTGTGCGGTAGTTCAAACCTAAAATCGTAATTTTGGTATTTGTTTTTACATTTAAGCCTGCATATGGGTTAAGTAATAAATTGTTGACCCCAGTTTGGTTTGCTAGGCTACTCGTATTTGCTGGGATATTATCCTTACTACGCAAGAAACCAATAGATAAGTCAAGATCTGTGTCAGCATCAAAGCGATAACCGACACCCATACCAAAGAGCTGTGCACCATTAATCGGTACCATGGTATTTCGCTTGTCATCTGGAATTGCAGATGTACGTGGCTCATAACCCATACGGAGCTTTAATCGGTCTGTCGCAGAATATTCAAGACCCACACCAAAGTTCCATGGCGATTCAAACCCTAAAGGTAATGCCAACGATGTATCGGTTACATTTGCAGATAATAATTTTGCAATTTTAAGTGCTGAAATTTGACGGTCGAATTCAAACTTAAACTCATCCCATGCAGCATAATTGGTCCACCCCACATCAAAATTAATTTGAAGATCGGGCATGATTTTGTATTTAATACCGGCCTGTATATGCTCTGGATATTCAAAATCCATCGATACTAAACCAGATTCACTTGATGGAATATAGGTTGGGAATCCAAGAATAGCCGCTAGAATTTGCCCTGTTGGAGATGTCATCAATCCTTTGATCATTTCCTGTGGAGCTTTGGCATTATCGATATGATATTTGCCTTTTAAACGCATTTTGGCTGCACTTTGATAGACCAAACCAAAGCTAAAATCTTCTGTTGGTTCCCAAAGTACCCCCAAGTTATAACTTGGGCTTAAGTTTTGCTCAAGTGCCAATTGCATTTGACCAAATTTACCAAATGGATTCATGCCTTCTTCGGCATTACAGATCCCCAAAAGTAAAATATCGGTAATAATGTCTGAGTTTTCTTTAAAAGGTGTACAAACGACCTCATCGATCATTCGAAGCATACCAATTAACTCATTCGGAAATCGTAGATCCGTTTTCATTGCAATAGCTTGATATGACATCCCAATTGATGCACCAATTGACAAATGATCACTTACTTCATAACCAATTGATGGCGATAGATATGTGATACGCTCTAGAGCAACTTGTTGCCCCATAAAATTGGCAGGATTACCATTTTCATGACCAAAACCGGCAACTAAAGGTGCATAAACAGCCGTTGCATAGGTCGCTTTTGAACCCGGTGGATTATAAGCAATCCCCATGGTTGGTGCGACCAAAGGTAAACCGTCGCCTAGGTCAACCATTTTTTTCAAGCCAGGAACATAAAGACTCGCATATTCAACATCACCTGTAACTTTATCTTTAAAGTCGGTACACAGGTCGGATGATACTTCAGGACCATCATTACAGACCAATGGGTCATCTGAATAACCAAAGACGTTATAACCTGCAGGTACAGAGAACTCACGCTGAATATCAAAGTTTGCAACCACAATTTGCTGTTCTGTTTGCAGACCATTAATTTTTGTTAGACCGGCTGGGTTAAAGTGAATCGAATTCACACCTGGTGGGTCTGCTGTAACAGCGTTCCCCATAGCCAATGAACGTAAATCTACAGAAAGGTTTGTCCCTAACTGAGCAAACGAATACGATGAACAACCCGCTACTATGATACCAACCAATAGCGGATTCAGTCGAATGTATTTCATACGACACCCCTATTAGCGGATTTTTTTACCGAAGCCTAAGATATCAAGTGGGAAAGATAGACCGAGTGATACATCCGGTGCATCTTCAGTTAAGCCAAAGCCAAGTGTTCCATTTACAATTGTTTCAGGTGATGTACGCACACCCAATGAAATAGAGAAAGTGGAGCTGGTTTGATCTGCTGCTGAGTAACTTTCACCCGTGTTATAAGTAAATTCAGCTCCAGTATTGAAGCTTTGTTGATATGACATGGTCATTGATACGTCATAGTTAAACGAATAAGCAAAACCAAATGCAAAACCACCGCTGATACCTGGATCAAATTCTTCAATAATACGTCTACCACGAATTTGATTTAATCCTGACTCTTTAAAACCATAATTAGCAGAAACTGAAGCAAACAGAACCACTGGATCAATATATTTACGGGTACTCGCACCGATACCTGCAGAATAGTAACCTTTACCTGCTGCTAAGTCTGTCGCTGCATTAATTTCATAGGGGCTATCACCCGTCTTGGTCGATAAGTTACCAAATAAAATCAGTGGTAAACGTCCAGCTTTTAAAGGGAACGGCTCCCAGCGTGCCCCTAAGCTAATATCACCTAGCCCGGCAGTTGAAGTGTCTTTTAATAAATCAGTTTTCGCTACCAGTGGAATCGATGCGGTTAAAGTCAAGTTATCTTTTAAACCGTACTGTGCGGTAAATGTATTGGTAATTGTATGTGATGCATTTTCCTGAACACGTAGTTGATAGAGTTGACCTTGAGCCATTTCCATATCAAGTTGAGTATCACGATAATACGTATAATCAATATCATAATAGGATGAAATTTCACCTTGCTTGATCAGTGAATACTGGCGTTCACTCGAAGTAAATACTTCCTCAAGGTTGGTGGCTTGAGTTGCATCACCTTCTTGTTGTTGCAATGCCTGACTAGCTGTACTTGGTTTCGCTGGTTCTGGCGTTTCGCTTTGCTCTTCAACTTCTTGAACCGTTTCATAACCACCTAACTCAGGTTCAACCTCAACCGACTCAGTTGTTTCTTCAACGGCTTCGTACTCACCCAATGCAACATCATCTGCTGCATAAGCAACCCCCATCGCCATTTGAACACTGAGTACCAGTAGAGTCTTATTCATCCATTGACTTTTCATATCCATTCCACCGTATTATTTTTTATTTCCATAATGTCTGCATTATTTGTTTTTGTAGTAGAGCCTAAGAAAGTTATGCTCAAATTTTCCAAAATTTTCCGATTCTGAATTTCGATTGCGATTTTTGCTGATGGTTGATGCTTTATCTGCAATTTTATCCATATAAAACTGAGGATATTGAATATCTGCCAATGCATAGCGATTAATAACTGAATCCTCTACATGACGTAAGTCTTGATCTTGAATTGCTAATAAATCTTTACGATATTGTTCAGGCACATTAATTAAAAACAGTGTGTTATTTTCCCAAACATCTTTAAAACGTTGTTCATCGAAACTAATATTACCAATCGCTGGATCCGCCACATAAACACGACCATTTTTATAGCCTTTGTAAACGACAAAGTGTTTAAAGCCTGCATAGGAAATTGGCACAATCGCAGGTTGCCCTTGTTTGACAAGGTCATTAAATTCACCACGGTAACCGCCACTTTCCATACCCAGTGCAGCTACAAAGCGTTTCATATCTAATAATGAGAAACTGCGGCGTTCTACAATTTTTTCTGTTTCGCCATATTGCATCAGACCATTCATGATCTGTTGCTCGTCTAGCTGTGTCCCCACATAACCGTTGAGCAATGTAGTCAGTGCTGCCGAGCCACAGCTATAGTCATAAGCTTGACGGACAATGCCTCGGAATTGATCTTCAATGGCTGGACGAACCTGAACGGCCTCCTGATGCATACGCACAAAAGAGTCATTACGCGAATCTAGGACTTCAGCGTACTTAATGGTTCCTGGAGGCTGTTGCTTTAAATCAAAGGCTTCTTTGGCAGCGTAATACATCAATGCCGAGCCCAATGCGATCTCTAACATAGGTTTTGTTTTTCTTTTTATCGGCATTAGTTGCCATGTCAGTCATTATTATAGAGTTTTCACTCTACTTCCTTGTAACCTTTAAGATACCTTTTTTTTCAAAAAATAACAGCTTTTTTTTATATTTAAGATGAACGTGATAGACATAAAAAAAGCGCGTATCGATACGCGCTTTTTTAAATCTTATAATTAAAAGATTAGTGACCTTTGATTGTAATCACAGCACCTGGAGTATAGGTCATACCGGAAGGACTGATTTGAGAAGTATAGTAAGTTTGTAAACCTTGAACCTCTACATCACCAATAGACGCAGCCTCAGCACCACCAATACGAATACCGGCTACATAGTTATCTTTAGGTCCACCATGACTTACAATTTTGATAAATCCAGCAGTCCCGACATCACCTGTTTTTGTTGTTGTATAAATATTAATATCTTGATTAATAGTTAAATCTTTTGATTTTGCATCAGCTAATTTAATGCTTTCAATGAATAGCTCACCAGGATTTCCTGTAGTAATCGCAGCATATGTGTCTGGGTTCTGCCCAATTGGTTTAGTAGCAGATGAATTATCCAGCAAACCTAAATTATTAATTTCTAAACCACCAGTCATTATTGTATCAAGCTTAATCATAGCCCCTTGAGGAGATGAACCTACCTGGATATTAGCATTCATTTGCCCTGTTTTAATGTCTAAGCCACTTAAAATTTTATTAACAGTTGCACCACCACCTCTACGGATTGAATCTGCACCTGCCAATCCAGCATCATATGCGGCTTTCGAATTAGCAGAAGCAGTTACACCGATAGCACCGATTTGAATATCTAGGCCCGAAACAGCAGCAGCAATATTAATAAATGCTCCACCATTTGCAGCAGTACCTGCATCACTATCAATCACTAAATCTGCTAAGTTTCTAGATCCAAGTAAGTGAAGATATTCACCAGTATCTGCATCTTTTTCATAGTTAGCACCAATCACAATACCGTGTGAATCAGTTGAAGGAGCCTCCCAGTTAGCAGTAGTAGCTTCACTTGTTGCAGTAGCTTTCTTACCCATAATTACAATTGCACCAGCATTACCTGTACCACCGTAACCAGCATCACCCGCTGCACCTTTAGCTGCTAAACCATCATTATCATGAATAAATAAGCGTTCAATAGCAATTTTAGAAATACCAATACCAATTGATAAACCGTCTTGACCAGTTGTTGCGCTAAGTGCAGAATCATCCATGGCTTGCATTGCCATCGCATTTGCGCTAATTGCCATTGAAGAAATTAAAGCCAGTTTAGTAAATTTTTTCATTCGTACTCTCCCAAGAGTATTATTTTTTTGGTTGTGAATCACTCTGTGTTTCTGCTGTATTTTTAGTTTTCTAACAGCACAAGCAATTAATCCTTGAGTGATTTGCTCGCACGACTAAATTAGCTTTATGTTAAATTTTGATCAACTGTTGTTGGTCATATTTAGTGTTTCGCCGACAAACGGTAAATGTAAGTTTCCCCTCATTTTTCTGTCCAGTTAAGATAGAATTAAGATAATCCTCTCAATTTTCTAAACTGAATGTACAGCGCAACTTATCAATCTCTCCTTAAATCCACCAATATACAACCACATTATATTTTGGAAGCACTGCATCTATTAGATCATGTCATTTTTTTAGAAAATCAGGGAAAACCTTTTATTGCTTTTTGTGTTGAGCAATATACGTTAGTCCAAGAAGGTAAGGTGCAGACTTATCAGGCAAAGGTCTTTAATGAGTATATAAAAATTGAAAATGAACTAGACTTTACTTTTCAATCTGTATTTAAGAATAATTCAGAAAAATTTAATGGCGGATATATTGGTTTTTTTTCCTATGATTATGCGGCTCAGCAACAAGTACAGTATAAACAGCGCCATCAGCCAGCACTTTTTATTGGGCAGTTTTCTACTTATTTAGAACTAGGTACGGAAGGATGGTTATTTAAAAGTTATGCTCCAAATGCTGAAGAAATTTTTCAGAAAATTCAGGCTTTGATTGATCAATACCGAGATAAGTCAGAATTTAGTTTAGTGTCTCCATGTATAGCATGCTGGGATAAATCAGCTTATCAGCAGGCATTTAACCAAGTTCAAGAATATATTAAAGCAGGTGACTGTTATCAGATTAATCTGACACAGGAATTTTCAGCACGAGCCAAAGGTTCTCTACTGACTACAGCAGAACAGTTTTGGCAACTAACCAATGCACCCTATGCGGGCTATTTACGCATAGGTGAGTTTGAACTGTTAAGCTGTTCACCAGAGCTTTTTATTGAGTTTCAACCTGAACGAAAGATCTTGACCAAGCCAATTAAAGGCACTATGCCACGTTATGCAGATCCGATCTTGGATGCGCAATCCAAACAGACCTTAAAGAATTCTGAAAAAGATCAGGCTGAAAATGTCATGATCGTGGATTTATTGCGTAATGACTTGAGTGTTTATGCAGAAACCGGTTCAGTTAAAACGCCAAAGTTATTTAATATTGAAAGCTTTAAACAAGTCCATCACATGGTCAGCGAAGTGGAAGCAACTTTAAAAGAGGGTATAAATCCCTTTGATGTTTTAATGTCTGCCCTACCTGGTGGTTCCATTACTGGTGCTCCTAAAATTCGCGCCATGCAGATTATTGAAGAACTAGAAAATGCACCACGTGGGGCTTATTGTGGTTCACTTGGCTATTTTAATTTTGATGGTACAGGTTCTTGGAATATTTTGATTCGTTCGATTCAAAAATATCAGGATGAAGTTTCACTTTGGGCAGGTGGTGGAATTACCATTGCTTCTGACTGCGATGCAGAATATCAGGAATGTTTTGATAAGGTTGAAGCGATGCTCAATCTATTAAATGCTTGGTATAAGCCTGAGTAAATAAAAAAGCGACTCCATAGAGTCTTGAATCTCCCCTAACCCCTCTTTAACAAAGAGGGGGATTCTCTCTCTTTAAAAAGAAAGATGTTCCCTCCTTTATCAAAGGAGGGTTAGGGTGGATTTAATTAAGCTAAAATATCATTTTTCAACGTGTCTACCAAACGTTGATTCTGCTCATCTGTACCAATCGTGATACGAAGATACTGATTAATACGTGGCTTATTGAAATAACGCACAATGATGCCACACTCACGTAACTCAGTAGCTAATTCACTGGCATCTTTCGTAGGTAAAGAAGCAAAAATAAAGTTCGCACTTGATGGTAATACCTTAAAGCCAAGTTCAGAAAGCTGTGCAACCAACTTCTCACGACTCGCTATCACTTTGGCATTTTGTGCTTCAAAGTATTCCTGATCTTCAAATGAAGCGACCGCAGCCGCAATCGCAAAACGGTCCATTGGATAGGAGTTAAAACTGTTTTTCACCGCTTCTAATGCCGCGATTAAGTGCGGCTGAGCGATGGCAAAACCAACACGCAAACCAGCTAATGAACGTGATTTAGAAGTCGTTTGGCATACCACTAAGTTTTCATATTTCTCGACCAATGCCACCGCAGATTCAGCACCAAAATCTACATAGGCTTCATCAATCACAATCACTGAATTTGGATTGGCTTGCAGTACTTCTTCAATAGCAGATAAACCTAATGTAATACTAGTGGGTGCATTTGGATTGGTGATGATAATACCGCCATTTGGCTGTTTATAGTCATCTACCACAATTTCAAAATTTTCATTGAGTGGCAAAACTTTGGTTTTCACACCAAAAAACTGACTATAAACCGGATAAAAGCTGTAAGTAATATCTGGGTAAAGCAGTGGCAATTCTTGAATAAAGAATGCTTTAAAGATATGTGCCAGAACTTCATCAGAACCATTGCCGACAAAGACATTTTCAACAGCAACTTTCTGCTGCTTAGCAATCGCCTGCTTTAGTTCGGATGCATCTGGATCAGGATATAAACGCAATACATCTGCTGAGTTAGCTAGAACTTTTTGTACAGCTTCTACCACTTTAGGAGATGGTGGATATGGGTTTTCATTGGTATTTAATTTTAAAAGATTTTGGATTTTAGGTTGTTCACCAGGGACATACGGCTCTAACTCACGTACTTCTGGACTCCAAAAACGCATTTGTTCATTTGTAATAGGCATTTTTTCAATCTCGTGGTTCCCCTCTCCTGAGCAAGTTTTAAAGCACTGCTTTAAAATGAAGCGCAAGTGAGGGTTAGGGAGAGGTTTTATCTTTTCAATTTATTGATAACGATAACGCGCAGAACGTGCATGTGCATCAAGATTTTCTTCTTGCGCCAATACATCTGCAGTTTTCGCTAAGCTTTTCACGCCCTGTTCAGAGCACATAATCAAGCTTGAACGTTTTTGGAAATCGTATACACCCAATGGTGACGAGAAGCGTGCTGTACCCGAAGTTGGTAGTACGTGGTTTGGCCCTGCACAATAATCACCAATTGCTTCAGGTGTATAGCGTCCCATGAAGATTGCACCCGCATGGCGAATCTCTTCCGCCATTTGCTGAGCTTCATCTAGACAAAGCATCAAGTGTTCAGGTGCAACTTGGTTAATCAGCTCAATACCTTCCGCACGGTCTTTCACCAAAACTAATGCGCCACGATTCTCAATTGAAGTACGTGCAATATCCGCTTTTGGTAATGCTTCTAAATGCTTTTCAATCCATTCACCAACTGCATTTAACAGCGCTTCATCCGGTGTGATGAATACTGCTTGTGCAACTGTGTCATGTTCAGCTTGTGATAATAAGTCCATCGCCAGCCATTCGGCATTATTTTCACCTTCTGCATACACCAGAATTTCAGAAGGACCAGCGATCATGTCGATACCGACCTGACCGAATACAGCACGTTTCGCTGCAGCCACAAAACGGTTACCCGGTCCTGTGATTTTATCTACTCGTGGAATCGTTTCTGTACCATAAGCCAGTGCCGCAACCGCTTGTGCCCCGCCAATGGTAAATACGCGAGTCACACCCGCCAAATACGCTGCTGCCAAGACTAATGGATTGATGTCACCATTTGGTGCAGGTACAACCATAATAATTTCAGGCACGCCAGCCACATGCGCAGGAACAGCATTCATTAATACTGAAGATGGATAAGATGCCAAGCCACCTGGAACATAAATACCAACGCGATCAAGCGGAGTTACTTTTTGACCTAAGGTATTCCCCAAAGCATCTACATACGTCCATCCATCTTGCTTTTGTGCATGGTGGAATTCACGTACACGATTGGCAGCCAATTCTAAAGCTTCACGTACTTCAACAGTTAGACCATCAAAAGCTGCTTTAAGTTGTTCTTGAGTCAGTTCCAGATCTGAAAATTGATGCGCTGGATGTCGATCGAACTGTTGAGTGAGTTTAAGAACATGAGCATCACCATGCTGACGAACATCAGCAATGATTTGGTCTACGGTTTTTAAAAGTTCAGGATCACTCACTGTTTCAAAAGCTAACAAGTCAGCAAATACCTGCTTGAAGTTCTGATCTTGAGTCGATAAACGTCGCATCAATTTACCCACAAGGTTGATATGGAAAAGATTAGTTTACCTTTTTTAACAGCACTTGTGGTTATCATTCTGCTGCATCACACATGAGTTTTATTGGAAATAACTTTCGCAAAAATTGATGAAAGGATTTAATAAACTGAAAATGTATCAGATATAAAAAAGCCGCCCCTAAGGACGGCAGATTCAATATAAAAATATTAAGCTTTTTTCGCCTGCTCACGTGCTTCCACAGCTTTTTCGAGCTGTGCAAGAATTGGATTTAACAAAGCCTGCTTACGTTTAAAGCTCGCTTTGTTCACAATAAGGCGTGAAGACACTTTGCAGATTTCTTCAAGTGGTTCAAGACCATTGGCACGTAGTGTGTTACCTGTATCCACCACATCGACAATGTAATCACCTAGACCAACCAGTGGCGCCAGTTCCATTGAACCATAAAGCTTGATCACATCCACCTGCTCACCAAGGCTTGCATAGTATTGACGTGTCAGATTCACATATTTGGTTGCGATCTTGAGACGGCCCTTCGGACGTTCCATTCCTACTTTGCCGGCTGTCATCAGTTTACAGTTAGCAATTTTCAGATCCAGTGGCTCATAAACATTCTGTGCACCATGTTCCATAAGAACATCTTTACCAGCCACACCAATGTCCGCGGCACCGTTTTCTACATAGGTCGGAACGTCAGAAGCACGTAGAATCAGAATACGGACTTGTTTATGGGTCGTCGGGAAAATCAGTTTACGAGACTTATCCGGATCTTCCAGCAGGTTAATGCCTGCTGTTTCAAGTAACGGTAAAGTTTCTTTTAAAATACGGCCCTTACTTAATGCTAAAGTTAAACCATGATCAAAATTGCCCATTACGTCAAAGTTTGGATCATCGTTTCTCATATCGCTCATTAACTTACTCGCTTAATTTGGGCGCCTAAACCTTGTAACTTCGCTTCGACATCTTCATAACCGCGATCAATATGATAGATACGGTCAATCACTGTTTCTCCTTCAGCGGCAAGCGCTGCCAATACTAAAGAGAATGAAGCGCGTAAATCTGTCGCCATCACTGGTGCTGCAGAAAGCTTTTCTACACCAGTTACAACAGCATCATTACCTTCAACCTGAATATTTGCACCCATACGTGCCAATTCAGGAACATGCATGAAACGGTTTTCAAAAATCGTTTCGGAAATTGTCGCAAAACCACGGCCAATTGCATTGACTGCCATCAGCTGAGCTTGCATATCTGTTGGAAATTCTGGATGTGGCAAAGTACGGAAGCTAACTGCTTTCGGACGTTTACCCATCATATCCAGCTCGATCCAGTCGTCACCACGTGTAACTTCTGCACCCATTTCTTCAAACTTGTCTAATACTGATTCCAGCAGGTTTGGATCAGTATTTGTGGTTTTAACTTTACCACCTGTGATCGCAGCAGCTGCCAAGTATGAACCCGTTTCAATACGGTCAGCTACGACAGCATATTCACAACCATGCAGACTTTCTACACCAGTCACAACTAACGTATCTGTATCTAAACCCTCAATCTTGGCACCCATTTTAATGAGCATTTGCGCAAGATCGGTAATTTCAGGTTCACGTGCCGCATTACGGATCGTGGTCACACCATCCGCTAATACAGCTGCCATTAGAATATTTTCAGTACCACCAACAGTCACCATGTCAAAGACAACTTCGCCACCTTTTAGGCGACCATCGACTTTGGCATGGACATAGCCAGCTTCAACCACAATTTCAGCACCTAAAGCTTCTAAAGCCTTTAAGTGTTGATCGACAGGACGTGAGCCAATTGCACAACCACCCGGTAAAGACACCTGTGCACTACCGTAGCGCGCCAGCAACGGGCCAAGCACCAAAATAGATGCACGCATGGTTTTTACCAACTCATACGGTGCAAACTGATTATCTAGTGTTGAAGTATCCGCAACAACAGTATCACCTTCATATTTCATGGTGATCCCGAGACCGGCAATAAGTTTAACCAGTGTGTTCACATCTTTCAGATTTGGCACGTTGGTTAAAGTAATCGGAGTATCTGCAAGAATCATTGCAGCCAGTAGTGGAAGTGCAGCGTTTTTCGCACCGGAAATACGCACTTCACCTTCGAGCTTATTGCCGCCCTGAATTAAAAATTTATCCATTAATCTATTAAGCTCCAAATAAGCTTGCTTTGCGCCATTCTTCTTTGGTCATTGCGCGAATTGTTACGGCATGGACTTCACCACTGGCGATATAAGAGTTTAGTGGAGCATAAACAGCTTGTTGTCGAGCAACTGGGCGCTTACCATCGAATTGATCATCCACAATACGGAGATCATATTTTCCGCCCTGACCACTCACAGCAATTTCAGCCTCTGGGAACGCGGCTTTTAAGATTTCAGCGAGCTGTTCATTATTCATCACAAGACCTCTTATAGGACTAACGGTGTAAAACGGATCATTTTACTATAAATAAAAAAAATAATTCATTAGTCACATACATTATATATATAAAAAAAGAGGCTTTTAAAAACCTCTTTTTACAATCTGCCTGATTATAGGGCCAGTGGCTGATAATTCATGTTCATTTTTCGATACCGGTCAATCTGTTTTTTTAATTTTTCCGTCAAAAGCTTAATTGAGGTATACATATCATCGGCATTGGCATGCGCAAAAAATTCGATTCCCGGTAATCTGATAATCGCTTCCGCAATGTGATTACTACTTCCTTTTTTAGAGCGCTTATCAATTTGATGATCTTTTGAAAGTTTGACCTGCATACTGTTCACTTGATCCAGATGTTTAGTCATCTGCTGGAACTTTGTTTTTATAGTATCTTCAATTGCTGGCGTAATAGATAAATGATGTCCACGAATTGTTATTTGCATAATTCTATCCCTCACCTTCGTTAGGATTAGACGAGTCACAGTCAAATGATTCGATGACAATAACCAATGCAAGGTTACAGTTCAGTAATTGGATCAAATCATTTTACAGTTCCTCAAAAGAAAAAGAGATTCATCATATTGTCATGATGAATCTCTAGAATAATCAGATTTTAAAACTCAGATCAAGACCTTTCGTTCAGAAGATGAAGGAATATGTAACGATTCACGATATTTAGCGACCGTACGTCGAGCCACATCAATACCCTCTTCTTTCAACATATTAGCAATTGCATTATCTGACAAAGGTTTACGTACATTCTCTTCAGCAATCAGTTTTTTGATCTTGGCACGAATTGCAGTGGAAGATGCCTCCCCTCCCGAAGTCGTACCGACATGACTGGAGAAGAAATATTTCAATTCAAATAATCCACGTGGAGTCAGCATGTATTTATTGGTCGTCACACGAGAAACTGTAGACTCATGTAGTTCGACTTCTTCAGCGATGTCACGCAATACCAAAGGTTTCATGCCCTCAGCACCAATTTCTAGGAAGGCTTTTTGATGTTCAACAATACAAGTGGCTACTTTCAACAAGGTCTTATGTCGTTCATCGATACTCTTAATAAAGTTCTTGGCTTCCAGCATTTGATTTCTTAAATACTGATTATCATCACTCTGATCAGCACGACGAATCATATTGGCATAAAAAGAATTCACACGTAGTTTTGGCATCACGTCTGGATTTAGCATCACCTGCCAACAGTCATTCTTTTTTAACACCACAACATCCGGTACCTGATAATCAGATTCACGATCTTCAAATTCCAAACCAGGATGTGGTTTTAATGTTTTAAGTAAATCTACTGCACAACGTAATTGATCGGGATTTAAACCAGTTTGTTTGATCAGTCGTGGTAATTCGTTAGTAATCAGCAGTTCATAATGCTGCAATAGCTTGATTGCATCAGCACGACAAGAGGTAGAAGCAGGCAAATTATCCAGCTGCACCATCAGGCATTCAGCCAAGTTGCGCGAACCGACACCAATCGGCTCTAAACGTTGGATATGCTTGAGGACAACAAGGACTTCATCGTCTTCAATTTCTTCATCGTAGTCCATGCTTTGTAGCAAGTGTTGAACTGAGGCAGTAATTTCGGAAATATCAACTTCGAGGAAACCTTTATCATCCAATGAATCAATAATGCAATGCGCAATCAACTTATCAATCTTAGAAAAATGTAGAAGATTAACTTGTTCAATGAGATGTTGCTGTAGGCTTAAATGTCCCTGACGATTATCTTCACGCTCTTCGTATTCAGCTGCACCCAAGCTGGTGGGTTGATGGGTATAGACATCATCCCAATCAGTATCAACAGGCAAATCATCAGGCAAATGATCAGCATTTAACTCATTGGTTAAGTCTTTTTGATCAGGCTCAATTTCAGAAGTAGACAAACTTTCTAAATTTGATTGTTCTTCAACTTTTTCCAGCAAAGGATTACTATCGAGCTGTAACTGAATTTCCTGTTCCAGTTCCAGACTAGACAATTGCAATAAACGAATTGCTTGCTGTAATTGTGGAGTTAATGACAGCGAGTTCGCAACTTTTAAGCCCACTGATAATTTCATTGTTACCCCTCATTATTCAAACCGCGCTTTATAAGCAATTTTTATGCCGCTTTAATTTTTTATAACACAGATTTGTTAAATTACATACAATTCCTTGCGTTTTTTATGCACTATTTAAGCTATTCATCTGAAATATTAATATTAATTAGAAGCTTATTTTTATCAGATGACTTAATAGATTATTTAAATTTTTTAAAAATTAAAAATTTCAACGCATAAAAAAAGCCCCCTGGCTAGCAGGGGGCTTTTGGAATAATGAGCTGGCGATGACTTACTCTCACATGGGAAACCCCACACTACCATCAGCGCTAAGAGGTTTCACTTCTGAGTTCGGGAAGGGATCAGGTGGTTCACTCTTGCTATGGTCGCCAGCACAACTGGTATGCTTACTCGCTATGGTCTTCTCTCAGAGCAGTGCTCTTCGTGCCTAGCTTTCTTCAAATAGAATTCATTAACAGATGTATCTGAGTTGTCGTAGTTTGCGCTTTAGCGTTCACTAAATCAAGTTTTTGTCTGATCGTTAGATCAATATGAAATCAATTGATGCTCACTTCTTTCGAAGTTCGTATACAACTGCTTGGGTGTTGTATAGTCAAGCCTCACGAGCAATTAGTATTGGTCAGCTTCATGCATCACTGCACTTCCACATCCAACCTATCAACGTCGTAGTCTTCAACGGCTCTTTAGGAGACATAAAGTCTCGGGGAAATCTTATCTTGAGGTAGGCTTCCCGCTTAGATGCTTTCAGCGGTTATCCCTTCCGAACATAGCTACCCGGCGATGCGACTGGCGTCACAACCGGTACACCAGAGGTTCGTCCACTCTGGTCCTCTCGTACTAGGAGCAGATCCTCTCAAATTTCCAGCGCCCACGGTAGATAGGGACCGAACTGTCTCACGACGTTCTAAACCCAGCTCGCGTACCTCTTTAAATGGCGAACAGCCATACCCTTGGGACCTGCTTCAGCCCCAGGATGAGATGAGCCGACATCGAGGTGCCAAACACCGCCGTCGATATGAACTCTTGGGCGGTATCAGCCTGTTATCCCCAGAGTACCTTTTATCCGTTGAGCGATGGCCCTTCCATACAGAACCACCGGATCACTAAGACCTACTTTCGTACCTGCTCGACTTGTGGGTCTCGCAGTTAAGCGCGCTTTTGCCTTTATACTCTACGCGTGATTTCCGACCACGCTGAGCGCACCTTCGTACTCCTCCGTTACTCTTTAGGAGGAGACCGCCCCAGTCAAACTACCCACCAGACATGGTCCTCGTCCCGGATAACGGGACAGAGTTAGAACCTCAATATTACCAGGGTGGTATTTCAAGGACGGCTCCATGGCAACTAGCGTCGCCACTTCAAAGCCTCCCACCTATCCTACACAAGTAAGATCAAAGTTCAATGTCAAGCTGCAGTAAAGGTTCACGGGGTCTTTCCGTCTAGCCGCGGGTACACCGCATCTTCACGGCGAATTCGATTTCACTGAGCCTCTGCTGGAGACAGCGCCCCCATCATTATGCCATTCGTGCAGGTCGGAACTTACCCGACAAGGAATTTCGCTACCTTAGGACCGTTATAGTTACGGCCGCCGTTTACTGGGGCTTCGATCAATAGCTTCGCTTGCGCTAACCACATCAATTAACCTTCCAGCACCGGGCAGGCATCACACCCTATACGTCCACTTTCGTGTTTGCAGAGTGCTATGTTTTTAATAAACAGTTGCAGGGGCCTGGTTTCTGAGGCTGCCAACAGCTCAAGGAGCAAGTCCTATCACCGCCGGCAGCGTACCTTCTCCCGAAGTTACGGTACCATTTTGCCTAGTTCCTTCAGCAGAGTTCTCTCAAGCGCTTTGGTCTACTCGACCTGACCACCTGTGTCGGTTTCGGGTACGATTCCTGTTTAACTGAAGCTTAGAGACTTTTCCTGGAAGTATGGTATCAGCCACTTCACTGTACAAGTACAGCTTGCTATCAACTCTCAGCATAGAGCACCCCGGATTTGCCTAAGATGCATGCCTACAGTCTTCCACCTGGACAACCAACGCCAGGCTGACTTAACCTTCTCCGTCCTCTCATCGCATTAAACAGAAGTATTGGAATATTAACCAATTTCCCATCGACTACGCCTCTCGGCCTCGCCTTAGGGGTCGACTCACCCAGCCCCGATTAACGTTGGACTGGAACCCTTGGTCTTTCAGCGAACGGGTTTTTCACCCGTTTTGTCGTTACTCACGTCAGCATTCGCACTTCTGATACCTCCAGCAGACTTCTCAATCCACCTTCATCGGCTTACAGAACGCTCCCCTACCACTTGCAATAAATTGCAAATCCGCAGCTTCGGCATATAGTTTTAGCCCCGTTACATCTTCCGCGCAGGCCGACTCGACTAGTGAGCTATTACGCTTTCTTTAAAGGGTGGCTGCTTCTAAGCCAACCTCCTAGCTGTCTATGCCTTCCCACATCGTTTCCCACTTAACTATAATTTAGGGGCCTTAGCTGGCGGTCTGGATTGTTTTCCTCTTGACTACGGACGTTAGCACCCGCAGTCTGTCTCCCGGATAGTACTCATTGGTATTCGGAGTTTGCATCGGTTTGGTAAGTCGGGATGACCCCCTAGCCGAAACAGTGCTCTACCCCCAATGGTATTCGTCCGAGGCGCTACCTAAATAGCTTTCGGGGAGAACCAGCTATCACCGAGTTTGATTAGCCTTTCACCCCTATCCACAAGTCATCCCCTGGCTTTTCAACGACAGTGGGTTCGGTCCTCCAGTCAGTGTTACCTAACCTTCAACCTGCTCATGGATAGATCACCCGGTTTCGGGTCTATACCCAGCAACTAAACGCCCTATTAAGACTCGGTTTCCCTACGGCTCCCCTATACGGTTAACCTCGCTACTGAATATAAGTCGCTGACCCATTATACAAAAGGTACGCAGTCACCACTTGACGTGGCTCCCACTGCTTGTATGCATGCGGTTTCAGGATCTATTTCACTCCCCTCACAGGGGTTCTTTTCGCCTTTCCCTCACGGTACTGGTTCACTATCGGTCAGTCAGGAGTATTTAGCCTTGGAGGATGGTCCCCCCATATTCAGACAAGGTTTCACGTGCCTCGCCCTACTCGACATCATCATATCAGCCCTTTCGTGTACAGGACTATCACCCACTATGGTCGCACTTCCCAGAGCGTTCCACTAAAACTGATATGACTTAATGGGCTGTTCCCCGTTCGCTCGCCGCTACTGAGGGAATCTCAATTGATTTCTTTTCCTAGAGGTACTGAGATGTTTCACTTCCCTCCGTTCGCCTCGCAACACTATGTATTCATGTTGCGATACCGACCTTATAGCCGGTGGGTTTCCCCATTCAGACATCTCCGGATCACAGGATATTTGCCGCCTCCCCGGAGCTTTTCGCAGGCTATCACGTCTTTCTTCGCCTCTGACTGCCAAGGCATCCACCACATGCACTTAATTACTTGACTATACAACCCCAAACAGTCGTTCATCCCTACAAGTAGGATAAACAACATAATCAACCGATCACTCAGTTAATTACACAGTTAGAGTTTCGTGAACTTAATCACTGTACAGCTTCAATTAGATTCATATACCAAAACGCTTGATTCAGTTTAATCGCTAGAACTCATTTAATCACTTCACAGTTGCCTGTGTTGCTTTCAACGAGTTTGAACAAATTATTTCAACTCAAATATATTCTGTTAATGATTTAATGCATCCTCGTCGGACTGCATTACTGTGATAAATCACAGAGATTATCAAGTGGTGCGTATCTTAACGCTTCTACTTGTTAATCTCTAGGATCTACGCACTTGATCGCTTAGGAACTAAACAACATCGCTGCCGTATGTTCACATACTGCGCGAAGCGTAGCTTCTTGCTTAAATTTCAAGTAAAAGCCTTAAAGCAGTGCTTTAAGTTTTATGATCTTGAAATTTGGTGGAGACTAGGAGAGTCGAACTCCTGACCTCCTGCGTGCAAAGCAGGCGCTCTACCAACTAAGCTAAGTCCCCAGCTTATCAATAAGTCAATGTATCGTTCCGTTTCTGTATGAATTGCTTCGTCAGTAGTGGTGGGTCTGACAAGACTTGAACTTGTGACCCCACGCTTATCAAGCGTGTGCTCTAACCAACTGAGCTACAGACCCTCAGATACATCGTCATGAAGAACAACTTGTTGTGGATTCTTACCAATCGTCAATCTTTCGTTAAGGAGGTGATCCAGCCGCAGGTTCCCCTACGGCTACCTTGTTACGACTTCACCCCAGTCATCGGCCACACCGTGGTAAGCGTCCTCCTTGCGGTTAGACTACCTACTTCTGGTGCAACAAACTCCCATGGTGTGACGGGCGGTGTGTACAAGGCCCGGGAACGTATTCACCGCGGCATTCTGATCCGCGATTACTAGCGATTCCGACTTCACGCAGTCGAGTTGCAGACTGCGATCCGGACTACGATCGGCTTTTTGAGATTAGCATCTGCTCGCGCAGTAGCAACCCTTTGTACCGACCATTGTAGCACGTGTGTAGCCCTGGCCGTAAGGGCCATGATGACTTGACGTCGTCCCCGCCTTCCTCCAGTTTGTCACTGGCAGTATCCTTAAAGTTCCCGGCATTACCCGCTGGCAAATAAGGAAAAGGGTTGCGCTCGTTGCGGGACTTAACCCAACATCTCACGACACGAGCTGACGACAGCCATGCAGCACCTGTATCTAAGTTCCCGAAGGCACCAATCCATCTCTGGAAAGTTCTTAGTATGTCAAGGCCAGGTAAGGTTCTTCGCGTTGCATCGAATTAAACCACATGCTCCACCGCTTGTGCGGGCCCCCGTCAATTCATTTGAGTTTTAGTCTTGCGACCGTACTCCCCAGGCGGTCTACTTATCGCGTTAGCTGCGCCACTAAAGCCTCAAAGGCCCCAACGGCTAGTAGACATCGTTTACGGCATGGACTACCAGGGTATCTAATCCTGTTTGCTCCCCATGCTTTCGTACCTCAGCGTCAGTATTAGGCCAGATGGCTGCCTTCGCCATCGGTATTCCTCCAGATCTCTACGCATTTCACCGCTACACCTGGAATTCTACCATCCTCTCCCATACTCTAGCTTTCCAGTATCGAATGCAATTCCTAAGTTAAGCTCAGGGATTTCACATCCGACTTAAAAAGCCGCCTACGCACGCTTTACGCCCAGTAAATCCGATTAACGCTCGCACCCTCTGTATTACCGCGGCTGCTGGCACAGAGTTAGCCGGTGCTTATTCTGCGAGTAACGTCCACTTATCCTAGGTATTAACTAGGTAAGCCTCCTCCTCGCTTAAAGTGCTTTACAACCAAAAGGCCTTCTTCACACACGCGGCATGGCTGGATCAGGGTTCCCCCCATTGTCCAATATTCCCCACTGCTGCCTCCCGTAGGAGTCTGGGCCGTGTCTCAGTCCCAGTGTGGCGGATCATCCTCTCAGACCCGCTACAGATCGTCGCCTTGGTAGGCCTTTACCCCACCAACTAGCTAATCCGACTTAGGCTCATCTATTAGCGCAAGGTCCGAAGATCCCCTGCTTTCTCCCGTAGGACGTATGCGGTATTAGCGTTCCTTTCGGAACGTTGTCCCCCACTAATAGGCAGATTCCTAAGCATTACTCACCCGTCCGCCGCTAGAAATCAGTAGCAAGCTACCTATTCCCGCTCGACTTGCATGTGTTAAGCCTGCCGCCAGCGTTCAATCTGAGCCATGATCAAACTCTTCAGTTTAAAATCAGTAGTACCTTTAAAGGGTACCAATCTTGGCTCATCAATTTTCTGACAAATATTTCTCAAATAAACTTCGAGTAATTTCTACCATCAATCAATGAAAATAATTTCGATCGATCAACCAGTAAAAATCCACACAAGTTGTTCTTCATAATCTCTTAATGATCTTCTCACTACTTCGTCAGTAGCAAGCTAGGTCGGCTATATTACTCTCTATCTCTAGAAAGTCAACTAGTGACGAAAATTATTTTTAAACTTTCTTTCTAAAACCCAACTTAACCATTCTATGCTAAGTTACTGTTTTATCAGAAGTTTTAATCTTCATCACCGCCGATGGATGTGCATTCTACAGCATTTCAGAGGGGTTGCAACACCTTTTTTAAAATAATCTCAACGTATGTTTATTTTTTAATCTTTTACGAATTTTTGATTCATTATTTGCTCAAATTTGATTAAATAGAGACTATAGACTGCTATTCACGTTTATTATTTTTATACTTTGTCGGCTTCGCTTCATCATTAAATAGAATTTCTGGAATTTGCTATGCGTCATTCCTCTTATCTTTATGCTGGTTTAATCAGTTTAGCTACCAGCTCCTTTGTGTATGCAGAAGATCTCCAAACGGATGAATCTGCAAATACCGAGGCCTCTGCAGATCTCTCTACTTCTACTACCGATACAGAAGTAGAAGCTAATGCGACTGAACCTAGCAGTGAAATGGCCGAATACAAAAAGGCGCTAGCTGCATGGAAAGAAAAAATTAATGTTAATGCCAGTGCAGGTCAGGCTGACGAACAAAAAGACCCTTTCCAATCCTGGAACCGAAAGGTCTTTAATTTTAATGATGCGATCGATCGCGCTGTTGTTCGACCATTAGCAGTTCAGTATACAGAGAAGGTACCGCAAGATGTACGCGGCTCTTATACCCAGTTCCGTAGTAATCTTAGTGAACCTTGGAATGTGGTGAACCAGCTTATTCAAGGGCGTCCACTTCGTGCAGCTAAATCATTAGGTCGTTTTACCGTGAATACCTTAACGACTTTAGGCCTGGCTGACCCTGCTCGCCGCATTGGTTTAGAAAGCGAAGGTGAACGTTTTGGTGTGACCATGGGTTATTACGGTATTCCTTCTGGCCCTTATCTGGTGTTACCTGTCTTTGGTCCAAGTACCATTCGTGATGGTATTGGTCTTGCAGTCGATAGTCAGGCTCGTCCGCAGAAATATCTTTTGGAAGATCAGGATGGCCTGTACTGGTTCGATCAGGTATGGCGTGGTATTGACGCACGCTCTCAACTACTTGAGATTGAAGGCGTATTGACAGGTGATAAATATGCGCAGATTCGAGATATTTATCTGCAACGTACCAGCTATGCAATTGCTGAAAAGAAAGGTCTAGAATCAGAAAGTCTATTTACCGATATAGATGATGAATTTGAAGATGAGTTTGATGAAGATCAAACCGAATCGACAGATCCAGCATTCTAAGTGCATAATTTCAGCAAGATTACCGGTGAAAAAGATTCGCTGGTAATCAATAGCTTGTTATAGTACATCTAATAAACAAATTTGGGATCAGTTCACTTCCTTATGTATTTTATTCAGCCGACTCGTGATATTCCTTATCTTGATCAAGTCCTTGACACGCTTCCAGATGTGCAAATGATTGGTCTTGAAGATCATGAGTTGTATGACCAGACCATTCTCGCAATTTCTGACGTACATGATTACCTGAAATACCAATGGAATTTTCCAACCATTGTCTTGGCTTTGGAAAATGAAGGTACCGAACTGTCCCAAGCCTGGGAGCAAGGGGCACTTGCCGGATGGATCTGGAATAAACTCCCAGCCCTGCCTCTCCTCGCCTTACAAAAAATTGATGCCCAATATAAAAGAAACCAGGACAGCCGTGACCTGCCTTCTGCTGCAGAGTTGCAACAAAGACTCCTCCCCAATCCTATTGAGCTGTTGAACTATCAAGTTGAAACCTATTTTCAGCCTTCTGCTTATCTTTCTGGTGATTGGTACGATTACTGGAAAATCAGTGATAAAGAAGTGATGTTCTATCTGGCTGATGTTTCTGGACATGGGGTAACCAGTAGCTTACTGACCTCATGGATGGCGGCTTTCCACGGTCGTTCTAAATCGCCGCGTGAGCTGATTAAAAAGCTGAATGGCATGCTGGTTCAGGAGAATATTGAAAAGCATATCACTATGATTGCCGGGATTTTAAATCTTGATACCCATGTGGTGCGCTGGTCCAGTGCTGGACATTACCCACCACCGATTATCTTCGAACCAGATCAACCTCCGAAAATTTTATCGACCAGCAGCTTCCCACTCGGTCTGACTGAAGAACTTGAAGTAGAAGAACAGGAATTCGTGCTAAAACGTCATGCCCGTTTCATTCTTTGCTCAGATGGTGCCCTGGAACCCTTTGATGGCGGCCTGAATGAACAGTTTGCTCAACTGGTCTATCACTTGCAAAATCAATCTTTTCAAGCACCAGAGCATGTGGCGGACGATATTGCCTTCCTTAGCTTTATCCGCATGAATTAATAATATAATTATTGCTTTAATAGATACTTAAATTGACTGAGACCTTCAGCTACTTGAGTATAAAACTGCCCTATGGGATAATTTAATATCCTTCTCTGCAAATGGCATTTATATGTCAACAGGTCATGTTGAATATGCAAGTTTGAACGGAACGCATATTTTTAAGCTTATTGGCGAAGTGCGTGCGCAATCTTGCATAAGTCTAGACAAGTTACTGAACAAAATTGAACAGCAAGATAATGTCGTTGGTGCGATTGTCGATTTAACTGAAACCAGTTTTATTGACAGCACTGTACTCGGTGTTCTTGCAAAGCTAGGTTTGAAGCTTAAACAGATTCATCATATCCAGGCCGTCATGCTCTCTACCAATTCAGATATCACCACCTTAGCCAATAGTATGGGGCTGGGACAGGTGTTCGTCATCCTGAATTACTGTGGGGATTCAAATGTTTGCACACGTGCCCTGATCGAAGAGCACGTGACACATCGCAATATGCTGACCACGGTTTTAGATGCGCATAAGACATTGATGAAACTCAATGAAAGCAATAAAAATATGTTCGAGCCTTTGGTTAAACAGCTGCAAAAAGAGCAGGACAATCTCGATAAGGTGTCCGAACCCAATATTTAATCTCAATTTTCCAGGAAGGAAACCATGACTTTACTCTCTGTTGTACAAATGAATTCTCAGAATGAAATTGAAGATAATTTCAAAACGATAGAATCCTTGATTCAACAGAGCAAAGCCAATGGTGCTGAACTGATTGTCTTTCCTGAAAATTTTGTCTGCTTTGCTGCCGGAAAACAGCGTGAAACCGCAGCTCAGTTTGAAGATATTCAGCAACGCCTCGAAAAATTAGCGTATCAATATCAAATCTGGATTGTGGCCGGCACTCTACCTTGCCCATATCGTCCAGATGGTTCAGTCATTGAAGATGGTCGTGTCCGCACGGTAAGTCTATGCATTAGCCCGGAACGCACTGAAGCGCGTTATGACAAGATTCATTTATTCGATGTGCAAGTCGGTGATGCTGTCGGTGGTTATCAGGAATCTAAATTCTTTGAACCAGGCACCGATGTCGTTGTTGCAAAAACACCATTTGGCAATATCGGTCTGATGGTATGTTATGACTTGCGCTTCCCAGAGTTGGCACTGACTTTACGCCAACAGGGTGCAAATATTCTCACCGCACCTGCTGCATTTACCTACACGACTGGTCAGATGCATTGGCAATTACTCCTTCAGTCACGTGCCATGGACACTCAATGCGCTGTTCTCGGTGCCGCACAACAAGGCTGGCATGGAGAAAAACGTCAGACTTGGGGACATGCCGCAGCCACCAATAGCCGCGGTCAGGTATTAGATATGGTACATGCGGAAGGCGCTCAACTCATCACAGTGGACTTCGATTTAAATGAACAGCATAAAGTTCGTGAATCCATGCCCTTGATGCAACACCGAAAACTAATCCAGTTTTAAAGTTTGCGATTTTCCTGCATAAAATAACAAAATCCCTGCTTATTCCTATTTAAAAATCATCGAGCATAGAAACTCCATGAAAAAATAACAGGGATTAGCATCATGTCATTAGAAAAAGCGGTTTATACCGCACATGCCAAAGCAACGGGTGGCCGAGATGGTCGCGCGGTCACCGATGATCAAATACTTGATGTAAAACTGGCTGTACCAAAAGAAATGGGTGGCCCAGGTGGTGGTACCAATCCTGAACAGCTCTTTGCTGCTGGCTATTCAGCCTGCTTTTTAGGTGCCATGAAATTTGTGGCCAATCGCGATAAGCTCAATATCAGTAAAGATGCTTATATTGAAGGTGATGTGGGTATTGGTCCGATCCCAACAGGCTTTGGTATTGAAGTCACGCTAAATATTCATCTGGAAGGGATGGACCAGGACGAAGCTCAAAAACTGGTCGATGCTGCACACATTGTCTGTCCGTATTCTAATGCGACCCGGAATAATGTCGATGTGACTCTAAATGTGATTACCTGAGTTTAAATGGCATTTATAAAATTAGATGGCTTAAACCAGATATACCAACAATCTAAAAATATGCCTGGTTTTAGCCATCGATCCAAAAAAATAGCAGCCTAAGTGGCTGCTATTTTTATAAATATGATTCTTAATTTAAAACTAGCTTTCTCTTAAGCTAACTCAGCTGCTTCATTGGTGACACGCAATACCTCTTCAACCGTGGTTTTTCCTGCCAGCACTTTACGTAAACCATCATCACGAATAGAGCCAGACTGTTGGCGTGCATAAGTTTCTAATTCATATTCTGGCGCATTGCCATGAATCAGACGGCGCATATGATCATCCACCGGCACAATTTCATAAATAGCAGTTCGACCAGTAAAGCCAGTATGGGAACAGCGTTCACACCCTTTCGGCTGTGGTAGCTCTAGTTGCGTACCGTCATAGACATGAGCAAATAGACCTTGTTCAAATTCATCGGCCACATGCCAGGTCGCGCAATGCGAACATAAGGTACGAACCAAACGCTGGGCAATCACACCTATCAGGGAACTGGATAATAAGAAAGGTTCAATTCCCATATCTTTAAGACGCGTTACCGCACCAATCGCAGTATTGGTATGCAGGGTCGATAACACCAAGTGACCTGTTAAAGAAGCCTGTACTGCAATTTCTGCGGTTTCCAGATCTCGAATCTCACCCACCATGACCACATCTGGATCCTGACGCAACATCGCTTTTAAAGCACGGGCAAAGGTCATATCTACTTTGGTATTTACCTGAGTCTGCCCAATACCTTCTAATTGATACTCGACTGGATCTTCAGCCGTCAGGATATTCTTGGAACCATCATTTAGATCAGAGAGTGCTGCATAGAGTGTAGTCGTTTTACCTGAACCGGTTGGACCAGTCACCAGAATAATCCCATGTGGACGATGCACTAAAGTCTTAAGTCGATCGTAATCATTATTCATCAAGCCCAAATGCGTCATATTCAGGCGACCGGCCTGTTTATCTAATAGACGCATCACCACGCGCTCACCATAAGAAGATGGCAAGGTTGAAACACGGACATCAACTTCACGTCCCGCTAGGCGCAGGGAAATACGACCATCTTGTGGAATACGCTTTTCGGCAATATCCAGCTTGGCCATGACTTTGATACGCGATACCAATAACGGTGCCAGTTCACGGCGTGGCTGTACGATTTCACGTAATTGACCATCGACACGTAAACGTACTGATAATTTCTTTTCAAAGGATTCAATATGAATATCGGAAGCACCAACACGGATTGCTTCTGAAAGTAAAGCATTGATCAGCCGGACAATCGGCGCATCATCTTCCTGGTCCATCAGGTCTTCAGCTTCAGGGACAGAATCAGCCAAGCTCAATAAATCCGGATGATCTTCCAGACCTGCAGCGACTTGTTGCGATTCGCCACTGTCGCCGGCAAAACTGCTGCTGAGCAACTGGCTGAATTCGTGATCATCACAAAGTTGATATTGAGCAGGATGTCCCAGAAAACGGCGTGCTTCCTGCAATGCAAGCATCGAGGTATTATCACGACGGACAATAAAGACCTGATCCCCTTCATAACGCAACAACACCCCATGGCGTTTGGCAAAACTATAAGGGATTTGTAATTGTTTCAGTACTTGCATCGCAGAATTATAATAATAGTGAAAAAATTTAAATTGAGTGTACTCTAAGCACATGACAGCGTGAAGTATGTTTAGAAAGATTTAGTACGAAAGGACCGCCGCATTGCCACAAGATCAAGTTGATTTTTCCACTACTCAGCCATCGATTCATTGGTGGGGTGAACAGAATTTTGAAATAAATGAATCCAAAGCATGGCAATTTGGCTCCCTCCTATTCCGCCTGACTCGTGGCTTGCAGGAGTGGCGTCTGGAATACTATCGCCCTGTAGTGCAGTTTGACTATGAGCAAAAATGGCATCAGATCGAAGATCCTAACTTTGCCTTTCCACAGCCGGTGAAGATTGAACGCTATATGTTCAAATCGACCAAAAGCAAATTACAACTCATGCCTCGTCTGGCAGATCGCTCCGTGGTGATCAAACCGGTCGATCCAATTTATATTCCTGCCGGTCAACGTGGAACGCTATATATCAGTACTCCTCTGTGGATTGCTGGTTTTGTCGATGGGCAACGTGAACCGATTTTTGATGTTCCAGTCATTCTGCCGAAGGATACCTGGTTTGGTCCAAATCATCGTTCTGGGGAAATCTGTTATGCCACTGCTGTCGATGGCCGTACTGAACTAAAACAGCTGACACCACGTGCATTCCGTGCTGTGACTCCGATCGAGTTCCACAATACCAGCAATCAGCAACTTCGCTTTGACCGTATGAATGTACCAGTGCCTGCTCTGCCATTATTTTTTAGTGCCAGTACTGGACGCCTTTGGACCTCACAAATTAAAGTCCTACATGAAGGTCTAGATCGTCCCCCTCGAATTCGGATTGAAAACCGTACCCCACCGCATGCTGGTGAAGTGGACTATCTGCATCCGCCACGCGATCCTGCAGGTAATCTGTTTAATATGTTTGATTCATTCTTTTAAGGACGGCGAATGGCAAACTCAAGTATCTCTGCTGAAGTCACCAACAGCCTGAAAGGCGTATTTACCAATATCAATACCGATCGGTTGACTGAAATCGCTGTTGCAATCGTGCTATGTTTTATCGGCTTTTTGATTGCACGTTTTTTCTCGAATGCTTTTATCCGTACCATTGGGGTGCGCTTTAATGCCCATCAGCAAATGGTCTGGCGTCGCGGTATTTTCTACTTTATTTTCCTGCTATTTGTCATGGCGAGCCTGAAAGAAGCCGGCTTTAAACTGAGTGTCTTCTTGGGTGCAGCAGGTATTTTGACAGTCGCACTAGGTTTCGCGTCTCAAACTTCGGCATCAAACTTGATCAGCGGTATCTTCCTAATTGGTGAAGGTTCGTTTGAAGTTGGCGATACTATTCAGATCACTTTGATTCGTGGACATACTATTGAAGGTGAAGTAATTTCGATTGACCTGCTTTCAGTCAAATTATTAACCCAGGACAATATCTATGTGCGATTACCGAATGAACAGCTGATCCGTGCCCCGGTACACAACCTCTCCAAGTTCCCAATCCGGCGTATTCCAATTACCTTGGCGATTAATTTCCATGAAGACATTATCAAAGTTCGTGAAGTATTGCTGGATGTGGCCAGTAAATATCCTATGGTACTCGCTGATCCCAAACCGGCTGTGACAGTCACTGCTTTCCGAGAATCCTCAATTGAATTGCTGTTTGCGGTCTGGTGCCAACGTGAAAACTTCCTGAAAGTTCGTGATGAAATGCAGGAACGCATTCGCAATGGTTTTCTGGAAAATCATATTGAGATTCCAGTACCGAAAATGGGTTTTGTCGATCATCCTCTGGCACGTCCGCTGGAGAATGAAGATGTTGATCAATATGCCAATGAGAAAGAGTTAAAAAGAGAGCCGGATTTAAAATAATTTAGTTCTAAACTTCCCTCTCCTTTTAGGAGATGAGAAGCACTGCTTCGCAAGGGAGAGGTAAATCTTTGCCCTCACCCCAGCCTTCTCCCATTGGGAGAGGCAGTTTTACAATAATGCTCTAAAGCTGTCTGTAAAAATGAAGAAGAGTTTAAACCCTCTTCTCCCCATCCGGCATCGGCGCCACATACGCAATCAACAGCATCACCCCACCTGCCAATAAGAATGAAATCACGCGGGTCAAGGTCCCAATATGAGACAGATCAAACAACACCAATTTCAGGGTTACAATCACCAGAATACTGCCACCTAAAATCCACATCGGTTTCAAGGATTTCAATGTGGCAATCCACATGGTGGCAAAAGCGAGTAGTACCCACAGGATGGTTAAACTTAACTGAACAGTCGCATCACTCCAGACTTCCAGGCTGTTTAACGGCGTACCCAGATAAACATGTAGCGCACGCAATACGATATAGCTGGAGAGCCAGAGTAGGCTTAGTACCATCAGTACTGCCATCATACCTTTGTCTCGTCCTGCCCGGATCTGTTGCAACAGCATCCAGATAAAACCAACCAGCATGGCAATACTGACCAGATCAAATGGATTCAGGATAGGGAGTAAATAGAATGCAAAAGCTTGCTGGCTTAAAAGTTGCGAACATAGCAACCATGCTGCCATCAGGATCAAGGTACTGTTACTTTGCCACAACTTCGGCCATGCTGAATTTGCAGATTGTTTATATGACCAAAAGCATAGACCTAATGGCAAAATCACCATACTGATATAGGGCATACTAGGAATCAGACACAGACTAGCCAGGGTCAGACTAAGTAAAGCCCCTAAACTCACCCATTCTTTAGAAAGTAATAAGCCTGAGGATGGTCTTAACCATTGCCAGGCTAACAGTAGAGTTGATAGTCCAAAGGCAATACGAGCAACTTGACTATCCCAGACCAGCACTCCATTTTCACTATGATCAATTGCCAAAACGACACCCGCAAATACTAAGGGTGTTAAGCCGCACCATTTCGGAATGAACCAGCTCCAATCCTGATTCTTTCTTAAGATGATTTCATTTAGGGCAGCATAAATCAGCACAACTGTTGCCAGACTATAAATATGTGCATCTGCAGAAGTGAATTCGTCTTCCAGCAAGGCAAACAGCATCAGGCTGGCAGAGAAACTGAGTAAGCTGAGGAAACCAGTACTCAGCCCATCTAATTGCTGGATATAACGATCTTTGAACTGGCTGATTAGGATCACTGCCAAATAACAGCCACTCAGAGTCCAGAAAATATGTCGCGGTGTCGGATTCAGCTCGACCAGATAATATAGACTGCTGAGGCCCGCCATGATCAGCAGGCCCATACTGAGGTACTGCCCGACTTTCAGATTCTTTTCCAGAGCCCAGCAATAAATCAGTACGCCTTCGATTGCCCAGCCGATTACACTCCATTCGCCTTCCAGCAAAATTGGTGGGATCAAGGCAATAAAAATAAGCATCAGGCTGAGATAGCTATTGGCAATAATATTTAAGGTATGACTACGGCGCGACCATAACCAGCAACCCGCAAACACCACGGCATAAATCAGGCTCAATCCCGCCTGCCAAGTGCGATCATTAAAATGAATCAGGTACAGAAAAATATAGGCAGTGATGGGTGCTGCAAAGATCAGCGCAATATCTAAAATCGGTTTGAGCTGAAATTTGGTGAGGTCATCTTTGGCGAGTAACTGACTAAAGCGAAAGCCCAGCCAGATAAACACGGCACTATGGGCCAGAATCAATCCAGTCATGCTATAGCGTTCAGAGCTATAACCATGAATCAGCGCATAGACTCCGCCAACAATCGCGGTAACCAGAAAAGCAATCTGGTTGAGAATCTTCCAGGGTTTGAAGCTAGTTAGAACAGCCACTCCGAAATTAATCACCAGATAATAGGCAATTAGTTCTACGGCGGTGGCCTCCCGCACGGGTAAGGTAAACGGTGCAATATAGGCAATCAATATTGCCATCACCGTCAGCTCAAAACTGTTCTGCTTAAAGCTGAGGTACAACGTCATTGCCATAATCAGAATGAATAACACCGATGCCATGAATAGGCTTGGGATCACCAGATTGTAATAGGCAAAGAATAAAGTCAGGAACAGCGCGCCTAATCCCAGTCCTTCTAATGCCAATGCAAAACTACGGTTTTTCTCAATCAACCAATAGCCAAGTCCAGCGACAGCCATACTTGCTAAAGCAATCAATCCCAGTTTCATCGCCAGGCTGATTTGCCAATGCTCAGTTGCAAAGCGTAAAAGCAAAATGATGCCGATGACTAAAATACCAATCGCTGCTTTGAGTACCGGATTGCCTTGAAAAATCCAGCGCTGAATCTGATCGATTAAGCCTAGTGAAGTTTGCTCTACTTGAGCCGACTGATGGAAAGCTTGAAGCGGGACTGACTGAGAATTTAAGGTTTCAGGGCTTGGTTCCAAGTGAATACGATGCCGCAACTGTTGCAATGACAGCTCTATTCGTTGCAACCAGCGGAACAGGAAAAATATCCAGGCTGTGATACCCAATCCCATCAACCATTTCAGGTCAATCACGCCACCCACAATGGCAATCAAGGAAGAAATATAAAGCGGAACTTTGGAATAGCCAGGAATAGATAACTGATGCTGACCAGCGATTTCTAGAAGTGGCTGCTGCACTGCATTGACATACTGCATTACACTCATCAGGAAACCGAGCCCACATAAATAGCTGACAATTTCATAATCCAGATACCAGGCACTCAAGCCTACAATCACCAGGCTGATCAGCCACATCATGCGCAATTCATTTTGCCCTGTTGTCATTCTTGTATTTTCCAGTCCCATACTATTCCATCATACAACATGCCGCTGCCGCTTATTTCCTCTTCGGTCATTATTCGCTAAGCTGTTGTCACAGACTTGCTCAGCGGGCACGCTAAAAATCACGTACAATAACGCTATTATTTGAATAAGGAATTGAATACATGCCACCATTTGTCTTGGTCGATGGCTCTTACTTTTTATTTCGTGCCTTTCACGCGCTGCCACCGTTAACCACGTCAACCGGTTTACACACCAATGCAATTCGTGGTGCAATTTCTGCCATTCAAAAACTGATGCGCCGTATTCAGCCAACCCATATGGCGGTGATTTTCGATACCCCTGAACCTACGTTTCGCCATGAATTGTCACCGATTTATAAAGGTGACCGTCCAAGCATGCCGAGTGAGCTGTCTGAGCAAATCCCCTATTTACATGCATTGATCAAAGCACTCGGTATCCCTTTACATGCCCTGCCGGGTGCTGAAGCCGATGATATTATCGGGACACTGGCGAAACGTGCTGAAGCACTAGGACATCAGGTGCTGATCTCCACTGGCGATAAAGACATGGCCCAGCTGGTGACAGAAAAAGTGACCCTGGAAGACAGCTTTAAAGAAAAGCCACTGGATGTAAATGGCGTATTTGAAAAGTTTGGTGTCTGGCCAAATCAGATTATTGATTACCTGACCCTGATGGGCGATGCCTCAGATGGGATTATGGGTGTTCCCGGTGTCGGTGCTAAAACTGCTGCCAAATTACTCAATGAATATGGCTCGATTGGTGGCATTCTGGAAAATGTCGACAAGATCAAAGGCAAAGTCGGACAAAATATTAAAGACAATGTTGAAGGCATTACGCTGGACCACCAGCTGGCGAGCATCGTGATCGATCTTGATCTGAGCTTTGGTTATGATGATTTAAAACTTGCTGAGCCAAATGTTGCCAAACTACGTGAACTGTATACCGAGCTTGAATTCCGTAATCAGCTACAATCTCTGGATCATCCGAATAATCCAAATAATAGCAATTACAAACAGGCTGCTCAGTCGATTACTACTAAACCTACAGCTCCAGTAGAAGAAGATCAGGCATCATTGACCAGTGGTGATGATCAGCTGGGTCAAGCAACTTATCATACCGTTCTGAATCAGGCAGATTGGGATGCTCTATTTAATCGTTTAAGTACAGCAAAACGTTTCGCTTTCGATACTGAAACGACCAGTCTGGATTATCGTATCGCTCAAATCGTGGGTTTCTCAGTGGCGTTTGATGCCCAAGATGCCTATTACGTCCCATTGGCACATGATTATGACGGTGCACCGGAACAGTTAGATCGTGACACCATCCTGGCACAAATTAAGCCGATTCTGGAAGATGACAATATTCAGAAAATTGGTCATCACCTGAAATATGATGCTCATGTCTTAGAAAATCATGGTATTCAGCTCGCAGGCTGGTATTTCGATACTATGCTGGCTTCTTATGTGCTGAATTCTGTGGCGACCCGTCATGGTATGGATGATGTCGCTCGTCTTTATTTAAGCCATTTGACTACGACCTTTGAACAGGTCGCAGGTAAAGGTGCCAAGCAAAAAACCTTTAACCAGATCGATATCGAAACTGCAGCACATTATGCAGCAGAAGATGCCCATGTCACTTATCGTTTGTATGAAGTACTGCGTCAAAAATTAGAAGTTCATCCAGAATTACTCAACATCCTGCTGAATATTGAAATGCCAGTTGCTCGTGTGCTGACCAGCATGGAAGAAAATGGCATTCAGCTGGATCTAGCTTTCTTAGATCAATTAGGCTGTGACTTCGCTCAAACCATGCAAAATCTGGAAAATCAGATCACCGAAATTGCAGGTGAAGCGTTTAATGTCAGCTCTCCTAAACAGGTTGGTGATGTTCTGTTTGAAAAATTGGGCCTGAAAGGTGGCAAAAAGACTTCTACCGGTCAATACAGCACCAGTGAAAGTGTATTGGAAAAACTGGAACACCCGATTGCTGAACTGATTTTGGAATATCGTGGTCTGTCCAAACTGAAAAGTACCTATACCGATGGGCTCTGTAAACAAGCCAATAATGATACCCACCGTGTGCACACCAGTTATCATCAGGCATTAACAGCAACCGGCCGTTTATCGTCTACAGATCCGAACCTGCAAAATATTCCAATTCGTGCAGAAATCGGTCGTCAGATCCGTAAAGCTTTTGTTGCACCAGAAGGCCGTATTCTACTTGCAGCCGATTATTCCCAAATTGAATTACGTCTAATGGCGCATCTGTCTCAAGATGATGCACTGGTCGATGCTTTTATTCATGGCCAAGACGTCCACCGTCGTACTGCTGCGGAAGTTCTGGGTGTTCCATTAGAAGATGTGACCAATGACCAACGCCGCCAGGCTAAAGCAGTCAACTTTGGTCTGCTTTATGGTATGTCTGAATTCGGCTTGACCCGTCAGCTTGGTTTTACCCGTCAGGAATCACAGGAATACATCAAACAGTATTTCCATCGCTATCCAGGTATTTATGAGTATATGCAACGTACCCGTCAGGTTGCGCTAGAACAAGGCTTTGTGGAAACCATTCTCGGTCGCCGTCTGTATACCCCAGATATTGATGCTCGTAACATGATGGTGCGTAAAGCCGCTGAACGTGCTGCGATTAATGCGCCACTACAAGGCTCAGCTGCCGACATCATTAAAATGGCGATGATTGAGGTCGACAAAATGTTACCGAAAGATCAAGCTAAGATGCTCTTACAAGTGCACGATGAATTGGTATTTGAAGTCGAAGAGTCGATTGCCGATGAACTAGCACCAAAACTGGCAGAAGTTATGCAATCTGTTGTGCAGATTTCTGTACCGTTGGTTGTGGAAGTAGGTAAAGGCAAAAACTGGGATGAGGCACACTAAAGTGCTTTGAAGTCCCTCTTTTCTTGCACTTCACTTAAAGCAGTGCTTTAAGCTTGCTCAGGGTGTGGGGAGATTAAAGCCCCTTCCTCCTTTTAGGAGGAAGGTTGGGATGGAGGTCATGTCAACTTATAGATCTCTCTTAATTTCGCCCTCACCTAACCTCTCCCAAAGGGAGAGGAACTTTGCCGCATTTATTCATATGCTTTACTTAAAATCTGTATCTTCAAATTTGCAGTGACAGAAAGAAAAGTCAGAGAAGATTTAAATCCCACCCAACCTTCCTTTGTCAAAGGAAGGAGCAATAAAAAAGGACGCCTAAGCGTCCTTTTTATATTCTTAAATCTTAGAAACCAGTCAACAATACCATTGCCACTTCACGCATGATCAGATCAACCACCATCAACGCTAAAATCGCCAGAATTGGAGACAGGTCGATCATACCAATATTCGGCATAATACGACGGAATGGCGCCAATAATGGCTCTGCCAGTTCCTGAACCACTTCAATATAGGGTGAACGGGATTGAGTAAACATCACCACCCAGCTCAAGATAATGGTCGCGAAAATTAAATAACGACAGAAACGGATCAGATCTTGAATCATGGTGACAAAAGTCAGTATTAACAGATGAATTGGACCATTCGGCATACCGCCAGACAGGTACATCATGCCGAAGATTTTCAGCAAATACAGCACCACCAATAATGCCAGCGCGGCAGTATTCACTCGTCCTTTTGCCAAAGTTGGCAAAATACGACTGAACACATCTACAATCTTGGTTGCCTTCACAGTTGAAAGCACCACTGGATTGTAAGGACTTACCGAAGCCAGCTGCATCAAAAAGCGGAAGAATACGAGCAAAATTGCGACGTTAATGATAATGCCAAAAATTAGCGCAGAATTTGCACCCATACCTAAAGGTTCCTAAATATTAAATTTGAAAATTTATTTACTGTTGTCGCTAAGCTCTTGAGCGAGCTCCTGACTGCGTTTTGCAGCAGCAGCAAGAGCCGCCTGAATGTTTTGAGAAATCTGGGCCTGATCAAAGACTTCAAGTGCAGCCTGAGTCGTACCATTTGGTGAAGTCACATTCTTACGTAATTCAGCCGGTGTAGTTGCGCTAGTAATTGCCATTTGCGCAGCCCCCAATGCAGTTTGCAAAGTCAATGCAGTTGCAACTTTCTCATCCAGACCCAGATTCATACCTGCACGGATCATGCTTTCCATCATATAGAAGAAATAAGCAGGACCTGAGCCAGAAACCGCCGTCACGGCATCAATTTGCGCTTCAGAGTTTACCCAAATTGTCAGACCAGTTGAAGCCAAAACCTGACTCGCCAGCTCACGGTCTTCTGCACTGACTTCGGCATTGGCAAATAAACCGTGCGCACCCGTCTGTACCAATGCTGGTGTATTTGGCATCACACGCACAATACGATCAGTACCAAGCAGACTCGACAAAGTCGCAATTTCAGCACCCGCCACAATGGAAATCACCAATTTACCATCCAATAAACCTTGTAGTGGCTTAAGGACATTGGCCAGTACCTGCGGTTTCACTGCAAATAGCACAATATCCGCATCTTTGATTGCAGCAATATTATCATCGGTCACATTCACTTCTTTTTCAGCAAGCAGTGAACGTACTTTTTCTACCGGATCAGAAACTGTAATACGTGTCGTCGGCAAACCACGTGCAATCAAGCCACCAATTAAGGCTTGAGCCATGTTACCACCACCAATGAAACTAATATTACAATTTAAAGCTGCACTCATTTTTAATGCTCGTCTTTGTGTTCTGAGATTGAAGAGACTGAAATTGGCAGCCACCCCTCCGCCTCACAATAGGCAGATTCAGCCAACCAAAATCCTTTGGGCGTAAACACGCCTAGCATAACATCATCTATGCTTAATATTTGAATTGTATGCCGCATCCATGGAAATATTTGCGCATCCTGGATGGCTTTTTTTAATGGCCAGGAACCGATGCGACCATATAAATGAATCTTTTCTCCACCCTGACGCTGTGTCAGTTTCAAGTGCTGATTCAATAAATTCGGCGATAAGCCAATGTCAGCAGATTGAATTTTAAACTGCCCTGAAGGTAAATCTATACAATCCTGAAGTTTGAAAATGATCTGCTGTTCGATTGGAAATGGCTGCTGATCTGCCAGATAAATCTCTTTGCTGAGCTTATAGACCAACTGCTGATAACGCACATAATAAAAACCTTGCCAATGCAGTGCTGCTTGAGCATCTGGGCGGGCATGAATCACTTCACGTTGTAAACGCTGTACCATATCTAGTGAGGGTCGGTACTGCCCTTCTCCTTTCATCCAGTTGGATAGCAGCTGGCGCTGACGTGCTAAAGATAATTCAGAAAATTTAGATAAATTTAAAATATTGTTTTGGATACAAGTCTGAGTATCTTGCTGCAGAACATCCTGCAGAATTTCCTGTGTATCCTGCATCAGGTCAGCGGTGCGAACCAGTGCCGACTGCATTTTTGGAAAGCGTGCACTTAATAAAGGCCACAAGATCTGTCGTGCCCAGGCTCGATCATAATAACTATCCTGATTAGTCGGATCTTCGATATTTTGAATATTCAGGTCAGTTGCCCATTGGCAAATCTGCTCACGAGAAATATCTAATAGCGGACGCCAGAGAGTTAGATCTTCCCTTACATCTACTCGTTTCATAGCAGATAAACCATCTACCCCGGCACCAGAAAGTAAACGCAGCATCAGTGTTTCTGCCTGATCCTGCTGATGATGCGCTAAAACCAAAATTTCATTGGGCTGTAAATGCTTCAGATAAGCCTGATAACGTGCTTCACGCGCCTGATTTTCCAGATTACCTTGTGCAACCTCAACCGGCTGGACGATACAGGGAATATTCAGCTTGTGGCATTCTTGCTGGACAAAGCTGCCCCATTCGGCGCTGATACTTTGCAGGTGGTGATCGACATAGATGGCACGGATTTTTTCCGGGCACAAAAAAAACATCAGATGCAGCAACAGCATGGAATCCACGCCGCCACTACATCCGATGAGAAATTTTGTCTCTGCAGGAAAATCCTGCAGCTGTTTTAAGAAACCAGACCTAAATTGTCGCTGCCAAACTTCATTAAACGCTGGTAACGTGCTTCGCATCGTGCCTCGGCTTCCATCGGTTGCAGTTCATTCAACGCTTCTTTCAATACTGCTTTCAGGTCCTGCATGACCTGATCAGGATTTAAATGAGCGCCTTCGCCTTCATCTACCACATATTCTACGATGCCCATGTGCTGCAGTTTTTCTGCAGTCAGCGCCAATGCCTCGCTGGCTTGTTCTGCTTTGTCCGCAGTTTTCCACAGGATCGATGCACAGCCTTCTGGTGAAATCACTGAATAGATACTATGAGATAGCATTACCACACGGTCTGCTACACCAATACCCAATGCACCGCCAGAACCGCCTTCACCCAACACTGTCGCAATCACAGGCACTTTCAAGTTAGATAATTGTGCCAAACTTGTTGCAATCGCTTCAGCCTGACCACGCTCTTCCGCGCCTACACCTGGGTAAGCACCCATAGTATCAATAAAGGTAAATACAGGCAGATTAAAACGTTCCGCCATATCAAGCAGGCGTTGTGCTTTACGGTAACCTTCAGGATTCGACATCCCAAAGTTATGCTGTAATTTTTCACGGGTACTACGGCCACGGTGCTGACCTACGATCATTACTGGCTGACCGTCAAAACGTGCCAAACCACCGATCATCGCACCATCGTCACCATAGAGACGGTCACCATGTAAAGCATCAAATTCAGTGAATATCTCACCCACGTAGTCCAGGAATTGTGGACGCTCAGGATGACGTGCAATTTGCACGGTCTTCCATGCTTTTGATGGAGTCGCTTTATTTTTCATAGGTTAACCGTTTTCATCCCTATAAAGGTGTTAATCAACAAATTGTTCAGACTGAATTGCGAGATCAATCTCCCAATTCCTAAACTGCACCTGTTCATCATGCAGTTCAGCCACCAGTAAAGGCCATTGTCGGGCGTCACCGGCTACGCTGAGTTGCCATTGTTGCGCATTCTTCACCTTCAGTTCAATGGCAGGAAGCATCTCATCGCTACGACTATGATTGACCAAAACCGCCAGACGAAGCAGTAAACACAGGTATAAAAGTCGAGAACCACCGACTTTATTAACATCTATCCTGGCATCAGTGCGCAATTTACGACGATGATGTGCGACCAAATGTGACAGATAATTCTGATCGACTTGCGAGAAACCCGCAATATCAGAGTGCTGTAATAAATACGCGCCATGACGATGATAGCCGCTATGACTGATCGCCAGACCAATCTCATGCAGATAAGCCGAACGACGTAACAAATCACTGTCTTCGCTATTTAAACCTAAAGGTTTTTTTACATCATCAAACAGTTTTTGAGCGGTTTTAACAACCCGTTCTGCCTGCTTAGTATCGGCATTGTAACGTCCCATCAAGGCATGCACAGAACGGTCACGGATATCTTCGTGCTGGAAACGCCCGAGCAGGTCGTACATCACACCTTCACGTAATGCACCATCTGAATACACTAGATGATCAATGTTTAGTACATCAAAGACAGCATACAGAATCGCAATTCCTGCTGGTAAAACCGCACGACGGTCTTCCTTCAGACCTTCAAATTCCATGTCTGTGACATGTTTGTATTTGAGCAATTTATCTTTAAGTTTTTCCAGGCCTTCACGGGTGAGTTCTTCACGCTCGTTGCTCCAGCCCATATTCACACAGATCTGACGGCAAGCTTTGATCGTACCACTTGAACCCACGACCGCGTCCCAACCTGCTGCCTTATAAGTATTGGCAATACCAGAAATTTCTTTACGTGCTGCAGTGGCCGCTTTATCAAAGGCTTTTTGAGTGATTTCACCATCAGCAAAGAATTTCTTGGTAAAAGTGACACAACCCATCTGTACAGATTCAGTATGGATCGGCTCAAATTCTTCACCGATAATCAGTTCAGTTGAACCACCGCCGATATCCACCACTAGACGACGACCACTGTTAGCCATGGTGTGTGACACACCTAAATAAATCAGACGGGCTTCTTCACGACCAGCAATAATTTCGATCGGCTTGGGTAAAATTTCTGCGGCTTTCTGAATAAATTCATGACCATTTTTGGCTTGACGCAAGGCATTGGTCGCGACAATACGTAAACGATTCGGCTGAACCGCACCTAAACGTCCGACAAAACGTGCTAGACAGGCTAGACCGCGTTGCTGCGCAGCTTCGGTTAAATTTTTATTTTCATCCAGGCCTGCTGCAAGCTGAACTTTTTCTGACATTGATGCCACTTTTTTGACTTCGCCATGATCCACTCGGGCAATGGCCAAATGAAAGCTATTTGATCCCATATCGATGGCGGCAAGTAATTCTTCATCAATCAAAAAGTCAGACATTCCAGAAATAAACCTTTAACGAATTGTGCTTAGAGTAATTCACAACCATGCAATTTAAAAGCCATTTGTAGCGACAAATTAACGCCTTTTCATTTTTTCTTTCTCTGTCGCAATTGTGTTACACGATCAGCTCTATCGTGATCATCCATTAGACAAATTGACAATATAGGTTGAAAATTTGCATATTCCCCTACATTGTTAAAGAAGGCTATGTAATACTAAGAATTATAGTCATCTTTAATTTAAAAAATTATTTTCTGGAGCACTCCATGTCTGGCAACATCGTAAATACTACTGACGCAAACTTCGAAGCAGACGTTCTTCAATCAGACGTTCCTGTATTGGTTGACTTCTGGGCTGGCTGGTGTGCGCCATGTAAAGCAATTGCTCCTGTACTAGAAGTACTTGCTGACGAATACCAAGGCAAAGTTAAAATCGTAAAAGTTGATGTGACTTCTTGCGAAGCAACTGCAGTGAACTACAGCATCCGTAACATCCCTGCACTATTGATGTTCAAAAATGGTGAAGTGGTTGCGACTCAAGTTGGTGCAGCGCCTAAATCTAAATTAACTGCGTTCATTGAAGAAAACATCTAATCAACGCTGTTTTAAAAGATAAGAATACGCGATCCGATATCGCGTATTTTTTTCGCCTAGAATAAATTGACAAATGCCTGTTTCTCTCTTATATTGCTCATTCAAGAGTTCAGGAATATAAATCCTGTCAATTTCTTACAAGACACAATACATAAGATGCCGCTCGGCAATAGAAATTGTTTTTCACATTTCTCTTTGAAACAATCAAACAAACCTCTGAATTGTTCTTGTGCAAATTCAATTGCTTTCGTTTGAATGCTTGTATGCGGCCGAATGTTACTCCCTTTCTAACCTGTACCTCAGAACTTTGATTCTATCCGACCACCTATGAATTTAACCGAACTCAAGAAAAAACCGATTGGCGAACTCATCAAGATTGCCGAGTTTATGGGCCTTGAAGGCATGGCCCGTAACCGTAAGCAAGACATTATTTTTGCCATCTTAAAGCGCCATGCGATGAATGGCGAAGAGATTTTTGGTGATGGCGTTTTGGAAATTCTGTCAGATGGTTTTGGCTTCTTACGCTCTGCGGCAGGCTCATATCTGGCAGGTCCTGATGACATCTATGTCAGCCCTTCCCAGATCCGTCGTTTTAACCTTCGTACAGGCGATACCATTACTGGTACCATTCGCCCACCAAAAGAAGGTGAACGTTATTTTGCACTGTTAAAAGTGAACCAAATTAACTACGACACCCCTGAGAACTCTCGTAACAAGATTCTATTTGAAAACTTGACCCCATTATTCCCAACTGAGCAATTGGTGATGGAATTAGGTAACGGTACAACTGAAGACTTGACTGCTCGTGTGGTCGACCTGGTTGCTCCGATTGGTAAAGGTCAACGTTCGATTATCGTTGCCCCGCCGAAAGCCGGTAAAACCATGTTGTTACAAAACATCGCGCAGTCGATTGTTCGTAACAACCCTGAATGTTTCCTAATTGTGCTTCTGATTGACGAACGTCCTGAAGAAGTAACAGAAATGGAACGTACTGTTCGTGGTGAAGTGATTGCTTCTACCTTCGATGAATCGCCTGCCCGTCACGTACAAGTGGCTGAAATGGTGATTGAAAAAGCGAAACGTCTGGTTGAACACAAGAAAGATGTAGTTATCCTTCTCGACTCAATTACCCGTCTGGCACGTGCTTACAACACTGTTATTCCTTCATCAGGTAAGGTGTTAACTGGTGGTGTTGATGCACATGCGCTTGAACGTCCAAAACGTTTCTTCGGTGCTGCACGTAATATTGAAGAAGGGGGTTCACTGACCATCATTTCTACTGCGCTGATTGAAACTGGCAGCAAAATGGATGAAGTGATCTACGAAGAATTCAAAGGTACAGGTAACCAGGAAATTACCCTTGATCGCCGCATTGCTGAGAAACGCGTATTCCCTGCAATGAACATCAAGAAATCTGGTACCCGTCGTGAAGAACGTCTGATGTCTGAAGATAATTTGCGTAAGGTTTGGATTCTGCGTAAGCTATTGCATACTCAAGATGAATTGGCGGCAATGGAATTCCTGCTGGATCGCATGAAAGAAACCAAAACCAATGATGACTTCTTCGATCAGATGAAGCGTAAAGCATCTAACTAAGCCTGTTTAGAATTAGATAAAGGTCATCTAAAAGATGGCCTTTTTTATTGGGGTTGACATTGATTACACAAAGAAACAAAGTGTACGCGGGTTTGTAAACTTATTTGCAAGTTTATGATTAATAAAATAATGGTAAAAAAAATTGTATAAGTTTTAGAGGCTTAATTCGCCTTTCTCCAATGCAAGTCTTCGCTTTAATTGTTATTTTCTGTTAAAAAAACCATGAATTTCATGTGTTTTTCGCACTTTTTTAGACTTGCCCTGTAGCAATTAAAAATGCGCAGTGATAGCATATTTGCAGACCAGTTAGACTGCTCCTGCGTTGTTAGTACCTAACACAATTAGGAATAATAAAAGCACACAACAGGCTAACGTCGGTTATTTTTTAATCTCAAATTTTAGAGAGTGATGCCATGTTATTCAAAAAAATCGCTATTGCTGCTGCAGTTGCTACTACTTTAGCTTTCGTTGGTTGTGCTAAAAAAACTGAAGATGCTGCTGCTGACGCTAACCAAGCTGCATCTGAAGCTGTAGAAGCTGCATCTGAAGCTGAAGCTGCTGCTGACGCTGCTGCTGTAGAAGCTACTTCTGAAGTTGCTGCTTCTGACGCTGCTGCTGCTGAAGAAGCTAACGCTGCTGCTGCTGTTGCTACTGACGCTGCTGCTGACGCTACTGCTGCTTCTGAAGCTGCTGCTCAATAATCTAACGATTATTCAGTACAAAAAAGAGAGCCATTGGCTCTCTTTTTTTATGCCTGTAGAAACCGGAATTTCTAAAGGCACTCCTGTAAAGAAAAAAGCAGATCAATTGACCTGCTCAGTTCCTACACGTTGACGGAACTTCTGTCCCGCACGGAAGGTTACAACACGGCGGGCAGAAATCGGAATTTCTTCACCGGTCTTTGGATTTCGGCCAGGACGTTGACGCTTATCACGCAACTCAAAATTACCGAAACCTGATAGTTTTACTTGTTCACCCGAGATTAGCGCTTGGCTAATCTCGTCGAAGAACAACTCGACCATTTGTTTTGCTTCACGACGGTTTAAACTCGTGAGCTCACTTAAATGATCAGCCATCTCTGCTTTAGTTAGTGCTGTCATGAAGCCCTCAATGTCGCTTGGTAAGTGTTTTCCAACACTTGCAGGATATTATCCATGCCTGATTTAATTTCAGCATCTTCCAAGGTACGGGTTGGATGCTGCCAGAGAAGAGCAAATGCAAGAGAACGCTTGCCTTCTTCTACCCCTTGTCCAGTGTACACATCGAATAACCAGGTTGACTCCAGGAGTTCACCGCCAGTCTTTTCGATAAGTCTCTGAATTTCGCTAACATTAATCTTATCACTAATTAAAAGCGCAATATCACGTCGAACCGACGGAAAACGTGATAATTCTGTAAAATTAGATACATAAGTTTGCAAAACGGCTTTTTGATCCAGTTCAGCAACCCAAGTGGTTGCTAAATCAAGCTCATCTTCTAGCGATGGATGTAGGCGACCTAGGTAACCAATAGACTGACCATCCACCAGAATTTCAGCAGATTGACCAGGATGTAACCAGCTACGTTCAGAACGTACATATTCCACATTCAGACGGGCGGCTGCCAGAATTTCCTCAACATCACCTTTAAAGTCGAAGAAATCCATTGGCTGTGGTTTACCATGCCATGATTCATTGGTACGCGAACCTGTCGCAATCAAAGCAAAAGTTGGAATCTGTTTCAGGTCATGAATTGATGCAGCATCTTGATAATCAAAACACAAACCAAGTTCATAGAAACGCACACGGTTCTGCTGACGATTCACGTTGTACTGTACGCATGGAATCAGGCTAGACAGCAAGGTTGAACGCATGACAGCAAGATCGCTTGAGATTGGGTTTGCCAATGCCAATGGATTTACTGCAGGGTTCAGTTGTTTTTCCAGTTTCAGGTCAGCAAAGCTGAAGCTGATCGCCTCTTGATAACCTAAAGTCACTGCGGTTTGACGAAGTTGAGCCAATTCAAACTGGTCTTCATATTTTGCCAATTTCACATCAATGACAGGCAGGCTGATTTGAATGTTGTCATAACCGTGAATACGGGCAATTTCTTCGATCAGGTCTTGGTAGATCGCCATATCATAACGATGAGATGGAGGAACTACTAACCATTGACCTTCAGCTTTCACAGTCACTTCACAGCCTAAACGTGTTAAAGCATCAGTAATGAAATCTGATTCAACTGTATAACCTAACAGCTGATCCACTTGTGCTTGTTCAAGCTTAATCGCTTCACGCTTTGGCAATACTGCTGAATTTTCAGCGACAGTGATTGGACCAAACTCACCGCCTGCAAGTTCTGCAATGAGTTGAGATGCACGATGCATTGCAATCATTGGTAGTTCGAAATCAACACCACGTTCATAGCGTTGTGAAGCATCAGTATGCAAGCCAAAGCTACGTGCACGACCCGCAATATGCAATGGAGCAAAGAAAGCAGACTCTAGGAAGATTTCGGTAGTTTCATCAGTAACAGATGAAGACAAGCCACCCATGATGCCGGCAATCGCTAAAGCTTTTTCGTCATCTGCAATCACCATAACATTATCTTGCAGTTCAACCTCCTGTTCATTTAATAGAACAAGTTTTTCACCTGCAGTCGCTTGACGTACATGTACTGAACCTTGAACCTTACCGCCATCAAAGGCATGCAATGGTTGACCCAGTTCCATCAATACATAGTTGGTGATGTCGACCAGAATACTGTGCTGACGGATACCGGCACGTACCAATGCACGTTCCATCCATTCAGGGGTTGGTGCTTTAGTATTGACGTTCTTGATCACACGACCTAAATAACGTGGACAACCTTCAGTTTCAACAACGACTTTCTTCTCATCAGCAAGTGTCGCTGCGACTTCTTTAATTTCAGGTGCAGTCACCGGCAACTGGTTGATCACACCAATTTCACGTGCAATCCCGCGAATGCTGAAACAGTCACCACGGTTAGGTGTGATGCTGATGTCAATCACGTTGTCATCAAGATCCAGATATTCACGAACATTGACACCGACTGGTGCATCTGCAGGAAGCTCTAACAGACCATCAATTTTGTCTTCAAGATCGATTTCTGAAGCGCCGCATAGCATCCCTTGTGATTCAACACCACGAAGTTTGCCTTTTTTGATTTTGAAATCACCTGGCAATACTGCACCGATCGTCGCAACTGGTGCTTTCATACCCGCACGTACGTTTGGCGCGCCACATACAATTTGTAATGGCTCACCTGAACCAATGTTCACGGTCGTTACACGTAAACGGTCTGCATCCGGGTGTTGCTCTACAGTCAGCACTTCGCCTACCACAACGCCAGTAAATGGTTTTGCTGCTGGTGCAAGCTCATCCACTTCCAGACCCAACATAGTCAGTTGGTCAGATAATTTTTCGCTGTCGATGGCTGGGTTAACCCATGTGCGCAACCAATTTTCGCTAATTTTCATTTCTTTAAAACCTATAAATTAATCTTTTAAATCCCCCTCTAACTCCCCCTTTTACAAAGGGGGAGAACCCTGAGTCACCTAAGGACTACCCCTCTCCTTTTAGGAAAGGTCAGGGAGAGGTTTAATAAATTCTTTAAGCAAACTGGCGTAAGAAACGCACATCGTTTTGGTAGAACATACGCAAGTCATTAATGCCATAACGCAGCATTGCAAAACGTTCTACACCCAGACCGAAAGCAAAGCCTTTGTATTTGTCCGGATCAATGCCCGCAGCGCGAAGTACATTCGGATGCACCATACCGCAACCCAAAACTTCCAGCCATTTGCCGCGCTCATCCATGATGTCCACTTCAGCACTTGGCTCAGTGAACGGGAAATAAGACGGACGAAAACGCACTTTCAAATCTTTTTCAAAGAATTCATTTAGCAGGTTCACCAGTAAACCTTTCAATTCAGCGAAGCTCGTATTTTCAGCAACGTATAAACCTTCGATCTGATGGAACATTGGTGAATGCGTTTGATCCGAGTCACAACGGTATACACGGCCTGGGCACACGATACGGATTGGTGGCTGCTGAGTTTCCATAGTGCGGATCTGCACACCAGAAGTATGCGTACGTAGCAGATGGTTCACATCAAAGTAGAAAGTATCGTGCATGGCACGTGCAGGGTGATGACCTGGAATGTTCAGAGCTTCGAAGTTGTGATAGTCATCTTCAACTTCCGGGCCAGTTGCCACGGTAAAACCTGCTTTGGTAAAGAACTGGCAGATACGGTCCTGTACTTGGGTCACTGGGTGGATACTGCCCACCTGCTGGCCACGACCGGGTAATGTAATATCAATTGTTTCGCTGGCAAGCTTTTGCTCCAGCGCAGCTTTTTGCAGTTCTGCCTGACGTGCTGTCAGTGCACCTGTAATCGCTTCACGTACAGCATGGATTTTTGCACCGAATTCTTTACGTTGTTCCGGATCCATTTTACCCAGCGACTTAGATTGTTCCGCGAGCTGGCTTTTTTTCCCCGTAAATTGCACTCGTACTTGATCAAGTGCAGCAAGGTCTTGAGCTGCTGCAATCGCAGCGAGCGCTTCAGTGGTCAGGGCTTCCAGTGACATAGTAACTCTCAAAGCAACAGGTTAGAAATATTTTTAAAAACCCCGTATTCTAACAGTTTTTAGGCACGTTGATGAAGATAGCGTGCAATGAAAATTAGATTGGCAGATTCAAAAATAAAAAGTATAAAATAAGCATGATATCAATTAGATCAAATCATTATGGCAATCGATCAGATTTGGAAACAGCAACTTACTTTAGTGACATATGGAAATGAGTACCTGGCTCAGGACTTAAGTTTCAATCGCTGGCTTCAGCATTCCATCTTTAATCAGCATCAATTTGCCTTTCGTGATCTGATTTCACAGCATCTTTTGGCCCAGCATTTTCAGGTCTGGCTGGAAGGCTTAAAGAAACAAGGCGTGCAGCGCCTAAGTCTGCATCGCTCTACTCTGCTTGAGGATGAGCAAAATCCCAATGTCAATGTTGAGCTGCTGCCCTTTGAATATTTCATTGTCAGCCATGAGGCCCAGAAAAAAAATGCCTGGATTATTGGCAAGGAATTACCGGAATGGTATACCGCAGACAATGACTATGAAGCACCTGCTGCACAGCGATCTTCTCTACGTCAGGAAACCTTTTGGCAATATGAACTGAACAGCAAACTGGCCCGACGTGTACTTGCTGATCTGGAACAGCCAAATTGGGATGACATTCAGGTCTTTATGGATCATGAATTATTTGATACCAGGTTTGCGCAAGGTTTTGTTCAACCCGTTCAGCTTGGACAACCGTATTATGGGGTTTCCCCTACTGCTGACACAGGCATCGGTAATAAACTTGCCTTATTGCCAACTGATTATGCGGCTGATTTTGCCCATGACATGCTATACCGTCTAGATGGGCTAGAAGAACTGATTCAAAGCAAAATTCAGCAACCTTATAATGAAAATGGTGAAGTGCTGACACCAGATCAACAACTTGATCTGCGTCATTTTGCGCAAAAGCTGGATGACCTAAAAGCCAAGTTTATTGTCAAAGTCGCGAATCATTATCAGACTGCCAAACTGAGTCCAAAAATCAGTGCCGATCCATTTGTTGGCATGAAGACTGAAGAACATGCGACCAAACCATCTAAAGCGCATAAGCCTCATCATGATGCAGCGAAATCCAATTCAGGTAATGTCATTACTTTGATTATTATTACGGTAATTATCTGTTTGATTGGTTATTATTTTGGACTTTAAAGACTGATTTGAAGTTCAAAATATAAAAAGACAGAGATAAAAAAAGACCGCTAAAAGCGGTCTTTTTTTAAGCCTTAAAGACTTATGCAGCCAATGCATCTTTAGCTTTAGAAGCTAAAGCAGCAAACGCAACTGCGTCATGCATAGCAATGTCAGCAAGTACGCGACGGTCGATAATCACTTGAGCTTTTTTCAAGCCAGCGATCATACGGCTGTACGACAAACCATTTTGACGAGCACCAGCATTGATACGCGCAATCCATAGAGCACGGAATTGACGTTTCTTCTGACGACGGTCACGGTAAGCATATTGACCAGCTTTGATTACCGCTTGGAACGCTACGCGGTAAACGCGTGAACGAGCACCATAGTAACCTTTAGCGCGAGCAAGAATTTTTTTGTGACGGCGATGAGCCTGTACACCACGTTTTACACGAGCCATTTATAATCTCCTTAGATGTACGGGCACATACGACGAACTGAAGCAACGTCACTTACGTGAACCATTACACAGCCGCGCAATTGACGAATACGCTTAGCAGATTTTTTGGTCAAAATGTGGCGTTTGAACGCTTGTTTACGCTTAAAACCGTTAGCAGTCGCTTTGAAGCGTTTAGCTGCACCACGGCGAGTTTTCATCTTAGGCATAACAACCTCTTTTGAACACCTGTTCGGCACGTCTGCACCATTGCAAAGACGCCCTGCAGGTAAGGGAGCCGATATTCTAATGCATCTTTGTTTAAAACAAAAGCAGTATTGAAACTAAAAGATAGATGACTGGTGCTTAGTCCTATTTCCCATAAGTATTGCGCGATGAAATACTAAGCATCCTGATCCAAGCCTTTTATAATCTGCCCACCTTTCAAATAAAAAAAGCTTATGACTCCTGCACATGATGCATTTGCAGCCCTGCGCTATCGTGATTTTTTCATCGTCACTCTCAATCAGTTCTGTCTGACCCTCGCCATATTAATTCAGGAAATTATTGTGGCGTATTCGCTGTATCAGATTACCAAAGATCCGTTGACGTTAGGTCTGATCGGTCTGGCAGAAGCGATTCCCTTTATTAGCCTGTCTCTTTGGGGCGGTTATTTCGCAGATCGTTTTAATAAACAGACTATCATGAAAATCTGTTTATTCTTCGCTATCCCTGCCCCTTTGATTCTCTGGTCACTGTTTCATGCTCATGGCTTGGGACAAATCACGACCAACTCTCTGGCTTGGGGTATTTATGCGGTGATTTTTAGCTTGGGCACGATCCGTGGTTTTTATAATCCTTCTGCTACTTCACTCAAACCCTTTCTAATTCCACGTAAGCTGTATGCTAACGGTGCGACCTGGACCACGATTGGCTGGCAAAGTGCTGTCATTATCGGTCCGATGCTGGGTGGATTCATGCTGGCTTTTCTCGGACGTGAAACCAGCCTGTTTAGCGTAGCAATCCTGGTTTCGATCTGTTTTATTTTGGTGAACTTGCTACAAAAACGTAGCTTCCCAAAAATTGAAACTGAAAATTTGTGGCGCAGTCTGGGAGATGGTTTCCGTTTTATCTGGAATACCAAAATTGTCCTGTGGGCCATTTCTCTAGACTTGGTTTCTGTATTGTTTGGTGGTGTGATTGCCTTATTGCCGATCTTTGCCGAAGACATTCTTAAAATTGGTCCGGAAGGATTGGGCTATCTGCGTGCTGCGCCTTCTATCGGTGCTTTGGTGACAATGATCGCGCTTACCAAAATTCCGCCAACGCAAAATGCATGGCGTAATATGCTGCTGGCTGTCGCAGGCTTTGGTGCCTTTACCTTGCTGTTTGCCTTCTCGAGCAATATCTGGCTATCGCTATTTGCTTTGGCGATGACCGGTGCATGTGACAGTATCTCTGTGGTGGTGCGTCAGACTATTTTGCAGATCTATCCACCTGAGAACATGCGTGGCCGTGTTGCAGCCGTAAATGGCATGTTTGTTTCTTCGAGTAATGAACTTGGTGCCTTTGAGTCGGGACTTGCTGCCAAATATATGGGCGCAGCCATGGCCACTGTATTTGGTGGCTGCATGACCTTGGCTGTGGTAGCGATCAGCTGGGCCAAAACCCGGGATTTATTTTCGATTGACATTAATAAAGGGACAGAAAAATAACTTATTTTGAATGAGGTACTTGCCAGTATTTCTAATTCAGGAAATACTGCGCTTCAAAATTGGCCATCTTCTTAGCTTGATTCAAGATTGAAACTTATGAAACGTATTCTGTGTATGTCCCTATTGATGGGCTTCCCTTTCGCAGCAAGTTATAGCGCATCAATAAAAAAAGCACATCAATTACCCACACAGACTATTGATGTACAGCCAACGCATTTGACGACACGCATTGAATGGCGCAAGTTTCCCAAACCAAAATACAGCAATGAAGATTTAAAAGGTCAGGACCGTTCTGCAGTAGTACGCATCTATGCCAATGAACACGGTCAAATTAAACAGGCTACCATACAGGACAGTACTGGTTACCCTCAACTGGATCAGCTGCTACTCAATGCCGTGAAATCAGCTGAGGTTAAACCACATATTGAAAATAAAATAGCATTACCGATTATTGGCTATCAGGTGTTTAACTTGAAACTGACTGAGCAAGATCAGGAATTTTGTGAGTACAGTTTTAATTCTAAAAATTGGCAGGCACAGCAAAAGCATCAAAAAACCAAATTCCAATATGTGAATCAACCGGAACTCAATGTCGATACAGATTTATTGAATGAATATGACCGCAAAGTAGAATTCCAGATTAAAGCTAATAGCAAAGGCGAGATTAAAAAGGTCAATATCAAAAAAGGCTCAGGCATTTATCAATTGAATCAGCAAGTGACGAATGCCTTAAAAGGTTCACAAATCCGCACCAAACGTCGAGCAAGTACCTTATGGCTGTATAAACCATCCAGCTTTAAGGATGAAATTCAGTTTAAGCTGAATGAATGCAAATAAATAAAAAGAGGCTATAAGCCTCTTTTTTAAATCATGCTATAGGCCAGATAGATAAACAGATAGCGTCCAACTTTCGCAATGCTGACGATCAGTAAGAATCGAGCAAAGTTTTCTTTAAGCAGTCCTGCAATTAAGGTAATAGGATCACCAATGATTGGTACCCAACTCAACAGCAAAGACCAATAGCCATATTTCTGGTAAATCCCTTGTGCTTTTTGCATCTGCGGTTCAGATACAGGAAACCATTTTCGGTCTTTATATTGCTCAATCTTCAGGCCTAAATACCAGTTCACACAAGAGCCCAGAATATTGCCTACGCTGGCAACTGCGATCAGCACAAAAGCTGAATAGCTACTATTAACTAACAGTCCCAGCAATACCGCTTCTGACTGCAAAGGCAATAAAGTCGCTGCACCAAAGGCAGACAGAAACAGGATCAGCAATGCCATCTCGATGATCCAAAATTTAGCGTGTCAAACCCAACTGTTTTTTGGCTTTCCAATATTCCATAGTTGACCAGAAAATAGCGACCACTATCGCAAATATACGGGACCATTTATATTTGGTTGCCAGCGGCAAAATCGCCTCAGCCAATACATTTTGATCCTTGGTATTCAATTCATTAATCACCATCTGAATATGCACAATCTCAGTTACAAATAAGGCTAAACAGGCAGCCAGACCAAAGATAATGCTCCAGTAAATTCGAGGATTGGTTTCCACAATTCGAGTGAAGTTCAGGAAAAATGCTTTCATGCTCATATCCAATAAAAAACCACCTGAATCGGTGGTTTTAATAGCTTTTGCACATCTTAACATAACAACAGCAGATTAACTGACCTGAATCGCTAATGCTTTTTGCACTGCAGGACGTGCCTTCATACGCTCAATATATCGACTGACTTCAGCATAATTCGCCAGATCAATACCTTGCCACTCATAACGCAGTAACCACGGGAAAATTGCCATATCTGCAATTGAATATTCACCCGCGACATAGTCCTGACCAACCAGCTGTTTATCCAGCACACCATATAAGCGCTTGGTTTCATTTACATAGCGCTCGGTCGCATAAGGAATTCGCTCTGGCGCAAAGCGACTGAAATGATGGTTCTGTCCCAGCATCGGGCCTAATCCACCCATTTGCCACATCAACCATTGTTCCACGTGAATCCGCTTAATTTCATCCGTTGGATAAAACAGACCGGTTTTACGTCCCAGATACTGCAAGATGGCACCAGATTCAAAGATTGAAATCGACTGATGGTTTGGTCCATCCTGATCAACTATAGCTGGAATTTTGTTGTTTGGTGAGATTGCCAGAAAGTCTGGCTGAAACTGATCATTTTCCAGAATATTGATTGGAAAGATCTGATAAGGCAGCCCCATTTCTTCTAATGCGATTGTAATCTTATGGCCGTTGGGTGTACCCCAATAATATAAATCAATCATTCGTGCCTATGCTCCATACACCTTTATTATGGTGTTTTAACAAAATAATGGATCTGATCAAAAACAACAAGCAAAGCTTTATAAAATAATTTTTAATTTAATTTCAATAAATTAATATGGTTTTATTAAAAATCTCCCTCAAATTCCTTGAAAATTTTCGGCCTGAACACATATTTATTTCTGCATAAGGATGATCCCTTCATCTTTTGCCCTGTCGATGATGATCATGACAGATGTGTTTCCTTATTTTTAAAACTTTGCTGACCTCAGGAGGTTCTAATTATGAGCAATATCAATCTTCATCCATTATTCCGCCGTAGTATTGGCTTTGATCGTCTGAACGATTTCATTGATTACGCTATGCAGAGCGATGCTCCAAATTATCCGCCATACAATATCGAAAAACACGGTGAAAACCGTTACCGTATTGTGGTGGCAACCGCTGGTTTTAATCAGGAAGAATTGAGCATTTCTCTTGAAAATCGCTTGCTAACCATTTCTGGAAAACCTGAAGCCATTCAGACTGAAGGTACTGAGTATTTACATAAAGGCATTGCACGTCGTGCTTTTAAACTGTCACTGCGTCTGGATGAACATATTGAAGTTCAACAAGCGGATTATGCCAACGGCCTGCTGGTGATTGACCTGCAACGTGTCATTCCGGAAGAAAAATTGCCAAGACAAATTCCGATTGGCAAAAAATTGTTGCTAGAAAATCCGGAAGAAGTGACTGAAAAAACAGTCAATGCGGAATAAGCACACAGAACATTCTGAAAAGGCCCTTCGGGGCCTTTCCTTATTTTTAGGCCAGTCTGGATTGTACGGTTAATAACAGGCTTTCTAATTGCTGAACTGTATGAATCAGATAATGCGGCTGATGAGCAATCAAGGCTGATTCACTATTAAATCCCCAAGTCACTGCAGCGACAGTAATCCCATTGCGATGAGCTGACTCTACATCAATAATCTGATCGCCAATATAAATGACCAGCTCTGGACGCAATTTAGATTGCTGCGCAATTTTTCTAATCTGTTTGGCCTTGCCATAAATTGAAGCATTGGTTTCGACCCAGTCAAATAGTTGAAGCAGTTCGCTACCTAAATACTTCCGGCAATTATTTGGTGTATTTGAAGTGACAATGGCCAGGCGAACCCCCTGCTGTTTAAGCTGATGCAGCAGATCCGCAATTCCATCAAACAATTCTGGCGTCTTGCCACTACGTCGCATCTCTCGTTTACAGTCATACATCAAGCGAAAGGTCTGAAACATGGATAGATTGAGTGCTCGACGGATCTGTCGTGGTGGCAAAGCCCTGAGATGTTCAACCTGATCTTTATGCATTAAGGCATAGCGATATTTACCGGCAAAGTGGTTGAGCAGCTCAATAAACTGTTCAAAAGAATCAACCAAGGTACCATCTACATCGAAAATCACCAGTTGATACGGTACAGGGGGATTATGTAAAAACGCCATAAGGCAATCATCCAGCAATTCATGCCAATTTTTAAAATGTATCTGTTCTCTATTTCATATTTGTGATGTGTATCAATTCAATCCTGATCAAAATGATTTCAGCACAAATAATGCGTCATAGTTTAGTTGTTTTTTTCGGCTTTAGATTGATAGCAGAAATTTATCGTTTTTTTTCAGCTATAAAAAAAGCCCTGCAATTGCAGGGCTTTTTTCGCTCAATGAGTGCTTACTTTTTCTTTTTAGGACCAAGTAGCATACCCATTTGACGGCCTTCCATTTTTGGAGATTGTTCAACTACACCAATTTCAGCTACGTCAGCTTCAATTTTTTGTAATTGAGCCAGACCCAATTGTTGGTGAGCCATCTCACGACCACGGAAACGAAGCGTGATTTTTACCTTGTTGCCTTCTTCAAGGAACTTGATAATTGCACGTAGTTTTACGTTGTAATCACCGACATCAGTACCAGGGCGTAGCTTGATTTCTTTCACCTGTACTTGATGTTGTTTTTTCTTCGCTTCTTTCTGCTTTTGTTTAAGATCAAACAAATGCTTGTTAAAGTCCATGATTTTACAAACAGGTGGCTCAGCATTCGCTACGATCTCAACAAGATCAAGCTCAACACTTTCTGCAGCACGTAAGGCTTCAGCTAAGCTTACAATACCTTTTTGCTCACCATTTTCGTCTACAAGACGGACTTCTTTAGCACGAATTTCATCATTCAACGCAGGACGGTTTGATTTGTTACCGCCCTGTTGATTACGGTCAGGCTGTTTAATCGCTGTTACTCCACAATGTACCGGCCGCGTTCGGCTACGGCTGTTTTTACCAGATCAACGAAAGCATCGATTGACATGGTACCCAAATTTTTTCCTGAGCGTGTACGGACATTCACCGTACCTTCCTCTACTTCACGGTCCCCAAGTACCAGTAGATAAGGAATACGCTCTAAAGTACGTTCACGAATCTTAAAGCCGATTTTCTCATTTCTCAAGTCGGAAATCGCGCGGATACCGCTTTCTTTAAGTTTTGCGACGACTGACTCACAAGCTTCAGCTTGAGAATCGGTAATATTCATGACACACGCTTGAATTGGCGATAACCAAGGTGGCATAAAGCCAGCGTAGTGTTCAATAAGTATACCAATAAAACGCTCGAAACTGCCAAGAATTGCACGGTGCAACATTACTGGCTGATCACGGTCATTATCTTCAGTTACATAAGATGCATCTAAACGTTCTGGCAAGTTAAAGTCACATTGAATGGTACCGCACTGCCATACACGGCCTAAGCAGTCTTTCAATGAGAATTCGATCTTCGGCCCGTAGAATGCGCCTTCACCCGGTTGCAGTTCCCACTCCAGACCAGCAGCATCTAAAGCATCAGCCAAAGATTTTTCTGCCATATCCCAAAGTGCATCATCACCCACACGTTTTTCAGGACGAGTCGACAACTTCATTTGTACTTCTTCGAAGCCAAAATCTTTGTATACATCGAGTGTCAATTTGATAAAGTCTGCAACTTCGGTACCGATTTGTTCTTTGGTACAGAAAATATGCGCATCATCTTGAGTAAAGCCGCGTACACGCATAATGCCGTGTAATGAACCTGATGGCTCGTTACGGTGACATGAACCAAACTCAGCTAGACGGATTGGAAGATCACGGTAAGATTTCAAACCTTGGTTGAATACTTGCACGTGACAAGGACAGTTCATCGGTTTCACGGCATAGTTACGGTTCTCAGAATGAGTCGTAAACATGTTTTCAGCATAGTTTGCTGCGTGACCTGATTTTTCCCAAAGCGTGAAATCAACCACTTGCGGTGTACGGATTTCCAGGTATCCGTTGTCTTGCTGAACTTTACGCATGTATTGTTCAAGGACTTGGTAAATGGTCCAGCCATTTGGATGCCAGAACACCATACCTGGCGCTTCTTCTTGCATATGGAACAAGTCTAGCGCTTTACCGATTTTACGGTGGTCGCGTTTTTCCGCTTCTTCAATACGTTTGATATAAGCTGCTAGCTGTTTCTTGTCAGCCCACGCTGTACCATAGATCCGTTGCAACTGTTCGTTCTTCGCATCACCGCGCCAGTAAGCACCAGAGATTTTAGTCAGTTTGAACGATTTTAAGAATTTGGTATTTGGAACGTGCGGACCACGGCACATATCCAGGTAGTCTTGATGGTAGTACAAGCCCATTTGTGTTTCTTCAGGCATGTCTTCAATCAGACGTAATTTGTATTCTTCGCCACGTGCAGTGAATTCTTTGATCACTTCATCACGTGGTGTCATTTTTTTGATGACATCATAGTCTTGGTCGATGAGCTTTTTCATGCGCTCTTCGATGGCAGCCATGTCATCTAAAGTAAATGGACGTGGCATCCAGATGTCATAGTAGAAACCTTCTTCAATGACTGGACCAATTACCATTTTTGCTTCTGGGAACAATTGCTTAACAGCATGACCCACCAAGTGTGCGCAAGAGTGACGAATGATGTGAATACCATCTTCGTCTTTAGGCGTAATAATCTGCAGGGTTGCGTCTTCAGTAATTAGATCGCAAGCGTCCACTAAACGATCGTTAACACGACCTGCAACAGTATTTTTTGCTAGACCAGGACCGATGCTTTGAGCAACTTCCATCACAGATACGGCTTGATCAAATTGTTTTTGATCGCCATTTGGCAAAGTGATAATTGGCATATGAAATCCTTAAGGAGTGATGCCCCGTACAATGGAGCATGTCACCGCGAGATTATGATCGAGGAGAACCTCAAAAGATAAAAACGGTGGATAAATAAAAAATCGCCTAGAATTTTACACGTCTCGGGCCATTTAATAAACCGTTAATCCCTTTTTCTCCGCCGGAAACCTACTGTGCTAGCAATCCTTTGTGAGATATTCGAGATGATTCGGAAAATAAACACCGTGATTCACCCTGTTATTCTCTAAAATTCTCCCACTTCTGATATTGCCCCTGTTCATAGGCATATAGCGAGGCAAATTGTGGCAGAATCGATTCACTTTGAGCCGGTCGGAAAAATACATAATCATCAACCTGAATCTGACAGCTGGATGGAATCTGCAACAGTTCCTGATTGCTGCTGCGCCCATACAGCAAATGCGGCTTTGCACCCAAAGGATAGATACATTTCCCACGCCAGTAGCCACCATAGATACATACTGCCCGCTGCCGCGGCTGAAAACGTTTCAATCGATCCAAACCCGGCAACTGAATCTGATCCAGCACTTTCAATACTGGTGCAGCAATCCATAAAGCAGGCTGCATCGGCTCTAGTCCTTCCAGATCAAAATCCATCGGCTTAAGCAGCATGGAACCGAAGGACACATCATTACAGACAGTTTGGATAAAATGATGATGCAAGGTGCCACTGCCCGCCCCATTCAGACAAAGCGTAGACAGATCCAGTTCAGGCAACATCTGGCACATCACGTCAATAAAGTTCCTATAATGCTGCTGAGATTTCTGATAGCTCTGAATGGGTGGAAATAAGGCACTGGGCAGTTTGGCAACATGGGCGTCATAACCCATCAGCCCACTCAAAATCAGATACTCAGAATGGCTTTTAATCATCGCCAGGCAATGCATAAATTCTTCTAGATCTGATAAACCACCACGATGCAATCCGATATCAATCTCCAGATTGACCCGCAGTTGTAGATTCCGCTCCTTCGCATAAGCCAGATAATTTTTTAGACGCTCCGCTGAATCAATCAGCCACTGTACTTTTGGCAGATGCTCGGCCTGATTCTCAGTAAAGCTTTTCAGCCCCTGCAAGGGTACTGGCTTACCTATCAGAATATCTGCCTGTTTATAGGCTTGCAGAATATGCACGGCATGCGGAAGGTGAAACACCATAAACGACTGCGTGTTGAATGCTTTGGCAATACGTTTCAGCAGCATTGAATTGGCTAATGATTTCACCACCAGACGCGGATTCAGATGTGTTGGGATCTTGTGCTGTAGCCAGTCGACATTTTGCTCCAGCGTAGACACATCCAAGATCAGTTGTGGTTGTCCATTTCCCTGCTCGTGCAGGCTTTTCTGGAGTTCCTGAAAATAATCAACATATACCATGCTGTGTTCCTCCTCAGTTCATTCAAGATGGAATGAACAGGCGCTCCAGATAAGGATTGAGCCATTTATCCTGTGGATCAAGCGCTTTTCGTAACTGCATAAACTCATCCCATTTCGGATAGAGTTCGCAAAGTTGTCGGGCTTCCAGCGAATGCAGCTTACCCCAGTGTGGGCGTCCACCGTATTTTCTGAAAATCGGTTCGACCAGATCAAAAACCACCTGATAATCTTGTTTATGAAACTGATGTATCGAGATCGAAACCGAATCCCGCTGATAAAATGGACTCAACCAGATGTCATCGCCATGCACATAACGAAACTCAATTGGGAAAAATACTGGCGCCTTCTGCTGCTGTAGTACTTCCATCACTTCTTCAAAACACGCTAAACCTTGTTTCACTGGAAGCTGGTATTCCATTTCGTTAAAACGGGTATTGCGTACACTGGGAAAAATACGGCTAGACCAGTCCACCACGGTTGAGGGTCGGATCGCGACATTTAACAGGCGTTGTAACCATGGATTCAGTCCAGGCCAAAGCCGGGTCAGCTCGCAGCACATGTTCAACATAAAGTCTTCATCCATCCAACCATCCGGTCGTGCCTGTGCGTCTTCCTGGGTTTCATCTAGACTTTTGAGGATGACATTATCGCTATGGGTAAAGGCCCAGAATTCTATATGCCGGTGCTGATGCTTCCATTTTTCGATGTTCGCATACAGCTCTGTCAGTGAGCAGAGACGAATCTGTTCCCGCAACCGGTACATAGGACGATTCTGTAGCTGGATACGGGTCATGATGCCCAGACTGCCACATGCCACACGTCCTGCAGCAAAGATGTCAGGATTCCGTTTAGGATTACAAAGCAGCAAGTTACCGTCGGCAGTCAGCAATTCAAATTCAGAAACTAAGGCAGACAGACAAGGTAACTCCACCCCGGTTCCATGCGTTCCTGTGGCAATTGCACCGGCTAGGCTTTGCCGGTCAATATCGCCCTGGTTTGCCAGTGCCTGATCAATGGTGGTCAGCTTCTCGCCGACATCATATAAACGGGTTCCAGCCCAAAAGGTACTGCGGCACTGCTCACGATCATAGCCACACATGCCTTTAAGCTGATCTAGACAAACCAGCACATCACTGGTTTTTGCCAAAGCACTAAAGGAATGCCCTGCCCCTACGACACGTAATTTTGGATAGACACGCACAAGCCCTTGCAGCATCTCGATACTGTAAGGATGAAAAATACTGGGACTGGATCGCTGGGAACCTGACCAGTTGGCCCACATCTCCGCTTGTGCTATCTCCATAGCGACTTCCTTTTACCCTGTTTGCGTGCATAAAACCCGGGCATAATTGCTTTTATTATTGTTGTTATGAATATCTTGTTATTTACAAATCATCATGCAGCTATTTGAAGAAACAAGTCAATTCGCTTGTCTGTGTAAATTTGTAAAACTTGTTTTTTTATAAATACTTGCAAAATAATTTGATTTTATCAGTCACTAATCCACAAAAATAAAAGCCCATAATTTTATCTACTTGCTTCACTCTTTGAAGTTAAACTCTAAACTGATCTTCATCTAGCTCTACTTTTTTCTATTTATTTTGATGATAGACATGGAAATTAACAGTTCATTTTAGTTATTAAATTTTAATAAAAACAAATATATGACTCTAAAAATCATTCCAAGTAACACACGCTCGACTAAAGCATAAATGTCAAAATGGATAAAAATTGCTAGATTTAGAGCAATTACACAATAATTATTTATTCATGGAGTAGAACAATGGTCAGTGCATATGACGAATTACCACGCACACCAGCAAACTTTGTAGCGCTTTCACCTTTACGCTATCTAGAACGTGCGGCCTATATCTATCCCAACCAGAATGCCATTATTCATGGCCAGCGTGAAATCACCTGGCGTGACACTTATCAGCGCTGTCGTCGTTTTGCCCATCAGCTGCAACAACTGGGTGTAGGCAAAAACGATACCGTCTCTGTACTTCTTCCCAACGTCCCAGCCATGATCGAAGCGCACTTTGCTGTTCCGATGGCAGGTGCTGTACTCAATACCTTAAATACCCGTCTAGATGCCAAGACTTTGGCATTTATGCTAGAACATGCCGAAACTAAAGTTCTACTCGTCGATCCTGAATTTACTGCGATTGCGCAGGAAGCGCTGGCCCTGATCAAGCAAGACATTTATATCATCGATGTCGCAGATGAGAACTATGAAGAAGCTGGCAACAGCATTGGTCAGATTGAATATGAAACCTGGCTAGCGCAAGGCGATGCCAATTTTGAATGGCACCTGCCACAAGATGAATGGGATGCCATCAGCCTGAACTATACTTCAGGTACGACGGGTAATCCGAAAGGCGTGGTTTATCATCATCGTGGTGCGTATATTAATGCGGCAAGTAATATCATTGCCTGCGGGATGATGCCACGTGCAACTTATCTCTGGACCCTACCATTATTCCATTGTAATGGGTGGTGTTTTGCCTGGACCATGGCTGCCAATGGCGGGACCAATATCTGCTTGCGCAAAGTCGATCCTGAACTGATCTTCCAGCTGATTGCCAAACACAAAGTCGATTATTTCTGTGGTGCGCCAATCGTGCTGTCGATGTTGATCAATACGCCAGCGGAGAAAAGAACCCAGTTCGATCATCGCGTAGAAGTAATGGTGGCAGGTGCTGCGCCTCCAGCGGCCATCATTGAAGGCATGCGTAATATCGGTATTAACGTGACTCACGTCTATGGTCTAACCGAGACTTATGGCCCTTCTGCACTATGTGCTTCTCAGGCGGGTTGGTCAGATCTATCGATTCAGGAACAGGCACAATTGCATTCACGTCAAGGCGTACCATATCCACTACAAGATGGTATGAAAGTACTAGATCCTGAAACCATGCAGGAAGTGCCACATGATGGTAAGACGCTGGGCGAGATCATGTTCCGTGGCAACATTGTCATGAAAGGTTATTTGAAAAATCCAGAAGCGACCGCAGAGGCCTTTGCCGGTGGCTGGTTCCATACTGGTGATTTGGCCGTTTGTCAGCCGGATGGTTATGCAAAAATTACCGACCGCTCTAAAGACGTGATCATTTCTGGCGGTGAAAATATTTCTTCACTGGAAGTTGAAGAAGTATTGTATCAACACCCTGCGATCCTGACTGCGGCAGTCGTAGCGAAACCTGATCCGCGCTGGCAAGAAGTGCCATGTGCCTTTATCGAGCTAAAACAAGGCTTCGAAGTGACACCAGAAGAAATCATTGAATTCTGCCGTGAACATTTGGCGCGCTTCAAAGTGCCAAAAGATGTGGTGATTACTGAAATTCCAAAAACTTCGACCGGCAAGCTGCAAAAATTTGTGTTACGTGAATGGGCCAAAGAACGCTCAGCAGGTGAATTTAGTTAATCACCTGACGTTGTGCTGATGCAGGGAAGGTAAAGGATACATTCTTCTGCTCGTTTTTATCGCTGACAGTGAGACTGGTTCCCAGACCAGAATATTCCTCCTGTCAGCGTTTTTTTATTTTTAGTTTCTTAATTTTTTGTTCTTCTAAATTTACCTCTGGAAGTTTCACTGATATCGCTTTTCGGCAATTAATTCTCCTTAGCTCATTCATTTATAAACGCTTATTCTCTACCACTTATCGTTATTTGATTGTGAAACAAAATCAAAATTTATTAAGATTTGATTTTATAACTTAATCAATTGATTCGGGGGAAATAATCAAATGGCAGCAAGTCGTGGAGGAAGCCGTGAAGGCGCAGGACGTAAACCACTTTATGATGAACCCACCAAAGTGATGCGCATTCCTGCTTCACGGGTCGTGGAAATCAAACAGTATTTAAATCAAAGCCGTACACCATACTTTGATAATATTGCTTCGATTACTGCAATTGATCCCATTACCCAGATGCAAATTCCATTGGCTTCTGAAAAAATTGCTGCCGGCTTCCCTTCCCCAGCCCAGGATTATGTCGATAAAACCCTGGACATGAATGAACACCTCATCAAGAACGAAGCGGCCACCTTTATCGTTAAGGTCGCTTCACTATCGATGCGCGATGCCGGGATTGATATTAATGATGAACTGGTGGTTGATCGCAGCCTCACGGCCAAGCATGAAGATATCGTGGTCGCCCTGATTGACAATGAATTCACTGTAAAACGCTTGATGATCGAAGATGATGAACGCTGGCTAAAAGCAGAAAACCCAGATCATGCCGATATCCACCTGAAAGACGGTCAGGAGATGATGATCTGGGGTGTGGTGACCTATGTCATTAGGCCTTTCCGTAAACGCAAATAAATACGGCTCAGCACATGGATCGTCCGCCACGTATTTTTGCCCTGGTTGACATCAATAATTGCTATGTCAGCTGCGAACGGGTGTTTAATCCTAGTCTAAACAATCGTCCTGTGATTTTACTGTCTAATAACGATGGTTGTGCCGTGGCACGCTCCCAAGAAGCCAAAGACTTGGGTATCAAGATGGCGGTGCCTTATTACCAGATTAAGGAGCTGGTCGAGCAGCATCAGGTGGAGGTGCTGTCCAGCAACTATGCACTCTATGCAGAAATGTCACGACGCTTTATGAAGATTCTTGGGGAATTTGTCGAGCCGAATGAACGGGAAATCTATTCAATTGATGAATGTTTTCTGAATCTAAGCTCGCATGCTGCACTGTACGATCTGAACCAGTTTGCGCAAAGCATTCGAAATCGAGTCTGGCAATGGCTCGGATTACCGATCTGTATCGGGATTGGCCGTACCAAAACTGAAGCCAAGATGGCCAATCATCTGGCGAAAAAGCATCAGCATTTTAATGGAGTTTGCAACCTGATAGAGATGGATCCTTGCGCCTTGGAACTATTATATCAGCAGACCGACATTAGCGAAGTCTGGGGAGTGGGACGGCGTCAGCGAGAAAAACTCAATCAAATGAATATTTATAGCGTGCTTGATCTAGCCCTAACCTCTCCGGAAATGATCCGTAAGCGGTTTTCCGTAGTATTGCAACGCACAGTACTGGAATTACAGGGCATCCCCTGCATAGAACTAGAACATCAACCTGAAGCCCGCAAACAGATTGTCTCCAGCCGCTCCTTTGGGCATCGGGTCACCGAGCTAAACGACCTGAAAGAGGCCATGTCACTGTATATTCAGGATGCGGTAATCCGGCTCAGGCAGGATCGGTTGCTTTGTGGCTGCGTCATTGCCTTTGTCCAGTCCAACCCTTTTGATAAACAACAGGCTTATTATAATCAATCACTGTCTTTTGCTTTGCCGGAACCCACCGACCATCTGCTGACATTATCCAAAATTGTGGTATCGATGGTGGATCAGCTTTATCAGAAAGACATCGTCTTTAAAAAGTGTGGTGTGATCCTGACCTGTCTGGAACCCAAAGCCAAACATACTTATGACATTTTTACAGATATGCAGCAGGTTCAGAAAGAGAATCAACTGATGACTTCTCTAGAAAAGATTCAGAGTAAATTTGGCAGAAGCAAACTGGGGCTAGGCGCCAGTATGTTACCCTACCGACACTGGAATATGAGTCGCGATCGGCTTAGTCAGAATTATTTCCAATGGGATAGCTTGCTGGAAATTAAGTAAATCTAGAAATAAGAGAGGAAGCTATTTCAACTTCCTTTTCTAGTGAAAATAAGTTTAGAACGTCGACCAGCCACTCCATTCCATAAAACGGTACAGCCAGTATTTCCAGCGCGAGTCATCCTGATAAGCTGCATAATCCAGACTGGCTTTTCGACCATTCAGATTCGACCAGGAACTATCAAAATAACGCTGGGCATCCACAAAAACCGCAGACTGTGGCGAACCTACCACCCGCATATCGGTTTCCAGATTATAGTTTTTCAGATTACGAGCAGTGAAATTGGCTGAACCTAAAATCATCTCCGCCTGCTGACCATTACGCTTGATGATAATCTTGCTATGACACTGCTCGCCTTGCGTATTGCACCAGCGTACATCAATACCAGCCTGATGCAGTTCATGTGCTACCTGACGGTTGGGCACCCCATTTTTCTGACGGCCAAAAGCATCCTTGTTCGGATCCAACAGAATACGTATCTGCACACCACGTTCATGCGCTGACAGAAGCGCTTTAATAATTTTGCGTTCCGACAGATAGAACACTGCCAGATCGATATGATTGCCTTTTTTCGCAGAATTAATCAGATTCAAGGTGGCATCATAAATACCTTTTTCCGTCAGTACCTGTGCCTGTGGCTCAGTTTTCGCCGCTTCAAACTCACCAGCAACCACTGCAGGCATATTGGCACCAGACATCATGCCAACGCTCTGTTCAGTCTGCAGAATATCCAGTGCTGTTTTGCCTTTCACCACCAGTGCTATATTGGAATGGCGTGAACTGCCATCATGTGGATTCATGGAAGTGACCAAACCTTTCCAGCCATCATCAGTGTCGACCACCAAAGTTTTGCGGTGATTAGCTTTGAAATTGAGCAGGTTGAAATAGGTACGCAGGGTAATTTTTTCATCGCCAAACGGATTTGGCAGCCAGCCTTTCTGCGGATTATTGCCAATACCCTGACAGCACAAATACCAGAACCCCGACCACATCGGGTTGGAAGCACGTAACGGCGTCAAATCCGTTTCAATCACATCGATGCCATGTTGACGTAATTCCCGATAATGTTCAGGTGCAATCCCGCCATAGACGGAATTGATCGGATCGGTAATCAGCTTCACTTCCAGTTCAGGATTGAGAATGCGTTTGTTAATCAACGCATCAGTAAGCTTTTTGGTCAGCTGCTCATGTTCCAGCTTGGATTCCCCTACTTCGGTATTGAACAGGAACATATCCAGCATGATCAGGCTTTTCGCTTCCTCAATCATGCCCAGCATTTCCTTGAAAATATGATGATCCAGTTGCTGTTTGCCTTGAGCATCAATATAGGTCTGATCTGCCAGAAACTTCACTTCTGAATGACGTAATTGGCCCGTGTAGTTCAAGCCATCTGGCAATGGCTTAAAGGTGTGATATAACGCTGAACCCAGATAGCTAATTGCAAGCAATATAAGGATAACTGCCATATAGCGGCGTCCTGACCAATTTAGTTTATTATGAATTCGCTGAAAGATATGCATATAAAAAAACCTAACCCAATATAATCAGGCTAGGTTTTATCTGATGATTTTTCAAGTCATTTTCAGTGTTTTGGCCGGAATGCAGCTATTTACACCAGTTAAATCCTTAGAAATCGTACTCGATACCTACTGTAAAGTTACGTCCCACTTGCGGAATATTCGACAGGAAAGAGGTATTTGAATAGACCTGATCATCTAGTAAGTTATTGGCTTTCAGATAGACACGATAAGCATTTTTATCAGCAATGCTATTGGCATAGCTTAAACCAACATTGACCATATTGTAGCCTTGGGTGGCATCTTCGTAGCTAACACGTTCACCTTGAGCCTTGCGGTAGCTAGCCGTTTTATCTTGCTTAAATACATGATAATACTCTGCCAGACCTGACCAGCCATCGGCAAAGTCAGCTTCAACCTTGGTACCTAAACGGCCTGCTGGTACACGTGGTGCATTTTCACCGTCAATCTTGCCACGCACATAGTCGCCAAATACACCCAGCTTATAGGTGTCATTCAGTGCATAAGTCCCTTCTGCTTCTGCACCATAAAAACGGGCTTTGTCTTGGGTATATTGGACACCACGTAAATTGCCTTTTTTCGCAACAGTTGCACCATATATATAATCATCAAACCAGTTGTGATAAACATGTGCATGATAATTGAGCTTGTCTCCTTCATAATGGAAACCAAGTTCTAAGTTGTTTGAAGTTTCCTTATCAATATTTGGGTTACCCACTTCAAAGGTATTGGTCGCAAAGTGCATCCCATCAGCATACAGTTCCTGTGCCAACGGTAAACGTTCTTGATGAGAACCAACAATAGAAAGTTTATAGTTCGGCACAAACTCCCAATTCGCTGCAGCAGATGCTGAATAGGCTGTACCTGAATAGTTGTTTTGCCCAGATTCCACATCAATAGTTTGATGGTCAATACGTGCACCGACTTCAAGATGCACATCACCCAACTGTTTATGCTCTAAAGCAAACAGGCTATATTTTTTGGTATTCGTATCGGCCATGAGAATATTGTGATCATGTCCTTCATGTGCAACATGATGTTCACTATGATCGTGGCCTTCATCTTCATGCTCATCGTGGTCATGACCTTCTCCGCCAGCTAAATCAATTTTTTGCTGACTGAACTGTGTACCAATCACACCCTCCCAACCAGCAACAGGAACATGCACCAGTTCTAAACGTGCATCATAACCACGGCTTTTGAAGTTGCTAACCACTTCATTTTCTTCGAGTTCATCATGCTCATAATCGGTAAAGCTGGCATGGGCACGCAATTTTTCAAAACCGGTAAATGGTTGATCAAGCTCGGTTCGTAAATCATAGCGCTCGGATTTTAAATCCACCCATGGTCCACCAGCATGATCATGTTCATCTTCATGATCTGAATCTGGTTTTGGACAATGAAAATGGTCGTTGTGTAACTCACAACCATGGTATTCATGACTATGCCCTGGCAAGCCATATTCATCCTGACGGTTGCTATAAGACAGGCCGACAAAACCACGGTCATGAATCCATGAACCACCAATGTTTACAGTCTGGCCTTCCGAGAAGGTATTTCCCACACGACGCTCTTTTTCTAATTCACCATCATGATCATGAAAATAATCCGGGGCAATATAGTTATTGGCTTTGTGTTTAGAACTTTCTACACGCAGGGCAAAGTTTTCACCTATACCTGCGGTTACACCTGCACTTGCCAGCTTTTCATCACTGCCTGAGTTGTAACGTAGTCCAACTTTACCTTCCAGATCATCTTCCGGCATTTGGGTTGGAATTTTCTGGTCAGTCACATTCACCAGACCACCGACTGTTCCCGCACTATAAAGCAGTGTTGAAGGTCCACGAATCACTTCAACCTGTTTCGCCAGAATCGGATCAACGGTTACCGCATGATCAGGAGATAAAGTCGATACATCTGCAGTTTCAGAAGCATGCTGCAATACTTTTACCCGTGGCCCATCCTGGCCACGAATGACGGGACGACTGGCACTAGTACCATACTGATTGGAATACACCCCTAACTGACCAGCTAAGGCATCTCCAATAGTAGTGGCGCCTTCAGCCAGAACTTTCTGATCAATCACTTGATCCGCCACAGCAAAATCGGTTGCCGTCTGTACCAAAGGATGAGCCTGAATCTGGATAGTTTCCAAGGTTTGTACCGGCACAGCATTTTGTTCTTGCTGTGCCCAGGCAGCTGGCGTGACAACTGCAAAAATGGAGAGTGTTATTAAGTTCTTATGAAACGACATGACCCAAACTCAAAATGATCAAAACAGAATAATGTTATAATATAACATTTCATTACTTTTACAATCATTTCTTTTGATTTAAGCTATAATTTAGAACCGATTTTTTATTTATATTTTAATCACCACTAAAATACATAATTACATTATCTACTATGCCCTTTACTTTATCTCATGCAGTACTTGCTCCTCCACTCTCCAAATTAACAGGGCATCGCTTGCCTGTAGCCGCATTGGCGATTGGCTGTATGGTGCCGGATTTATATCGGTTGTTTACTCAGGCATCATCTAATATCACTCATCTATGGTCTTCGATCATTCATCCTAATCTATGGATCGGCCTAGGTTTCTGTCTACTCTGGTATGCCATCTACCGTCCTGTAGTTTACCGCTTTGTCGGTATCCAGCATGAACTCGATATACATAATGTAGTTTCAGCAATCAAATTTATTTGTGCAACCTGTATTGCTTTGATTCTAGGTATTGCTACTCACCTCATCTGGGATGGACTCACTCATGCGGATTTTCGGACTTTTGCCTTTCGGGATTTTCTAGCCCAACCAGTTGCAATACTTGGATATTATTTCCCAATGCATCGCATGCTCCAGCTCGGAACTTCTGCTTTAGCGCTGCCTTTTATTGGCTGGATGATATGGTGTTATTACCATACTTATCAGCAATATTTGCCAGTGAATAAAAAGGTTAGAACCTTTGCCTGGGGCCTACTCAGTATTACCTTTGTTATGGGCATGCTTTCTGTTTGGGATTACTCCAGACATATTCCTACTGAGATTTGGCAGTCTGATCTGTATTATTTTACTGGTCGTGCTATCAACGAATTCAGTCAATGGGCTCTATTAGTTTTTACACTGGGTTGCATCCTATTTTTATTTCTGGATCGCCAGCACCGCATGGGCTAAGCTCCAGTCAGATTAATATAGCCATATCTCCAAATCATACTGTTTTTCACGCAAGTTCTTGTGACTGAAGGCCCAAAGAGGCATAATCCTACTTTTACTAAAAGCGGTACGCTGTTTACGTATTCGCTGACCTTAACCCATATAGTTGGATTTCTAACGCTATGATGCGAACTCATTACTGCGGTTCTTTAACCGAAGCTCAAATTGACCAAACCGTAACATTATGCGGTTGGGTTCACCGTCGCCGTGACCACGGTGGTGTAATCTTCCTTGACATGCGTGACCGTGATGGTCTTGTTCAAGTGGTTATCGATCCAGATACCCCTGAGGCATTCGCAACTGCAGACAAATCACGTTCAGAATTCGTATTAAAAATTACAGGCCGCGTACGTCGTCGTTATGCAGGTACTGAAAACGCGAATATCACTAGCGGTCAAATCGAAGTTCTTGGTAAAGAAATCGAAGTTCTTGCTGCGTCTGAAACTCCACCATTCCCATTGAATGACGAAAACACAAATATTTCTGAAGAAGTACGTTTAAAATACCGTTTCTTGGACATTCGTCGTCCAGAAATGCTAGATCGTTTACGTTTCCGCTCTAAACTGACTAACCTGATTCGTAACTACTTCGAAGACAATGGTTTCTTGGACGTTGAAACACCAATTTTGACTCGTGCAACACCAGAAGGTGCACGTGATTATTTAGTACCAAGTCGTGTTTCTAACGGTAGTTTCTACGCACTTCCACAATCTCCACAGCTATTCAAACAGTTGTTGATGGTGGGTGGTATTGATCGTTACTACCAAATCGCTAAATGTTTCCGTGATGAAGACTTGCGTGCTGACCGTCAGCCTGAATTCACCCAAATCGACGTTGAAACATCGTTCATGAGTGACGATGACATTATGGATTTGATGGAACGTTTAACTGTTAAGATGTTCAAAGAACTTCTAGACGTTCAATTCGAAAAATTCCCACGTATGACTTATGCAGATGCAATGCGTGACTATGCATCTGACAAGCCTGACTTACGTATTCCATTGAAACTTGTTGACGTTGCAGACTTAATGCAAGACGTTGAGTTCAAAGTATTCGCAGGTCCTGCAAAAGATCCTAAAGGCCGTATCGTTGCGCTTCGTGTACCAGGTGCTGGCTCTCTTCCACGTAGTGCGATCGATGAATACACTAAATTCGTAGGCATCTATGGTGCACGTGGTTTGGCTTACATCAAAGTCAACGAACTTGAAAAAGGCATCGAAGGTCTTCAATCTCCAATCGTGAAATTCATCGAGCCAATCGTGCTTGATCTATTGAAACGTGTTGGCGCTGAAAATGGCGACATCGTATTCTTCGGTGCAGACAAAGCGAAAATCGTAAATGATGCGATGGGTGCACTTCGTGTGAAAATTGGTCATGACATGAAGCTTGCAACTTGTGAGTGGGCACCACTTTGGGTTGTTGACTTCCCGATGTTCGAAGAAACTGACGATGGCAAATGGACTTCTGTGCATCACCCATTCACACTGCCTAAATCAAGCGTTGAAGAAGTGAAGAACAATCCAGGTGCTGCATTGTCTGTTGCTTACGATATGGTATTGAACGGTACTGAAATCGGTGGTGGTTCACTGCGTATTTATAACCTAGAAATGCAAAAAGCGATCTTTGAAGCGCTTGGTATTTCTGAAGAAGAAGCAGAAGAGAAATTCAGCTTCTTATTAAATGCATTGAAATTCGGTGCACCTCCTCACGGTGGTTTAGCATTCGGTCTTGACCGTCTGGTGATGTTGATGACAGGTGCATCTTCAATCCGTGACGTGATTGCATTCCCGAAAACCAAAACTGCTGAATGTCCGTTGACTCAAGCACCTGCACCAGTTGAAGCAACTCAATTGCGTGATTTAGGTATTCGTTTACGTGAAAAACCAAAAGCAGAAGAAGCTAGATAATTTTTAGTAACTGATGTTCAAAAGCCCTGCCCTATGCAGGGCTTTTTTATGAAACACTCATTACCCGTCGTTTTAAGAATTATATTCAATATTTTAAATTCCCCTTTTAGTAGTGCTTCAGGTTAGAATATGAGCTGATTCTTGTGTATCGACTGATACCTGTTCTCCATTACTACTTAAGCTGCTTGGCTATTTTTGACTCTTTTCTCAGATTTTTAGGCGCTTAAATTCATCTATTAAACTGCCTGATCTTGAGTAATTGTCTTCGCATGTATTTTTTATTAAAGCTTTTAGCCTTACTTCCCTTACGTGTCCTACACTTTCTTGGTTATCTGATTGCTTGGGTTTTAATTCAGACACCTTCATCTATTCAACGTATTACGCGAATTAATATCCAACTGGCTTATCCTGAGTTAAAGCCTGCCGCGCAAGAAGCAATGGTTCGAGCCAGTATTCACAGCCAGTGTTTAAGTTATCTCGAATGCATCAAGTTTTGGGGCATGTCGCCTGAATATAGTTTAAGTAAGATTAAGAATATTCAAGGCGCTGAGCATTTAGAAAATGCACTCAATGAAAAGCACGGGGTAATTGTAATTGTGCCGCATTTAGGCAGTTGGGAATTACTTAATGCCTGGCTATGTCAGCAAGCACAGCCCATGATTATGTACAAGCCCAATAAAAATGAACAGATTAACCGCTATATTCTGGAAGCCCGCCAAAAAACCAGTGCTGTGCTCGTACCAGCAAATGAAAGTGGTGTGAGAGCTATTTTTAAGCATCTTAAACAAGGCGGCTTGACTGTCATTTTACCCGATCATCTACCGAAACCTTCTGGTGGGATCTATACTGACTTTTTTAAGCAACATGTTCTATCCGGAACTATTGTGTCTAAGCTCGCCCAAAAAACCGGATGCCGTGTAGTCGGACTCAGTTGTTTACGTCATCATTCGCAGGGTTCATTTGATATTCACTGCACACCTGTTACAGCCGAAATCAGTTCCAAAGATTTAAATCTTAGTGTGCTTTCTTTAAACCAGCATATCGAACAGACTATTGCGGTTGCACCGCTACAATACATCTGGTCTTATAAGCGTTTCCGTAACTGCTCTCATAGCCTGAATCTCTATAAATCCTAAGATCAGTACCTATTCAGTCTATATAGATGCGATAAAAATAGAATGAATTGAGATTCCCCCCTAACAGTGGCATAATCTTTAAGTTCTTTGAAGAAGTGGATTTTCTACCATGGCTATGCGTCCTGCTGTCCGTAATCGTGGCATTATGCTGATTGTTTTTTCAATCGTGCAATGGTTGTTTATGCGCTACATTCTGGCGAACAACTTGTTCTCCTTAGATACTAATGACCGCATTGTCTACTTCTGCCTGAGCAGCATTATTGGCGCCTTCATGTTTTTTGTCGGGTTAATTTATATGGTGCTGAAGGGTAATCCGGAGAAGGAATAATACTCGCTAAATTCTTATTTTAAATTAAAACGGTAGCCTAGTGAACACTAGACTACCATTTTAATTATTGAATTATCAACGGATTCCCTTTTAATCGTAGATACTCTTTACCTAATATTGATGCTCCTATAAAGGATAAATGATTCAGGTCTTTATCCCTATATAATGGGATATTATTTAAATGACTTTGGCAAACCAATTCATCACAAATAATAGAATTTAGATTTACAATTTCCAGATTTGAATAACCTACTTTTATTCTGTCCAAAATTTGAAGGAATCGTTTATCCCGTGAGTATAAGCTTTGCACATCTGTAGTACAGGCATGGTTTAATTTAAGCATATTAACGCGAGTATTACAGTTTGCTTGTAAGTCAAATAACTCTGGTACATCGTGAATAAGGATAACCCTATCAGTTGACTGATAAATATTATCTAAACCTTTTTTAAAGCTTTCTACAAAAATTTCTTCGTTCGATCTTCCTGTACCATCATCAAGTTTAACCTTCTCACTCAAATAGGTCGAAAAGTATCCTGATACAACGATAATTGGATAGTGATTGGATGCTAAATGTGAAGTTAAGCTCTCATTCCTGACTTTAAATGATGAAAACTCTACATATGTGTCTCCAGTTTTTCTCTCATACAGAGCAACCCCAGGTAAATACAAACTGGTACTTTGGGTCGGATCATATCCTCTCATACCTGCAGCCTTGGCCCAAACTTCAAGTGCACCAATCAAACTATTAGCATGAGAATCACCTAATACTAAAAGATCAATATTAGCCTTATCGCGTTCTCCAAAACTACATAGTGATGCTTCTGGTAAAATAGAACGATCTTTTGGGGCATCGTGACATTCTTTTCGAACAAAATGTGCCGCAGACTGAAGAGCTTCAACTTGCTGACTGATGATAGGCTCAAATCGTCCGGGAAGACCATTATTAATTTGAATAAAACCGGACATACTTGCAAAACTAAGGCTAGGCAATAAGAATCCGATACATAGAACTTTCTTATTAGATATCTTTACCCATTTTCTAGCTGGCTTTTCACAATAAATATAAGTTAACCAAGCTAATGCTATAGTGAGCAAAATAATAGAAACTTGAATATAAAAATCTATATTAATCAAATATATATTAAGAAATGCAATAATAGTCCAATGCCAAAGATACATAGGATAGGAAATTTTACCAATCCATAAAAAGGCTGAACTAGATAAAATAGTTTGCTGTTGTAAAGTCTGACTAAAATAAATAATACTAGCTGTTAATAAACATGGGATCAGAGCATTCAAGCCTGGAAATTTAGTCTCTTCATTAAAAAGAATGGCTGTAATACAAAGTGAAATTGTTGCTAGATAAATTAATAATTTGGCTAAAATATCTTTGATACGAATTACAGGTAGAAAACTAATCAGCGCTCCTAAAAACATTTCACATGCGCGAACAGGCATCCGATAATATGCTTTACCAGCATTTTTCAAAATTTGCTGTTCAGCATAAAAAACTGAAGCAATAATTAATCCAATAATAATCCAGAGCATCCATTTAGGATTAGTTTTCCTTATTAGCATCAACAATAATAAGGGCCAGAATAGATAAAACTGTTCTTCTACTCCTAAAGACCATAAATGTAATAAAGGTACTTCCTCAACACTAGTGGAGAAATATCCTCCAACCTCCTTGCGCATATAGACATTTGCCATCAGGAAAGTTGAATATACAGCACTCTTTGCATATTCAGCCAATTCATGTGGCAACATACTAAACCAGCTAATTATTGATACTACTGTCAATACAGTAAAAAATGCTGGTGCCAGTCTAATCACCCGTTTTTTATAAAAGCTCCCTATTGAAAAATTCCCTAATTTCATGTCTTTATAAATAATTGAAGTAATCAAATAACCTGAAATTACAAAGAAAATATCAACCCCGATAAACCCTCCAGAAAATAAATGTATCCCGATATGGTTGAAAATCACCAGCAATACAGCAAGTGCCCTCAATCCATCAATTACTGGATTATATCTAATACTCATACAATAACTATGCAATATAAAAATGTACTTATTGTATTTCCTTGATTCCTATTTACAAGACATATCAACTAATGGATCGTTTTTTAGTCATTAGTGTAATTTACAAAAAAAATCTTGCTGATATACTGATCGCACTCACCTACTACTGCTAAAAAAATGTCAAAAATCCTGTTTATTATCGACCACTTAGGCTGTGGAGGCGCAGAAAAGATTACACTGCAACTTGCTGAATATCTGGCAAAACAAGATCATATTATTTATTTAGCTGTTCTTAATGGACAACGTAATCATTATCATTGTTCTTCCCTTGTCCACTATACGGATCTGCAAATAACTGAATCCTTTGCTTATGGCAAAATGTGGAAAAATAAAACACTAACACACTATGAAAAACAAAAAATTGATCAACTCCTAGCTTATGGTTTCGACCTAATAATAACTGGATATAATAATGGCCATTGGCTCGCACCATATCTAAAAGGTAATGTTTGGCACTGGATTCACGGAGATTTACTCGAAATTAGAAGGTTTAATAATCCCCTCAAACAACTTAAAGAACATATTCGTTTTTTAAAAAATAAACGAAAATTTTCTAAATTATTTCGTAACCGGAATTTAATTACTGTAAACCGTGATTTAGAAAATAAAGCTAGGACATATTCCAATCCAAATTCCATTAAAACGATTGCGAATGGTGTAAATATTCCATTCAAATACCTTAATCGATATCCAATAACAGAAAAAAAATGGGATGTTATTTTTGTTGGAAGATTAGTTCCTATCAAACAAGTAGATCATGCGATCACAGCTTTTTCTATGTCTAATACAAATGGCAGAATGGCAATTGTTGGTGATGGCACAGAAAGACAAAAACTAGAAGAGTTGACCAAAGAATTAAAAATAGCCGATCGAGTTGATTTTTTAGGTTGGGTTGATAACCCTTATAAATTCATATCCGAATCAAAATGTCTGATATTAACATCGCAATACGAATCATTCGGATTAGTGCTTGCAGAAAGTATCACTTTAAACACACCCGTAATTGCTTATAATTGTTCTTCGGGCGTAGAAGACATATTTCACCTTCAAAAAAATATGAAAAAATATTTAATCCAACACAATGATATCAACATGCTTTCCAATAAAATACAAAATTGTATTAAGTCTCCTTATGCTATTCATAAAGAAACCAAAGAAATCTTACACATTAAAAATATGGCCTCTAGTTTTTTGTCAATTATATAAAATCAAAATATTATGAATAAATAAAACTATCTTTTTATTTCCTATTGTAAATGATCTTCCTTGGTAACAACATGAGTAAGTAATAATTAAGTTGTCTAAGAGTATAAAATTTTATACTTAAGGACTTTTTTACCAACATACAAAAAACTTCATAGTCACTGTTTGTTAAATAAAATTGACGGGCATATTGAAGCATTGTTTTTGCGTAAACCCTTTTTAATTCATTTATTCTAATTTCATTTTTTTCCTCAAATATGGCTTTTTCATAAGCTCTAATTAAGCCTTTAGGTAAAATTGGATTAATTTTTTTCCCAATCTTACTTATTCCCACATCAACTCGATACTCTCCAAGCTCTTCATTAATATGGTAAATATTTCCCTTCTTAGCTTGAGCAATATGTATTTCAATATCCAATGCTTGAGGATGTAACTCATTTAAATATTCAAGTTTAAAGTCATTTCTAAACATTTTAGAAGAATGTGCAAAAAAAGGTAAATTCAAATATAAATAATCTAAATTAAACTTTCCTTCAAAGTGTGTCCAAGATTTTAAGTAGTCGCCTTGAGCATTCACATATTTCATATCATGTGTACATATAGTACCGTCGGGATTAAGCTCCATAATATCAAATTGTCGTTGCAATTTATTCGGCAAAGCTAAGTCATCCCCATCCAAATGATAAATATATTTACCCCTAGCTTTTTTGTATACAGATTTAATATTTCCTATAGGACCTATATTCTTTTCATGAAAAATGGGAACTATAATATTAGAATATTCCTTATATAATCGCTCTATAATTTCACGTGTAGAATCAGTAGAGCTATCATCCCCTATGACAATTTCATAACTAAAATTTGTCTTTTGTGCAAGTAGACTTCTAAGATTATCCTCAATGAATCTTTCCTGATTATAAGTCACTACACACACAGAAACCAATATATTCATTTCTAACCTAATTTAAAATCTTAATTATTCGACTTGGATTACCGACAACAGTATGATTTTCTTCAATATCCTTAATTACTACTGTTCCCATTCCAACCATAGCCCCATCATATATTGTAACCTTTTCTCGAATAGAAGAATTAGCTCCTATCTCAACTAATTGTTTTAAGCAGACATCACCAGATATGGATACATTTGGTGCGATAGTTACATAATCATCAAGTTTTACACCATGTGATAATGTTGAGTTAATATTTACAATACAATGATTCCCTATATCTACATTGATAGTCAGAATAGTGCCAGCACAAATCATACTACCTTCCCCTACTTTAATATTTTCTCCTAAAATACAAGTAGGATCTATTAATGTCGCAAAAGAATAATGCTCGTCAGAAAAGAAATAGTCGACAATTTTATTTCTTGCTCTAGGATTTCCAATCGCAATAATAAACTCACATTCTAAATATTTTTTTCTCTCTTCAATCTTTCCCAATACAGGAATATTAGAAAAACATTTACCTTGTTTTTCCAAAGTATCATCGAGAAAGCCCTTAACTTTACGCTTACATCGACTAGCGAGCCACGCAATCTCAATTGCATGACCACCCGCACCAATAATAATAATTTCTTTCACTAGTTCCCTTTCATGATATCTACAATCAATTCACATTGATCCAATGATAAAGTTGGGTACATAGGTAAACACAAGACTGATTCGGATAACTGTTTTGCTTTTTGTACATCAGATCTAAAATTTGCATAAATATCTAAATCACTCATAATCGGATAAAAGTATTTTCGAGCAAAAATATTATTTTCTTTAAATTTTTCAAATAACTCATCACGACTTAAAGGATAGTTTTCTTTCACAATAATTGGGAAGTACGCATAGTTATCTTGATCTACATCAGGACGTGCTATACAGGTAATGCCTTTTACTTCTGTTATCGGCAGTGTAAAAATGACCCCCTAACGGCATTTAAAAACTGACCCCCTTGGTTAATATAGCGGTCATTTTGGACTGCTCAACATGTTAACTTTGGAGCAAGCAGTGACAATCCAAATTCTTCATCAACAAGGTCTATCTATTAAAGGGATCAGTCGTGAACTTGGGGTGTCCCGAAATACTGTGCGTAAATATTTACGGCACAAGGAAACACCTCAGTATCGGCGTACACAACCTAGAACTAGTATTCTTGATCCATATAAACCCTATTTACTCCAACGTGTAAATGCAGCACATCCTGAATGGATTCCTGCCGTTGTGCTCTACCAGGAAATTTTAAGGTTTGGATATCCAGGAAAGATCAGGATATTGAGGCAATATCTTGCAACATTAAAACCAGTCGCCAAACCGGAACCCGTTATTCGTTTTGAAACTCAACCTGGCCAACAAATGCAGGTTGACTTCACCACGATTCGACGCAACAACACGACTTTAAAAGCATTTGTAGCCACATTGGGTTACTCCAGAGCAACCTTTGTCAAATTTTATGATCACGAACGCACTGAAGCATGGATTGATGGATTGGAAAATGCATTCCAATTCTTTGGCGGAGTGCCTCAGGAAATCCTGTTTGATAATGCCAAAACTATTATGATTGAGCGGGATGCTTATCAAGAGGGGCAGCATAAATGGAACCCCAAACTGCTCGACTGTGCCAAGAATTATGGCTTTCGCCCCCGCGTATGTAAGCCCTACCGTGCACAAACCAAAGGTAAAGTTGAACGTTTTAACAGCTATCTAAAATCCAGTTTTATTGTGCCATTGAAGGCAACTTTAAAGACTGCAGGATTGACTTTAGATGTGGTGACCGCCAACGCACATATTGGTCGATGGCTACATGAAACAGCCAATCAGCGAATCCATGCCACCACACAAGCAAAACCGGTTATTCGTCTGCAGCAGGAGCAGGAAAGATTTGCGCCATTACCGCAATCAAATACGGTTTCCGGCACTGTGCCTATTGCAGCGGCACAGCATGTAATGCCCTACGAAAGTCTGCAGCATCCATTATCAGTCTATGACCAATTGCTGGGAGCTTCATGATGAATCTGCAATACGAACGTATAGAGCAGCTTTGCCAAAAGCTCAATCTACCCGCCATCGCATCACAATGGTCACATCATGCACAACAAACATTAGGTCAGGATGGAAGTTATGCTGACTTTGTTGAAGCCATGCTGATGCATGAATATGCTGCTAGGCAACAGCGTAGTCAGCAGGTATTAATGAAACTTTCAGGGCTGCCTCAAGTGAAAACGCTGGAAGGCTACGATTTTAATTATGCACTGGGTGCTCCCAAATCACAGGTGGTTGAGTTGTTCAACCTGAGCTTTATCCCGAGAGCAGAAAATGTGGTGTTTCTTGGTGCTAGTGGTGTTGGAAAAACGCATTTATCCATGGCATTGGGCTATAAGGCCATCATGAACAATATCAAAACCAAGTTTATTACCGCTGCTGATCTCATGCTGCAACTTAGTACAGCCTATCAGCAAGGTAAATTGAAAAGCTATATGCAGCGCGTGATACTCGCCCCGAAATTACTGATTATCGATGAAATTGGTTATTTGCCCTTTGGGCGTGAAGAAGCGAATCTGTTCTTTAACGTGATTGCCAAGCGTTATGAAAAAGGCAGTACGATATTGACGAGTAACTTACCATTTAGCCAGTGGGCAAAATCCTTTGCAGATGATGTGACATTGACTGCTGCAATGTTAGATCGGTTACTGCATCATTGTAATGTCGTACAAATATCAGGTGAGAGTTATCGTTTGAAGGATAAAAAAAGAATTGGGATTCAGCCTCAGGTTGAAACTTAATAGGAAATCAAAGGGGTCAATTTTACTTTGCCATTCGTAAGGTAAAAGGGGTCAGTTTTTAAATGCCGTTGACAGTGGCAAGTGTAGTCGCTGTTGAAGACTGAACAATCAGGGTAAAGATAATGCCTAAATTCATTGCTTTTAATGGAAAACCAGTAAATCTGCCTAACCACTGTCTCAAAGATTCACCTACAATATCCTTTAGGCTATCGGTCATTAAAGTCATACCAAACAGGAATAAGCCGATTCCACCACAAAGTTGCGCAAATACGTCAAACACGCCTATCCCATTTTATATTTTTTAAATTCTAATAATTTATATACGATCGCTAAAACGAAACCAAGCCTGCCGAACACTTTAGACTTGTCTAATTTCCACCCATAAAAAAACACCCCCAAGCCTTGACTTGAGGGTGTTTGGAATAATGAGCTGGCGATGACTTACTCTCACATGGGAAACCCCACACTACCATCAGCGCTAAGAGGTTTCACTTCTGAGTTCGGGAAGGGATCAGGTGGTTCACTCTTGCTATGGTCGCCAGCACAACTGGTATGATTACTCGCTATGGTCTTATCTACGTTGCTTACGCTTCGTGTGCCTAGCTTTCTTCAAATAGAATTCATTAACAGTAATATCTGAGTTGTCGTAGTTTGCGCTTTAGCGTTCACTAAATCAAGTTTTTGTCTGATCGTTAGATCAATATGAAATCAATTGATGCTCACTTCTTTCGAAGTTCGTATACAACTGCTTGGGTGTTGTATAGTCAAGCCTCACGAGCAATTAGTATTGGTCAGCTTCATGCATCACTGCACTTCCACATCCAACCTATCAACGTCGTAGTCTTCAACGGCTCTTTAGTGGACATAAAGTCCAAGGGAAATCTTATCTTGAGGTAGGCTTCCCGCTTAGATGCTTTCAGCGGTTATCCCTTCCGAACATAGCTACCCGGCGATGCGACTGGCGTCACAACCGGTACACCAGAGGTTCGTCCACTCTGGTCCTCTCGTACTAGGAGCAGATCCTCTCAAATTTCCAGCGCCCACGGTAGATAGGGACCGAACTGTCTCACGACGTTCTAAACCCAGCTCGCGTACCTCTTTAAATGGCGAACAGCCATACCCTTGGGACCTGCTTCAGCCCCAGGATGAGATGAGCCGACATCGAGGTGCCAAACACCGCCGTCGATATGAACTCTTGGGCGGTATCAGCCTGTTATCCCCAGAGTACCTTTTATCCGTTGAGCGATGGCCCTTCCATACAGAACCACCGGATCACTAAGACCTACTTTCGTACCTGCTCGACTTGTGGGTCTCGCAGTTAAGCGCGCTTTTGCCTTTATACTCTACGCGTGATTTCCGACCACGCTGAGCGCACCTTCGTACTCCTCCGTTACTCTTTAGGAGGAGACCGCCCCAGTCAAACTACCCACCAGACATGGTCCTCGTCCCGGATAACGGGACAGAGTTAGAACCTCAATATTACCAGGGTGGTATTTCAAGGACGGCTCCATGGCAACTAGCGTCGCCACTTCAAAGCCTCCCACCTATCCTACACAAGTAAGATCAAAGTTCAATGTCAAGCTGCAGTAAAGGTTCACGGGGTCTTTCCGTCTAGCCGCGGGTACACCGCATCTTCACGGCGAATTCGATTTCACTGAGCCTCTGCTGGAGACAGCGCCCCCATCATTATGCCATTCGTGCAGGTCGGAACTTACCCGACAAGGAATTTCGCTACCTTAGGACCGTTATAGTTACGGCCGCCGTTTACTGGGGCTTCGATCAATAGCTTCGCTTGCGCTAACCACATCAATTAACCTTCCAGCACCGGGCAGGCATCACACCCTATACGTCCACTTTCGTGTTTGCAGAGTGCTATGTTTTTAATAAACAGTTGCAGGGGCCTGGTTTCTGAGGCTGCCAACAGCTCAAGGAGCAAGTCCTATCACCGCCGGCAGCGTACCTTCTCCCGAAGTTACGGTACCATTTTGCCTAGTTCCTTCAGCAGAGTTCTCTCAAGCGCTTTGGTCTACTCGACCTGACCACCTGTGTCGGTTTCGGGTACGATTCCTGTTTAACTGAAGCTTAGAGACTTTTCCTGGAAGTATGGTATCAGCCACTTCACTGTACAAGTACAGCTTGCTATCAACTCTCAGCATAGAGCACCCCGGATTTGCCTAAGATGCATGCCTACAGTCTTCCACCTGGACAACCAACGCCAGGCTGACTTAACCTTCTCCGTCCTCTCATCGCATTAAACAGAAGTATTGGAATATTAACCAATTTCCCATCGACTACGCCTCTCGGCCTCGCCTTAGGGGTCGACTCACCCAGCCCCGATTAACGTTGGACTGGAACCCTTGGTCTTTCAGCGAACGGGTTTTTCACCCGTTTTGTCGTTACTCACGTCAGCATTCGCACTTCTGATACCTCCAGCAGACTTCTCAATCCACCTTCATCGGCTTACAGAACGCTCCCCTACCACTTGCAATAAATTGCAAATCCGCAGCTTCGGCATATAGTTTTAGCCCCGTTACATCTTCCGCGCAGGCCGACTCGACTAGTGAGCTATTACGCTTTCTTTAAAGGGTGGCTGCTTCTAAGCCAACCTCCTAGCTGTCTATGCCTTCCCACATCGTTTCCCACTTAACTATAATTTAGGGGCCTTAGCTGGCGGTCTGGATTGTTTTCCTCTTGACTACGGACGTTAGCACCCGCAGTCTGTCTCCCGGATAGTACTCATTGGTATTCGGAGTTTGCATCGGTTTGGTAAGTCGGGATGACCCCCTAGCCGAAACAGTGCTCTACCCCCAATGGTATTCGTCCGAGGCGCTACCTAAATAGCTTTCGGGGAGAACCAGCTATCACCGAGTTTGATTAGCCTTTCACCCCTATCCACAAGTCATCCCCTGGCTTTTCAACGACAGTGGGTTCGGTCCTCCAGTCAGTGTTACCTAACCTTCAACCTGCTCATGGATAGATCACCCGGTTTCGGGTCTATACCCAGCAACTAAACGCCCTATTAAGACTCGGTTTCCCTACGGCTCCCCTATACGGTTAACCTCGCTACTGAATATAAGTCGCTGACCCATTATACAAAAGGTACGCAGTCACCACTTGACGTGGCTCCCACTGCTTGTATGCATGCGGTTTCAGGATCTATTTCACTCCCCTCACAGGGGTTCTTTTCGCCTTTCCCTCACGGTACTGGTTCACTATCGGTCAGTCAGGAGTATTTAGCCTTGGAGGATGGTCCCCCCATATTCAGACAAGGTTTCACGTGCCTCGCCCTACTCGACATCATCATATCAGCCCTTTCGTGTACAGGACTATCACCCACTATGGTCGCACTTCCCAGAGCGTTCCACTAAAACTGATATGACTTAATGGGCTGTTCCCCGTTCGCTCGCCGCTACTGAGGGAATCTCAATTGATTTCTTTTCCTAAGGGTACTGAGATGTTTCACTTCCCCTCGTTCGCCTCATTAACCTATGTATTCAGTTAATGATACCTACCTTATGGTAAGTGGGTTTCCCCATTCAGAAATCTCCGGATCACAGGATATTTGCCGCCTCCCCGGAGCTTTTCGCAGGCTATCACGTCTTTCTTCGCCTCTGACTGCCAAGGCATCCACCACATGCACTTAATTACTTGACTATACAACCCCAAACAGTCGCTCGTACCTACAAGTAGTACTTCGCGTTGCGAACTTAATCGCCACAGTTTGTAGAGTTCGTGAACTTAATCACTGTACAGCTTCAATTAGATTCATATACCAAAACGCTTGATTCAGTTTAATCGCTAGTACTCATTAATCTTCAAACAATTGCTTGTTTGTGTCTTAACGAGTATGAACAAATTATTTCAACTCAAATATATTCTGTTAATGATTTAATGCATCCTCATCGGACTGCATTACTGTGATAAATCACAGAGGTTAATAACAACGAAGCGAATAATACGCCTCTTTATCACTAAACTCTATAACCTAAGCACTTGATCGCTTAAGGACTAGGCTAACAACCGTTTGATTGTTTATTTTAGCTTCGTTCTTTATACATTCCGTAGGAATGTATGGTGGAGACTAGGAGAGTCGAACTCCTGACCTCCTGCGTGCAAAGCAGGCGCTCTACCAACTAAGCTAAGTCCCCAGCTTATCAATAAGTCAATGTATCGTTCCGTTTCTGTATGAATTGCTTCGTCAGTAGTGGTGGGTCTGACAAGACTTGAACTTGTGACCCCACGCTTATCAAGCGTGTGCTCTAACCAACTGAGCTACAGACCCTCAGATACATCGTCATGAAGAACAACTTGTTGTGGATTCTTACCAATCGTCAATCTTTCGTTAAGGAGGTGATCCAGCCGCAGGTTCCCCTACGGCTACCTTGTTACGACTTCACCCCAGTCATCGGCCACACCGTGGTAAGCGTCCTCCTTGCGGTTAGACTACCTACTTCTGGTGCAACAAACTCCCATGGTGTGACGGGCGGTGTGTACAAGGCCCGGGAACGTATTCACCGCGGCATTCTGATCCGCGATTACTAGCGATTCCGACTTCACGCAGTCGAGTTGCAGACTGCGATCCGGACTACGATCGGCTTTTTGAGATTAGCATCTGCTCGCGCAGTAGCAACCCTTTGTACCGACCATTGTAGCACGTGTGTAGCCCTGGCCGTAAGGGCCATGATGACTTGACGTCGTCCCCGCCTTCCTCCAGTTTGTCACTGGCAGTATCCTTAAAGTTCCCGGCATTACCCGCTGGCAAATAAGGAAAAGGGTTGCGCTCGTTGCGGGACTTAACCCAACATCTCACGACACGAGCTGACGACAGCCATGCAGCACCTGTATCTAAGTTCCCGAAGGCACCAATCCATCTCTGGAAAGTTCTTAGTATGTCAAGGCCAGGTAAGGTTCTTCGCGTTGCATCGAATTAAACCACATGCTCCACCGCTTGTGCGGGCCCCCGTCAATTCATTTGAGTTTTAGTCTTGCGACCGTACTCCCCAGGCGGTCTACTTATCGCGTTAGCTGCGCCACTAAAGCCTCAAAGGCCCCAACGGCTAGTAGACATCGTTTACGGCATGGACTACCAGGGTATCTAATCCTGTTTGCTCCCCATGCTTTCGTACCTCAGCGTCAGTATTAGGCCAGATGGCTGCCTTCGCCATCGGTATTCCTCCAGATCTCTACGCATTTCACCGCTACACCTGGAATTCTACCATCCTCTCCCATACTCTAGCTTTCCAGTATCGAATGCAATTCCTAAGTTAAGCTCAGGGATTTCACATCCGACTTAAAAAGCCGCCTACGCACGCTTTACGCCCAGTAAATCCGATTAACGCTCGCACCCTCTGTATTACCGCGGCTGCTGGCACAGAGTTAGCCGGTGCTTATTCTGCGAGTAACGTCCACTTATCCTAGGTATTAACTAGGTAAGCCTCCTCCTCGCTTAAAGTGCTTTACAACCAAAAGGCCTTCTTCACACACGCGGCATGGCTGGATCAGGGTTCCCCCCATTGTCCAATATTCCCCACTGCTGCCTCCCGTAGGAGTCTGGGCCGTGTCTCAGTCCCAGTGTGGCGGATCATCCTCTCAGACCCGCTACAGATCGTCGCCTTGGTAGGCCTTTACCCCACCAACTAGCTAATCCGACTTAGGCTCATCTATTAGCGCAAGGTCCGAAGATCCCCTGCTTTCTCCCGTAGGACGTATGCGGTATTAGCGTTCCTTTCGGAACGTTGTCCCCCACTAATAGGCAGATTCCTAAGCATTACTCACCCGTCCGCCGCTAGAAATCAGTAGCAAGCTACCTATTCCCGCTCGACTTGCATGTGTTAAGCCTGCCGCCAGCGTTCAATCTGAGCCATGATCAAACTCTTCAGTTTAAAATCAGTAGTACCTTTAAAGGGTACCAATCTTGGCTCATCAATTTTCTGACAAATATTTCTCAAATAAACTTCGAGTAATTTCTACCATTCAATCAATGAAAATAATTTCGATCAATCAACCAGTAAAAATCCACACAAGTTGTTCTTCATAATCTCTTAATGATCTTCTCACTACTTCGTCAGTAGCAAGCTAGGTCGGCTATATTACTCTCTATCTCTAGAAAGTCAACCAGTAAATCAAATTATTTTTAAACTTTCTTTCTAAAACCCAACTTAACCATTTTATGCTAAGTCACTGTTTTATCAGAAGTTTTAATCTTCATCACCGCCGATGGATGTGCATTCTACAGTATTTCAGAGCCCTTGCAACCCCCTTTTTCAACAAAAACACTCGTCTGTTTATTTATTCTACAGAAATAGCCACTTTTTCTATTTTTTGACTAAAAAGGGAACAGAATTAACCACATTACTTAATATTTTTTCTTCTTTAGTTAACTCCTGGAAACGTAAAGCGCGGCAATCGATGTATTCAATATAGCCCCCTTCCCCATTTTCTTCCTGATCATTGATCTTGATCTGGTAAGTAAAGCTACCGACATAGCCTGCGCCAAGACCAAATTTAAAATCACCTCGACTTTGTCCCTGAATCGAAATCTGCATTCCATCTTTACTTTCAAAGTGCCATTCAAATTCACGCGGTAAATACATGGTCTGACCATTCGGTGTGGTCACACTTGGATAGACCCGATGAACTTTAAAAATCACCTTTTCATCCAGCATCTGGGTTTGCTGACTTTCAAGATCTTTATAGTAAATACGTGACTGAATGATCTTGTTAAAGCTATCGCGTACCTGAACCAAAATAATTTGCCGGTTCTGATTCAGATTAATCATCTGATAAGTTAGAAAAGCGAATGGTAAATAAGGAAATTTGAAACTGCGAGCGTATTCAAAGCTGCCCAGGCTTTCGATTTGGTATTGCTGATCTTTATATTGAATAACGCCTTCACACCAGCATGGAATCGACCAATAGTCAGCAAGAGAAAATCGAAGCTGGGTAAAGTGGGTAATCAGCTCAATGGCTCTAATATTTAAATCCACACTGAGTTCATCATCCTGCCGGGAAAAATGAAACTCCGGGAATGTACTACTCAGCTGCTCACGTGCATGGAAGTTAAAATTACAGTTTTCAAAGTGGCATTCATTCTGAATAGAATAATGATTCAGTTGACCGACCATGTGAGCACTGGTGCTACAAATCACGGTTGCAGTATCTAAGGCATCGGTATGAATCGCATCTGGATTGCAGAGCATCGGCACATTCGGCTGACCGATCATGCTAAAAAAATTGAAATAATGTAGTGGCGCAGGAAGATTGGGAATAACGAGACGTTGATGAATATATTTATATTTTTTGTTGGGGCCATGACAGGCCAAATCGGCCTGGGCAGCAGGAGTCTGATTCAGCTGTTTCGAACGATCCAATAAATCTTGAAGAAACGGCATATCAGACTCTCCTGCATGCTAGCTCACTTGTCGTTTCGCCATAACAGTTGTCACGAAACCTGACAAAGCATAGATCACAGAAATGACCAAGATTCCCACTGGAATGTTGTAAGTCATCGCTGCAAAGATAAACACGGCGATTGGCAAAACAAAAAATGGAACGCGTTTACGCTCTACTGTTTTAAAAGAATAGTATTTGATATTGGAGATCATCAGCAAACCGGTAATCACAATCGCAACCGCATTAATGATCTGAACCACTGAATCTTTGATATCGAAAATTTCTGGAAAATCTAAACCGACCCAAACCAGCGAAATGATCATGACTGCGGCAAGCGGACTCGCGACCCCAATGAAATAGCGTTTATCTACTACGCCAATCTGCACATTAAAGCGTGCCAGACGGAAAGCTGCACAAGCGGTATAGACAAAGCAGGCAGCAAGACCGATACGCCCAAGATCACTCAAACCCCAGCTATACATCAGAATCGCTGGTGCCACACCAAACGCCAACATGTCAGACAGTGAGTCAAACTGTTCGCCAAACGGACTTTGCGCACCAATAGCACGTGCAACACGACCATCCAGACCATCAAACAAGGCAGCTAGGAAAATCGCATAAATCGCCTGCTGAAATTCACCATTCATGCTGGCAATGATCGAGTAAAAACCTGACAACAACGCGGCGGTTGTAATCAGGTTCGGCCATAGGTAGATGCCGCGACGTTTGACCTTTTGACCTTCTTGGGTGTGCTCCTCTTCCTCCACCTCGAAGGTGATGCCATCAAATGGCAAATCTGATGAAGATTCGCGTTCCGGTTTTTGTATATTTGTCATTATCGTCGATCCATGCTACCTATGAACTAATTTTCTTATCTTATTCGCCAACTAACCAGCGAACTGCGGCGTGACCACCGTTTTCTTGCATACGTAAATGCGGGAATAACCATTGCAATGCTTCATCAGCATCTTCAGAGAATTTCCAAGGTGGATTAATCACCAATAAACCACAACCATTCAGACCAACTGGTGTGTCGTCTGGCCATACACATACTTCACAGATCAGCTGACGGCGAATACCAGTCTTGAACATTTTCTTCTCGAAACGCTCAATCATGGCACGGTCTTTAATTGGATACCAAACTGCGAATACGCCTGTCGGCCATTTTTTATAAGCCGCTGCAATGAGCTCGACCAATTGAGGGAAATCTTTACGTTCCACTTCATATGGCGGATCAATCATCACCAGACCACGTTTTTCTTTCGGTGGAATGACTGCAAGCAAACCTTCATAAGCATCACGTTCATGCAGACCGGCACGCTTGTCAAAAATATTCTGATCAAGCTGCTGGAATACATCACGCTGCATTTCAAAAATGGTGGCTTTGTCGATGTCGCGCATGCCTTCAAGGGCAAACCAAGGTGAACCTGGATATGCACCTTTACCAAAATTTTCACGCATTTTTTCAACAATCTTTAAATATTGTTGAACGCCTTCAGGGGCATTACGCTTGATTGAATCATCCAGTTTAATCAGGCGATGAATACCGTTTAAGAATTCACCAGACTTCTGCGCTTCTGAAGTCGATAAGTCATATTTACCTGCGCCGCCATGCGTATCAATATAACGATATGGCTTATCTTTATTATTAAGGCGAGACAAAATCTGAAGCAATAAAACGTGCTTCATGACATCGGCAAAGTTGCCTGCATGGAAGTGGTGACGATAATTCATGTTTCAATTATTCCTAAGATCAACAGCTATTTTAACATGAAAAACAGTTTCGTTCAGATACGTTTCTTACATAGAATAGCGCGACTTCAATTTACCCTTCTGAGTGAATCTCTATGGAAGCAGTTCAACTCCCAGCGTCATGGTCAGTTGATCAGATTCTTGATGATCTGGATCAACACGGTTTTAGTATTATCGACAATGCTTATGATCTGACCTATGTTGAACAGCTTATTGCTGAATGTACTGACAATTTAGCCCGCTTTCGCGATGCCGCTATTCAAAATGGCGTGGTCAGCAATATCCGCAGTGATCATATCCTGTGGCTGACCGAAGACCTAAAAATTTCCAACCAACATGTGCAAACTTTACACGCGCTTGGTCAGGAACTGAATCGTGCTTTTTTTCTTGGCATTAAAGATGTGGAAGCGCATTTTGCCTACTATAACGCTGGCGAATTCTATGCCCTGCATCGTGACAATCCGCAAGGCAAAAATGGCCGTATGATCTCCGCAGTCTATTACTTACATGATCAATGGCAGGATGACTGGGGTGGCGAATTACATCTACAGGATAAAAATGATCAGTGGCATACCTTACAGCCAAAACCGAATCGGATTGCCATATTCCAGAGCGATTTGCTGCATGAAGTGGTCAAAGCTAAACATCAACGCCTGTCGATTACGGCTTGGCTCCGTTCTGATGCCAGTCTGATCTAATCACTTTAAATTTCTTTTTTTAGCCTCATATAGCAATCATTGAGACACGAGGACTGCGTTCATGCGACCAACCACCAAAGAGATCATTGCACGCATTGGTGAAACAGATCAGCTATTTTTAGATGGTAATACTCCTGAGCTGGCGCTTGAACGGGCTGACCTTCGCCTGCAGCTGGTCACGATTAGTCAGGTACGTCAGGAGCAGGTGCATTTCTTGCAAGAGGCGATTGTGCTGCTTGAGCAAGGCCGAATCGAGTTTGAAGAAATGCCGCTAGATCTGTATATCAATCTGTCACTGCATCTGGCCAAAGCCTATATGATCTACTTTGAACTGACCAAAGAAAATCGCTATGCGCTGATTACCCAGCAGATTCTGAAACCAATGACCAATTATGAGCATGCGGATATCTATTTCTTCTTGGCCTATGCTTCAGCCAGCAAAAAAGAACCTGCCATGACCCGTCACTGGTTAAACAAATACAGTAAATCGAATAATTTTGATTTGGAACTGGTAGATCAACATCCAGCTTTTGAAGATTACCGTCAACAGGAATGGTTCATTCAAATTCTACGCAGCCGTATGCACTAAAACTGCTGAAATTGTTTTTATAAAAAAAATGCCTCTCATGAGGCATTTTTTATGGCTGATTTTAGTCTGCTTAAGCCAATCGACGGCGATCCGCATCCAGATGCAGTTGTTGATTCAGTTCATCGACCCAAATTGCCCACTCATCATCTTGTACCAAATGGCTAATTAAGAGTGAACGCTGTGCTTTATTCCAAAAATGGGCATCATGCAGTGACATTCCCTTGGGTAACTGATGAGTGCGGACATAAAGCTCAATTGCCGCCGGACTGTTAGCCAAGCCGAGTTGAGAAAATAACATTTCTAAGGATGGTTGGTTCTTCCCGAGCATATGCCCTCCTTATATCAGATATATTGTAGTTATTTATATGACTAACTTATAAGATAAGATAAAAAAAACCTAGTCAAAGGACTAGGTTTTGTTGTGTCTTTTTGTATAAAGAGCCTCTAATTGCTTTCAGGACCTTCTTTATCACTTTCGACATGTAAAAGCTGATTCAGTTTATCAATGATTACGATCCATTCATCATCCTGATGCCAGTGTTCGCGAAGAAAAGCACTTTGCCCTTCATTCCAGAAATCTGCATCCGGCAAAATCACTTCTGATGGTAGCTGATGATTTTTGGTAAATTCATCAATTGATGCTTCATCAGCTGGCAAACCTAATTGCTCAAATAATAATTCTAAAGTAACTTGCTGTTCCAATACCATTCGATTGCTCCGTAATAGACATAAAATGATTTAATGCTTGTTTTTAACGTTTAAGTATTTTTGGAAGTCGGCATATCACAAGAACCTGAACCTTCTGCTTCTATATGTAACTGTTCATTCAACACATCGACAAAAATGGCCCAGTCATCATCTTCTTTCCAATGTCCAATTAGAAAATCATGTTGGTTCTTAGTCCAGAAAGGTGCTTTATGTAATGGAACATCCATCCCAATCTGATGAGTTTTGATAAATTCATCGATAGCTTCCGGGCTTGAGTCCAGACCGAGTTGCTCAAAGAATACTTCCATGGTAGGTCGCTGCTCTAACATCTCAGTACCTCCTCTTTTATTGATGATTCTGTTTACAAATTAAACGACCTATCTAGAAAGTTCAGTTGTCGCTCCTTCACAGGATGTTATTTTTTGTTCTTTATTTTTTTGTTTTTAAATTTTCTAAAATAAAAAAAGCACCCCAAATGGAGTGCCTTTTTCTAACTTAGTTTAAAACTAAATTATTTAAGCATGTCAGCAATTGCTGCACGTTCTTCTTCAAGTTCGTTCAATGTAACGTTGATACGTTCACGGCTGAACTCGTCGATTTCAAGACCTTGAACGATTTTGTACTCGCCATTTTCGCAAGTTACAGGGAAACCGAACATTACGCCTTCAGGAATACCGTAAGAACCGTCAGAAGGGATACCCATAGTTACCCATTCGCCGTTTGTGCCAAGAGCCCAATCGCGCATATGGTCGATTGCAGCGTTTGCAGCAGAAGCAGCAGAAGACAAACCACGTGCTTCGATGATCGCAGCACCACGTTTACCAACAGTTGGAAGGAACACGTCTTTGTTCCAAGCAGCATCGTTGATTTTGTCTTTTAAGCTTTCGCCGTTTACAGTTGCAAAACGGTAGTCAGCATACATAGTTGGAGAGTGGTTACCCCAAACTGTCATTGTTTTGATGTCAGAAACTGCAACACCTGCTTTTTGAGCAAGTTGAGTTAACGCACGGTTGTGGTCAAGACGTAACATTGCTGTGAAGTTTTTCGCAGGAAGGTCTGCAGCAGATTTCATAGCGATGTAAGCGTTAGTGTTTGCAGGGTTACCTACAACAAGAACTTTAACGTCACGGCTAGCAACTTCGTTCAGTGCTTTACCTTGACCGATGAAAATTTCACCGTTTACTTTAAGAAGGTCAGCACGTTCCATACCTGGACCACGTGGACGTGAACCAACTAGAAGCGCGTAATCAGCATCTTTAAACGCAACTTTAGGATCATCAGTACCGATCATGCCCGCTAAAAGTGGGAATGCACAGTCGTCAAGTTCCATCATCACGCCTTTAAGCGCTTGTTGAGCTTTCTCAACAGGAATTTCTAATAATTGAAGAATAACTGGTTGGTCTTTACCCAACATTTCACCGCTAGCGATACGGAATAATAGGCTGTAACCAATTTGACCAGCAGCGCCAGTAACGGCAACGCGAACAGGTTGCTTCATGTAATTATCTCCAATTGAGAGGATAGTCAATGCGGATTAAATAGCTGTTCTATCTAATCTTAATAATCATAAACGGCAAAGATTGTACTCCAATCCTTTCTGAGATGCATGTAAAAGCGAATGAATTCCAACAAAAGTCTGATAGGAAATATAAATTAATTTGCCTGAAAAGCTCAGTATGTGCCTTTAATTGTGATGCTTTGAGGGCAGGTATTGATCACATTACCCGGACATTGCTTATACTGCCCATTGCTGCGATAGCAAACTTTAACTGCAGTCAGTAGGCTGGCATGACGATTGCTCTGACAGTTAAACCGGATGCCACTGGCAGGTAACTGCGGATTAATCTTCAGGAATTTTGCACGCAAGGTATCCAGCGACATGACCATGTTTTCTTGATCAGTCAGTTCCTGCGGTACTTTCAGACGATCTGCATAGTTAATAATGGTCCGAAAATACTGGCTGGCACTCATCGGAATACAGCCACCAATGTTCTGCCATAAGCGTGCTCGTGATGCCTCATCAGGCATAACCCGGGCGACCACCTTGGCTTGTAGCGGTGGAAGTGCGGATGAGGTATGCGTGCTGCAATCCTGTTGACTGGTTTCCGGGAACAAACCGGAGATATTCAAGGAATAGCCTTCCAGACATTTTCGTTTTTTCGCTAACTCAGGATACAGACTGCAAACCGCAGGCACCATCTGCACATCCATGATATAGCCCGTCGGTGCTGCAAGCACAGGAAAGCTTCCCCCTGCTGCTAAACAAGCGGAAAGCCATACTGATACTCGACGACTATTCATTGAATTCATGAATAATTCTCTATCCCTAAGTCATTCATTCTTATTGTGTGCTACGTAGCGGAATTGCCTGCATACGCTTCCCAATCGATTGAGCTCCCTGCCCTAACAAAATGCCGTAATACGTGGCATTGGTCATGACATGTTTCACATAATCCCGTGTTTCTAATAAAGGAATGGTTTCCGTATATTGATCTGCAGCGATATTCTGGAAGTCTGGCTGCCAACGGCGGGCACGGTTCGGTCCGGCATTATAGCCTGCAGTCGCCAGTACTGGACTGTTGCTCAGCTGACGCTGAATCGTAGATAAATAGAAAGTGCCATAACGAACATTGGTATTCATGTCGCTGAGCGCTGCCGGGTTATAAGTTTCGCCCATCTGGCGCGCGACCAGTTTGGCCGTATCTGGCATGATCTGCATCAGACCACCCGCGCCCACATGCGAACGTGCCACAGTATTAAAACGGCTTTCCTGACGCATCAAACCATAGGCCCATGCCGGATCAATACTGGCATTCTGGCTATGGCTGACCACATAGTTGCGGTATGGCATCGGGAAACGATAATCATAGTTGTGCTTATTCACAGTACGATCCGCCGCATAAATAGCACGGTCATGCCAGCCAATATCATGCGCACGTTTTGCTGCCGCAAGTAGCAGATCATCATCATGTTTCAAGTAGGCTTGGCGCACCGCCCAGTTCCATTCACGGTTTACATAGGTAGCTGAGGCATTGATATTGCGCAAGGCAAAAGCACGACGGAAATGAATATCCTGATTCAAACGTTGCATCGCCTGAGCTGAAGGCTCTGCTGATTTCGGAGCACCTAGAGTTAACTGTCCTAAACGGTCACGCGCCAGCAAATTATGATAATCATCACCAGTGGCTAGTTTACGATAGATATCTTCAGCTGCTTTTTTTGATGCTCGATCTGAGCGCTGTTCACTCGCGCGTGCCAGCCAGTATTGCCAGCGGTCTTCCTGTTTCTGCGTCACACTCATGGCATCAATGGCACGAATCAGGCTTTCCCAGGCACTGAATCGAATGGCTTGACGCGCATAGATTTCAGCTTCTTCCGGACTGAATGGCAAGCCATAACTCAGGTCCAGATAATTCAATACTTCACGGTTAAAGTTATTTTTCATGACCGTGGTGCCACCGATATAGCCCACTACACGGTACAAGGCTTTTTGGATCTGTTCAGGTGTACCTTCGGCGGTACGTCGTACGCTCGAAAATGCTGTATTTAGATCGCTATCTGCCAGTCGACCCATGGCATAGACCAGATAAGCATGATCAGCTGTGGTCGCTTTCGGCGCCGTCCATAAATAGGCAGTTGGATTGGCTTGAATACTGTTCAGCTGCGCCAAAGTAATATTGATGCCAATACTTTGTGCAGTTGCAATTGCCTGTCCTGACTGACCTGCACGCAATTGTGCCCATAGACGTTGCTGGCGGTCTTCCGTAGTTAATAATGGGCTAGACAGCATCATGCGTCCTAGACCAGTACAAGATTCCGGTTGAGAATTCGTGGTAAGCCAAACATCTTTATATTCCGCATAAACCAGAGGATCGCCACTTTTGGCACGCACTTGCGCAATCGCGCAGCTTTCCGCCTGATCTGGATTGGTCACATACTGCAGCACTGGCTGTGCAGTCTCAAAATCTGCCTGTTTTACTTTTTCTTCAACATAATCTGCCGCCAGTTTTTCCGCCATGGCAGATTGCGGGTAACGCTGGGCAAAATTAATAATCTGACTGGCTGGCTGCATGGCCAAATTTTGGTTCAAAATCCAGTATTCCGGATAGTAACCCAAGGCATCATTTTGCATGGCCGCACGATACTGTTGTAATAATTCAATATTTCCAGCATTCGCCGCACTTAATGCGTCATTAAATTGCTCTTCGGCAGCTTGCACGCCCACTGAACCCAGGCAAGCTATCCCTACAGTGAATAATCTTGAATATTTATATGTACTTATAATCTGTTTCAACATTAATTTAACTTCTATCATGTAGTTCGTGCCAGACAATTTTGTTTCAACATCGGTGCTAGTTTATAAATTCTAGACCGACTCTACTGTTCTCTTATGTAACCTTATGATTCAGCAATATTAATCTTGAAACATTTTCTGTTCATAAATCAATATTTTCAGGCCACCAAGAAAGGCTATAAGTTTAAGCCACTTTCCTGCTAAAATATGCGACTTCCAAAAAATTCATTCTGTGAATTGAATTCTAATTGACCTGATTAATAAATTAATAAGGTCATCCGTTCACAATCTAAACGCATTATCCCTAGGAGCCTTCATGACGGTTCAAACCTTCATTCCGAATAGTGCCCCAGCTGCCTCAGAAAACACTGTTACCCAGCCAGCGCACACCCCAGCCAGCGATGCTGCAGTCAAGAAACTGTACATTGAAACGCAAGGGTGTCAGATGAATGAGTATGACAGTCATCGTATGGCAGATCTGTTGGGCGACTCACATGGTTATGTGCTGACTACTGATCCTAAAGAAGCAGATATTCTATTGATGAATACTTGCTCAATTCGTGAAAAAGCACAAGAAAAAGTATTCTCTGAATTGGGACGCTGGCGCAAGCTAAAAGAAAAGAATCCAGACCTGATTATTGGTGTCGGTGGCTGTGTTGCTTCTCAGGAAGGTGACAATATCCAGAAGCGTGCCAATTATGTGGATATGATTTTTGGACCACAAACCCTGCACCGTTTACCACAAATGCTGGATCAGCATTTTGAGCAAGTAGAAAAACCAAAGAAAGATAAGATTAAATTAGTTGATATTTCCTTCCCGGATATCGAGAAATTTGACTTCCTGCCTGAACCACGTGTAGAAGGCTACAAAGCCTTTGTCTCAATCATGGAAGGCTGTTCAAAATACTGTTCATTCTGTGTGGTGCCCTATACCCGTGGTGAAGAAGTATCACGTCCGCTGGATGACGTACTGGCAGAAATTGCTGGCTTAGCTGAAAAAGGTGTACGCGAGATTTCCCTATTGGGTCAGAACGTAAATGGTTATCGTGGTGAAACCTTCGATGGCAAGATCTGTACTTTTGCTGATCTGTTACGTTTGGTTGCAGAAATTCCGGGCATTGGTCGCCTACGTTATACCACTTCACATCCACTCGAATTCAACGATGATCTGATCCAATGCTACCGTGACCTGCCACAAATGGTGTCACATCTGCATTTACCGGTTCAAAGTGGTTCTAATGATGTGCTTCAAGCGATGAAGCGTAACCATACCATCGATGTCTATATCGAGAAGATTTCCAAACTGCGTAAAGTTCGACCGGATATGCACCTCTCTTCAGATTTCATTATTGGTTTCCCGGGTGAAACTGATGAGAACTTTGAAGAAACTTATCAATTCATCAAAGATATGGACTTTGACCATTCTTATAGCTTCGTTTATTCAAAACGTCCGGGTACACCTGCAGCAGAACTGGAAGACACCACGCCTGAACAGGTAAAAAAAGAACGCCTGGCCAAAGTTCAAAAATGGATCAAGCAATCCAGTATTGAAAAAACAGATGCCATGCTCGGAACCATCCAACGTGTACTTATTGAAAAAGTTTCTGACAAAGATCCAAATGTCCTGGTAGGCACCGCAGATAACACGCGTTATGTGACATTTATCGGGGATCCAGCGTGGGTTGGACGTTTTGCCGAGATCGAAATCACTGAAATAAAAACACTCAATTTAGTTTACGGTGAACTATTGAATCTTGAGCCTGACGTGGCGTAATGTAGAGATATAAAAACCTATCTCTATAAGGAACTCTCTTTGACAGCAGCGATTCGACGTACCGTAGCTTTTCCTGGAATTTCAATGGACCGTTTACAGAGCATGCTCGGTGCTTATAACGGTCATTTGAAGCAAATTGAACAACGTTTAGACGTCAAAGTTTCCCATCGAGGTGATAGCTTCTTTGTAGATGGTGAAATCGATGCCGTTGAGAGAGCGGAGTTGCTCCTGCAGCGGCTCCATGAAGAATCTGAACATAGTGGCCAGATCAGTGCAGATACACTGCACTTAATGATTCAAGGCAGCCAGACCGACCGTGAATTGCAGGAAGACCTGCATGGTCAGGAACATACTGGTCTGGACAATGTTTGGCTACAGACGCGCAAAGGTCGTATCAATCCACGTGGTGCTAACCAGAAACGTTATGTGCAGCGCATTCTGCAAAGCGATATTTCTTTTGGTATTGGCCCTGCCGGTACAGGTAAAACCTATCTTGCTGTAGCCGCTGCGGTGGATATGCTGGAACGTAATGAGATTCAGCGTATTCTCTTGGTTCGTCCTGCAGTAGAAGCTGGTGAGAAACTTGGCTTCCTGCCGGGTGACCTGTCACAAAAAATCGACCCATACTTACGTCCGCTTTACGATGCCCTGTATGAAATGCTCGGTTTTGAAAAAGTCGCTAAATTGATCGAACGTCAGATCATTGAAGTTGCGCCTCTAGCCTACATGCGGGGTCGTACCTTGAATCACTCTTTTGTGATTCTGGACGAAGCACAGAACACGACTCCTGAACAGATGAAGATGTTCCTAACCCGTCTCGGCTTTGGCTCTCGTGCAGTGATTACCGGTGACGTAACTCAGGTCGATTTGCCACGCGGTCAGCAATCTGGTTTGGCGCATTCGTTGCGTGTACTGGAAAATGTGAAAGAAATTCATATCACCCGTTTCCATTCACGTGATGTAGTACGTCATCAGCTGGTTCAGAAGATTGTTGAAGCTTATGAAGGCTGGGACAGTGAGCAGCAACGTTTAAGTGCCGAAGTACGTGCTGAGCGCAAGGCGCGTCAGGAAGCCTTAATCGCTGAAAATGATGCGGCAGCTGATGCCCAGCATTAATATTTATTTTTAAGGATTTGTTTTGAAACTTAGTCTTAGTCTGCAACAGGATTTTCAGGCACCTGAACTCGTCATTAAGCGTGCCTATATCAAGAAAGTTGTAGAAACTGCTTTACGTCATATCGGTACGCAAAGCGACTGTGAAATTGGCATTGCCTGTGTGGACAATGATGAAAGTCATAAGCTGAATCTGGAATATCGCGGTAAGGACAAACCGACTAATGTTCTGTCTTTCCCAAGTGATCTTCCAGATGAAATGGCAGAAGTTTTGGACGCCTTCCCGATCGGGGATTTGGTGATCTGTATTCCAGTGGTATTGCGTGAAGCAGTTGAACAAGGCAAAGCGCCTTTAACACATTTCACTCATATGCTGGTTCATGGCACCTTGCATCTGATGGGCTATGATCATGAAACTTCAGATGAAGATGCAGAAGAAATGGAAGCATTAGAAATCGAGATTCTGGCGAAACTTGGTTTTGAAAATCCCTATTTGGAAAGAGATTAAGAATCAAAAGACATCAAGCGAGCTTCGGCTCGCTTTTTTTGATTTCATTCATTTTAATAAAACCAATTTAAAATCCGAATAAAGATAACAATGAAATATGCCGTGATTTTCAATAGGCAATCTAAAGAATGAGAACACGGTTATTTTGAAAAAATATCCGCTTACTCATTCAATGTTTTATCTGGATAATAAGTAAGTACATAATACATTTTGACTCAAACTAATGATTGAAAAAGTCTAGGAGAACGCAATGAAAATATTGTTCTCGACTATATTACTAATGCTCTCTCCCTTGGTTTGTACATTTGTTTATTCCCACATGATCCCTATGTGTCCGCAAATAGAATCTCAACAAAACCAAAGTTCATTGGCAGGTCGTTATTATTTAAATGGAGTCATGGAATTAGGTTCAGAATTACTTTTGCAAGCGGATGGCACATTTCAATGGTATTTGGCCTACGGCGCACTGGATCAATATGCTGAAGGGAAATGGTGGAACAATACCAATTGCATTGGTCTTCGGCCTGATTCTCAATTTAAAGATCTTATGATCTTTCCCAACTACTTAAAGATAGAAGACCAAAAACTGAATGTGATCTGGCAGGATGGTTCATCGCACGGTAGCTATCAGCGTGCAAACCCCTAATCCCTTTTAATCAAATTTTAAATAGCTTCTTGCTGGTAATTATTATCCCTTTCACTACATAATCAGCCAAATCAAAAAGTTATATTAGAATAAATATGCGCTATGTCGTAATTTTTAAAGCGAAGATTAAACACTTAGATCAGTCTTATTTTGTCACTGCTCAAAGCCTACGAGAAAAGGCCCTTTCTCAATTTCATTGTCAGCAGTTTGAAGCTTTAACTGAAAATAATCAGGAAGTAGCTCTTTCCTACTGGAACAGTCTTGAGGATATTCAAGCTTGGCATCGCGATGCTGAACATCAGGTAGCACAACAACTGGGCAAGAACAGCTGGTATACGTATTTCAGTGTTGATGTTTGTAAAGTGTTACGCCGTTACGATGCCTCAATCAACTAGCGTACTTCAAATTCTGCTTCAGCCGGATCAAAACGCCAGGTTCGGATAATTCGTAATTCTGAAATATCTTTCATTTTGGCATCAAAGGCACCAAACGGCGCAGCCTTACGCAATGACATTTTCGCTGCCTCATCCAGCACCGTATGTCCAGAAGACTCCAGCAAGCGAATGGCACGAATGCCTCCATTCTGATTCAGAATCACCATAAGGCGGACATCACCCGCCAAGTGCTGTACCCGTGCGGAATCTGGATAAAAACGGTTGCCATAAAATTCGACTTTTTGACGGAATTTTTCTAAATATGCGGCGGATTCATCTTGCTTAGCCTGAATACCATCCACTGTCTTGATTTTCTGCTGACGGCTAAAGTTTTTCTGGCGCTGTGTATATTGAGCTTCCAGACTAGCGACCATGGCAGCCTTGGCTTGAAACTGGCTATTCAGTTCTTCCTGACGTTTCTTGCGCTGGTTTTCTTCTGCCTGTTTTTGCCAACTCATCGTTGTCATCAGGACTTTTTCTTCAAAGCTCAACTCCTGCTTTTGCTGCAGCATGTCTGAGCTGTTCTGATGTGATTCTTCTTTCCCCGCGGTTTGATCCGGCATTGGCAATGGAACATCGCTGGACATACGATGTGCTTCACGGAACTGACCAGAACCCTGCTGATCCGTTTGAGCCAGAAAATCGGCATGTTCGATTTTATCATTGCTAATTCGCAGACTGACCGCGATTTCCTTGGTTGAAGTATCCTGTTCTGACGGCATACCAAACTGCAGCATTAAAATCATGACATGCAATACTGCAGCAATAACTACAGCACTGCTAAAAACAGGATCTTTCCACCATGATTTAACCAACGGCATCAGGGTCATTCTATTCACATATTCAGGCTCAGCCATGAGCCTTTATCCTTAATATCTTGCAAAGAAAATTATTCAATATATAAATATTGATATATCTTTCACTTTCAATCAGTAGTGAGACATATATCAAATCTTCTACGTTGTATAAACAAAACACTAAAAATGGTGCAATTTATTTTGCTAAACTGCAAGCACACGCTCTTGTATTTTTTATACTTTTCGACAAGATACATGCTATCAAAAATATAGTTGCCAGGATGCTTCCATATGCAAACCATCATTTCCAATATTTCCAGACGCATTCGCCAAGTGTATCAGAAGGCGGAAGGGTTTATTGAAGATGAACGTGAGTTTCCCCTCTCTCAAGTATTTTTGAATGCAACTTTTCAGCGTTTTGTTACTGATAATGTCAAAGCCTTAAAAGACCTGCACGCCGACTTGCATGATGACTGGTTACGCTTATACGCCACGCTTGACTACAACGGCATGGTCATTACCCTGTCTGTCGATCTGAAACTGGTACAGATGGAACTCAATAAAGACCGACAGCTGATTGTATTTGAACAGGTTAGTGATACCCAAGTCATTGATGCCAAATACCCGAATGTATTCTATAAACTTGGGGTACGTTGTGCCTTGTTCTTCTATCAGCGAGTTCTAAACAAAGACCCACTTGGTATGATTCTGGAGAAACTAGGTGTAATCAAAGTCGTTGATGATTTATTGCATTTAGATCTCAACCGCTGGCTGGGTAAGAGTCGATCAGTCATCGATACGCTATCCAAAGTTCATGTCAATCATGCTGTACTGCGTGAGGCTGAGTTGGTAGTGATTGGTAATGTGAATCTGACCGCTTTATTCAGAAAGCTATCTCAAGAGAAAGAAGAGAGCTGGGATGATGCAGATGAATTTAGTGAAAATCAGGTAACACCTATCAAGCAAAAAGCAGACTCTTAAATTGTGAAATGACAGTGAAAAAAACTACATGAATGATACACTTCTGCGAATTCTGTCAGTTCAATCTTCACATTTTAATCCCATAATTAAAACTTGGCAGAAGTGACTGACTGCCCTTTCATATAGGAAAATTCACTTATGGCACAACACTTCGTTAAAACTATTGGTATGACTGCAGGACTGGCTACAGCACTGGTATTTACAGGCATGTCCAGTCAAGCGTTTGCCATGAGTCCATTCCAAGCGACTTATCAGTTCAGCTACAATGGCAAGAACATGGGTTCAGCGACACGTACCTTGAGCAAATCAGGTAATAACTGGACTTACGTATTCGCAGCTAAGGCTGCTGCGATTGCTTCTGCGACAGAAACCAGCCATTTTACTTTTAATAATGGCAAGATTGGTTCAACCAGCTTTAGTCGTAGCAGTAAGGTTTTGGTCAATAACAATACTATGAGCATCAAGTTCAATCCGTCTTCTAAAACCATCACCACTAAAAAAGATGATAAGGCTCGTTCATTTGCCTGGAGAGATGGTGCACTGGATGAATTGAATGCTGAGTTACAGATTCGTGAAGATTTAAAAGCATCTGGTTTAAAGAGCAATTACTACATTGCAGATGCCAAAGAACTGGAAGCGCGTAAGTTCGTTAAACAAGGCACGGAAAATATTAAAACCAGTTACGGCACCTTTAGCACCATGAAAGTCGTCATGAAACACGACAAGCCGGGACGTGAAACTATTTTCTGGTTAGCGCCTAAACTTGATTACTTACCCGTCAAAGTAGCGCATGTTGACAAGAAAACTTCATATGGTTTATTACTGACTGGCTATAAAGGTCCAACGAACTGAGTATTTTTAACGATTTTCGCTTGATTTTTTCCGGGTGCTTTTTAAAATACGCTTTTGCTTGAAAAAGCATCTGGTCTTGAGGATTCTCCCGTGCACGCACTAGAACAGAAAATCTTAGCTGAAGGTATCGTTCTATCTGAAGAAGTTTTGAAAGTTGACTCTTTCTTAAATCACCAAATTGATCCTGTCATGATGCAGCAGATTGGTCAAGAATTTGCGCGTCTATTTAAAGATGCTGGTATCACTAAAATCATCACCATTGAAGCATCAGGGATCGCACCTGCTGTAATGGCTGGCCTTGAACTAGGTGTTCCAGTGATCTTTGCACGTAAATACCAGTCATTGACACTGAAAGATGATTTATATCGTTCTAAAGTTTTCTCTTTCACTAAACAGACTGAAAGCACGATTGCAATTTCTAAAAAGCACATCAACGCTGCTGACAAGGTACTGGTGATTGATGACTTCCTTGCGAATGGTCAAGCAGCTCTGGGTCTTGCAGATTTGATTCACCAAGCAGAAGCATCTGTAGTCGGCATTGGTATTGTAATTGAGAAATCATTCCAACCAGGTCGTGATATCTTGCTAGAAAAAGGCTACCGTGTAGAATCATTAGCTCGTGTTAAATCACTAGCAAACGGTACAGTTGAATTTGTTCGCGATTAAGTTCTGAATAGATTTCTTCTAAAAGAGTGCTGAGGCGCTCTTTTTTATTGCCTGATCTATTCCTCGCCAAAATCTAAAAAGAATATTGAATGGGAGTTACCTAACATTCCGATGAATAAACAATAATTTCTACTAATTCTTAGATAAAATAAAGAGGCCTAACTATCTGCCAATAGTTAGACCTTTGATCAAATTGAACAAAGTTTTTATTTCACAGTCACAGTAATACTACCGCTGTTGACAGCACCAATGGCGGTAGTTGTGATGCTGTTATTAATAGCAGTTTGAGTTCCTTCTGCGATCGCATTCACAGATGCATCAATAGTACCAGCGTTGTAAGCTATGTTTGCTGCACTATAATTACTTAAAGTTTCATTAATTTCCTCACTATAATTAGTAGACAGCGTTGTATTCACAACTTCTGATACATCTGCACTATCTGAAACCTCTGATAACTCATCTACATTAGTATAATTATTAACTGCACTTGTCACACTATCATATGAATAATCTGAAGTTTCATCTGATACATCTGATATCACGCTATTAAAGCTGCCTTGCTCTAGTGTAATACTACCTGTATTCGCTGCGCCAATAGCTGTAGTTTCGACACTACCTTCAATTGAACTAATCGCGTCCTGTGCTTCTCTTGATACATCTGCCAGTGCTGTTAAATCGACACTTGCATCCACATTACCTGTATTTACTGCAAGATTTAAAGCAGAACCATTTTCAACCTGCTGAGAGATAGAATCCAGGGTAGCTTGTAAACCTGTATCTACGGTTACTTCAGTCGGCGTTTCATCACCTTGAGCATATACCATACCTGCACTAGACAGGAAAGCGACGGATAAAGCGATTGTTTTGATCGTGTTTTTCATCATTGTTTTTCCTTTTTTAGTTTTGAAATACTTCTCGCTAAGTATTTCTTTCTCATAATGGGAGCGAGCCCATTTTTACTGGTCAATTAATCACGCTGAGAACTTGACCAGTAATTTTCTATAACTTCAGGATTGGCATCCCATAACATGGATACCTTCTCCTCTTCTTTTTCTTTAGAATTCATTTCTTGCCGATCTTTTTCGTCCTTTACTACACTTGAAGACGACGAAGGTTTTTTCTTACTGATATATTTAATTAAATCCTGTTTACTCATTTCAGGATCTGCCTCTGGATTCTGAATCACTTCTGATTCTTTATTTTTAGGTGGCTTCGTATCTTTACTCGGTGTATTGGTTGATTTATTTTTTTCATTGGGTGAAGAAGATTCAGTTACAGTTGGCTCCTGAACAGCAGCGCTGGAAGCTATATTGCTTTTCTCCTGACTTTTTTTGTACTTATGCAAGGCCACAGAGCTTCGAGTCAAATTGAGCTGACCATATTCAGGTGGTATTTGTGCACGGCAACCAGCGAAAACTGGGGGCGGAACCACTTGGCTGAGTAATTCAAAAGTGGCCAGATTCAGCATTTGGCGTAAAGCAAAATTGGTCGCCTCACGTTCGCCTTTCCCGATCTGAACATTTAACAAGGTACGACCAGTAAACCGACCCGCACTGATGCCATAGTCCTGTGCAGCAATCTGCTTCTGTAACGATACATTCGCAACCACTTTACTGGTACGTGTATCGGTAAGAGACAAATCCAAACCGACCATAATTCGGGTTTGACTGTAATTCGGACCAACACCAGCGATCTGCATGTCAAATCCACCGCCTGGAATAAAATCCAGACTATTAATACTGCCAGTCACATAGTAGTCAGAAGCTTGAATTTGTCTTGGATCGCGGATGCCCCACTTGGCTTCACTTTCAATAATTCGTGGATCACGCCGGTTCATTAAGTTAACTCCCGCCTGAAATAAGGCAGACTGCACCATATCTCCCGCGCCTTGGGTCACCATTTTTCCACTACCGCCATTGGTAACGACATCTTTACCTGTCTGGTCTAAGATCGCACCTACAGAAAAGCTGATATCATTGCGCAATTGTCCCTTTAAACAGGATAAAGCCATATCAAAAGGGGTAAAAATATCGGTAATAGGAGGTCCTTGTACCAATTTAACTGGCTTCTTGTTAGCCGGGGCTAAACCTGTACACCCTGTCAAGAAATAGCTCAAAAGTATTGGGAGGCTCACAAAAGAAATTTTTCTTCTGGATGAGAAATTCAGCATACTGACTCTCCCTGTCTAGTACTCAAGTTAGGACATTGCTTGGTATTTTGATTGGTGTTTGAATTTACAGGGGCTTCATTCAGCAACTCACTCGCAATATCTATATTGTTATCTGCACCCTCTATATTAATATTATTAGTTGGAGTATTTACCGTACCGATAGAGGTGGTCGAAGTGCTATAAACAGTAGTTTTTCCTAGTCCAGAATAATAATCCGACTCTCTAAGCTCAATCAGATTTGCTTGAACTAAGTTTTCACTAGAACGGGCAGGTGAAGGTTTCCAGCGCTGAGTCCACTCATCCGAGGTAGCATAAGCGTTGCTCAAAAAAAATAAATACAATAAACCTGCATTGATTACCAATATTTTCATATCCTTAATATCCTCTAATTTAGTATGTTTATTTAATTTCTGCTTAATTAAGATTTAATTTATCTGACAAAAATTAGATCATATAAAAATTTAAAAATTACATTTAATTATTATTCACATATTTTATTATTTTTAATAAAATTTAAATTATTGTTTTTATTTATTTTAGATTATTTGTTTTGAATTTTACTATTATAAAAAATTTTTTATAAAATTTATCGAAATATACATTCAATTTTTAAATATGAATTGAATTAATATTTTCAATGTATTTATAAAACCAAATAATCAACCTAGTTATAGAAATATTTATGATGCTTTTTCACGATCATTTATTAATTATTTTTCACTTTATAAAAACTTATATTTTAATAAAAATTAAAAAATCACTTTATTAAGAAATATAATTACACGATTATACGAAAGACTATTTTTTAAAATATATTTTTTACCCTATAAAATTTCTCAAATTAAAAACCCTAATACAGATACCAAATACACCTATTAAGAGACGCTTAATTAAAATTTATGAACATCATGTTATTTAGTGTAAAAAGTTGACAAGTAAAATTATTCTTATAAAAAGTAAAAAGGGTATGCGGAGGATCTTATTTTTAATACATGCAGATCATGACACATCGAGAAAATAAAGAATCTCTAAGACTAAGTTTTAATTTACAGCTGAAATACAAAGCCTTATTCGCACTTCATCTACAATCAAATTGGCAGGAAATGCCCCTGACATAAAAACATAGAGCAGACATACTTTAGAAACGTCATTCTAACCTGCCTGATGAGGCAAAATGACAAATCATAACTATGCTGCATAGCAGCAAAGAATAATCGTTGATGGAATAACCTATGCAATGTCCAAAATGTGGCTCAACAGATATTGAACAACGTGATCATGAACAAAATCTGAAAAAAATTGGCGGTCTGCTAATGACCTCTGCGGGGGCAACAGCAGGAACAGTAGGTGGTGCGGCTTCAGGTGCCTCTATTGGTGCAGCGATTGGTACCGTGGCAGGCCCATTGGGAGTGATTGTCGGCGGAACTGTCGGAACTTTTGTCGGGGCAATTAGTGTGGGTATTACAGGCGGTGTAGTCGGTAACTTTTTAGGCAAGAAAGCTGGTGTAACCGTGGATCGTAACTTATTTCTAGACTACCGTTGTCTGAAGTGCAAACATCGCTTTAATGTCCAGATAACAGATCCTCAGGCACTTGAATCGAATAAAGATGCCACCCTAGAATCTAATGATCAGGACAATAAGGCCTGAAACCTTATTGTCTTAATTGAAAATGCTCAAGCCCGATTTAACTTTAAGGCTACTTCTGCTAGACGCTTACCTTGTGCTTCACAAAGTAACTTTTCATCCTGACTGAGTGCTTGGTCATGACGTGCACCACTGACATGGCTGGCACCGTATGGTGTACCACCCGTTTTGGTATTTGACAGTGCAGGAACTGCATTACTCAGTCCCATAATGATCATACCGTGGTGGAACAACGGCGGTAGTATACTCAGCAACGTACTTTCCTGACCACCATGCATTGCACCAGATGCTGTAAACACACAGGCTGGCTTGCCGTGTAATGCCCCATTCAGCCAAAGACTGGTAGTCTGATCCCAAAAATATTTCATTTCAGCAGCCATGTTGCCAAAACGTGTCGGTGAACCTACTGCTAGAGCCGAACAGTTTGCCAGTTCATCGAGCGTGCAGTAGATATCCCCTTCTGCTGGAATACTTGGCTCGGCTTCCTTCACCACAGTCGAAATATTAGGCACTGTTCTGATTTTCACTGCCATACCTGCAGATTCCACCCCGTTGGCAATCAGATGTGCCATTTCTTTAACTGAACCATATTTGCTGTAATATAAAACAAGGACATAAGGTTGCATAATATGAATGTTCGATACTTAAAAAAAGAAAACTATACGGTATTTTTCTGTTTTTTTGGGTAAGCTGAACCAGAAAATTCATGATGTATAAAAAATTGAGATAACAAGCGCATGATCGTTGAATACTTAAAGAAATTACCTTTCTATGAAAAACACTGGTTTCAATTTATTTTATTTGTACTCAGGCGCTTTGAGGCTGACCGCTGCCGTGAACAGGCCGGCTCACTGACTTATACTACCCTGTTTGCCGTTGTTCCTATGCTGACGGTGTTTCTGGTCATCATCTCGTCAATAAAGGCTTTAGAACCCGCTCGTCAACAGCTTCAGGAAATGATTTATACCAATTTCCTACCTAAGACCACCATTGCTTTTGACAAAGCACTCAGCGCCTTTACCGATAAATCCAGTAATCTGACGATTATCGGGATCCTGTTCCTGTTTATTACCACAGTAATGATGCTGACCAGTATTGAAACTGTCTTTAACCGGATCTGGCGTGTCACCGAAACCCGTGGCGGGATTATCGGCTTTATGCGCTACTGGACTATTATCTCACTAGGTCCGATTTTACTCGGCAGCGCTTTCGTGATTTCCTCGACCGTAGCTTCTATGAATGTGCTGAGCAATAACTTTGCTGGCTATGAACTGGACGGCGCTTTTATACTCTGGCTAATTTCATTTTCTCTGACTATTCTCGGTTTTTTCATCCTGAACTGGACCATTCCTAACCGCAGTGTACCGATTAAATCTGCACTGGTCGGGGGTGTATTTAGTGCCGTGGTCTTTGAACTTTTAAAGAATCTGTTTGGCGTAATCATGGCCAATTTCACCAGTTATGAAATTGTTTATGGGGCTTTTGCAGCAGTTCCTATTTTCCTGCTCTGGATTTATCTCTCCTGGAATATCGTCCTGCTCGGTGTAGAGATTAGTTATGCGATTACTGCTTTTGAATCCGGTCAGGATCGTAAAAGCCATCCAATCCTAATGTTGCTGGATTTACTGGAATTGTTTTATCGTAAGCAGAAAACTGGAGAAAGTATTAGCGAGTCACAGGCACTTGAAGTCTTAGGGCGTGATGAAATTGGCCGCTTACCAAGCTATATCACCATGTTTGAAAAGCAGAATTTAATTAAACGTACCGACGATAATGAATATGTTCTGGTACGCGATCTGGATCAGGTCAATTTTTGGGATTTCTACCTCAAACTTCCTTATGCTCTGCCACATACGCATCAAATTGAAAATGTTCAAATTGATGACCTATGGATGCAACGACTACAGCCGAAATTACGAGATGCAGATCAGTATCTGGCAGAAAATCTGGGCATTCCACTTTCGGAGCTATTCAAGCAGAAAGAAGCACAAAATGAACCTCCAGCTCAGCCTAAAGCTTAAACACTTCTAATAAAAAATCCTCTCATAAGAGAGGATCTTTTATTAGGGTAAGATCTTATTTTCGCCGTATTACTCACGCCTATTAAATACTCTCTATAAAAATGTCTTAAGCTTTTATATTTTTCGGCTTCAGCCAGCCCTGTAAACTCACCAACACTACACCAAGCATGACCATGATCGTACCGATAATAAAGTTCATCTCTACCTTTTCATTAAGGAGCAGAATTCCAAAAATCATCCCAAATACTGGCGTGAGAAAAGAGAATACACCCAGACGTGAAGCTAAGTATTTTTTCAGCATCCAGAACCAGATCAGATAACTGGCAAAAGAAATGACAACGGTATGAAAGATCAAACTAGAAATAGAGAGTGTTGTCCAATTCACTGTGACTTGCCCTGTCATCCAAGTGAGAGGTAATAAGATGATGCCACCCATCAACAGTTGATAGAATAAAGTCTGCGTGGCTGGCGCTTCAGCTAATCGTGTTAATCGAACACTCACCGTAGTCGCCGCCCAGAATATCCCCGCCATTAAGGCCAATAAATCACCCCGCAGCACACTGACTTGCATCGCATGACCAGTTTGACTACGAAATAAAAAACTTACTACGATCCCACTGAATGCAACCAGAATACCGCCCCACTGAAGCGGAGATAAATGTTCCGAAGGAAGTTTCCAATGTAGTCCTAATGCCACGAAAATGGGTGCGGTATACAGCAATACGATGGTATGTGAGGCAGAGGTATAACGCAGTGCTTCAGAGACCAGGTAGAACTCTAAAGCGAACAATACACCAACCAGTAGACCAGCCGAAAGATAGTTTCTACTCCATAATTGCCGACGTACACCTGCTTGAATCAGTGGATACACCATGAATGCCGATAAGGCTGAACGCAATGCAATCTGCATTAAAGCTGAAATATCTGGCGCTGCCAGCTTAAGTACAACCTGCTGGAGTCCCCACAGCATGCACAAGACAAACATGATTAATGAGGCTTGCGCATTAAGCGCTTTACGCTGCTCCACAATTTAACTCTACAAACATCATCAAAGATGCACACTATAAATCTATCAAAGTAAAAAGCGAGGCCTTAAATTGGATCATTCACTATATTTTTCTATTAACTTAAATTTAAAAATACGAATGAGTGAGCTTATTCTTTGGCTCACAATTTAGGGATTTCACATGGAACCTTTTATTTTTATTAATATTATTTGATGCTCAACTTAATAAAACTTAGCCTGCGTATACTACTACTTAATAAAATTCCCAATAAAATAAGGAGTCTTTAAACTCCTTTTTTTCTAAGCAAGATTCAACTTATTTCACAAAAGTCGTCCAGACATATTCCTGATCTTTGCCTTGTAAGGTCATTTTCAGCTGTTCGCCAGATTGCAATGCCGCAACACCTGCTGGCGTACCCGTCATTACCACATCGCCTTCTTCCAAAGTAAATACTTGGCTAATATCCGCCAGCAATGTGCCCACATCAAAGATCAATAAAGCAGTATCACCTTTCTGACGCAGTTCATCATTCACATGCAAGGTATAGTGCACATCTTTCCAGTCATTCACTACGTCCTCAACAGGCACCCAGTCAGAGAGCAAACAAGCACCATCATAAGCCTTGGCACGTTCCCATGGCTGGCCTTTTTTCTTCAAGTCATCCTGCAAATCACGCAAAGTCAGATCCAGACCTAGAGTCACCGCACCCACCGCCTCTAAAGCTTTTGCAGGATCAGTTTCATTTTTCAGGGTACGGTCAATACGCAGACTCAATTCACATTCATAATGACAGCTGCCCAGATCACGATTCCAGTCAATCCCCGCATCCAGATCGCCTAATGCACTTGGTGGCTTGATAAACAGTACCGGACGGTCTGGAATGGCATTACCCAGTTCTTTGGCATGATCTGCATAACTGCGGCCGACACAAACAATCTTGGATAGACGTGTACTCATGATTGACTATTTTCCCTGATAAATATTGAACTTATTTCTTGAAAGTATGTTCGAAAATGCCTTGTTCAGTGGCATCGGCAAAGGCACGCTTAGGCACAATGACCACGGTACGATTTTTGAGTTCCAGCATATAGGTCAGCTTACCTTTGGCAAAGTTTTGTACTTCACTATAAGGTACAATCTTGCTGCGGCCATTATGAAAGATTTGTGCATGGTCCTGATACAGGTCAATGCCCTGCTCGCTCTTGCCAAACTGGTATTTCACAAACTGACGCTTGAACATCATTGGCAGGAACCAGTAACGCATGATGCCTTGTAACAGTAGAAAGAATGCACCCAGTGCCACGTAATAACGCCCTACACCATCGAAGCCCATAGAAAAGCCCCAGATGATGATCCCGATACTCACCAATGGTGTCAGGAAGCGGCTGATCTGCTTCTTGCCAAAAGTGGCCAAGGCAAATCCGTCCTGAGATTCTTCCAAAGTCAGAAAATAGCGGGTCGATAAAGTCGGTGCTGACTCAGTCATAGCATCACATCAAAATATAGAAATCCTTGAGTGATACTATATCAAATTCACTGCTCTCCCCATTAACAAAATGTATTCGGAAATGAATTACATATCTGTGCTTTCGCTGGCTATAAAAATCGTTTTTAATTCACCAGTATCAGAATAATAAAATGCACAACAGGACGTTGTATGAAATCACTAAAATCGTGTCTGCTTCTCTGCCTCTGCACGACTTATATTCCTATTAGCTGGGCGAAAATCATTCCTTGGACACCCGCACTTCCAAGCAGTATTGATGTTTTTTCCGGTGGTCCGCAGCAGCTAGCCGATTTGACTGGTGACCGGCTATTGATCTATGCACATCCTCGGCAATCCTTACAACTCCCGACCTTTAAGCAATCGACTGCTCAAAGAGTGCAGTTTTATAGCAGTGCCGTGGTGTTGCCGATCCCTGAAGCCCAAGTTAAAAAGCATCTTTTAAACTATCAAGGCTATGCTGGCCTTTTTCCGGCACTCAAGTCTGCCAAGATTTTAGAATCTCGAGGCAGCATTCAGCAAGTACGTTATCAGGTGCATATCCCTACACCCATTCCAGTATTAAATTTCAAGGAAAATGTGGTGATGCAGCATCATGTGACCGAGAATAGTATTGAAACCCTGATTGTAGATGCGCCGATTCCTTATGGTGCAGGACGACTAGAATGGTTTGCACTCGGGTCGAATAAAACCCTGGTTACTGTGACCCAATGGGGAGATTTAGATCAGCCAAAAGGCTTTTTATTTAGCAAAATTCTGAATGCTTTACCTGAAGCTAAATTGGGAATCCCGGCCGGCACCAATGCTTTCTTGCTTGAAGCATTACAGCAACGCTTTAAATCCCAGACCATTACGCCCTTATCTGCAAGCCAGATTCCGCAAGTTCAGTTCAATACCGCACAGATACAGAAAATCAGCCAACTGAGTCAACAGTCTGCCCAGCCTGTCAGTTTTATTCTGCCTGCACATCAGCTTAAATACGGACAGACACCAGAAAACATGCGCTTTAGCACCAGTTTTCATTATTACCCGCAACCCGTACAAAAACTGCAACCTTGGCTCGCAGCAGATGCCAGTCAGCAATTATTTCCACGACAGATCCGCAAGGTGGAACTGAATCCAGTAAATCGTCAGCAGATGGATGCTAACTATAAGGTGTCAGTGGGACTGGGTGTGATTCAAATTCCATTCGATTTTAAACTGCGTTACCAACAGCCTTCACCTTTGCAAAGTCAGTTTGATGCGATTGGCGGAGATCTCAAATTTGTAAAGGCAAGCATGAAACTGCTGCCGCAGAATCATGGCACTTTATTTCAAATGACCAGCAGCATGAAGATTCATGATCAGGCACCATTTTTATTACGTGCCATGCGTAGTATGCCTTATCACGATGTTCTGCCAGCAGTGGGAGCAAATACGGTATATGCACTGAAAGTGCAGCAAAAGTTGAAGTGACTTTAGAAGTAGTTATTGTTTTTTTATATCTATAAACCAAAAACAGCAGACGTAAAAAAACCGCATCAATGTGCGGTTTTTTCAGAATTCTTATCAAGATTGGTGCGCTCAGAGAGATTCGAACTCCCGACCCCTTAGTTCGTAGCCAAGTGCTCTATCCAGCTGAGCTATGAGCGCGACGTCTTGATGGGGTGCATTATATATGTTTTTCAAAACTTGTTAAGTCTTTTTTAATAAAAACCCAACCAAACGTACAGTAAATAAACGATATCAGCAAATTCAGGTTTTATAGGGGAATTTCCCGGCCAATTTAGAGCTAAAACCAATAAATCACCCTCACTCACATGAGATTTCCTGGAGGATTACAACACAAGATGATGGATCACTCACCTACCGTACCAGTTCTTACCTTTCCTGCCCGCTTATAGTAAGAAAAAACGATGCCATTAGATGTGACTAGATGATCTGTCAATTCAAAAGCTGCAGGAATGGAGTCTTCAGCAAACAGACGCTTACCTGTACCAAGAATAACAGGAAACGTCATCAAACTAAGTTCATCCACTAGCCCATGTTTAAAAAGTGCCTGTACCAGACTGGCACTGCCATGAACTTTAATATCACTACCTTCCGAAGCTTTAACCTGCTTTATCTCATCAATCGTTTTCAGAAAAAATGTATTTTGCCAATCCGAGTGATTCAAGCTAGTAGATAAAACGTATTTGTTGACCTGATTAATTCCCGGCCACTCATCAGCATGCTTTGGCCAGTAAGGTTCAAAAATCTGGAAGGTGTTTTTACCTAGAAGAATATCGGTAGACCGCATCCAGGTTTGCATGATTTGATTAAATACGTCATCTGAATCGGTAAAATAAGGTGCAACCCAACCACCATATTGAAAATGATTCGAGCTATCTTCCTCAGGTCCACCCGGTGCCTGCATCACACCATCTAAGGTTAGAAATTCCTGTACGATAATTTTTCTCATTGCATGCCTTCTTTTTATTATGTCGCCTAAGACTTATTTTTAGCATTCAATGTATTTTAATTCTGTATATTTTAGGCACAAAAAAACCGCAACATGTACGGTTAATTGTTCAAGTTGGTGCGCTCAGAGAGATTCGAACTCCCGACCCCTTAGTTCGTAGCCAAGTGCTCTATCCAGCTGAGCTATGAGCGCGTAACTTGTGTGCCTAGGTTGGCAATACGTTTTTTCTGCTTAACTTACTTGGTGCGCTCAGAGAGATTCGAACTCCCGACCCCTTAGTTCGTAGCCAAGTGCTCTATCCAGCTGAGCTATGAGCGCGCGACGTAAGTAAGCGTGGCGGTGAGAGAGGGATTCGAACCCTCGATACAGTTACCCGTATGCGTCCTTAGCAGGGACGTGGTTTCAGCCACTCACCCATCTCACCGTAACGTGCCGCCATAATACAAATTTCGGCATAGCACTGCAAGCGAAGCTTTGAAAAAAAGTGCAGTTTTTTGCTCGATTAAATACTTTTTAAACAATTTACCTATTTTTATACACTTATTGCGCGAAAAAGCTCCGCTTTATATCCAGTAGTCGAAAATCAGCCGAAAAACGGAAACTTAAACAGATTATTGCAATCATTTACGTGCAGTCTGAGCGTACATGTCTTATGCTAATCCCATCTCCTAGGAAAATTTAAAGACATGATGAAAAATTGGGTCGATCCTGAAGCAAAAGCTGAAGCTGAACGTTATGACAACCCTATCCCAAGCCGTACACTGATTTTAGAAACTATTGAAAAGAATAATGCCCAGTCGCATGCCGACCTGGTCGAACATTTCGAAATTGCAGATCAAAAAAGTATTGATGCCCTGAGCCACCGCCTGATTGCCATGGTGCGTGATGGTCAGTTAATGAAAGATGGTTATAAATTCCAGATTGCCACAGAGCAACCAGAATATGAAGCCACGGTGTATATCAATTCTAAAGGCATGGGCACTGCCAATATTTCTGGACAGGATGACCTGTTACTTCCAGAACGTGAATTACGTCAGGTCTTTAATGGTGACCGCGTTAAAGTCCGTCAAACTTCAGTCGACCGCAAAGGCAAAGCTTGGGGCTTTATTACTGAAGTCGTGCAGCATCGCGTCAAACAGATTATTGGTAAATTGTGTGAATATGAAGGCGAATATTTCGTACAACCAGCCAGCCCGAATGCACATCAACCAATCACCCTAGAAAAAGAACTGATTGAACATGCCAAAGTAAAAGTTGGCGACTCCATTCGTGTCGCGATTGATACCTATCCAACCAAAGAAGAATTTGCGACTGCGCATATTATCCAGTCAATGGCTGATAAAGCAGATACAGAAATTATTATTCCACAAACGATTTTAGAATATGGCCTGCCGTACGAGTTCCCTGCTGAAGTCGTTAAAGAAGCTGAAAGCTTTAAAGAACCAAGTGCTAAAGACCGCGAAGGCCGTATCGACCTGCGTGATCTGGCGTTAGTGACTATTGATGGTGAAGATGCCCGCGATTTTGATGATGCTGTTTATGCAGAGAAACGTCCGGGTGGCGGTTACCGTGTCGTTGTCGCCATTGCTGATGTGAGCCACTATGTCCGTGTCGGTAAACCATTGGATGATGAAGCTCAGGAACGTGGTACTTCGGTGTACTTCCCGCATTATGTCTTGCCAATGCTGCCTGAAGCCCTATCCAATGGCCTATGTTCTTTAAATCCAAACGTTGATCGTTTATGTATGGTCTGTGATTTAAAACTATCACGCGCTGGCCGGGTGACCAGTTTTGAATTCTACCCTTCTGTGATGCATTCGAAAGCACGTCTGACCTATGATCAGGTGGCCAAGTATTTTGATGGTGATAGTGCAGCGATTACTGAAGATCGTGAGGTACGTAAATCACTGAACACCCTATTCCAGCTATATCAGGTATTAAAAGAATTACGTGCAGATCGTCATGCAATGGAATTCGAAACTATTGAAACCTATATGACTTTCGATGAGCTGGGCGGTATTAAAGAAATTCTGCCACGCACCCGTAATGATGCACACAAACTGATTGAAGAATGCATGTTGCTTGCTAACGTGGCCGCTGCGGAATATGCACTAAAAAATGAAATTCCAATGCTGTACCGTGTGCATCAGCCACCAGAATTTTCTCGCATCCAGAAAGTACGTGACTTTGTGAAGTTGCTCGGCCTGAAATTCCCGGAACAGCCAACACAAAAAGATTATCAGGAAGTTATTGAAGCGACCAAAGACCGGATCGATGCACCAAGTATTCATGCGGTATTGTTACGCTCAATGATGCAGGCCTACTACGGCGCGAAGAATGATGGCCACTTTGGCCTGGCATATGATGCTTATACGCATTTCACTTCGCCAATCCGTCGTTACCCTGACCTGTTGTTACACCGGGCGATCAAAGCACAGTTGGCGCAAAAACCATATCCTATTTCAGGTGCATCACTGGATGATGCCGGTGAGCATTTCTCTGCAACTGAACGTCGTGCCGATGAAGCTTCACGTTCTGTAACCACCTGGTTGAAATGTCACTATATGCAGCAGCATCTGGGTGAAGAGTTTGTTGGTATTATCAGTGCGACTGCAGAATTCGGTCTTTTTGTCACGCTGAAAGACCTTTATGTCGATGGCATGATCCATGTCAGCCAGCTCGGCGATGACTTCTTTGTCTTTGATCAAAGCAGCCAAAGTCTGGTCGGTCAGAACCGTGGTCAGATCTTCGGTCTGGGTGATGAAGTGAAAATTAAAGTTGCCGGTGTGAATCTGGAAGAACGTAAGATTGACTTCGAACTGGTACAACAGCTCACTCATGCTGGCCGTCAAATCCGTGCCCGTGCACCACGTGTCGCAGAGAAAAAGCCTTTAGTCCGTCCAGAAGCAGCTGAACAAGTCTTTGGCAAAAATGAACGTGAGTCCAAAGCCCAGGACAGTGCTGATGGAGAACAACCCATACGACGCAAAAAAGACAAAGGAAAACCCAGTTCCTACAGCAAAAAGCCTGCTAAAAAATCTGCAGGAAAGTCTGAAGCAAAGGATAAAGGTAAAGTAAAGAAAAAAGCTAAAGTGAAAAAGAAAAAATCCAATGCAAAGCCAAAGGGTGAATAATTTTCACAGTTAAAAAAAGAGCGCTACGGCGCTCTTTTTCATTTAATATATTTCTATAAAAATAAGTCACTTAAAAAAATGAAACCCAAAAATATCTCTAAATATTATTATCATGAATATGTGCTAATCACATTTTTACTGCTAGCTATTTCAGGACTGTTTGCCATCTTTGCTTTGGATTTTACGCCAACGCTTCAGGTCAAAATAGGTGCCTTCATTGTTTCAACTCTTATTTATTTGGTTATTTTGATCTACTTTTATATTCTCTATCGGCAGGAAGAGTGGGTCATACCCCGTACATGGAAAAATGCACATAACAAACCAAAGTTCTATTTTTTATTCTTACTTCCCCTTTTTGCTATTTTGATTCTTTATCCAAATATAATGTTCTATCCACCTCTGCTTCACACCATGATTTTTGGTCAACCTACTGTTGTTACGATCAATACTACAGCTGTCAAAAAACATGGCAAAAAAGGAAGTATCTACTATTCTTTTAAAACACCTTATGACACTTCCCGTATTTTTCGCCTCAACTCAATCGAATATGAAAATTACAAAAACCAATTTCTACACATGAAGTTATCCATCATTCAAGGTCGCTTTGGCACCTATATACAAAATATCGAATCCATTCAAACGCTCAAAACAATACAGAATAAATAATATCAAAAGCTTGATTTATCCCTCGCGTACCCTTATTTCTAGAACCAACATAGGAAATAAATCGGCAGACCGACATGACTTTAGAAAAGGCAACTTTGCCTGTTCCACAATTTGATCAGATTACATTAGAAGAGCTCAAACAAAAGATTGAAAGCTGTATTACTGAAGGACAAAAATTCCTAAATGACCTCACAGAAACGCCTGATTCAGCTCAGGAACAGCTCGCTATTTTAGAACATGTCGACACACTCGAAAATAATATGAGCGAGGCTTGGGGCATCCTGTCGCATCTCAATGCCGTGAAGAACAATGCGGAAACGCGTGAAGTTTATCAAGCACTATTACCAGGTTTAAGTGAATACTATACTCAGCTCGGTCAACATACAGCATTGTATCAAACCTATCAGCATGTGCATGATGCATCGATTTTTACTGACCTTTCTGCCGCACAGCAAAGTGCGATTAAACTGGCATTGCGTGACTTTAAACTGTCTGGTGTGGCACTCGAAGGTGAAGCAAAGAAACGTTATGCAGAAATCTCGGCACGTTTGTCTCACCTATCATCAGACTTCTCTAACCATGTACTGGATGCCACTCAGGCCTACTTCAGACCATTAAATGAAGATGAGCTGGCAGGTTTATCAGCAAGCAATATTGAACTACTCAAACAATATGGCAAGCAACATGAGCTAGATCAGCCCGTTGCGACCTTAGATTTCCCGTCTTATCTAGCCATCATGACTCATTCAGAAAACCGCAGTCTGCGTGAGGAAATCTATAAGGCGTATACCACGCGTGCTTCAGATCAGTCTGACAAGTCTGAATTTGACAATACGCCAGTGATGGAAGAAATTCTGAGTCTGCGTCAGGAAATGGCAGCTTTGCTCGGCTTTAACAACTATGCCGAATATTCACTAGCTAGCAAAATGGCACCAAGTGTAGATGCGGTTGATGAATTCCTGCGAGATCTGGCTGAACATGCACGTGCACCTGCCGAAAAAGAAATTGCTGAACTGAAAGCGATTGCAGCTGAAGATGGCATTACTGAACTGCAACCATGGGACAGCAGCTATTATTCTGAAAAGCTGAAAATGCAGCAGTTCAACCTGTCACAAGAAGCATTGAAACCTTATTTCCCAACACCAAAAGTGATTCAAGGCCTGTTTAATATTGTGAACCGTCTATATGGCATTCAGGTCATCGAACGTGAAGCGCCGCTTTGGCATCCAGATGCGCATTACTTTGAACTGGAAGATCAGGGTGAAGTGGTCGGTGGTTTCTACTTTGACCTGTATGCCCGCCAAGGTAAACGTGGTGGTGCCTGGATGAGTGGTTTCCGCTCACGTATGCGTACTCACGACGGCGTACAAAAGCCAATCTGCTATATGGTCGGTAACTTTACCCCACCAGTGGGCGACAAACCTGCCCTATTGAGCCACGATGAAGTCACTACCCTATTTCATGAGTTTGGTCATGGTCTGCATCATATGCTGACTGAAGTGGACAATATCTCCGTTGCGGGTACACATGGCGTGGCTTGGGATGCAGTCGAGCTGCCAAGTCAGTTTATGGAATTCTGGGCTTGGGATCAGGATAGCCTGAACCTGCTGAGCGAGCATATTGAGACCAAAGAAGTTCTGCCAGCAGATCTGCTTAAAGCTCTGCTAGATGCCCGCTTCTTCCAGTCAGGCATGCAGACCTTACGTCAGCTCGAGTTTGCTCTGTTCGATCTGACCATTCACCGTGCCAATCCAGCGCTAAATGCCGAACAGGTTCAGGCGACGTTGAATGATATTCGCGACAAATATGCCGTGTTGCCAACAACACCGTATAACCGTTTCCAGCACAGCTTTAGTCATATTTTTGCAGGTGGTTATGCAGCCGGATACTATTCTTATAAATGGGCAGAAGTCCTGGCAAGTGATGCTTTTGACCGTTTTGAAACTGAAGGTATTTTCAATACTGACACGGGTCATGCCTTCCGCAAGAACATCCTGGCAGTCGGCGGAAAAGACACTGCACTGGATGCATTTGTGAACTTCCGTGGTCGTGAACCAAAAATTGATGCCCTACTCCGTCATCAAGGTTGGACGAATACGGTAAAAAATGCTTAAACTAGCGGTTTAAGTTAATCAACAGGTGAGTATGATGACCATCAAACGTCGTTTCATTGCAGGTGCTAAATGTCCAAAATGTCAGGCGATGGATCGGATTGTCATGCTGACCTCCGGCGAGAATGAATGGATCGAATGTATCGACTGTGGCTATGAGGAAAACCGTCCGACCCACGTTGAGCAACCTGAAGTTCCTGCTGTACCTGATGAAGTGGGTGTGATTCAATTTAAACCACGTTAAGTATAGAAAAATAAATAAGGTTGAAAATATGAGTGTGGAGCAAAGGGATAGTTCTAAACTTTTAATGGGGATTATTGGGGCTTTAGTCACTGTCGTGATTCTGGTATTTGCGTATCAGTGGTTCAGTGCATCTTCGTCACAGGAAACGCCTGAACAGGAAGTCGCAACAGTCACTCCTGTTCAAGAACCTATTGAGACTAAGGCAACTGCTAAAACTGCCCCAGCTGAAACAGAAGCAAACCGTGCTAAGCGATTGGTACAGGACGATCTGATTAAAGCACCAGTGCCTGAGAACCCTGCATTAGCCAAAGAGGAAATCTCCCGTCTGGAAGATATCCAGTCACAGCTAGATGAGCAGAAGGCGACGCTAGATGCCCAGCACAAAGATGCCGATGAGCTAATCAAACTCAAGGAAGAGCAGATCAAGCTGCTTGAAGCCCAACTTGCAGAAAAATCATAATTTTTAATCTAATAATTCGCTAGAATATTCCACAATCTTTTAGCGATGCCTTTTTATGCCCAGCGCAGCCCCATCCAATCTGATTAAAGCCATCCTTCTGCTGACCTGCTCAGCTTTGCTGTTCTCCATGATGGGTGTCTGCATTCGCTATGCCTCACATACAGCCGATAACGCGACTGTCGTGTTTTTCCGTAATGCAGTAGGCATGCTGTTATTCCTACCTTTGCTGCTGACTAAAGGTATCGGTTTCTTTAAAACTGAAAAGTTATGGATGCATGTCTGGCGTTCTGTGGTCGGTTTAATGGCAATGTATGGCTTCTTCTATGCCATTGCTCATCTCAAGCTGTCCAATGCCATGGTGTTTACCTATTCTTCCCCGATCTTTATCCCCTTCATTGCCTGGCTATTTTTAAAAGAAAAGATCACCAAAGCGATGCTACTTGCCGCAGGGATCGGTTTTATTGGGGTTCTCTGTGTAACCAAGCCAGACTCGGGACTGTTTAACATCATGTCAGTGATTGGACTTAGTGCCAGTTTCTTAGCTGCGATGGCTTTTGTGACTGTACGTGCATTGACGGATACCGAACCGCCAGAACGCATCGTATTCTATTTCTGCTTTATCGGTACTTTGGTTTCCGTGATTCCGATGTTCTGGCACTGGCGTCCCTATGAGCTGACCGAACTGATGTACTTAGTCGCAGCAGGTATTCTGGCCAATGTCAGTCAGATCTTTATGTCGAATGCCTATAAACTGGCACCCGCAGGTCAGATTGGACCAGTCAACTATGTAGCCATTATCTTTGCCGGGATTTGGGGTTATATATTCTGGAAAGAAATACCGGATGTGATGAGCCTGCTTGGGCTGGCACTGATTTTCTCAGCTATCCTACTTTGTAGTCCTCTACTGCAAAATCGCTTTAAACGAAATCACACAACATCTTAGAGGCAGCAATAAAAAAGCACCCGCAGGTGCTTTTTTAATATTCAGTTTTTAATGATACCAACCGAATAGTTTGAATACATATGGGATGTAAGCAATGATCAGCATCGCTGGCAGTAAGACAATTACTGGCAGAATCCAACGCTCATAGCGATAATAGAAGGACAAATGTCGTACTTCTGCATCCGCTTCAGCGACTTCGGCATCGCCAATCGACTGCCTGGCCAGCAGATGGTTCAGTGCCACTGGTGGTGTCACATAACCCAGCTCAAAGCCAATCAGGGTAATCATCCAGAAATGTACCGGGTGAATACCATATTGATACGCCACTGGTGCTACCGTTGCAGAAATCAGAATCACAGCACCAAATGGATCCATGATCATACCGACAAAGACCATCAAGCCGACAATCATGGTAATGACCAGAATTGTACTGTTGATATCTGTCGGGAAGGCTTCCATGATTTCCAGACGTTCCAACAAACCACCCACGCTGACAGACAAGGCCATCAGAATCACCAATGCCCCGATATGCCCTACCGTTTCACTGGTCGAGATATGCATGGACTTCCAGAAACCAAACTGACGTAGGGATGAACCCGGTGCTGGTTCAGGCTGTGCTGCCGCACCGCTAATCCCATTCAAATTGACATTCAGGCTTTCATCCCAATGCCCCACTGGTGGTATTGGTGCAGGCTGATGACGTAGTTTGTCATATAGCACAATCATCAGCAGAATTACTGGCATCATGACTGGTGCAGTAAACTCGTTCAAATTGGTCGATAGCGCATATTTATAGAATGCCCAGATCAGCACAAAAATCACGATATATGGAATCACCGCTAAGAATGCACGACCGGACTGCGGTGCTGCTACGCCTGCTGGTGCAATACGGAACTTGCTTTCAGCAAAGAATAACGAAATCACTAGGAACAGGGTTGAACTGAGCAGGAAGGTATATACACCGTATTGGTATAGCATATCTGTGGTGACTTCCTTATTCAAAGATGCCACCACGACAATCAACAGACAAGGACGTAATACCACACCTAGCGAACCTGACATAGCAGTCGCCGCCAAAGCAAACTGGCGACGTCCACCCGCATTCCAGACTTCCTTATAGATAATGGCACCCGCGGCAATCACAAAGATCCCCGATGCACCGGTATAAGCAGTTGGTAATGCAGCAGCTAACAGGATTAACCAGGTTAGGGTTTCTGGTGCCAGATTCCATGGACGTAGAATGTTCAGGAACATGTCCACGACACGGGTCTGTTTCAATAACATACCTGCCCAGATAAACAGCGCCAAGTTCAGGAAGATACTGGAGAACTCTACCAGCTGCCCGAGATAAATCCCCTGCCCCATTGGATAATCCATGAAGAAGGTAAAATTAATCCCGGTACTGATCGCCATATAGGCATACAGTGGCACACTCAGGAAAGCCAGGCCAAAACTGCCGCCTTCACGGGTAGGTTTCGGTAGCTTAACTACTTGGAACAAGCTGATCAGGGTCAAAGTGCCAAACAGGATCATCCATAGCCAGTAGATATATTTCATCTCGCCCATGGCCACACCAGAATTCAACACTGACTGATACTGGCTATAGGATGAGAATGCCAGGAATGCATTACCTGCCAGCATGGCAAGGGTATAGACCCGGAAATCAATCTTGGTGGCTGGGCTGCGCAGGCCGATATGATGGGTTTTCAAGGTTGCACTAATGGCAGCGAATACCACCATGAGCACCAGCAGCAGCGCTCGGTTTTCTACTCCAAACTTGAACAGACCAAAGAAACTGGTTTCAAAGGTGCGGTAGGCACGAATACTTGGATTCGCTTCAATATGTTTGATAGCCTTGTCATAGAAAGCATGTGACTCTTCACAGACCTGCTGTGCCTGCATGATCGCTGCGCGGATATCAGCGTCAGAGCGTACCCCGAAAATATCAGCAAATTCATCGGCCGCATCCGCTTGTCTCTGTTCCCGAATTCGGCTATCGACGTCAATATTACGTTCACAGGTCGGAGCTTTCGGTTCTGCACGTAAGAATGAATACTGCATCCCTGTGGCTGGATCACCATACAGGCGTTCACCCATGCGCAGTAATTGCCCATGGATCATTTCACCAGTACCAATGACAAGGGTCAGCAGCAGCAAGACCAGCACGACAAATGTCGAGATCCACTCTGTCCAGATATAACGCAACAGACCTAATCCTGATCTGTTTTCAGCATCATTTTGCATGTGTATTCCTATTGTTATTTTCTGGGAATGTCCACCATAACCGGCTTCCCTTTCCCTTTGTCTTGTAAGTCCGTTTTACAGACCAATCTGATTATTATGCTTCTGACTCTGCACCAGACTGTGCAAAATGAAAATGACAATTTGCATTTTCTTTTTCGTTATTTATGCCAATTACATCATTGATCAAGTAAATAGTTGCCCACGATATAGACATTTGCCACCACAATCCCCCAGATCACCCCCAGTAAATGTGCTTCGACCAGTACCGGACTGCCAATCAATTGTGCTGTGCCTTCACTGCCCATGGTATTTTCCCAAACCAGCTTGGCAAAAATCAGGAACAGTACCAAAGCTGCAAAATTGCGCTCTCTCTTATATAGCAGATGTACACAGGCCACAGCAGCATAAGCACCATGCAAGACACCAGACAGTCCTGCATAGGCCTCAATATCGGGCAGGAAATAATAGAAACTGAGACTGATCAGTGGAGGCAGAACCAGCAAAATACTGATGAAATTCCACACCGAAGCACGTGGAAAAATAAAGGGCAAGCAGATAAAGGCCAGCATATTCAGGAAATAATGCGTCCAGCCGACATGCACCCAATGTGCTGTCCACCAGCGCCAGGGCTCAGTCATCAGACTGTCTTGCCAAAAAATAAAACTATCCTTGAAAATCTGCAGCCACGCGCAGAAAACAACAAAGACTGCCAGAAAGATAATCTTGTTGCGAAGATAGTGATCATGCATCTGCATCGCTTAGTCCCTTAGCGTCTTGTCAATTCAGATCCATCTCAAGTGTACGGATCAGACTGGATCAGGAATCAGTATTAAACAGGTCATCAAGATCGGATGCAGTATCATTTTCATCCCAGAAACGCTGCATGCCATCGTCCGCACTACGTACGCCGGTATGTTCAGTCCAGTAACGGTCTGCAATACCACCCACCATAATTGAAGCCATACTATCGATCAGCTTGAATTGCGGATTCACCGGTTTTTCATCAGAACGCGCCTGAGCAAAGGTCTTCAATGCATCACGCATCTTGGCATCATCACCTGAAGCCTGAGCAGCTACGGCGTAAAGAGCATGGGATAGACGCACACCTTTCTGTTCACCAATCTGAGTGGACTGTTTCAAGGTCTGATATGGGTCTGGCTTACCCTCACCCGCGCCTGGCAATAAAGTCCAGATCACTGCACGGGTCGCCATTGGCGCACCCCAGAATTTTTCATTGTTTAGGCAAGTCATACCGCGTTCTACCACCGCAGCGATATCTTTCGGTACCTGCACTGCACCACCCGAGTTAATATCGTTGGTCATCGCCTGTAGGCCACTGAGCATGCCTAGCAGATAGACGGTCTGTTCTGTATCACCTTTCAAGGTTGGGCAACTCTCACCCAGCGCTACACTATATTTTTTCTCATAACGTTTCTGGAACATCTGATAGCCAGTATATTGTCGCTGTGCAGCCAGTGCCGCCCAACGTTTCTGTTCTACACGAGCATCCTGTGCCTCAGTGACCTGATTGGCTTTAGACGCACGCATATAACGTAGTTCAGCATCCAGTGCTTTCTGCTCTGCACAAATCCCTGCTGCAGAATACATCAGCACTGCAACACGCGTCGGATCCGCACCCATGTCCTTGGTTGACATAATGGCTGGGGTCAAAGCGTTACCTGAATGACAGACCATTTCTGCATCGTCCATAGCCAGAATCGGTGGCACAATATGTTTTTCAGTGAAACCCAGCGCTACATTGGCACCAGTTTTAACCACCTGTGAGCAACCTGTTAAAGCCGTTGTTGTTATTACTATGGCCGCCATACCCTGGCATATTTGTTGGACTTTTGACATTTTCCTGTCCTCTATAATTGTGATTATGTCCATGCTGCTAAACATAGCAGATGAAATATATGAATTAAAGAGTATTTACTCTAAATTAGATGAGTCACTTTGCCATTAATTGCGGGCGCTGCAATTGACTTGATAGAAAGAAATACTAAATTTTGGGCAAAAAAAAGTAGCATTGCGACGGTTCAGCACATGCTACTTATTAACTGAGAAAGCTTTAAATTAAATTTTTAGCTTAATGTGGTTGAGTTGAAATTCGTTCCTTAACAATTGTTCCGAGTCTTCCAATGACCAGTGCCAGAATTACCGCGACGACTAGAAATATCCACGTTGGAAACTCCATATTAATCTCCTCTGTTGACTTCGGTGAGTTAAATGTACCCGTTTAAAATAAAAGCAGCTGAGAAAATTGTCAGACAATTCAAACATTTTCGAATAAATTAAGTGAATTGTCCGACAAAATCTCATTTTATAAAGATAAGATTTTGAAAAATATATAATTATGATCTTTATAAAAATACCGATTGTCTGGCAATCAGATCATTTTCGTGAGGACTTTCAGTGACTTCCATTGTTGTGTTGGCAACTGGTCACACCAGATCAGCAGTGGCGGTACTTTGGCATGCTGGAAATACACCACCAGATAAGCTTGATGATCAATCACATGACTGATCTGAGCACGCTGCGTGCGCTGATCATGATGGGTAATAGTCCATTCCCGACCATCCAGATATTCAAACTGGGCAATCTGGGGACGCTTGCGATAAAACAGATGATAGATGATCAGTCCTGCAACCAGACAAATCCCCCATAGCCATAGGGGCAATAACTGATACATCACAAACATTAATACAGCAAAAATAAAAAACTGAAACGCAAGTGCAAGCAGGCTACGTTTCAGCTGATAACAACGATTATCCATGAACGTAATGTTTAAGCTTATTAATAAACTCACGTAATTCAGGACGTGGCGGCTCAGAAACTTCCATAAACCAGTCCAGCAGGTCCGGGTCTTCCTGCGCTACCAGCTCAGCAAACATTTCTTTTTCAAATGGTTCTGCTGTCAAATAGTAGTTTTTGACATAGGGATCAAAATACACATCTATCTCTTTGAGACCACGACGTGCGCGGTAAATCACTTTACGCTCTTCCAGGCTGATGTCTTCAGTCATCATATTTCCCCAACGTGTTAAAAACATGAGTAGTTTACCTAAGCCCCAAGTAATTTTCGAGGGAATTGGCGGAAAGCATCAGTATTATCTGTATTTTGTACATTTCGCACATTGTCCACAGCTATACCCTGCCCGTATGTTCAGAAGACTAATAATCAGAACAAGGAATCTTGGTCATGCAATCTGCTGCGATTCGGCCGCTGCCGCATCTATTACCACGTACTCTGTTTAATGCTGAGCATGATGCTTTCCGCGAGACTGTGCGCAAATTCTATGAGAAGGAAGTGATTCCACATACCGAACGCTTCGAACAGCAACAGCATGTTGATCGTGAGCTGTGGAAGAAGGCCGGAGCATTAGGTCTGCTCTGCCCGACCTTAGCAGAACAATATGGCGGTTCAGGTGTAGATCGGCTTTATAGCATGATCCTGATTGAAGAACAGGCCTATGCCGGTGACTCGGCGACTGGTTTTTCCCTGCACTCCGATATTGTGGCGAATTATATTCTGAACTTTGGCAATGAAGTCCAGAAACAGCAATGGTTACCGAAAATGGCCAGCGGAGAAGTCATCACTGCGATTGCAATGACCGAACCTGGTACAGGATCAGACCTACAGGCTATCCGTACCAGCGCAGCTCTAGAAGGTGATGACTATGTGATTAATGGTTCAAAGATTTTTATTACCAATGGCTATCTTTGTGATATGGCAATTGTGGTCTGTAAAACTGGTGATAGTGATAAAGGCTCGGCCAATCTGTCATTGATCATAGTCGAAGCAGATCGGGACGGTTTTGGTAAAGGTAAACCGCTCAATAAAATCGGCATGAAAGGTCAAGATACCTGTGAACTGTTCTTTGACAACGTGCGGGTGCCTAAAGAAAACCTGCTCGGCATGCCCGGTATGGGCTTTATGATGCTGATGAAAGAACTGGCCTGGGAACGCTTGATTGTGGCGATGATCTGTCAGGCCGGCGCAGAAGCTGCTTTTGCCCATACGGTGAAATACACCAAGGAACGGCAGGCTTTTGGCAAACCCATCTCTGCCTTTCAAAATACCCGATTTAAGCTGGCTGAAATGCGTACTGAAATTGAAATCTGCCGGGCTTATCTGGACCGCTGCATGCAACAGGAATTACAGCAACAGCTTGGGGTTGATGCAGCTGCCGCCGCCAAATACAAAATTTCAGAAATGTTCAGTAACGTGGTCGATGAATGTCTGCAACTCCATGGCGGGTATGGCTATATGCTGGAATATCCAATAGCACGAGCCTACATAGATCATCGTGCCAATCGAATCTATGCCGGTACCAATGAAATTATGAAAGAACTGATCTCACGCTCAATTTAATTCAAATATAAACGCAAATTAAAAAGGAGCACTGAAATGCTCCTTATAATATATTCAAATTTTAAGATACTAGACGAGGTTTAACCTTCTTGCCGAGCGTCTTTCCCTGCTCAGCCTTCGCCTTAAACTGCAGAATATCATCATCAAAGGCTGCATTCTTAAGATCTTTACGGTCTGCGAGGTAATTATTGCTAACACGCCATACCCCATGCTTACCCTGTTTCGGCATCACGTCAGCAGCACGGGCAATATAACCTGAGCTCAGGCTGCCCATTACAGTATCCTCAAGTAATTCTGCAGCATTACCTTCCGGCAGTACTTCATCAAAGCCTTTTTTGTCCATATAATTGAGTAGACGGCAGATATATTCAGCGGCAATGTCTACTTTCAGCGTCCAGGATGCATTGATATAGCCAATAATCAGCGCCATATTCGGGATATCACTGACCATCATACCGCGATACAGCATATGTTTAGAGGTATCGATTGGCTTGCCATCGATAGATGCCTGAATGCCACCAAGGATTTGAATATTCAGTCCGGTTGCAGAAATAATGATATCTGCATCTAGATGTTTTCCTGATTTAAGCTGAATACCATTTTCAGTAAATTTCTCGATATGATCCGTTTCAACAGAAGCTTTACCTGAACGCAGAATCTTGAACAAATCTCCATCCGGCACTACACATAAACGCTGATCCCAAGGCTCATAATCCGGAGTAAAGTGTTTCATATCCACCTTACCCTTGAGCTGGAATTTCACCGCATTCAGCAGCAGTTTCTTAAGCAATTTTGGCTGTTTCTGTGCCAGTGCATAAATCCCACGTTGCATACCAATATTTCGCGCACGCGTAATCTTGTAAGCCACATCCTCAGGCAGATACTTACGCATCTTGTCATAGACCATATCAATCGATGGCACAGAAGCAATATAGGTCGGAGAACGCTGCAACATGGTCACATGCGCTGCCCCGCCTTTAACCATGGCTGGAACAAGAGTAATCGCAGTTGCGCCACTGCCAATGATTACCACTTTTTTACCGCTATAGTCGAAGTTCTCAGGCCAATGCTGCGGATGAATAAATGTACCTTTAAATGCATCCTGATTCGAAAATTCTGGCTGGAAGCCTTGATCGTAATTGTAATAACCAGTGCATCCCAGAACAAAATTCGCTACCCAAATTTCAGTCTGACCTTGAGCATTTTCGATTTTTACTGACCATTTATGAGTATGCGTATCATAATTGGCATTTAATACACGGTGCTGATAGTGGATTTTGGATTCCAGTTTGAATTCATCTACGACTTCAGATAGATAATTTTTAATTGATGCGCCATCAGCCAATACACTGGCTTTTTTCCAAGGCTTAAAATTAAAGCCAAAAGTTGACATATCCGAATCAGAACGGATACCAGGATATTTAAATAAGTCCCAGGTACCGCCTACACTTTCGCGACGCTCAATAATCTCGAATGAACGTTTCGGACAATTTTTAGAGAGATGAGCTGCCAGTCCAATTCCCGAGATGCCTGCACCCACAATTAAGATATCAACTTGTTTTTCCATGTTCTTCTTTTGACCTATGTTTATCATTTATTTTATTAAAACATAAAACTGACAATACTCCATGTCAAGTTTGTATAATTGCCCTACTTTTTTTATCTTTTTGGGACAAATTGTTAGTCTGTCCGACAATTGGTCTATTTAGAAAAATTACAGACATTAAAAAAGGCCGGTTTATTCAACCGACCTTTCCTAACAACGTTTGCTGCTCTTCACGAAATTAGTTAACTTCGCGATCTACTAGCTCAACGTAAGCCATCGGTGCAGCATCACCTGCACGGAAGCCCGCTTTAAGAACACGTAGATAACCGCCGTTACGCTCTTTGTAACGAGGGCCAAGAACGGTAAATAATTTACCAACAGTTGCAGCTGAACGAGTACGAGCAAACGCCAAACGACGGTTTGCTACTGTATCGACTTTAGCTAAAGTGATTAAAGGCTCAGCAACACGACGTAATTCTTTTGCTTTAGGCACGGTTGTTTTGATCAACTCGTGCTCAAACAAAGAGTTAGCCATGTTTTGGAACATCGCTTTACGATGACTGCTTGTACGGCCTAATTTCACACCACTATTACGATGACGCATGGTGATAGTCCTACTTAATTAACGGCTACGATAGGCGAAACGATCGTCCATACGGAGACTAGCTGGTGGCCAGTTCTCTAAACGCATGCCGAGTTGTAAGCCTTTGGAAGCCAGAACATCTTTGATCTCAGTAAGCGATTTTTTACCCAAGTTAGGAGTTTTAAGCAACTCAACTTCAGTACGCTGTACAAGATCACCAATGTAGTAAATGTTTTCTGCTTTCAAACAGTTAGCAGAACGAACAGTTAGCTCTAGATCATCTACTGGACGAAGCAAAATCGGATCAACTTCTTCACGAGGCTCTTGAGCAACAGGAGCTTGATCTTTCTGAAGGTCAACAAAGATTGCAATTTGTTGTTGCAAGATTGTTGCCGCTTTGCGGATTGCTTCTTCAGGATCAACTGTACCGTTGGTTTCAAGATCAATGATCAGTTTATCAAGGTCAGTACGTTGTTCTACACGAGCATTTTCAACTGTGTAAGACACACGTTTGATCGGGCTGTAAGAAGCATCTAACTGTAAACGACCCACTGGGCGAGTCTCGCCTTCTGGGAAACGTGAGTCAGAAGTCTCGTAGCCACGGCCTTGAGCCACTTTCAGGCGCATCTTAAGATTGCCTGAAGCACTTAATGTGCCGATCAAGTGTTCAGGGTTAACCACTTCAACATTATGAGGTAAACGAAGGTCAGCCGCAGTTACGTCGCCTGGACCTTGTTTTTCTAATGTTAAATAAGCTTCATTTTGATCGAACAGCTTAATAGACAATCCTTTTAGGTTCAGCAAGAGCTCGACGATGTCCTGCTGCAAGCCTTCCAAAGTACTGTACTCGTGCTCAACACCCTCAATTTCAACTTCTACCACAGCAGCGCCAGGCAAAGAAGAAAGAAGGATGCGACGTAAAGCATTGCCCAGAGTATGACCAAAGCCACGCTCTAAGGGTTCTAGAATAACTTTTGCCGAGGTCCCGCTTGCCGCTTCGACCTTGATCGCTTGCGGAGTTAGAAACTCATTTGCAGTACGCGTCATATTGCTACCTCAAGGATTATTTAGAATACAATTCTACAATCAAGCTTTCGTTGATTTCAGCAGGTAAATCAGAACGATCCGGTGCAGCTTTGAACGTACCTTCTAGTTTAGAATGATCTACTTCCATCCAAGAAGGAATGCCACGTTGAGCAGCTAATTCAATTGCGTTTTTGATACGTAATTGTTGTTTAGCGCCTTCGTGAACTGCAATCACGTCACCAGCTTTAACTTGGATAGACGCGATGTTAACGCGACGGCCATTTAAAGTGATTGAGCGGTGAGATACTAACTGACGAGCTTCAGCACGTGTAGAACCAAAACCCATGCGATAAACAACGTTATCAAGACGGCTTTCAAGTAACTTTAACAAGTTCTCGCCAGTTGCGCCTTTAACACGAGCTGCTTCTTTGTAGTAGTTACTAAATTGACGCTCTAAAACACCGTACATGCGACGTACTTTTTGTTTTTCACGTAATTGTAGTGAGTACTCAGATTGTTTGCTGCCACGCGCACCACCATGTTGGCCAGGCGCTTTAGCATGTTTTTTAGTCTTAACGTCAAATGGTTTAACGCCAGATTTTAATTGCAGGTCTGTCCCTTCGCGGCGAGAGAGTTTGCATTTTGGACCAATATAACGAGCCATGAATGATTCTCCTTAGACGCGACGTTTTTTAGGTGGACGGCAACCGTTGTGAGGAATTGGAGTCACATCGGTAATGCTATTAATTTTATAACCCACTGCACCTAAAGCACGAACCGCAGATTCACGACCTGGACCAGGACCTTTAACAAGGACATCCAAGTTTTTCAAACCGTAATCCAAAGCAGCTTTACCAGCAACTTCAGCAGCTACCTGAGCAGCAAACGGAGTTGATTTACGTGATCCACGGAAGCCTTGTCCACCTGAAGTGGCCCAAGCCAGTGCATTACCTTGACGATCGGTAATAGTCACAATGGTGTTATTAAAAGAAGCGTGAATGTGTGCAACACCTTCAGAGACGGTACGAGTGACCTTCTTGCGTGTGCGAGTATCTTTAGCCATCTTTTAGCTTCCAGAAATCTTATTTCTTAATTGGTTTGCGCGGACCTTTACGGGTACGTGCGTTAGTTTTGGTGCGTTGACCGCGGACAGGCAAGCTGCGACGATGACGAAGACCGCGGTAGCAGCCTAAATCCATTAAACGTTTGATGTTCATGGAAATTTCGCGACGTAAATCACCTTCGGTCGGAACCTTAGCAACTTCTGCACGAATCGCATCAAGCTGAGCGTCATCTAATTCACGAATCTTAGTAGTCGGAGCGATACCTGCAGCAGCTAAGATAGCTTTTGAAGTATGGCGACCAATACCAAAGATATACGTTAGAGAGATAACAGCATGCTTGTTATCCGGAATGTTTACACCGGCAATACGAGCCATTCAATTTTCTCCAAAAAGGCAGCTGAGATAATCAACCGCCCCACAAAAATCTTGAGGGGCGGATAATAACCCAATTCGCCTACTGAAATCAACAGGTCTTGATCAGATTAACCTTGACGCTGCTTATGACGAGGTTCTGCGCTACAAATTACGCGGATAACCCCATTACGACGGATAACTTTACAGCTACCACAAATTTTCTTTACAGAAGCTTGTACTTTCATGATGAAACCTCTAAGTGCGCTATCCCTTAGGATGAGCAGTCGTTTTTCTCATTAATGTTTGATTGTCATACTGGTGCGAAGTGAGATGTGCTTGTAGCTGAGCCATAAAGTCCATCACCACCACTACCACGATCAGCAACGATGTTCCGCCCAAGCTAAATGGAATACCAAAAGAGCTTTGCAAGATCATCGGCATTAAACAGATGACAGTGATGTAAATCGCGCCAATAAAGGTCAAACGATTGAGAATATGATCTAAGTAACGAGCAGTTTGCTCACCTGGACGAATACCAGGCACGTAAGCTCCGCTGCGTTTCAAGTTTTCTGACACTTCTTTCGGGCTAAATACTAGCGCAGTGTAGAAGTAACAGAAAAAGATAATTAACGCACCAAAGAGCACCAAATACAACGGCTGACCAGGCGACAAAACTAATGCCAAATCTTGTAGACTACGCTTGATAATTCCTGCATCAGGATCTGCACTACCAACCCACTGACCTAAGCTCGCAGGGAACAAAAGCAATGAACTTGCAAAAATTGCAGGAATCACACCGGCCATATTAATTTTAAGTGGCAAATGTGTCTGCTGTGCAGTAAATACGCGACGACCCTGCTGCTTCTGAGCATAGTTCACCGGAATACGACGTTGCGCCTTCTCGATAAACACAATTGCTGCAAGCACGGCGATGGATAACAATGCAAATATTGCCAGACCCATTAAGCTGGACTGACCATTATCGACAGAAGTCAGAGACTGCATTACCAAAGTAGGCAGACCTGCAACAATACCTGCGAAGATGATCATGGAAATACCATTCCCCACCCCACGCTCGGTAATCTGTTCACCCAACCACATCAGGAACATGGTCCCCGCAACCAGTGAGGTTACCGCAGGAACATAAAAAGCCAGACCAGCAGTCAGAGTAATTCCTTGACTGATCAAGCCCGCGCACATACCGACCGCTTGCACAAATGCAAGGAACAGTGTGCCCTGTCGTGTGTATTGATTTATTTTACGTTTGCCTTGCTCGCCTTCTTTTTTCAAAGCTTCCAGCGACGGAACGACTGTTGACATCAGCTGCACAATAATCGATGCAGAAATGTATGGCATGATCCCAAGAGCAAGAATAGACATTCGCTCCAATGCACCACCAGAGAACATGTTAAACAAACCAAGGATTGTACCTTGGTTTGCATTAAACAGATTCTCCAGCGCAGCATTGTTAATGCCCGGTACTGGAATATGTGCTCCCAGTCGAAACACCAACAACGCACCAATGAGAAACATCATTCGACGAATAATTTCACGGTATTTCACATGAAATGGTTGGCCTTTCATCATGTTGACATGACCTGAAGAACTAGGAGACATAGACACTGGAGATTACTCCTCGACTTTACCGCCAGCAGCTTCAACAGCAGCTTTAGCGCCTTTAGTCAACACAACACCTTGAATAGTGAATGCGCGAGTAATTTCACCAGAAAGTACGATACGTGCACGAGTCATGTCTTTACGTACAACGTTCGCAGCTTTTAAAGTTTCTAGAGACACGATGTCGCCTTCAACTTTAGCAAGCTCAGATAAACGTACTTCAGCAGTTTTCAAAGCCTGTTGGCTAGTGAAACCGAATTTAGGTAAACGACGATATAACGCTGTTTGACCGCCTTCGAAGCCTGGACGAGTACCACCGCTCTTACGTGAGTTTTGACCTTTGACACCACGGCCACCAGTCTTACCAACGCCAGAACCGATACCACGGCCTAGACGAAGGTTGTCACGCTTAGCACCTTCTGCAGGTGCAATAGTATTTAAACGCAGAGTCATGGCTTATTCCTCTACACTAACCATATAGTAGACTTGGTTGATCATACCACGGTTAGATGGAGTGTCTAACACTTCAACAGTATGACCAATACGACGCAGACCTAAACCTTTAAGGCTCAGCTTGTGATTTTTCAAGCGGTGCGATGCAGATTTAGTCTGGGTAACTTTAATCGTTTTCATGATTATTACCCTTGAATTTGTTCTACTGAAAGACCACGTTTCGCAGCAACTTTCTCAGGAGAAGTCATGTCACGCAGACCTTTGAATGTCGCGTTAACTACGTTGGCAGCGTTAGTAGAACCGTAACATTTAGCAAGTACGTTGTGTACACCAGCAGCTTCAAGAACGGCACGCATAGCGCCACCAGCGATTACGCCAGTACCTTCAGAAGCAGGCTGCATGTAAACACGGCTTGCACCGTGACGAGCATTCACAGGGTGTTGTAAAGTCGTACCAGCAAGATCTACAGTGATCATGTTGCGACGAGCAGCTTCAAGTGCTTTAGAGATAGCAGCTGGAACTTCACGTGCTTTACCACGACCAAAACCTACGCGACCATTACCATCACCTACCACAGTTAATGCTGTGAAAGAGAAGATACGACCACCCTTAACAACTTTGGCTACACGATCAACGGCAACCAGCTTTTCAACAAGACCTTCGTTTTGTTCAACTTTAGCCATGATTAGAACTCCAAGCCGTTTTCACGAGCAGCATCAGCCAAGGCTTTGATACGACCATGATATTTGAAACCAGAACGGTCAAATGCAACTTTAGTTACACCAGCTGCTTTAGCGCGTTCTGCGATTAAAGCACCTACTTTTTGAGCTGCTTCAACATTACCAGTTGTACCAGCACGTAGAGTAGCGTCTAGAGTAGAAGCTTGCGCTAATACTTTGCCACCATCTGCTGAGATAACTTGAGCATAGATGTGACGCGGAGTGCGGTTTACACACAAACGAGTCGCACCCAATGCACGGATGTGCAAGCGTGTGCTTTTCGCACGACGCAAACGGGATTGTTTCTTTTCGTTCATAAGAACCTCGCGCCTTATTTCTTCTTAGCTTCTTTACGAAGTACAACTTCGTCAGAATAACGAACACCTTTACCTTTATACGGCTCTGGTGGACGGTAACCACGGATTTCCGCAGCAACTTGACCTAATTTTGCTTTATCAGCAGATTTAAGTACGATTTCAGTCGCTGTAGGAGTTTCTGCAGTTACACCTTCAGGAAGGTTGTAATCGATCGGGTGAGAGAAACCAAGGTTAAGGTTAACAATGTTACCTTTAACCGCAGCTTTATAACCAACACCGATAAGTTGCAACTTACGTTCGAAACCTTCGCTAACACCTTTAACAAGGTTGTTAAGCACAGCGCGAGCAGTACCAGCTTGCATCCAAGCGTCTTTCGACTCAGCTTTAGGAGCAATAACTAGAGTACCGTCTTCCTGTTTTAGCTCGACCAGCGCATGCAGGTTGAAAGACAATGTACCTTTAGTGCCTTTCACTTCGACCTGCCGGCCGTTCTGAGTAACTGCTACACCGTTAGGTACAGTTACTGGGGCTTTAGCCACACGAGACATGAGGAATCACCTATTAAGAAACAAAAGCAATAACTTCACCACCAACGCCTGCAGCACGTGCAGCGCGATCAGTCATGATGCCTTTGCTTGTAGAAACAATTGCAATACCTAAACCTTGCTTAACGCTCGGAAGTGCATCTTTACCGCGATACTGACGTAGACCTGGACGGCTTACGCGTTTCACAGTTTCGATAACTGGTTTGCCTTCAAAATATTTTAACGTAATAGTTAAAGTTGCTTTGCCTTCAACATCAGCAACTTCTACGTTTGAAATGTAACCTTCTTGTTGAAGAACGTTTGCAATAGCAACCTTCAACTTAGAATTAGGCATAGAAACAGTTTGTTTCTTCGCCATTTGTGCGTTACGAACACGTGTTAGCATGTCGGCAACGGTATCTTGCATACTCATTTATAGTGCTCCTTACCAGCTTGCCTTAACAACGCCAGGTACATCACCTTGCATTACTTTTTCGCGTACCATGTTACGGCTTAAGCCGAACTTGCGGAAGTAACCATGAGGACGACCAGTTAAACCACAACGGTTACGTAGACGTACTGGAGATGCATTACGTGGTAATGCTTGTAATTTCATCATCGCTTCGAAACGTTCTTCGTCTGACGCATTTACGTTTGCAATAACAGCTTTTAATTCAGCACGTTTTGCAGCGTATTTAGCAACAGTAGCTTCGCGTTTCAATTCGCGATTAATCATACCTTTCTTAGCCATTTCGACCTCTTATTTGAACGGGAAGCCGAATGCACGCATTAGCGCACGGCCTTCGTCATCGGTGCGAGCAGTCGTAGTGATGGTAATGTCCATACCACGAATACGGTCAATCTTGTCAAAATCGATCTCAGGGAACATGATCTGTTCTTTAAGACCCATTGAGTAGTTACCACGACCATCAAATGATTTCGCTGAGAAACCACGGAAGTCACGGATACGAGGAATCGCAATAGAGATCAAACGGTCTAAGAATTCGTACATGCGTTCGCCGCGTAAAGTAACTTTACAACCAATCGGCCAACCATCACGGATTTTGAAACCAGCGATAGATTTACGAGCTAACGTAAGTACTGGTTTTTGACCAGCGATAGCTTGCATATCAGAAAGAGCACCATCAAGGAGTTTTTTGTCAGCAGAAGCTGCACCAACACCCATGTTGATAGTGATTTTAGTGATGCGAGGGATCTCCATCACATTCTTAACACCCAATTGTTCTTGTAATTGAGCTTTAAGTTCGTCGTTGTAACGTGCTTTAAGTCTGGCCATTGCCTTTTTCAACCTATTACTTCGCTACCGCCACTGATTCACCATTTGATTTATAAACGCGAGTTTTCACGCCGTCAATCACTTGGTAACCAACACGGTCAGCCTTTTGGGTTGTAGCATTAAAAAGTGCCACGTTTGAGATGTGAAGAGAAGCTTCTTGAGTTACGATGCCGCCTTCAGCGCCAGTAGCTCGGTTAGGCTTCTGATGTTTCTTAACTAGGTTAAGACCTTCTACCTTCACTTGGTCATTTGAAACAGACAATACAGTACCCTGTTTGCCTTTTTCTTTACCTGCGATCACAATTACTTGATCGCCTTTTTTAATCTTAGCCATGATTGCCTCTATTATAGAACTTCAGGAGCCAATGAAATGATTTTCATGAACTGTTCAGTACGAAGTTCACGAGTCACTGGTCCAAAAATACGAGTTGCAATCGGCGCTTTGTTGTTGTTCAAAATAACAGCAGCGTTATCGTCAAAACGAATCACTGAACCGTCTGGACGACGGATGCCGAATTTAGTACGAACAACTACTGCATTCATCACGTCACCTTTTTTAACACGTGCGCGTGGAATTGCTTCTTTTACAGTAACTTTAATAATGTCGCCAACAGAAGCATAACGACGATGTGAGCCACCAAGTACTTTAATACATTGTACGCGGCGTGCACCACTGTTGTCTGCTACGTCGAGCATAGTTTCGGTCTGAATCATTGCCCTACTCCAAAACCGAGCATCACCGGTCGCAAATTCGAAAGGCTCAAAGAGTACTCGAATTTGTCCGATGATGCAACAAGAACGTTAATTACTCAGCAGCTGCTTCAATAACTTCAACTAGAGTCCAAGACTTAGTTTTAGAAATTGGGCGGCTTTCTTTGATTGTTACAACATCACCAGTTTTAGCTGTGTTGTTTTCATCATGAGCATGTAATTTTGTTGAACGGCGGATTGATTTGCCATACAACGGGTGTTGAACACGACGTTCGATAAGCACAACAATAGACTTGTCCATTTTGTCGCTTACTACTTTGCCTGTTAACGTGCGGACTGTTTGTTCACTCATTGTCCGTTCCCCTGTTTTTCGGTAAGGAGGGTCTTGATACGAGCAATAGTCTTGCGAGTTAATTGCACTTCGTGCGATTTACCCAATTGACCAGTTGCTTTCGCCATACGAAGACGGAATTGGTTAAGCTGTTGCTCATCAAGCAAAGCTGTCAACTCTTCTACCGACTTTTCACGTAGATCTTTAGTTTTCATTACATTACCGTCCGAGTCACGATAGTGGTTTTAAACGGAAGTTTAGCAGCTGCAAGCGTAAACGCTTCGCGAGCCAATTCTTCGTTAACACCATCAATTTCGTACAAGACTTTACCTGGTTTGATTTGGCAAACCCAGTATTCCACAGAACCTTTACCTTTACCCATACGCACTTCAAGTGGTTTAGAAGTAATTGGCTTGTCCGGGAATACACGGATAAAGATTTTACCACCACGTTTAATACGACGGCTAATTGTACGACGCGCTGCTTCAATTTGACGCGCAGTCATTTGACCACGTTCAATTGATTTAAGTGCGATAGTACCAAAAGATACTGCGCTACCGCGGTGAGCTAGACCAGTGTTACGGCCTTTTTGCACCTTACGGAATTTAGTACGTTTAGGTTGCAACATGGATTATTCTCCTTTTTCAGCAGAACGATCATTGCGACGACCACGACGCTCTTGACCTTCACCACGACCGCGACCGCGTTTAGCTGGACGTTCTTCAGCTGGAGCTGGGTTCATGACTTGTTTCATGCCACCCAAGATCTCGCCACGGAAGATCCAAACTTTAACACCAATCGTACCGTAAGTAGTCTCAGCACGCATAGTCGCGTAGTCGATATCTGCACGAAGAGTATGTAAAGGTACACGACCTTCACGATACCATTCAGTACGAGCAATCTCAGCACCACCTAAACGGCCTGAAACTTCTACTTTGATACCTTTCGCACCAGCACGCATCGTGTTTTGAACCGCACGCTTCATAGCACGACGGAACATTACACGTTTTTCTAATTGAGAAGCAATCGCTTCAGCAACTAGACGCGCATCCAAGTCTGGACGATCAATTTCGTTGATACTTACTTGCGCAGGAACACCCATAATAGATGTTAATTCGCGTTGTAATTTCTCAATGTCTTCGCCTTTTTTACCGATTACGATACCAGGACGAGCAGTGCTAATAGTTACTTTAGCAGCGCCTGTTGGACGTTCGATAAGAATATTGCTGATCATTGCATTCTTGAGTTTTTTAGTTAAAAACTCACGAACTTGCAAATCTTTAAGCAAGTATTCAGCGTATTGTTTCGGACTCGCATACCAGTTAGCGTTATGACGTTTCACAACACCTAGGCGGATACCGATTGGATGAACCTTCTGACCCATATCAAACCCCTACCTTAACGGTAATGTGACAAGTACGCTTAGTAATACGATCTGCACGGCCTTTAGCACGTGGCATAATACGTTTCAGGCTCATGCCTTCATCAACGTAGATCGTAGAAACTTTAAGGTCGTCTACATCTAAACTGTTATTGTGTTCAGCGTTTGCAATCGCAGACTCTAACGCTTTCTTAACCAGTACTGCAGCTTTTTTGTTGCTGAAGTTCAAAATGTTAAGTGCGTGCGCAACAGATTTGCCGCGGATAAGATCTGCAACCAAACGAGCTTTCTGTGCCGAGATAGCGGCACCGCGTAATTTAGCAGTTACTTCCATCATAGCACCTATTAACGTTTAGATTTCTTGTCAACACCGTGACCACGGTAGGTACGAGTCGGTGCAAATTCACCAAGCTTGTGTCCAACCATATGTTCAGAGATGATCACTGGAACATGGTTACGGCCATTGTGTACAGAAATTGTTAAACCAACAAAATCCGGGAGGATCATCGAACGACGCGACCAAGTTTTGATCGGCTTACGGTTATTAGCCGCGATAGCCGCTTCAACCTTAGCGAACAAGTGCGCATCGACGAATGGGCCTTTTTTCAGAGAACGAGGCATTGTCAGATTCCTTTACTTGTTACTTAACGCGACGGTCGCGAATAATCATCTTAGTCGTACGCTTGTTGGTACGTGTTTTGTACCCTTTAGCTTTTTGACCCCATGGGCTTACAGGTTGAATACCTTTGCTACGACCTTCACCACCACCGTGCGGGTGATCTACCGGGTTCATCGCCATACCACGAACGGTAGGACGAACGCCACGCCAGCGCGCTGCACCAGCTTTACCCAATGAACGAAGGTTGCTTTCTGAGTTAGATACTTCACCTAACACAGCGCGACATTCAACGTGTACTTTACGCATTTCACCTGAACGAAGACGGATGATAGCGTATGAACCGTCACGACCCAACAATTGAGCAGATGTACCAGCAGAACGTACTAATTGTGCGCCTTTACCGATTTTAAGCTCGATGTTGTGAAGAGTAGAACCGATAGGCATGTTACGAAGTGGTAAACAGTTACCTGGACGAATTGGAGCATCGTTACCAGATTGTACTGAATCACCAGCGCGTAAACCTTTAGGCGCGATGATGTAGCGACGTTCACCGTCAGCATACTTCAACAACGCAATGTGCGCAGAACGGTTTGGATCGTATTCGATACGCTCAACTACAGCTGGGATGCCGTCTTTGTTACGTTTAAAGTCTACGATACGGTAGTGTTGTTTATGACCGCCACCAACGTGACGAGTCGTAATGTGACCGTTGTTATTACGGCCGCCAGTACGTTTTTTAGCTTCAACTAGTGGAGCATAAGGCGCGCCTTTGTGAAGGTGATCATGAACCACTTTCTCTACAAAGCGACGTCCTGGAGACGTTGGCTTACATTTTTGAATAGGCATAGTTTTCGTCCTTATTCCGCTGCGCTTTCAGCGGCATCGCCCAAGTCAGCCATTTCTACATCTTGGCCAGCTTTCAGGGTGACGTATGCTTTTTTAACATCAGAACGGCGTCCTAATGTTTTACCAAAGCGTTTAGTTTTACCTTTAGTGATCGTAGTGTTAACTTTAACAACTTGAACACCAAACAATTGTTCAACTGCTTTTTTGATTTCAAGTTTAGTTGCATCAGTAGCAACCTTGAAAACTTGAACACCAGCAGTTTCACCTAAAACTTGTGCTTTTTCTGAGAAAACAGGTCCTTGCAGGACTTGATATAAACGTTCGTTGTTCATCCGAGTTCTACCTCAATTTTCTTAGCAGCAGCTACAGACATAACAACTTTATCGAACGCGATCAAGCTAACAGGATCGATTGCAGTCGCATCAACCACATCTACGTGTGGAAGGTTACGAGCAGCTAGATACAAGTTCTCATCAACAGCATCAGTAACGATCAATGCACGAGTAGCATTCAAGTCGTTAAGTTTTGCAAGCAATTCTTTAGTTTTTGGAGCTGCAACAGCAAACTCTTCAACTAGTACTAAGCGATCTTGACGAACAAGTTCAGCTAGGATGCATTGCATAGCACCGCGGTACATTTTACGGTTTACTTTTTGAGACCAGTCTTGTGGACGAGCAGCAAAAGTTTTACCACCGCCAACCCAGATTGGGCTACGAATAGAACCAGCACGAGCGCGGCCAGTACCTTTTTGACGGAATGGTTTTTTACCACCGCCAGAAACGTCTGCGCGTGATTTTTGAGCTTTAGAACCTTGACGACCACCAGCTAAATAAGCTGTAACAACTTGGTGTACAAGAGCTTCATTAAATTCACGACCGAACGCAACTTCTGATAATTCAACAGCAGAGCCGGAAACAGTATTTAAATTCACGTTATTTCCCCTCAGGCCTTGATCGTAGGACGAACAGTTACGTCGCCACCAGTAGCACCAGGAACCGCGCCTTTAACAACTAGAACTGAACGTTCTGCGTCGATAGCAACGATTTCAAGACCCTGTGTAGTTACGCGTTCAGCACCTAAATGGCCAGCCATTTTTTTGCCTTTGAACACGCGACCAGGAGTCTGGTTTTGACCTGTAGAACCTAGAACACGGTGAGAAACAGAGTTACCGTGAGTAGCGTCTTGAGTACGGAAGTTCCAACGTTTAACACCACCTTGGAAACCTTTACCTTTAGACTGACCAGTTACGTCAACAATTTGACCAACTGTGAACAGATCTACACCGATAGTAGCGCCAACTTCACGACCTTCAAGCTCAGCTTCTGATACGCGGAATTCTTGAACCAGACGACCAGCAGCAACACCCGCTTTCGCGAAGTGACCTTTCTGAGCGTTAGTTACGCGAGATTCGCGACGTTCACCAGTAGTGATTTGAATCGCTTGATAACCATCAGTTTCAAGCGTTTTGATTTGAGTGATGCGGTTAGGATCAACCTCAATCACTGTAACAGGCACAGAAACACCAGCATCTGTAAAGATACGTGTCATACCGCACTTGCGACCGACTAAACCAATAGCCATGTGCATAAACCTCTAAAAAAGCGGCCTAATTAACTTAGAGCGTTAATTAACCCGAAAGCCTTAACCCAATGCGATCTGAACATCAACACCAGCTGCAAGATCTAACTTCATCAATGCATCTACAGTTTTGTCTGTAGGTTGAACGATGTCGATCAAACGCTTGTAAGTACGGATTTCGTACTGGTCACGAGCGTCTTTGTTTACGTGTGGTGATGTTAAAACGTTAAAACGTTCAATGCGTGTAGGCATTGGAATTGGACCACAAACTTGTGCGCCAGTACGTTTTGCTGTTTCTACGATTTCTTGAGCTGATTGATCAATTAGACGGTGATCAAAAGACTTAAGACGGATACGAATTCTCTGGTTAGACATACCAGTAAACTCCAAGCCAAATATATAAAGAATCACTCTTGACGCATCTCACCCCACTAATTTTTGAGGTAAGTGTCAAGAGCAGTGAATTATCACTAAGGTCATGATCGATGCCACGACTGTAACGATAGTTAACTACTTTCTTCGCAGTTAACGCCCTTCCTATCGAAGGGTGGCCTATTATAGCCATTGTTTATTGCATAAGCAAATCCATTTTATGGTTTTCGTCTACGAATCAATTTGATTGGGAAATCAAGAGTTTGTTTTTCACCCGTTAGGCAGATTTTTCCACGACATATTCAATTGCGCGATTTAGTATTTGATTTCCTTCAATAAAATTTGATTTTGGACTTTTTCTAAGCTCATGCACAGGTTGTACATATTTTCCTGAAAATTTTAACAGTTCATCTTCATCTTCTAAAAACAGGGCCAAGGTTTCTGGGGTAATCTCAGGATGGAACTGGAAACCAAGTACATTCTTGCCCAACTGGTACATCTGATTACGACAGGCTTCATTTTCTGCCAGATGCACCGCCCCTTTTGGAATTTCAAAGGTCTCACTATGCCACTGCATAATCCTGAATTGTTCAGGCAAATTAAAACAGTCTGTTGGCACATTGGCCACTTTACTGACCGACATCCAGCCTAATTCCTGTTCTGGGTTATAACTTACTGCTGCCCCCAGAGCATTAGCAATCAGCTGCCCACCTAAACATAAGCCAATGACTGGCTTGCCTTGAGAAAGATAACGACGTAACCAGCGTTTTTCGAGCTTTAGCCAAGGATAATTCGCCTCATCATTAACACTCATGGTGCCGCCCATAATGATAAGTAAATCCACTTCTTCTACTGCAGGCAGCGCTTCTATTTCCAGTGGACGATCCACTGGTAAAGCAAAAAATTCAGTGGCTGTAATTTGTGCCTGATGCTGCTTTAAAAATTCGTGACAACTACCGTAACCTTCACCAGCAATATGCTGAAAATAATGTACTCGTAAATGCGACTTCATGCGCTCGAACCTATTCTTGTATCTATATGAGCTAGGTTTTGCAAAAATGAAGCCAACTTTTTCTTTTACGTAAGGTTTTTAAACAATTGATAACGTAAGTAGCGCTAAAGCACAGATTCTCTTAAGCTAAAGCTGTTTTTGATTCCAGATATGAGCTGCAGCATGAAAAAAAATCCTCAAACCGCCCTGATTCATGCACCACGAAAGGCCCCTCAGTACATTTCGACGGTTCAACCTCCCCTCTATCGTGCATCAACGATTATTTTTAATAACACCGATGCCCTGTTTAATCGCCATTGGACTGATGACTATGACTATAGTTATGGCACCCATGGCACGCCAACTACATTTACTTTGGGTGACAACATTGCCCAGCTCGAGGGTGGACTCTATCACCTGCTGGCACCCAGCGGTTTATCCGCGATTAATCTCGTGAATTCCTGCTTTTTAAGCCATGGTGATGAGGTCTGGGTACCAGACAATATCTATAGCCCAAATATGGAGCATCTGCGTAATCTGGAAACACGTTATGGCATTCAGGTGCAAGTTTATAATCCAGTGTGCCTGGAAAGCTTTAATCCATCCGAGAAAGCCAAACTGATCTGGTTGGAAGCAGCGGGTTCAGTCACACTGGAATTTCCGGACTTAAATGGCTTGGTGAAAAAAGCTCAAGCCCACAATATTCTGACAGCACTGGATAATACCTGGGGTGCCGGCCTAGCCTTTAACGCCTTTGACTTTGGTGATGAGCACCTGAGCGTAGATTTGTCCGTGCATGCGCTGACCAAATATCCAAGTGGTGGCGGTGACATCCTGATGGGTTCAGTCGTAACCCGTAATAAAGAACTACATCATAAACTGTTCCGCGCACATGCCATTCAGGGCATTGCCGTATCAGGTGATGATGTTGCTCAAGTACAACGTAGTCTCGCTTCCATGCAACTGCGTTATGCACATCAATCTAGTAGTGCGCTAAACATCCTGGCCTGGTTAAAACAGCAACCGGAGTTTGTGCAAGTACTACATCCAGCCGATCCACATAGTGCCGGTCATCAGTATTGGAAAGAAATTTGCAAGGAAGGTCATAGTGCTGGTCTGGTCAGTGTGATTTTTGACAACAAATATGAACTGCAAGATATCCGCAATTTCTGTGACAACTTAAAACTGTTTAAGCTTGGCTTTAGCTGGGGTGGTCCTGTCAGCCTGGTCATGTTATATAACTTAAAAGAAATGCGTGTGCTTGAACATTCACATTTGAAAGATGGCTTCCTAGTTCGCTTCTGTATCGGGCTGGAACACCCTGAAGATCTGATTGAAGATATTCAACATGCACTACAACAGATGAAAAAAGTTAAAAATGAATAAATAACAATAGGAAATTATATGGGTACACCAATCATAATCGCTAAAAAAACCGCCGATACTACACAAGATATCGTGCTGCATTCTCAGCTCGCCAATCGTCATGGACTAATTGCCGGCGCTACTGGTACCGGCAAGACTGTAACCTTAAAGGTACTGGCAGAAAGCTTTTCCCGAATTGGTGTACCCGTATTCCTGGCTGATGCCAAAGGTGATGTTTCTAGCCTGGCGAAACCCGGCGAAAGTAATCCTAAATTTGATGAGCGCATTAAAAGCCTGAATATCGACTCCATTCCTTTCGAAGCCTCACCCGTGGTGTTCTGGGATCTATTCGGTGAGCAAGGACATCCGATCCGCACCACCATTTCTGAAATTGGTCCTCTCCTTCTCGCCCGTATTCTGAATCTGAATGACACTCAAGAAGGTGTACTGTCTGCAGTATTCCGTATTGCTGATGATCAGGGATTACTGCTGATCGATTTTAAAGATTTAAAGGCAATGATAAGTTATGTCAGTGAGCATGCAGCTGACTTCAAGGCAGAATACGGCAATCTTTCACCAGCCAGCCTTGGCGCTATTCAACGCAATCTTTTAGCTTTGGCCGATCAGGGCGGTGACAAGTTCTTTGGTGAACCAGCGTTGGATCTGATGGATTTTCTGCAAACCGATAGTCAGGGTCGCGGTAATATCAACCTCCTGGCTGCCGACAAGCTGATGAACACACCAAAGCTGTATGCAACTTTCCTGTTATGGATGCTGTCAGAACTGTTTGAACAGTTGCCAGAAGTCGGTGATCTGGATAAACCTAAACTGGTGTTCTTCTTTGATGAAGCGCATTTACTGTTTGATAATGCTAGCCCCGCCCTGCAGGACAAGATCGAACAGGTCGTGCGTCTGATTCGCTCCAAAGGTGTGGGGATTTACTTTATCACCCAGAATCCATTGGATCTTCCTGAAAGCGTGCTCGGTCAACTTGGTAATCGTGTGCAGCATGCCTTACGTGCCTTCACACCCAAAGATCAAAAAGCAGTAAAAACAGCTGCCGATACGTTCCGGGCTAATCCAGAATTTAAAGTTCAGGAGGCTATTACCGAGCTGGCTGTTGGTGAAGCACTGATTAGCTGCCTGGATGAAAAAGGCACACCACAAATTGTCGAGCGCGGTTGGGTCATGCCGCCACACTCTTCTTTTAGCTCGATCACTGCCGAAGAACGTAAAGCTTTAATGCAACAAAGCGTTGTAGCCGGTATTTATGAGCAACAGGTCGATCGGGAAAGTGCCCATGAAATGCTGCAAAACAAAGTCGCTGAACGTCAGCAACAAGCTCAGGCGGCAGAACTTGCTAAACAGCAAGCCAAAGAACAAGAGGCTCATGCCAAACAAGTCGCAAAAGAACAAGAAGCATTCGCCAAACAACAAGCCCGTGAACAGGAACGTCTGGCACGCGAGCAACAGAAGGAAGCAGAACGTTCAGCCAAGCAACGTGAAAAGCTAACACAGGACATTGTTGGTACCTTTGCCAAAAGTGCGGCACGTAGCTTGGGCGGAAGTACTGGGCAGAAAATTGTCCGCGGTTTATTAGGTTCATTATTCGGCAAGAGATAGCCCTCCTTTCTCCGATCATCTTCGTCATTTTTATGGGATATTTTGATATCCCATAATTTTTTTATGGTTTTTATTTAAAGATGTATTGTGAATATACCTTTAAAAATGTATTTTAAATACATCTTATAAATAACAGCCATGAGAGATCTACTATGACTCCACAGCAAATTGACCTAGTAAAAGCTACAGTTCCTGTCCTTCGTGAAAATGGCGTTGCCTTAACCGGTTATTTCTACAACCGTATGTTAGGCAATAACCCGGACCTGAAAGAAACCTTCAACATGGGTCACCAGCGCAGTGGTGCTCAAGCACAGGCTTTGGCTGGTGCAGTTCTGGCTTATGCTGAAAATATCGAAGATCCTTCTGTGCTGTTACCTGTAGTTGAACTGATTGCACATAAACATGTCAGCCTGAATATTAAAGCGCCGGATTACGGTATTGTTGGGGAAAATCTGCTGCATTCGATCAGCGAAGTGCTGAACATTTCTATGGAAGATCCACTGATTGAGGCTTGGGCTGCGGCGTATGGTCAATTAGCGGACCTGTTCATTGCGACTGAAAAAGCGATTTATGAGCAGCATGAACAAACTAAAGGTAGCTGGTTAGGCTGGCGTAATTTCAAGATTGCGAAAAAAGTGGTAGAAAGCGATGAGATTACTTCGTTCTACCTAGCACCAGTTGACGGCGGTCCATTACCGAAATATGAAGCAGGTCAGTATATTTCTGTACGTGTGTTTGTCCCTGAATTAAACTTAAGACAACCGCGTCAATATACGCTTTCAACTTGCCCTCAAGATGAATACCTGCGTATTTCGGTAAAACGTGAAGATCAAAAAGGTGATCTGGTTCCAGGTTGGGTATCGAATACTTTACATAGCCTGGCAGAAGGTTCGGAAATTGAAGTATCTGCACCGACAGGTAATTTCTACCTGATTGATCCAAACAAACGTAATGTATTTATTAGCGGTGGTGTCGGCCTGACTCCAATGGTGGCGATGCTGAATCAACTGGTAACACTGGATATGCCACAACCTGTGACTTTCATTCATGCCTGCCGTAGCAAACAGGTTCATGCTATGAAGCAGCACATCCATGATCTGAAAGCTAAATATCCACGTTTGAGCACCCTGACTGCTTATGAATTCCCGCATCAAGGTGACAAACTGGGTGAGGATTATGATGTAGCAGGTCGTCTGGATTTGAGTAATGTTGACCGTGCCCTATTACCAGAAAATGCGGATTACTACCTGTGTGGCCCAATGCCATTTATGGCAGAACAACACAAAGTGCTGATTGCACGAGGCATTCCTGCTGAGAATATTCACAGTGAAGCCTTTGGCACTGGTGGCGTTCGCCACTGAGCAGTCAGCTTAAACTGAAATCAAGCAAGGGCTAGTCTGGCTGTGTTAGACTAGCCTTGCTTTTTATGAAAACTCTAGATTTATAATGCAGTTAAATAAATTTACTGATTACGCCTTACGGATTCTTATGTACATCGCCCAGCCGAAAGAAGTGCCGTATACCATTGCGGAACTGGCAAATGAGCTGCAGGTGTCAGAGAATCATGCCGTAAAAATTGTACATTTTATGGCGAAGCAGGACTGGCTCATCACCACCCGTGGACGAGGCGGCGGTATTCGCATGAATCCGCTCACCTTAAAAATTCCACTCGGTCAAATTGTGCGTATCCTGCAACAGGATAGCCAGGTGGTAGAATGTAATACCCCACCCTGCGTGCTGCGCAGCAATTGTGGCTTGAAAGGCATTTTGGATGATGCCGTAGAACAGTTCTATGCCAGCTTGGATCAGTACACCCTAAGTGAAGTCGTGACGCCACTGCAAGGACATTACAGTACACAGTCTCCGATCAGCCTGATCAATCTCTAGTTTTCTCTTTCTGCTTACTAAGTCTTGCATTGAAAGTTCGCTTGCCCAAGCGACTTCCTTTATAATAGCTGCTTGTAAATTGAGTTATTGAAGTGAGCCATGCACCACAGCAGAGGAAAATCGAAAAACAGTAAGGCAGCTGCTGCCCCAAAGCAAAAGATTAGCTATACCAAAAAAGTCGATCCTGCGATTACTGAATACTCTGTACGCTCGCTTAATTGGTTGCGTAAAGCTGAATTTTTAATGAGTGCTCCGAAACTCAATCTATGTGTTGAAGATACCGGTTATGAGGTGGCATTCGCTGGCCGCTCCAATGCAGGTAAATCTAGTGCCATCAATGCGCTAACCAATCAAAAACAACTAGCACGTGCATCGAAAAGACCAGGCCGCACCCAGATGATTAACTTCTTCAGCTTGGGCAATCCGGATCAGCGTCTGGTCGATTTACCGGGTTATGGTTATGCAGCTGTACCTGAAAAAATGAAACTGGTCTGGCAGAAAGAACTAGAAAATTACCTGATTCACCGTAAGAGCCTGCAAGGCTTGGTGCTGTTGATGGATATCCGTCATCCGCTGCAGCACTTCGATGTCATGATGCTGGAATGGGCTTATTCACGTCACCTGTTCGTGCATGTATTGCTCACCAAATCAGACAAACTGAATCGCGGTCCTGCCTCTAAAGCCCTACAAGAAGTTAAAGCAACATTAAATAAAATGAAGCTGAACTTCTCGATTCAATTGTTCTCTTCTTTAAACAAAGAAGGTCTGGAAGAACTGGCAAGCGTGATGGCGGGTCGTCTAAACTTTACTTTGGATCAACCAACTGAATTTGATCTGGACAGTATTCCCGAAGCTTCAATCCATGATTTGAACGAAGCTGATGAGCCGATTGAATCGGTTGAACTCGAAGATGAAACTGATTCAGAACCAGCTCATGAAATCACTCCTAGTGAATTAAATGATCTGGATGCGCCGGTTGAAGCAGATCAGTCAGAGATTGTCGAACAAGATCCACCAAAATAAGTGTGATGTGATCCAAGTGACAAAATAATGTCCCGTATTGCCTGCAGCGATTCGGGACATTTTTTTCATACTGTCTTTATCAAGCAGTGATGGATACACCCCATGTCTTTACTCTCGCAATTCAAAACAACAAAAATTGGCTCTTCAATTTCCTATTTCATCCAGCCGCGCAAAGTCAAGTTTGAATGGCAAGATACCCCGATTGACTGGATTCCGAATCAGCCTTTTTCCAGTTACTTCGTCAATGAAATTAATAATATTCTGCCGGCCGGTGAATTCTGGTTCTGCCGCCTGTATAACAAGGTACTGCCGCAGATCACTGATGAAAAATTAAAACATGATGTACAGGCCTTTATCCGTCAGGAAGCCATGCATGCTCAAGCACATAACTCGGCCAATAAAGAATATTTGTCTGAGCGTCAGATTGATATCCAGCACAATCTGGACATTATGAATTTCCTATTTAATAAGTTGCTGGCTGATCAGCCATTTGGTCTAAAAGTTCCTAAAATCGCAGCACATCAATGGGATCTGTTCCGTCTTGGAATTGTTGCGACGGTGGAACATATGACCTGTGTCCTTGGGAAATACGCGCTCTACAATACAGAGTGGGAACGACTCGGTGCCGACCCGAATATGCTGGATCTAGTGAAATGGCATGGTGCTGAAGAAATCGAGCATCGCAGTGTTGCTTTCGATTTATACCGCCATCTCGGGGGTGGGTATATTGCCCGTTACTATTTAAGCGTGGTGGTAATTATTGGCGTAATTGGTCTTTGGGTTGATGGTGCAGCGCGTTTGTTAGTACAAGATCCGCGCTTTAAGCAGATTAAGCCTGCAGTGTATAAACCGTGGATCTGGAAAGAATGGTTCCGTATTTCCCAAGAAGATAATCGCTTACTGCCCAATCCCCTCTGGTTGGTCTCACAACAACTCGGCTACCTGATGCCTTGGTATGACCCAGTACATGAAGGCAGTACGGATGATGCACTACATTATCTCAACCATTCCCCTGCTGCCAAACGCGTGGGTTTAAAAGTCGCCTAAGCCCTCTCTTATTACAATTTCTAACAGCAGGGATCGCTTCCCTGCTTTTTATTTATCCTAAGATAGAACGATAACAATCATAATCAGGATGGACCTATGCAAGCACGGATTTCAGTGATTACACTCGGTTTGTGCGACTTAGAGGCTTCATTGCGGTTTTATCGAGATGGCTTAGGTTTTCCCAGTGAAGGGATTATTGGTCAAGAATTTGAATACGGCGCAGTGGCTTTTATTGAATTGCAGGCCGGACTCAAACTGGCTTTATGGCCGCAAAGCAGTATTCAGCATGATACCGGACTGGAACTCAGCCCAATGTGTCCGACACAAATGACCTTGGGACATAATGTTTATAGCCCATTAGATGTGGATCAAGTGATGATGCAGGCTGAAAAAGCTGGCGCCAAGATTGTGAAACCTGCACAAGCCACATTTTATGGCGGCTATGCAGGCTATTTTCAGGATCCGGATGGACACTTGTGGGAAGTGGTTTTTAATCCAAATCTGGAAATGGACTAATCCAGTTGCGGTTCACGGGTATGTCGATCGACTACCACACTGATCATCATATCGCCCTGCACATTCACCACCGTACGTACCGTATCCAGCAAACGGTCAATCGGCAACAGAATCGCAATGGCTTCAGCCGGCAGACCGACCGATTGCAGTACCATGATCATGGTCACCATCCCAGCACTTGGAATACCCGGCGCACCTAAGGATGCAATCATGGCAGTGGCACAAACCACCAGTTGCTGACCTAAAGTTAAATCCAGCCCCATCAGATTGGCAATAAACAGAGCTGCGGCAGCTTCATACAGTGCCGTACCATCCATATTTAGCTGGGTCCCAAGCGGAATTACGAAACCTGCGGTATGCGGACGTACACCGAGATTTTCCTGCGCACATTTCATAGAGAGTGGCATGGTGGCTGAACTGGAACTGGTTGCGAACGCTGTAATCAGTGCTGCACGTGTGCCTTTGAAAAAGGTAATCGGATCCATTTTTCCAAAGATCCACAGCAATAATGGCAGGACTACAAGACCATGGAAAATGGTCGTTCCCGTCACTACAGCAGCAAATTCTGCCAGACGGCTCAGTACCGAAATATCTTCAGTGGCGATCAGCTTGGCAAGTAATGCAAAAATCCCAAAAGGTGCCAGCTTCATCACCCAGCCAATCATCAGCATCATGATGTCAAAGAACTGGATACTGAGCTTACGCACGGTACGGAATTTATCCCCGCCTGCGACCAATGCTACTCCGACAAATAACGCAAAGACCACCACTGCCAGCACATTACCATCGGCAAAAGCCTTAAACGGATTAATTAAAGTATTCTGAATAAAGTTGGTGAAGAATGAAGACGGCGTTAAAGTATCGGGGGTTTTATGTTGGGCCATGGCATCCTGGAACATCACGACATCGACACCCCTACCGATGTCAAAAAGATGCGCACAAGCCAACCCCAAGATGAGTGCCAGCGTAGTCGTGGTGACACAGCAAGCCAAGGTGATTTTCCAGGTTCGACTCAGCTGCCCACCTGCCTGCAGATTGGATACCCCAACCACAATCGAGCTAAAGATCAGCGGAACCAAAAGCATCTTTAACAAACCAATAAAAATGCTGCTCATGATGCCTAGGCCATACAGACTGACATCTTCAAAGGTGGTTTGTGGAAAAAGATTTAATAAAAAACCAAACAGGACACCCAATACCGCGGCAACTAAAATCTGCGTATTTAAGCTCATCTTCATAGACGTTTTAATATTGAACTTATCCGGCACTATGCCATGCAAGTTTTGGATAATCGAGTAAAATTTTATAAATGCTTTGCAGCATAATCTCTTTGATTATTCATTTAATACATATGTTGATGTAACTAATTCTGGCACGCGATGTGCTTAATCAGTGCAATAAGATAGTTTTATAGAAAGGAAATACACGTTCATGAAAAAAATGATTATTGCTGTTGCACTTATTTGCAGCATCGGGCAGGTTTTTGCACATTCTTCGGGCAATAAAGAGCAACAAGGTTGTCATAAGCACTCGACTAATGAAGTACCTCATTGCCACTAAGTGTAGATGATGTAATAAAAAAGCCGGAACTTCAGTCCGGCTTTTTTTTATTTTCAGTCTTACTGGGTTTCGATTTCACGTAAGCGAATCAGGCCTTCCTGGGTAGTGCTGCAGACCAGTTCCCCATTTTGCCACATACGACCGAAGTTCAAACCACGTGAGCTGGCACTTACAGTTGCATCCATATCGTACAGCATCCATTCATCGGCGCGGAATGGTCTATGGAAATACATGGCGTGGTCAATACTGGCACATTGCAGGTTTGGAGATAGATAGCTCAGACCATGCGGACGTAGTGCAGTGGTCATCAAAGTAAAGTCTGAGTAGAACGCTGCAATTGCTTGATGCAGAGATACTTCATCAACTTCTGGAGAAATTAGATCTTGTGTACGCACATAATGTGCATAGTTCGGTGCTTCCGGTTGCGGCTGGAATGGATTCACCGGCATCACCGGACGGATTTCCACATGACGGTCACGCATGAATGAAGCACGTACATTTTCAGGCACAAATTCAACGATTTGATGCTTCAGCTCAGCTTCATTTTTCAGACTTTCAACTGGTGGATATTCCGGCTCAGAAATCTGATAGTTCAGTCCTTCCTCTGGCTGGGTAAAAGACACCATACACATAAAGATGGTTCGACCATGCTGAATCGCACGAACCTGACGGCTGACAAAGCTCTTACCATCGCGGATACGATCTACTTCATAGATAATCGGCGCATTGACATCACCGCCAAACAGGAAATAGGCATGTAATGAATGTGCTGGGCGATCAGTCGTATACGATGCTGCACGCAATGCCTGCCCTAACACCTGTCCACCGAATACGCGCTTGCCTACCAGGTTACGGCTAATTCCGCGGAAAATATTCTCTTCCAGCTTTTCCAGGCTAAGCAATTCAACCAGTTCTTGTGTTAAGACATTCATAGGCAACCTATACGATATTCGGGATATCCAAAATTGGAAAAATAACAATGTGCTTCATTTCTGAGAATATTCTGCCACAAATTCTGAGTAAATCCCTAGAGATTGGCTGACTGTCCTGTCATTTCCTTTGTGTACGTTCCGATAAAAAAAACGTTTTTTCACGTTAAAATCAAAGAACTTTTGTAGAATTTGTTAGAAAATGACATATTGTTTTCAAATACAATCTATCAAAATAGATTCCCCTCAGAAATCCTGTGGTTCTGGTCAGTAAAATTAGGAGTAGGTATGTCCAAGAGTGGCTTTGGTCAAATGTATCGCAAGCTTTCAAGTAAGATGCTTGAACTTGTGGTTACCCCGCATGTACTTGGGGAAGTACCAACGGAAGTCCCTGCTCCAGCGGCTGACCAGCAAGATCAGAAAAAGATTGTGTGCTATGTTCTGCAAAATCATTCACGCAGTAATGCGTTGGTGGTGGATGGTGAAACCCGTCGCCTGAAATTGCCTGCTGCACTTGATCCAATGGATCTGGGCACCAGCCAAGAAAAAGCATCAGTATTGTTCCTGCAATATCACGATGAGAGTAATCTGCTGAGCTCACCACCGCATGCTTTCCCGCCGCGTTTACTACGTCTGATTGAAGTACTGGAACAAAATCCTGAACTAGATGTAGAACTAATTCCAGTAACTGTACTGTGGGGTCGTGAGCCAGAGAAAGAAGATTCCTGGTTCAAACTGTTATTTACCGATACCTGGTCAACACCAAGCAAGATGAAACAGCTGGTGAATATCGGTCTGCATGGTCGTCAGTCTTATCTAGAGTTCCATGAAGCGCAATCACTACGTGCGCTCATTGATCATGCCAAAGTAACGCATCCAAATCTGTCTCCCGCAACGTATATTGTCAGCACCTTAAATGACTATCTGGATGCACAGCGTGAAGTCGTTCTAGGCCCTGATCTTTCCGATCGCCGTAATGTGATGCAGGGCCTGATCAAGTCCCCAGATGTACAAGCGGCTATTCGCAATGAAAGCATTCGCAGCAAAATTAGTGTAGACGAAGCTGAACGTCGTGCGATTGGTTATTTAAATGAGATCGTATCAGACTATTCAAACTCAACCGTGCGTTTTGCCGACAAATTATTAACCCGTTTGTGGACACAGCTCTATGACGGCGTTGAAGTGCATAACTTCAGTACCGTGCGTGAACTGGCGAAGGACTATGAAATTGTCTATGCGCCATGTCACCGCAGTCATATCGACTACCTGCTACTATCATATGTGATTTATAGCCGTGGTCTGATGGTGCCGTATATTGCTGCGGGTGATAACCTGAATATGCCATTTGTGGGGCAGATTCTTCGTGGCGGTGGCGCATTTTTTATTCGCCGTACCTTCCGCGGCAATGCGCTTTATACGACTGTCTTTAAAGAATATCTATACAGTATTTTGTCTCGTAACAATCCACTGGAATACTTCATTGAAGGTGGTCGTTCACGTACTGGTCGTTTATTACCACCAAAAACTGGCATGCTGGCAATGACGGTGCATGGTCACCTGCGTGGCAAGTCTAAGCCAATCGTATTTGTACCAACTTATATCGGCTATGAACGCCTGATGGAAGGTGCAACTTATGTGGGTGAAATGAATGGTAAACCGAAAGAAGCCGAATCGATCTTTGGCATTCTCAAGACTCTGCGCAAGATTGAACGTGTTTTCGGTAAAGTGCATCTGAACTTTGGTGAGCCCGTCTTTTTAGATGATATCCTGAAACAGCACGGTGTGGAAGATGTCAAAATTGAAAAGAATGATGATCCAATTCCACCAGCGGTATCTGAAGCAGTCAACAGCTCTGCACAGGCGATTCTAGAAAATATCAACCGTGCAGCGGTGATCAACCCGGTATCTCTACTGTCACTCATTCTGTTGGCAACGCCAAAACACACATTGGATGAAGCGATTTGTATCAAACAGCTAGATACCTATCGTAATCTGCTGATCTCCTTGCCATACGATGAACGTATGCAAGTAACACCGTTATCAGGTAAGGAAATCATTGCCTATGCAATGAAATTGAAGCTGATTAAACGTGTGGATCATGTGCTAGGCAATATTATTGCCATTGAAGATAATCAGGCGATTTTACTGACTTACTTCCGCAACAATATTTTGCATGCCTTTGTATTACCGTCATTAGTCGCTGCACTGGTCAATCATAACGGTATTATCCGCCGTGATGATGTGGTGAATATTAGCAGTACTCTATATCCATTCTTGAAAGCTGAACTATTTCTGAAATGGGATGAAGATGAAATTAAGGCGCCAGTCAATGCTTATATTGATGCCTTGATTGCGGCCAAGCTGATTGCGCAAGATAGTGAAAATCTAGTTGCACCGACACCTAACAGTGAAGCACATCATCAGTTAGAAGTTCTGGCTGCACCTGTGATGCAAAGTATCGAGCGTTATTACATGACGCTGGCACTCATCACCCAACGCGGTTCAGGCAACATTTCGACCCGTCAGGTTGAAGAACTAAGCCATCTAGTTGGTCAACGCCTGTCTGTACTGTACGAGTTCAACTCACCAGAGTTCTTTGATAAAGCGCTGTTCCAAAGCTTTATCAAAACACTGACCAGAAAAGGCTATATTGCGACCAATGAAGACAATGCGATTGTCTTTGATGAAAGCTTCAAGAATATCGCTCAGTATGCTGATCTAGTATTGGATGAAGTGAAGCTGCAAATGCTGCATAACCTGACAGCCTTTACTGATGAAGAACTGAAAGAAGCGTTGGATGCGTTGGCAGCAGAACAAGCGAAGAAACGTGCAAAGCGGAAGAAGAAATAAAATTCTTTAAGCTCCTTCTCCCTCTGGGAGAAGGTTGGGATGAGGGAGAATTTCAAACAAATTAACCTCTCCCTAGCCCTCTCCTAAAAGGATAGGGAACTCAACTTTATGCAAGATGAGTGGATTACTTCATCAATTCCAAATAATCCCGAAAACAATCTTGATGCTTTAACTGAAACCCCATCTTTTCCATACGTGTTGCATAGAGCTTTCTCCCAGTCACCTTCTCACTTTCCACATTCAATAAAGGTAACCCCATCTGCTGCTGGAACCATTGCAGCACTTCATGCAACAGCTGTGGCTGGTTGTTGGTCAAAATATATGAAAATTCAAGATGTTCCACGTGAATCATTCCCACCATAAAACGTGACAAATCTTCAATATGAATTCGATTCGACCAGTGCAAATTTGGATAGCTGGTCATCGTTGTAGCCATTTTCTCTAAGCGTGCCACCGAGGTGCCATAAATTCCGCTTGGGCGAATGATCGTGCATCGGTCTGGATAGGCTGCTAAATAAGCCTGTTCCATTTGACGCAAAATTTCTCCTTGCAGATCATCCGGATAAATCGCGCTGTCATCATCTATCCTCTCTCCAGCATTTTCACCGTAAACTCGGGTGGAAGATACCACTACTAAACGTTGTACAGGGTGAGATTTTAAGGCAGTGACAATCGGCTGAACGGAGTCCAGATAAGTCTGTTGATAGGCCTCAACCGTGCTTTGATCTGGACTAAGCAGGACATAGACCCAATCAATCGGCGCAAAGCTGCTGAGGTCAAGCTGATGCACATCCTGAATATGATGAGTGGCATACAAATCCGTTTTAGCACTGCGACTGATTGTGCTAATTTGATGACCTTGCTCAAATAATTGTTTAGCTATACGTGCGGATGTTTTACCATAACCGATAAATAAAATATGCATTCAGCACCGAATCACAAGACCTGGTTGAGGGGACATGGCTGCAGTCCATCAGTTACAAGGTGTCGGCAATGCCGCCGCCGCATTACTTGAAAAATTAAATCTGTTTACAACTGATGATTTGCTCTTTCATCTGCCACGTGATTACGAAGACCGTAGCACGATCATTCCCATGAATCAATTGACCGTGGGACGTAGCTATTTGTTGGAAGGTATTGTCAAAGGCGTGGATTTTCCACCGGGCAAACGCAAGTCTATGGCAGTGCTACTGGATGATGACTGGGGCAAAGTTACTCTACGTTTCTATCATATCTATAAAGGCATTACCGACCGCTGCAAACTCGGTGCACGCCTCAGAGTCTTCGGTGAAGTGCGTGTCGGTGCACGTGGTTTGGAAATGTATCACCCTGAACTGCAGGTAATTACTGAACATACCCCACTGCCACAAACCCAATTGACGGCGATCTACCCAGCCACTGAAGGACTGACTCAGCCAAAACTGCGTGAATATATCAAGCAAGCCTTAGCCCTACATAGTGATGATCTGCCAGAACTATTACCAGCAAAATTCAGCAATGGCTATGACCTGAAACAGGCACTGGAATATATCCATCATCCGCCAGTTGATGCCAATATGTTGCAACTGGCACAAGGTTCACATCCAGCTCAACAGCGTCTGATCTTTGAAGAATTGGTGGCACATCAGATCAGCCTGCTCACACGTCGTGCCTTCATTCAGCAGGTTGAAGCTCCTGCATTTTCCCCAAGTAAGCGTTATGCCAAACAGCTACTGGCCGGCCTACCTTTTGAAATGACTGGAGCACAAAAACGCGTGTCTCGTGAAGTTGCCCATGACATGAAAGGTAACAAACCGATGTTGCGTCTGGTACAGGGCGATGTAGGTGCAGGTAAAACACTGGTTGCCGGTGTCGCAGCCTGTCATGCTTTAGAAGAAGGCTGGCAAGTGGCTCTTATGGCACCCACCGAGATTCTCGCAGAACAGCATTATTTAAATTTTAAAAAATGGTTTGAACCACTCGGACTAAATGTTTCTTGGCTTTCTGGTAAGCAAAAAGGTAAAGCCCGTACTGCTACAGAACTAAGCATTAAAGATGGCAGTGCTAATCTAGTCGTAGGCACGCATGCTCTATTTCAGGAAAATGTCGAGTTTGCCAAACTGGGCTTAGTGATTATTGATGAACAGCATCGCTTTGGTGTAGATCAACGTCTAGCCCTGCGCAATAAAGGCTTAGATGGGATGTCACCACATCAGTTGGTGATGACTGCAACACCAATTCCTCGCACTTTGGCGATGTCAGCTTATGGCGATCTGGATACGTCTATTATTGATGAACTCCCTCCAGGCCGCACCCCGATTCAAACCGTGACTATTCCACTGGATCGTCGCGAAGAGGTGTTACATCGCATTGCAACCAACTGTGCTGAAGGCAAACAGGCCTATTGGGTGTGTACGCTGGTAGAACAGTCGGAAACATTGGATGCACAGGCCGCTGAAGCGACTTTTGCCGAAATCAAGGAGCGCTTTCCAGACATTAACATTGGTCTAGTACACGGCAAAATGAAGGCCGATGAAAAACAGACCGTGATGCAACAATTCAAGAACAATGAACTGCAGCTGCTGATTGCGACTACCGTCATTGAAGTCGGTGTCGATGTACCGAATGCTTCTTTAATGGTCATTGAAAATGCTGAGCGTTTAGGACTTTCGCAATTGCATCAGTTACGTGGTCGTGTCGGTCGGGGTGTCAAAGCCAGTTTCTGTGTCTTGCTATATAAGCACCCTCTTTCCCAGAATGGTCAGGAACGTTTGCGTATCATGCGTGAAACCAATGACGGCTTTATCATTGCGGAAAAAGATCTGGAACTGCGTGGTCCAGGTGAGCTGCTCGGCACCAAACAAACGGGTGATATGGGCTTTCGCGTGGCCAAACTGGAACGTGATGACCACCTGCTGAATCAGTCACATTATGTGGCTCAACAGATGTTAAAAGATTATCCGAAACAGGCTGATGCGCTATTAAAACGCTGGCTGCCTGAGGCACCACGATATGCCTATGTCTAAGTTGATTCAGCAAGGCAAGCACTGGCTGGGCAAGTTACAGCCCTGCCAGCTCTGTCACAGTGATTATCAGGCGATTCATTCGGTGTGTCAGGATTGCTGGCAGCAACTGCCTTGGGCACATCAAACTATTCAGCGTCAGGAAATACAGATTCAGATTGCTTGTCATTATGACTACCCCATGGATCGCTTGATTCAACTATTTAAGTATGAACAGAAGCTCTATCTGGAAAATCTGTTGGCAGGTGTTCTGCTAAGCCTGAATCTACCTAAAGTCAGTGCGGTTGTTCCGATGCCGATCTCAACAGACAAGCTGGTACAGCGTGGCTATAACCAGTCCTTACTACTGGCGAAACAGGTCGCAAAGCATCTTAAGGTTCCAGTATGGCAACCAGTAAGTCGACTCAAACAGCATTCACAAAAAGGTTTAAGCCGACTGGAACGGATTGAAGATATTGAGGCACAATTTCAGATCAGCACATCATCAAAACTGCGTTACCGCAAAGTGCTGATCATTGATGATGTGGTCACGACAGGCAGTTCGCTTCGTGCACTTAGTCAAAAGCTGGAAGAACTTGGCTGCCAGCAAATTTATGCCGCCTGTGTTGCAGGTGCAAAACTTTGAATCAGGCTTGAGCCAATAAATTTGACTTCACCCACGGAATCACAACTTCTGTCGTCAGTGGGGCTAATGACAGGTCCCGCTCATCCAGATCAATCCATTTCATCTCGGCAATTTCTGCCTCAATTTTTGGCATTTGATCTAATTTCACTAAATACACATAACTCACTAGTTGATGGTCTGGCTCATTCGCTGTCTTCGTTTCAAAACGGCCAATAAATTGCTGTACTTCAGCGTTGCAGCAGATCTCTTCCTGAATCTCACGCACAATGGTGACTTCAGGTGCTTCATTGGGTTCCAGCTTGCCTCCAACTTGCATAAAGCAGCTGGTGCCCTTTTTACGCACCACCAATAACTGTTGGGCTTCGTTCAGCACAATTCCTGCTGCAACAGTAATCACTTTCATATCAACTCAAATTTAAAAATAACAAATAGTTTTATTTTACAAGATCTTGCTGATCCACCATGCCCCATTTCGCTTGTGGTGGCTTGTAACCTGCAAAGACATCCAGAATTTGATCAATGTCCGCATTGACAATCAGCTTGTCCATAAAGCGTTCCTTGGTAAAACCCTGATCCATAGTGTATTGCAGGAACTGAATCAGACCAGTATAGAAATTTTCTGCATTTAAAAATGCGCATGGCTTTTCATGAATGCCAAGCTGTGCCCAGGTCCACTGTTCAAAAATTTCTTCCAGCGTCCCCACGCCACCCGGAATCGCAATAAAACCATCTGCCAATTCTGACATTTTGGTTTTACGCTCATGCATATTGTTTACCACATGCAACTCGGTCAGTCCCGGATGTGCCAATTCACGATCAACCAACTGCTTTGGAATTACCCCGATCACTTTGCCACCAGCAGCCAAAGCACTGTCTGCGACTATTCCCATCAAGCCCGAACGTCCACCGCCATAAATTAATGTAAGTTGTCTTGCAGCCAGAGCTTGACCTACTTTTTCAGCAATCGCGGCATAAACAGGTGAAACACCCAGTGCGGAACCACAAAAAATTGCGATAGAATTCATCATTTTTCACCGTTTAGTTCTCTGAACATCACAAGGAATCCCCCATTGAACGTTTTTTTGAAAAAATAACTGTTCAATCAGTGTTTTTATTCAATTCCTTGTCTAAAATACACCCATTCCAATTTACATACTGCGCAAGGGAGAAAAGACAGCATGCTTGAAGCCTTTTATGCCACAGAGCGCGGTAGCTTAGAAGATGCCACTATTAATGGCGACTTTGATTTACATCAAGATTTAGTTTGGGTCGATCTGATTGCACCTTCACAGGAAGAGCAGCAATGGATCATGGATGCGTATGAGCAAAATCTTCCTACCCTCAAATCATTAGAAGACATTTCATCCAGTGCACGATTCTACCGCGATGACGACGGTATTTTGCATATCAGCACTTATTTTTTAACGAAAAATAAAAATTATCAGGTCGAAGAAGATACCGAAGACCAGTCCAGTATTTTAGCCACGGTTCAAACGGTCGCGTTCATTCTGCATAAAGATCGGCTATTTACCCTGCGTGGGGAAAAGCTGGTCGCGTTCCGTGCCTTCCGTGCCCGCGCGCGCCGTAATGACTATGAGATTGATTATAAAGATCCAACCTGGATTCTACTCGGTTTGCTGGAAGCGAAACTGGATGAGCTGGCCGATATTCTGGAAGATGTGCATAAGGACTTAGAGAAATATTCGACCGAAGTGCTGAACAACCGCCATCGTGAACAGATTCTGGATCTGGATGACATGATTACTCGTCTGGCACAACTCGAAGATATGCTCGGAAAAGCTCAGCTATGTCTGATCGATTTACGCCGGGTACTCACCTTCCTGTCCCGTCCACGTGCGCTGGGTAGTCACATTTATGATGCGGATATTCGAGAGCTCAGCGAAGATGTCCGCTCTCTGGTTGAGCATGATGCCTTCTTATTCCAGAAGGTTCGATTCTTGCTCGATACTACCTCAGGATTCATTAACACCGAACAGAACGACACGATTCGTCGATTCTCGATCTTGCCAAGTATGCTTGCGCCACCGATGCTTGTTGCAAGTATCTATGGAATGAACACTGAAGTTTTGCCATTCGCTCACGGTACTACCAGTTTTGTCATCGTTAGTATTATTCTTGCCGTCTTCTTTTTTGGGCCACTGATTTACTTTAGATGGAAAAAATGGATTTGATGAGTTCATATTTTTAGAACTACGATTAAGTCCTCAAATATCTAATAATTAATCTTTCTTAAAATGAATAATGGAATCCTCTCTCCCTCTGGGAGAGAGTTAGAGAGAGGGTTATTAAATAATTACCTCACCCTAACCCTCTCCTAAAAGGAGAGGGAACTCCACTAGTTTATTTGGTTATTTCTATATCCATTAAAAAAGCACCTTTCGGTGCTTTTTTTATTTATTGAATAATCTGCAGATCATTCTCTAAATGACAGGCCTGTATGATCTTCATCACTTTTTCAGGAACAGCTTTAAACTGTAATCCTTTCGCTTCTGGCGTCTGGCGTAACCATCTAACCAATATCGCCAAAGCCAAAGTACTGCCACTTTCAAGCTCAGCCAGATTCACCACAATGGGAAAACCTGCCTGCGACTGAATTTCACACAGCCCCTGTTCATAGTATTGCTGTGCATTGCTATAGTCGATTTTGCCTGAAACATGCAGTTCCTGATTACTGAATTTGATCACAGTTCACCTATCTTATTTTTTCTTTTCAACCGCTGCTTCTGCATCTGGTTTGAAGTTCGCAATTGCTTTATCCAGGTTACCGCCATTACGTTTTACAGTTGCTGCAAACTGGTTACGGAATTGCAAGCCAAGGTCGATACCAGAAACGTTGATGTTACGGATTTTCCATTGTGAACCTTTATCCGCCAACTGGAAAGAAACCGGAATTTTTTCACCATTGTTATGGAAATCAATCGTCACAACCGGATTCTTGCTACCTGTGTCTTTGTATGGACGCATGCTATAAGACTGGTTGGTATATTTCGCAAATGCTGAACCATAGTTTTCAATCAGTGTTTCACGGAAGTTACGTTCAAACTGAGCACGCTGTGCAGCAGAGCTATACTGATTGGTCGCATAAGTACCCATTACAATACGGGTAAATGCTTGTGAGTCGATATATGGATCAAGGTTCTGACGAATAATAGTTTTCACCAGTGCCGGATTGCTTTGCAACTTGCTATGATCTGCTTTCAGACGAGTGATCAGATTGTCTGCTACTTTCTTGATAAATGCAGGGGGTGCTTCAGCCGGAGCAGCAAAAACGCTTCCCATCGCCATGGTAGATAGAATGCTTGCTGCAAGGGTTTGTTTCACTAAAATATTCACTCAAATTTCCTCAATCTATTATTCAACAAATGCAGGTTCTGCATCGGTAGCTTCAGAAGTCGCTGCTTCATCAGCAGATGCTTCCTGAGTTTCTGATGACTTACTGCCTGCCCCACCTGTCACGAATTTGGTAATTAAATCTTCAATTTCCATGGTGCCTTGGGTATTCGCAATCTGGTCACCACGTTTTAGATAATTCAGACCGCCACCTGGAATAATTTTCAAATACTTTTCACCCAACAAGCCATTAGTCGCTACCATAATGTAAGCATCTTCATCAATATTGGTGATGGATGTCATGTTATCTAAGAGTTGTTTTTCCATTGTTTTTTGTTGCGCAGGAGCCGCAGCTTCATAGTCAGCACTGTAACGTAATTCATCTAGAGCTTCTTGCTGTACTTTCTTCAACTGTTCAGCATTGAACGATGTCAGAGAGCCATCCAGCGTCATATGCACGGTTGCCAAACGAGTCACAGGATCAAGTGTAATGGTATCTACCTGACCGACCTTCACACCACTTAAAGCCACTTTAGCGCGCGGCTTAATACCGTTCACATTTTCGAAAGTCGCTGTCATTTTATAGCTGTCGGCAATATTGGTTCCGACTAAACCACTAACACGCATTGCCAAGAAGAAAATTGCAATTCCAAATAGAATGACAAAAACACCAACGGCCAGCTCACTGGTACGTGATTTCATTAAACACCTCCGAACATGACCGCAGTCAACACGAAATCAAAACCTAAAACACACAACGATGAATACACCACAGTACGTGTTGTGGACGTTGCAATCCCTTCAGATGTTGGCTCACAGGCATAACCCTGATACACCGCAATCCATGTACAAATTAATGCAAATACAAAACTTTTAATGATGGTGCCGTTAAAGATATCCTTATAGAACTGCACGGTACTTTCCATGCCGCTCCAGTAAGCACCTTCATCTGCGCCAAGGAAATCTACACCGACCATTTTACCGCCCATGATACCTACGGCAGCGAAAATCACGGATAGCATTGGCAGACTGAAAATACCTGCCCAAAGACGTGGTGAAATCACCCGTTTCAACGGATCAACCCCAATCATCTCCATACTAGATAACTGTTCAGTCGCTTTCATCAAACCAATTTCAGCAGTCAATGCAGAACCAGCACGACCGGCAAACAGTAAAGCTGCTACGACAGGTGCCAGTTCACGCAGTAAAGTTAAAGCTACTGCAGTACCGAGCATTGCCTCACTACCAAAGGTCGAGAGAATGGTATACATCTGCAGACCAAGCACCGAACCAATAAATAGGCCGGATACTGAAATAATCAGCAGTGACAGCACACCCACTCGATACATCTGGTAGACAAATAGCTTGACCCCGAGCCAGGTTGGCATCGAAATTAGAATTTGCAACAGCATCAGGGTCGCAACCCCAATCCCGCGCACACGTTCGATGACGCGTCTACCCAATAAGGCAATGGCATTCATGAACGCACCTCATCACTTAAATAAGCCTGATGGCTAAACTGATAGTCCACAGGTCCCTCAACAGAACCTGTCAGGAACTGCTGAACAAATGCAGAAGGATGTGCTTTTAATTCTTCAGGTGTGCCTTCGCCCTGGATCTTCCCTTGTGCAACCACATAAATGTAGTCAGCAATTGATAGAGTTTCTGCTACATCATGAGAAACGATAATTGTCGTGAGGTCTAATGCTTCACGCAGGGAACGAATCAGACGTGTCAGCACGCCCATCACAATCGGGTCTTGTCCGGCAAACGGTTCATCATACATGATGAGTTCTGGATCGAGTGCAATCGCACGTGCCAATGCCACACGACGGTTCATACCACCAGATAATTCGGATGGCATCATCTGTTCTGCGCCACGCAGGCCGACAGATTCCAGTTTGAGCGCCACGATTTCAGCAATCAGATGCTCAGGCAATTTAGTGTGTGCACGAATCGGGAAAGCCACATTTTCATAGACGCTCATATCCGTGAACAATGCACCGCTCTGGAAGAGCATGCCCATACGCGCACGTGCGGCAAACAGTTCGCTACGTGACATACGTGCGATATCCTTGCCATCCAGCAATACCTGTCCCTGATCCGGCGTCAACTGTCCGCCAATCAAACGTAATAATGTAGTTTTACCGGTACCAGAAGGTCCCATAATGGCAGTGATCTGACCACGACGAATATTCAGGCTGACATTGTCATAAATCACACGTTCGCCTCGCTTGAAGCTCAAACCCTTCACTTCTATGAGTGATTGAGTCTCAAACGCTGTTTGATTTTTCATAGCTAAGCGTTTTCCTGCATTTTTTCAGCATGCGTACTATAAAGGATTAATACTCTAAATGTTACCTTTTGATCGGAATGTTACAAGGGCATAAACAGAGTATCTGAATGAAAAAAATGAAAAAGCACGGTTTGTTCTTATAATTTTATGGCTTGTTTATACGTTCAATAATCACTCAATTATAAAAATTATAGAGAAAGAGAATGATATTACATAAGATCAGTATCAGCGCAAGATAAGGCATAGCGACCTCATTGATATAACGAACTTGGTGTGTTTTCTGAGGATTAATTATCATAACTGATTTAAATTAAGAAACAGCACACACTTTAGCCAAAAAATCAAAAAAAATGCACCTGTAAAAAAACCAGCGTTACCGCTGGTTTTTTCTGGCTAGATTCAATTAGTCATTGAATTTGCGACGTGGACGGTCTTCACCACCGAACGAACGCTCACCACGTGGTTTGTCATCGAAGTTACGACGTGGACGATCGCCACCAAAATCGCGTTTAGGACGGTCATCACCGAATGAACGTGCTGGACGGTCACCGAAGCCACCTTCGCGACGTGGAGCTGGACGATCACCGAAATCACGTTTAGGACGGTCACCAAAACCACCTTCACGACGTGGAGCTGGACGATCACCGAAATCACGTTTAGGACGGTCACCGAAAGAACCTTCACGACGTGGTTTGTAGTCTACGCGGTTACCACGGTTGTCATCAGAACCTTCGAAACGAGGACGGTCGCCAAAATCACGTTTTGGACGGTCATCGAAAGAACGTTGCGGACGATCACCGAAACCACCTTCACGACGTGGAGCTGGACGATCACCGAAGTCACGTTTAGGACGATCACCGAAACCGCCTTCACGACGTGGACGATCGCTGTTGAACTCGCGACGTGGACGATCTTCGCCACCGAACGCAGGACGTTCGCCACGAGGTTTGTCATCGAAGCTACGACGTGGACGGTCATCACCACCATCACGACGTTTGAAGTTACCTTCACCTTCGAAACGACGACCACCGCCGAAGCCACCACGGCCGCCACGACCGCCATCACGACCACGACCACGACCAGCGCCATCACGGCTACCACGTGCAGGAGGTGGAGATGGCTCAAGACCTTCGATTTCAGATACTTCTAAACGAGCATCTAGGTAATCTTCAAGCGCACGGATTTTACCGCGTTCACGGTAAGTTGCTAAAGTAATCGCTTTACCAGTACGGCCCGCACGACCTGTACGACCGATACGGTGTACATAGTCTTCGTTCTTCATTGGAAGACCGAAGTTAATTACGTGAGAAATTGTTGGTACGTCTAGACCACGCGCTGCAACGTCAGTTGCAACCAGGATTTTTGCACGACCTTCACGGATACTACGCAGACGACGGTTACGAACAGTCTGTGGCATTGCACCATGAAGTGCTACAACTGATAGACCTGCTTCAGCAAGTTCTTCAGCCAGCATATCGGTATCTTCTTGAGTAGAAGCAAATACAACTGCCTGATCAACGTCTTCTTCGTTTAACCAGTGAGTTAATAATTTTTTCTTGTGCTCAAAACCATCAGTCCAGTGCAAAGTCTGAGTGATGTCAGTATTAGTAGAGTGACCAGTTTCGATCGCAATACGTTCTGGTTCATTCATCATGCGTTCAGCAAGTGTAATGATACGCGGAGCGAATGTTGCAGAGAACATCAAAGTTTGTTTACGGTTCGCAGCCAAGTCACCGATTGCCTCAAGGTCTTCAGAGAAGCCAAGGTCTAACATACGGTCAGCTTCGTCGACGATTAACGCATCAACTTTGTCCAGTTTAATCTGGCGACGGTTTACAAGATCAAGTAAACGACCTGGAGTCGCAACAACAACTTGTGCACCTTTTAATTGTTGAATTTGTTTACCAAATGGCATACCACCCATGATTGCAGCAATACGAACACCTTTCATGTGACGTACAAATGCAATTGCATCCTGACATACCTGTTGTGCAAGTTCACGTGTTGGTGAAATTACCAGGATATTCGGTTGAGTCACTGCTTTCATACGTTCTTTGAACGGAACGAAAGTATCTTCAGTTGCAAGGCCATTCAATGTAGGGAGAAGGAAGGCCGCAGTTTTACCAGAACCAGTCTGGCTTGACACTAGAAGGTCTTTACCTTCAAGCGCCGCAGGAATAGATAGTTCCTGTACAGGTGTAGGCGCAGTAAAGCCTAGTGCTTGTAAAGCTTGTTGTAAGGATTCGTGCAGAGGAAAATCAGCAAAAGTTTTGCTCATAGAGTCTTTCACCCGGAAATTGGGTGCTCCATTAAAAATAAAGTCAAATGAACATCGACAAAAAGCGGTACAGCAATAAACGCTGAAAAGAAGAGATCATTCAGCGGCGATCCGAGTAACGACGATGTGATATAACGCACGCATGATTACGGCATAACCTGAAGGAATCGCTTTAGCGATTGGGGCGCGAGATATCGTCCTCTCTTTGGACCGCACGCGCATACACAATGATAAGAAGAGAAATGTTCAGGTAACGAACAGAAATTAAGTGCGTGCGCGGATTATAGCAGGATTTAAAATAATGTCATTAAGTTTTATTGTTATTTTGTATTAATCAAAAATTAGTTGATATTTTAACCATATTTAGCAGCAAAAATATTTTTCAGAAATAAAAAAGGCATCCCGTAGGATGCCTCTTATATAGATGTTAGATCAAAATATCTAAACCCGATTATTTAGCTGCCTCGCCCCATGCTGGCACAACAGCCTGCATTAAAGGTTTAAGCATTTTCATAGAGCAGGCAATGACCTGACCTTTTTCCATAGATTCGCTGCCACCACGTGCATCAACTACGGTACCGCCAGCTTCTTTCACAATCAGCTCACCAGCGGCGATATCCCAAGGTTTCAAACCAAGTTCAAAGTAACCATCTAAACGACCTGCAGCAACATAAGCCAGATCCAGTGCAGCAGAACCTGCACGGCGGTATTGAGCACCCGCTTCAGTTACATTTAAAAGTGATTCAAAATGGTTTTTCGCATAAGACACCACTTCACCGCCGCGTTGAGCGCGGTAAGCATGACCGACTGCCAGGAAAGAATTCTGTAAGTTGTCTTTTACGTTTACACGGATACGACGCTGGTTCAACATTGCACCACGACCACGACTTGCAGAGAATAGCTCGTCTTTCACAGGGTCATAGATCACACCGTGTTGAGTTACGCCTTTGTGCTGAACAGCAATAGAGATACAGAAATGCGGGAAACCGTTGATAAAGTTTAGTGTACCGTCAAGAGGATCGATCACCCAACACCATTCAGCGTCGTGACCTTTACCTTCTTGCAGACCAAACTCTTCACCAAGGAAGCTGTGGTTTTTATAACTTTTACGCAGCGTATCGATAGTCAGTTGTTCCAGGTAACGGTCAACACGCGTTACAGGACCATCAATGCCTTTTTCTTCGACTTGTAGATCGAGTTTATGACGATTTTGATGCGCTTTTAAAAGCTCTTGACCAACTAATTGAGCCGCACGCGCAGCCATCACCACCATAGGTTCCATTGAACACCCACTACAAATTTGAAGATATTGATAAAGAATAATGCATAAAAGCCCTTACATTTTAGCAAATATAAGGGCTTTTTGGGAAAAAAATGTTTCTAAAATTTTGCAGGCGTTGTTTTAGACTGCCTGAGTCAGTGAAGACCAAGCCTGATTCATCGACTTTTCAATGCCTTGAGCATCAAGGCCAGCCTGTTGCAGCATCTGTGCATGCGTCGCTTGCGCCATAAAGGTATCAGCCAGACCGAGATTTAAGATTGGTTTCACAATCTGTGCTTCTGCCAGATATTCATTCACAGCACTTCCCGCACCGGCCATCACTGCATGTTCTTCTACAGTCACAAACAGACTGGTACTTGGTGCAATGTCATCTAGCATTTGTGTGTCGAGTGGTTTGATGAAACGCATGTTCACCACACGCACTGCCACATCATGTTTGGCTGCAAAAGTTTGTGCTGCATCGATCGCAGCCTGTACGCGACTACCGAAAGCCAGCACAGAGATATAGTCATCATGCTGACTATTAAAGCTGGCGACAATTTCCGCCTGACCAATTGGTAATTCAACCATGTCCTGCTGAATCTCAACACCTAGACCATTGCCACGTGGATAACGTACTGCTGCCGGACCTTTATATAGATAAGCAGTATGCAGCATCTGGCGACATTCATTTTCATCTTTAGGCGCCATGATCACTAGGTTTGGAATGGTCCGCATATAAGCATAGTCATAAGCCCCAGCATGCGTAGGACCATCCTCACCCACTAAACCTGCACGATCGATACCAAAGGTCACATCCAGATTCTGCAACGCCACATCATGCACTAGCTGGTCATAACCACGTTGCAAGAAAGTTGAATAGATCGCTACAACGGGTTTTAAGCCCTCACAGGCCATACCAGCTGCCAAAGTCACTGCATGCTGTTCAGCAATTGCAACGTCAAAGAAACGCTCAGGATAATCTTTAGCAAATTTCACCATACCCGAGCCTTCACACATGGCTGGGGTAATCGCAAGCAGGCGATCATCTTTAGCCGCTTCATCACAAAGCCATTGACCAAAGACATCAGAATATTTTGGTGCTGTATTTACAGCAGCCACTGAATTTAAACGACTAATCGCGTGATATTTAATTTGTTCTGCTTCTGCCGGAGCAAAGCCTTTACCTTTTTTAGTATAGACATGAATCAGGCGTGGACCTTTACGCTTTTTCAGCGCATTAAAGACATGTACCAATTGATTCAGATCATGGCCATCATAAGGACCGAAGTAATCAAAACCAATTGCTTTAAACAGATTATCCGCAGCATCAGTCGCAGCAGAATGCAGACGTGAGTTATATACCCATTCTGGATGGGGCTGAACGAAGGCTTCACCTTCTGCAGTAATATTTACCGATTCGCCACGTTCCCACAGTGCTGCTAGATGCTTGGCAAAACCACCAGTGCTGCAGGAAATCGACATATCATTGTCATTCAGCACCACCATCAGATCTGCATTGTGTGCTACGGCGTCATTCATGGCTTCAAAGGCCATACCTGCGGTCATGGCACCATCACCAATGATAGACACCACTTCACATGGATTCTTTTGATAGCGACGTGCGAGTGCCATCCCCAAACCTGCTGAAATCGCCGTTGAAGAGTGCCCTACACCAAAGGTATCAAATTCAGATTCATCACGTGCCGGGAATGCAGCCAGACCATCTTTGGCCCGAATAGTGGTCAGTTGTTCACGACGGCCGGTTAAGGCTTTATGCGGATAGGCTTGATGACCTACATCCCAGATCAGGCGATCGTTTGGCGTATTGAAGCAATAGTGCAAAGCCACAGTCAGCTCAATCACCCCCAGATTGGCACCAAAATGCCCACCACTTTGTCCTGCAGCATACAAAATGTACTGACGTAACTCATCGGCCACCTGCTCAAGCTGATTTTGCTCAAGTGAACGCAATTGCTCTGGATGATCGATCGCATCAAGCAACGGTGTTACAGGGCGTTGAGTTGGTATTTCTGTATACAGCATAAATGGCAAAGCCTTCAAAAGCCTGGCAAATCCTAAGCTAGGTCTGTCTATGGGGGAGTCCCGATCATATAGTCGAATTGTAGCAGCTTCAATTGTGTAAAGCTGTTACCGGCGCAATATTAAACAATGATCCTGATCAGGGTAAAATTTTGCAGAATACGATTATCCTGAATAATCTTACTGTTTATCAACTATTATCGTTCGCTTTATACAAAAAAGAAAATGTTCTCCAGAAATTCATCTATGCAACCCTACTAATGTCCAATCATTACGCTATACTTTGAGCAATTTCAGGATTTAACGGGTTCAGCTGTGCCTATCGAGTTTGTCGCAACATCAAGATTACCTACCGCTCACGGTGAATTTAAAATTACTGTTTTTCAAGACCCTAAGACTGGCGAAGAACATGTCGCACTGTCTAAAGGACTGGAAGAGCCAAGTGATGAACCAGTGCTGGTACGTGTACATTCTGAATGTTTAACCGGTGATGCTTTTGCTTCACTGAAATGCGATTGCGGACCGCAGCTTCAGGCGACACAAAAGCTGATTAATGAAGTCGGTCGTGGGGTGATCCTATACTTGCGTCAGGAAGGCCGCGGGATTGGTTTGACCAATAAAATCCGTGCCTATGCCCTGCAAGATCAAGGTCATGACACTGTAGATGCTAACTTAATGCTGAATTTACCAGCCGATGCACGCGAATATGACATGTGCAGTATCATGCTGGATCACTTGGGTGTGAAAGCGGTTCGTCTGATTACCAATAACCCGACAAAAATCAATGCACTTAAAGAATTAGGTATTAATGTAGTGGACCGTGTACCGCTGACAGTTGGTCTAAATCCATTTAATGAGCAATACCTCAAGACTAAACATGAGCGTATGGCACATTTATATCGGAAGGATGATTTTTAATTTTTCTTTTATTAAATCTTACCCTGCTTTTAAAATCTCCCCTAACCCCTCTTTGAAAAAGAGGAGGAATAAAAGCCTCCCTTTCTTGCGCTTCAACTTAAAGCAATGCTTAAGTCTCGCTCAGGGAGGTTTGGAGGGATTCTTAAATCGTCATCGAAAAAATCCGGTTCTCCGGCATTTTGCGCTTGAGTCTCAGGTCGAAAGCCATACAGATATTGCGTACAAAAGGTTTCCCTTTCTCTAAAACTGTGACTAATGAGTCTTCGATTTTAATTAACTCATCCTGCGCCATTTCTTCCAACTGCTCCAGCACATCCTCAATTTCAGCAAACTGCATCTTAGGATCAGCCCAGGAAGTAGTGAAGCTACACATCAAATTCAGAATATGTTTACGGATAATCAAATCTTCCTGACTTAAGATATGTCCTTTAAAGACCGGGATCTCATTTCTTTCTAAATATTCATAATATTCTTCAATGGTTTTCACATTTTGGGCAAAGCCGTACCAGCTATCACTGATAGATGAAATTCCGAGTCCAATCATCACCTGGGTTTTAGATGCCGTATAACCCATAAAGTTACGGTGCAAAGAACCCTCTTTAAAAGATTGGTACATGCTGTCACTTTCCAAAGCAAAGTGATCCATACCAATTTCATGATAGCCATGTACTAGAAGTTTATTTTTGCCTTCTTCATAGCACTGGCGTTTGATCTCATCTTTCGGTACATCGACATCCTTAAAGCCGCGTTGGCCATTGCCCTTGATCCATGGCACATGCGCGTAGCTATATAAAGCTAAACGATCTGGCATAAGGGTATTAGTTTGATCAATAGTATTCAGCACATCATCTAGGCTCTGGAATGGTAAGCCAAACACCAGATCATGTGAAATCGAGGTATAGCCAATTTCACGCGCCCATTCGGTCACCTGTTTGACGTTTTCATAAGGTTGAATGCGGTGAATGGCTTTTTGCACAGTCTCATTATAGTCTTGCACGCCGTAGCTGACCCGGCGGAAACCCAAGTCATACAAGCCCTGCAAATGTTCACGAGTGGTATTGTTCGGATGCCCTTCAAAGCTAAATTCATGTTCAGGTGCAATTTCGGCTTTGGACAAAATCCCCTGAATCAGCTGAGCTAAATGCTCAATTGAAAAGAAGGTTGGTGTACCACCGCCAAGGTGAATTTCTTTAATTACCGGTTTTTGTTCTAAGAGTTCGCAATACAGATTCCATTCTTTTAACACCGCCTGAATATAAGGCTGTTCAACTTCATGACGTTTAGTGACACGTTTATGACAGCCACAGAAGGTGCACAGGCTTTCACAGAATGGCAGATGGATATACAGACTAATACCTTCAGTCTGATTCGATTCAAGGAAGGAACGCTTTAAAGTCTGTTTCCACAACTCCAGTGAAAAATGCTGTTCTTCCCAATAGGGAACAGTTGGATAGCTGGTATAGCGTGGACCTGGGACATTATATTTTTGAATGAGGGAAGCAGCCTGAACCGACATATTATCCACCTATAACCATCAAGAACTGACCCAAAGATTGGGCATCTCAAGCTATTGTGTGGGGGCTGAAAAAAGAATTCAACCCAGCATATCAGTCGGATTTAGAAGACTACCCCACCCGGATTTATCATGACTTGAAAGTCTTTTCAGATGGTCAGTATCGGCAAATACACCTTAATTTTTATGTCATTTTATGCTTTGATGTAGGCAGTCTTTCTTTCTCCCCATGAGGGCTTTGATGCAGCATCCAACTTCTGCGGATATTCAACGCGTACGCGAATTCCTCCTCGACTTACAGGCGCGCATCTGTGCGGCTCTCGAACAACAAGAACGTGCTGGCGGTGGCTCGGCTGAATTTATCATTGATGAATGGGAACGCCCTGAAGGTGGCGGTGGCCGCTCACGTGTCCTGCAAAATGGCACGGTGATTGAAAAAGGCGGCGTGATGTTCTCGCACATCAATATTTCCAAGCTGCCTGCTTCTGCCACTGAACGTCATCCACAGATTGCAGGCGCTAAAGCACAGGCGATGGGTGTGTCTTTGGTGATTCACCCTAAAAATCCGAATGTGCCGACCTCACATGCCAATGTGCGTTTATTTGTCGCTGAAAAAGAAGGCCAGGATCCGATCTGGTGGTTTGGCGGCGGTTTCGATCTGACACCGTTCTACCCAAATGATGAAGATGTACTTTCATGGCATCAGACTGCACATGACCTTTGTGCGCCATTCGGCGAAGATGTTTATGAACAGCACAAAAAATGGTGTGATGATTATTTCTACTTGAAGCACAGAGATGAACAGCGTGGTGTCGGTGGTTTATTCTTTGATGACCTGAATCAATGGGATTTTGAAACCTGCTTTAAATACATGCAGGCGGTTGGTAATGGCTATCTAGAAGCAATCTTACCTATCTTCCAGCGCAATCAGGACAAGCCTTATACCGAAGCACAGCGTGAGTTCCAGCTTTATCGTCGTGGACGCTACGTGGAATACAATTTGGTTTATGATCGCGGCACTCTGTTTGGTTTACAGACTGGTGGGCGGATTGAATCCATTTTAGTCAGCTTACCTCCACTCACTGGCTGGTCCTATCGTCCCGAATGGGCTGAAGGTTCTCCAGAAAAAAGGCTTACCGATTATTATTTGAAACCACGAGACTGGCTGAAAGGGTTAAAGAAATAAATTTGATACCTGTAAGAATGCTCTTAACCTGAGAGCATTTTTTTGATCTGATGAATTTCTACATGAAAAAGATCTGATCCTCCCTCTCTTTAAAACGCCATTGTGCTCACAAAAACTATTCTAAAATTCACAAAAGTAATTCTTTGATACAATAAAGGTGAAAGAAAAAAATCCTGTAAACATTTAGAAACCTTTCTTTATATAAATAAGCAGAAATGCCCTCACTTCGTCGCAAGCTCTCCTGTATAGTAAAATCTTAAAAACACAAGGTAAAAAATATATGCAGCTACAACGTCGCAATAATCATGTGCTGATGATGTGGATATTTCTGGCCGTGACAGTCAGCGCAATTACTACAACATTCTTAACCAAGGATCTTCTCCTAGACAGTCTGGCAATTAGTGTCAGTGTTCTTATGATTATTGGTATTATTTTAAGTGGCGCCCTGCTACTGACTGAACGTATTATTAAAACCTGTAATTCCTAAAAATAAGCTTATAGAATTAGACCTTTCTTCACTTTAGTCCATACCCATTTTCACGTATATTGTTGGGCATTTCAGCACATGGACACTGTGAAATGAGCAAACAATTTGCTGTTATTGGCAACCCGATTGAACAATCACGTTCTCCTGAATTACATCATGCCTTTGCCGCTAAAACCGGCATTGATCTCATCTATAGTAAACGCCTCGCTCCGCTAGATGGCTTTGAAGCCAATATTCAGGACTTTTTTGCCCAAGGCGGTATCGGCATGAATGTCACGGTTCCCTTTAAAGAACAAGCCTATGCCCAGTGTCAGGTGCTGACTGAACGCGCCCGTATTGCTGGCGCAGTGAATACGTTATGGATGGAAAATGGCATCTTGCATGGTGACAATACTGATGGTCAAGGCCTGGTTGAAGCCATTCGTGCGTTAGACTGGAAGCTGGAAAATACCGATATTCTGATTATTGGTGCTGGTGGTGCGACTCGTGGCGTGATCTACCCCCTCGTACAAGCAGGTGCGAAAAAAATTGTCATTGCCAATCGTACCCTCGCCCGTGCTGAACAGTTAATTGCGGATCTGAAAGATGCCGTACCACAAGCTGAACTGCAAGCGATTGCCTTAACTGATCTAGCGGGTAATTTCGACATCATTATTAACGCGACATCTGCCAGCCTGAGTGGTGATGCCTTAATCCTGCCAGAAGCACTACAATTTAAGCATGCCTATGAAATGGCCTATGGCAAACCATCCACTTTCCTGGATCAAGCTCGTGCGCGTGGTGTTCCTACCGCGGAAGGTTTTGGCATGCTGGTCGGTCAAGCGATTGAATCTTTCTCCATCTGGAATGGTGTCAAACCTGAGCTGAAAGATTTTCTTTAAGCTGCTTTAAGCTTTCATTGTGATTCAAGAGTCTCTCCGGAGGCTCTTTTTATTTTCCGACAGAAGGCGATACCCAAACTCTAAATTGGATTTAATGACACTACTTCTATTCATTTATAGGTAATAATATTTGCGAACAAATTACTCGAAATATCATCTGGACAAATCCATTATTTATTCGTTAAAGTCATTTCATATAAGCTTTTTTTATTTTTCACCACTCATTATTACTTCATACCTTTAACTTGAATTGCCTATATTTTTAGATCAATTCGATTCGCCTTTCTGACATTTTTATTTGCGTGCCTTATCAATGTATTTTTAACAGCAATGTGAATAATCAGAGAATCGATACAGATAATCCAAAACTATTTTAATCAGGATTAAAACGCATGCCAGCATATAAAGCCCCGTTACGCGACATTCGCTTCCTTATGAATGAAGTGCTTGATTACCCTGCACATTACCAGACGCTGTCAAATGGTGAATATGCCGATACTGACACCGTGGATATGATTCTGGAAGGTGCGGCAGATTTCTGTGAAAACGTGCTTTCTCCACTGAATCAAAGTGGTGATCTGGAAGGTTGTCATTTTGAAAATGGCGAAGTGACTACACCGAAAGGCTTTAAAGAAGCATACGATCAGTTCGTACAAGGTGGCTGGCAAGGTCTTTCTTATCCTGAAGAATTCGGTGGTCAAAACCTGCCAATGTCTTTAAATCTGGTGAAATCTGAAATGATGGGGACGGCCAACTGGTCCTTCCAGATGTACCCAGGCTTAAGCGTCGGCTGTATCAACACGATTATGCAATTTGGTTCAGATGAGCAAAAAAATCTTTATCTACCACACCTGGTAGCAGGCACTTGGTCCGGTACGATGTGTCTGACTGAACCACAATGTGGTACCGACTTGGGTCAGGTCAAAACCAAAGCTGAACCAAATGCGGATGGCACTTATGCGATTTCAGGCACCAAGATTTTTATCTCTGCTGGTGAACATGACCTGACTGAAAACATTATTCATATCGTACTTGCGCGCCTGCCAGATGCACCTGCAGGCACTAAAGGTATTTCCCTATTCATCGTACCGAAGTTCATTCCATCAGCTGATGGCGGTGTCGGTGAACGTAACCCGGTAACTTGTGGTTCGATTGAACACAAAATGGGGATCCGCGCATCTGCAACTGCAGTGTTGAACTTTGATAATGCAGTCGGCTACCTAATTGGTGAAAAAAATAAAGGTTTACATGCAATGTTTACCTTTATGAATACCGCACGTATCGGTACTGCAATTCAAGGGATCTGCCATGCAGAGCTGTCTTTCCAAGGTGCTCTGCCTTATGCCAAAGAGCGTATGTCGATGCGTGCCCTTTCTGGCAAGAAAGATCCAGAAAAAGTAGCGGATGCCATCATTCACCATGCTGACGTGCGCCGTATGTTGCTGACTCAGAAAGCGATTGCTGAAGGTGGTCGTTCAATGATTTATCACGCAGCGCAAATTGCGGACAAAATGAATGATGCTCTGGTTCGCGGTGATACAGCAGCATTTGAAGCGCATGATGATCACTTAGGTTTCTATACTCCTATTTTGAAAGGCTTCCTGACTGAACTGGGCTATGAAGCAGCGAATCACGGTATGCAAGTCTTTGGTGGCCACGGCTATATCAAAGAATGGGGTATGGAACAGATCGTACGTGATTCACGTATCTCTACCTTGTATGAAGGCACAACAGGCGTACAGGCACTGGATCTGATCGGTCGTAAAGTGCTGTTAACTTCTAAAGGCAAAGTGATTCGTGACTACACCGCAGAAATCCTGAAATTCTGTGGTCAGCATGCTCGTAACAAGTATATGCGCCGTTTCGCTTGGGACTTAACCAAGCTATGTGCACAGTGGAATGCATTAACTGTTCGTATCATGCTGGCTGCCCGTAAGGACCGTGACATCGTATCTTCTGCATCTGTCGATTTCTTGATGTTCTCAGGCTATGTGATGATGGCGTATTTCTGGGCTCAACAGGCTGCCGTGGCTTCAGCGAAACTGGCTGAAGGTAACGGTGCTGAAGTTCCTGAGTTCTATAAAGCGAAGATCAAAACCGCTGATTTCTACTTCGAGCGTATGTTGCCACGTACGCAAGGTCATGCTGAAGCGATGGTCAATCCATCTAAAACCATGACTTCACTGGCATCTGAACACTTTAGTTTCGATTACTAAGTTCTCGCTGAATTTTTAAATTAAAAATAAGAAGAGCGCCACGGCGCTCTTTTTTTTGTTTACGGCTTAATAAATCCTTGATTTTATGATGCTGTCGAAATTTTCTACAATTTTATTTTCAGTGATATCAACTGCATAAAAAATAATAGTGATATACAGCTTGAATATCTGAGAATTCCGGGTATGATGGTTGCAACTAGAAAAATTCTTGTTTTGGTTAGTCTTCTTTAAGTATCGCAGTTTTAGTCATAAACCTCCGTTTTTATAGATCAAAAGCTCCATCCTGTCTATTTTTCCAAGTTACATCTTAGTCATTCAAAATGATTGGCTATAAATCAATAAAACTCAATAGGTTATATTATGTCTAATACAGTTACCGGTACAGTTAAGTGGTTCAACGAAACTAAAGGTTTTGGCTTCATTCAACAAGACAATGGTCCAGACGTTTTCGCTCACTTCAGCGAAATCCAAGGTTCAGGTTTCAAAACTTTAGCTGAAGGCCAAAAGGTTTCTTTCAGCGTTGCTCAAGGCCAAAAAGGTCCTACAGCTACTAACATCACTGCAATCTAATCGTTGCTAAGATGAAAAAAAGCACTCATTAGAGTGCTTTTTTTGTGCCCTAAATAAATGAATGTTCACCTCAAATCAACTAATTAAAGCCTTACTTCTCTCCAAGCCCTCACCTTTCAATTCAAGATGCTCTACCAAATTTATTCATCTGATTTCAAAAGTGTAAAAACATGAAGGAATTAAGAAGAAGTTTGATGATTTTAAAATCAAAAATTATGATTTAAAGCTTCAAAATAATGTTAATAATTTAACTATTTCATAAACTTAAATTAAAAATAATAAAAAACTTTCAAGTTTACAAAAGCGCAATCTATAGCTTCATCTTCTCTCCACTACAGACTCTTATGATGAGCTCATTGAATAAATAGAGGATCACCATGAAAAAATTGATTTCTTCCCTCATGATCGGCTTGATCGCAACTACTGCAACTATGTCGGCAATGGCTGCACCTAGTAATAACCATCATGCTCCGTCACATGCAGCGCATTTTGATCATAAACCAATGCCCCATAAAGGTGGTTTCCATAAAGCGCCCCCTAAACCGCATTTCAACAAACATGACCGTCATGACAGATTTGATAAGAAAGACCATAAAGGCTTCTTCAACAAAAATCATCACAATGGTCCACACCACAAAATGCCGCCTAAGCATCGTTAAGATGAATAAAAAAAAATGAGCGCCTGTGCGCTCTTTTTTATAAAAATTATTTCTTAACAAAAATTTTAATTGTCTTGACGACTATATTTAAGAAAAATAACCTCTATCAACTATACTTTAACAGTTCTTTTAATGAGACTTGAATATAATGAAAATATTACTTACCTGCACTTTAGGTTTAAGTATTTACCTTATCTCATTAGGAGCTATAGCAATTCCTCTTAATCAGAATTTTCTCGAAAAAAAATCTACATTTTTTTCAAATTTATTTGATCAATATTCAAATAAACCTACTCTTGTATTAAGGCGAGGTGCAGGAAAAAATAATGTTGTTCAAGGTCTAACGATAGATTCTAAACGTGAAACCTTTTATACATTACATGTTACTGGCAATCCTGAAAAAGGAGTGTTAAACCGTTTTAAAATAAACAACAAAGCTAAACAGTGGATAGCTAGCGATACTCAAAACCCTTCTAATTTAATTGGACATCAAGGAATTACCCTAGATCCTTTATCTGGTACTCTATATAGTTCAAGTGGAACAGGGGTTGTAAATAATGGTTGGTATATTACTAAGTTTAATTATAGTCCAAAATCCTTACCTAAAAATATAAAAATTATTAAAGTATTTGATGAAACCTATAATACCAATTTGAATACGATGCCTTCTATTTCTCCGGATGGAAAAATAATGGTAGTAAGAGGAAAAAAGGGGAAATCAAATATTATACGGATCTATTCTTTTCCAAAGATTAGAAATCAAACAGATATTACCTCAAAATTTAATAATGAATGGCAAGTTGATCCGGATTTTACTCAAGGCGGACAACCATTCCAAGCAATGACTACAGATGGTAGATATGTGTATATGTTAAGCGGGAAAGGAAATTTATTTTCTAAACGCTTATACGTTTATGATCTATCAGGAAAAATTATTCAAAAAATAGATAATCTTAATCTTGGTATGAGAGAGGCAAGAACTATTGGTAATTCTAACCTCTGGGAACCTGAAGGTTTAGCGATTGATGGGGTGAGAAAAGAATTAAACATCCTTTTTGCAGTAGGAGATAAAGGTCACCGAAAGGCTCACTTACATCGAGTTAGAATACAAGATTAAGTCTTATAAAAACTCTTCCAAAACTGAATTTAAAAATATATGTCCCTGCTCGGTACATGCCAGACATTCTAGATCTTCAACCATGAGTTTGCGCTGACGCAGTGAAGTCAGCAATTCATTTAGGCTATCCAGACTGAGGCCAGTACGCTCTGCATACAGCTTCGCTTCAACACCCTCATTTAAACGCAATGCATTCATCATAAATTCAAATGGCATGTCTTCCGCTGCAATCGGCTTAAACTGCAAATGCTCTGCGGGTACTTTGGCTAAATAGTCTTTTGGCAAACGGGTTTTCTGGAAACGATAAATCCCATCCGGTTGAGTCACTTTCCCGTGTGCCCCAGCTCCAATCGACAAGTAATCGCCAAACTGCCAGTAATTCAGATTATGCGCCGATGGCAACTCCTTACGCCATGCAGAGACTTCATAATTGATAAAGCCCTGAGATTTTAAATATGCCTCACCCTGTTCCTGAATATCCTCCAAGACCTCATCCACAGGTAAAATCGGTTGAGTCCGGAAAAATACAGTATTCGGTTCAATCGTGAGCTGATACCAGGAGATATGGGTTGCACCATTTGCCACCGCAAGTTTTAAATCATTTAAAGCCTGTTCCAAAGTCTGTTCTGGCAAGCCATGCATCAGATCAACATTGATACGCTGAAAACCAGCTTCTTTGGCATGCGCAATCGCCGAGATTGCATCACCATTGCTATGAATACGCCCCAGCTTTTTTAAATGCTCAGTATTAAAACTTTGTACGCCAATAGAAAGACGGTTGATTCCAGCAGCCAGATAACCAGCAAACGGATCATGCTCTACCGTCCCCGGATTGGCTTCCAGGGTAATTTCACAGTCTTCTTCAAACGGAATTAGTACTTTTAATTGGCTAAATAGCCACTGATAACCTTGCGCAGAAATCAGCGACGGCGTACCGCCACCAATAAATACACTATGAATCTGACGCCCCTGTGCAAAGCTAACCTGGGTTTTAAAATCTTCAACCAAGGCATGCAAATATTCCTGCTCCAAATCCAAAGACAGTTTACCGTCAGGCACCGCATGCGAATTAAAATCACAATATGGACATTTGCGCACACACCATGGCATGTGGATATATAAGGACAGTGGAATAGCGGCAGGGTTTAAATCAGTCAAGGACAGTGCTCAGAACATCAGATGAATTTTGTTGTATTTTAGCATGACAAAAGTACCCTGCTTATGAATTCTGATCCGCTTTACAGTAGACTCAGTTTAGTCCAACAAAAACAAGACCCTGAGAATGAAAATATCTTCCGAAATCCTGCTGTTTATTCCTTTGGCAATGGCCATTGGTATTGCCCTGAGTTTTCAGACCGGTATTAATACCCAACTGCGGGAATATTTATATTCTCCCTTACAAGCTGCCCTTTTCTCCTTTCTGATTGGTACAATATTGCTTGCTGTGTTGGTATTTTTTCAGCAGGTCGATAAACCGGGCCTGAGCACATTCGCACAATTGCCCTGGTATTTATGGTTGGGGGGTGTTCTCGGCGTCTATGCGATCAGTATGAGCATCTATAGCGCGCCTAAACTTGGGTTACTCGCTTTGTCCGCTCTGGTGATTTTTGGACAGCTGGTTTCATCGATGATCATCGATCATTTTGGCTGGCTCGGTAGTGAAAGAATACAACTCAACTGGCAACGTCTTCTGGGTGGCGTGGTGATTTTTATAGGTGTGCTTCTCACTTTACAACGCTAAACCTTATATCTAAGCACATGATGAAAGATGAGTATTTTTTGTGTCGAATGTTTCGTCAGCCACAACCCTAAGCTTTGAATTAAAACGACTGTTTACTTTAATGTTGCCAATTTTGGTAACCCAGTTTTCCCAAGCCGGACTTGGTCTGATTGATACGATTATGGCGGGGCATTTGTCTGCAACTGACTTAGCTGCCATTGCAGTTGGGGTCGGTTTATGGATTCCAGTGATGTTACTGTTTAGTGGCATCATGATCGCCACGACTCCTCTAGTTGCAGAAGCCTATGGCGCTCGTACTCCTGAAAAAATTTCAACCATTGCACGCCAATCGCTTTGGGTTGCGTTAGTGCTCGGGATCATTGCTGGTTTAGTCTTGCAAATTCTGCCTTTAACCCTACCATTACTTGGTGTACCGGAAAGCTTACAACCTAAAGCCAGTTTGTTCCTGCACGCGATTGGTTTTGGTATGCCGGCTGTGACTATGTATGCAGCGCTGCGTGGTTATTCCGAAGCGATTGGCTATCCTCGACCAGTAACCGCTATCAGTTTATTAGCACTGCTGGCATTGATTCCGCTGAACTACATCTTTATGTATGGATTCGGTCCGATTCCAGCACTCGGCAGTGCTGGCTGTGGTTTTGCTACAGCGATTCTACAATGGCTGATGCTGGTTACGCTTGCAACTTATATCCTAAAAAATAAGTCCTATCAGGCGACCCAACCTTTTACTCATTGGGAAAAGATTAACAGCTATTGGCTCAAGCGTATTTTAAAACTCGGTCTGCCAATCGGTCTGGCAATTTTCTTTGAAGTGAGTATTTTCAGTACGGCGGCGATTGTGCTGAGTCCGCTTGGTGAAACCATTGTCGCAGCACACCAGATTGCGATTTCGATTACTTCGCAGCTGTTTATGATTCCAATGTCCTTGGCGATTGCACTCACCATTCGTGTTGGCACCTATTATGGTGAGAAAAACTGGGTGGCGATGCGTAAGGTGCAATGGCTCGGTTTAGCCACTGCCACTGTACTTGCGATATTAACCATGCTTCTGCTGTGGTTCTTTAAGCATGAAATTGTGGCGTTGTATACCTCAGACATGCAGGTTACCCAGATCGCAGTATATCTGGTGCTGTTCGCAATTGCCTATCAAATGATGGATGCATGGCAAATCAGTGCCGCAGGTTGCTTACGCGGTATGCAAGACACAAAAGGTCCGATGTGGATCACCATGATTGCTTATTGGGTGATTGCCTTCCCGGTTGGTGTCTATCTATCTCGCTTTAGTGATATGAGTGCTGCCGGTGTCTGGGTCGGGCTGATTGTCGGTCTTAGTATAGCTTGTGTACTTTTACTAATGCGTCTCTATGGCAACAATAAACGTTTAAGTCAGCAGGCTTAAAAAAATTAAAAAAGGATTAATTTTCAAATCTATATTGAATTACCTATCAGGCGGCATGGATGCCGTCATTGATCTGTGCTACAGGGAAGTAGCATCAGACCAATGAAGGGGTTTTGTTACTTTTGCCCCGTCAAAAGTAAATCAAGCCTACACGCTAATATCAAAACCCTAATAACAATATGCGGCCGTGCTGAAATCAACCCAATCAAGATTGACCTGCCGATATTGCATCCTTTAAGCCCTGCGGAATCTCCGACTCATCTGCTACTTCTTTAATCACCACCTGCCCCACAATCACATCCGTACCATTAAAAGTCATGGTGGGTGAGCCATACAGCTCATAACCTTCATTCAATGCCTTGGTGACTCTGGCACAAAAATGCACATCATCCTTGCCGGTAAAATAACGATAAACTTTCATGAAATAGTCTTAGCTTAAACAATGCTGACTATTCTAATCCCATCAATATATAAAAAATCAAAATGAATATTCAGCCTAATCAATACTTATAACGAAACTAAAGCTGGATTGGCATAGTTTTTGGAAGACTTTTGAAGGAATTGTGAAGCATGAGATTGACCTGGCAACACAACCTCTACAATTAGTTATAGGCATTTACGCCTTTGTCACCTATGATCAAAGGCAGTATTAAAAAGATGATTTTGAGGAATTCCGCATGGCAAAAACGGCTAGCACACCCGGTCGTCGCTTTATGAAACTTGCCGGTATGACAGCAAGTATCGCCAGCAAAACACTATCAAATTCTATTAAAAATTTAACTGCCGACGAAGAGCAGAAAAATGCATCGCGCAGCAAACTTTTTCAGGACATTGGCGTGCAGATTGCTGACACTCTGGGAGAAATGAAAGGCGCGGTAATGAAAGTGGGTCAGATCGCCTCTCAATATAAAGACATTTTCCCGCCTGAAGTGGCACGTGCCATTTCTAAGCTGCAACGTCAGGCGCCAGCTATGCCATTTAATGTGATCAAAGCCCAGGTCGAAAAAGAACTCGGTAAACCACTAGAACAGATTTTCCAGGATTTTGAACCTAAACCTTTTGCAGCTGCCTCGATTGGTCAGGTGCACAAAGCCACCTTACCGAATGGTCAGCAAGTCGTGGTCAAGGTGCAATATCCGGGTGTGGAAGAAGCCTGTGAAAGCGACCTGAAACAGGTTCGTCTGGCACTACGTCTAATGGGCGTATTGAAAATTGACCGTAAACTGCAAGATCAGCTGTTTAAGGAAATCCAGCATAGTCTGGACGATGAGCTGAACTATGAGATCGAAGCCCAGAATCTGGATGTAGCCCGTGCTTTCCACGAAACCCTGGATAGCAAAATTATGATTCCGCAAGTTTATCCGGATTATTCATCCCGCCATATTCTGACCCTAAGTCTGGAACATGGTGAAAGCATTGAAACTGCCAGCACCTGGCCATTGGAAATTCGTAATGATTTAGGGCGTCGCCTGTTTCGTGCCATAGGTCAGGAAATTTTCTATTTGCGCCGTTTCCACTGTGACCCACATCCGGGTAACTTCGCCTTCCGTGAAGATGGCACTGTCATTATTTATGATTTCGGTGGCGTGAAAACTTTATCTACAGAGGTGATTGGTCATTTTAGAGAGTTAGTCCATGCCGCTCGGGAACAGAATATCCCGATGATTGAGCAGCAGTTAGACTCACTCAAATCACTTACAGAACTGGGCAAATTCCCTCAAGAATTATATGAACAATGGCTGGAAGTGTTGTTACGTCCACTGAATGGTTATTATGATTTTGAGGAAAACTCGGCACATCATGATGGTATGGAATTGATTAAACCATCCTTAAAATATTGGGATGTATTTAAGCCCTCTCCAGATACGTTAATGGTGAACCGGACCATTTCTGGACAATACTGGAACCTGATTCATTTGAAAGTTAAAGATGACTTGAGTGATGTCTTTGAAGAGCTGGTACCGAAACGTGCTTAAGCTTTAATAAGAATCACGCCTAGATACAGATCGTAACCGAGCTTATATTGAAAATAATATTGTTATATTATAACATAACAATTAATCTAATCATTGTTGTTCAAGCAAGGTGAAAAATATGCGTTCAGATATCCATCCAGAGTATCGTGAAGTGTTATTTCATGACACCAATGCCGATGTTTATTTTGTAATTGGCAGCACCATGAATTCGAGTCAAACCCGTGAATTTGAAGGCAAGACCTATCCTTACGTCACTCTCGATATTTCAAGTGCATCTCATCCCTTCTATACCGGTGAGCAGCGTCAAACCAGTAATGAAGGCCGTGTAGCAAGCTTCAACAAACGTTTTGCACGCTTCAAACGTGGCTAAATCTTAAAGGTCTCTTTTCTAAATACCTCGATTGTCAGGAAATCTCCCTAATTTCCTGACTTTTTATGCCTGCGCTAAAGCCAGCTGAGTCAGATAGAAACCGATCCCGAGCATTAGCACACCAACAACCACACTAGATACGACATAACTCACAGCGATAGTTACCGCTCCCTGTTTAAGTAACTGAAAGGTCTCTAGGCCAAAACTGGAAAAAGTAGTAAAGCCACCCAAGATTCCTACCATCAACAGCAATCGTGCTTCATTTTGCAGGAAACTATATTTCTGGCTAAAGGCAAAGAAAATACCAGCACATAGACAGCCAATGATGTTGATCCACCAGGTTGGCCAAGGAAATACCATCTGCGGCTTGGCGATTAGCATGCCTGTTCCATAACGCAGTGTCGCCCCGATCGCGCCGCCTATTGCCACTAAAAGCCAGTTCATGTCCTCTCCGTCATCATTCAATCTTAAATACATCGCCAGCCATTATGCTAGACGAGAATAATGAATAACATCATGCACCTAAAATTGCACAATGAACATGGATCTTTGCCAAAAAATTGGTATATTCGACGCCATTCAAATTTATTTAAGTTCTAGAGGGAAAGTACATGGCTCAGGAATTACTGGCTCAATTGGCTGCTGGCGAAGCAAAATTTGCTGATGTAATCGCATTCATTGATGCACGCTATCAGCACACACCAACTGCATTTAAAAATGGTAAACAAGCCAATGCGGCAACTGAAAACCAAGGCAGTGCCAAAGTATTTTCTTTTGCAAAACTGAATGATTTAGATCAGGCACAAACGCTAAGCCTGTTTGCTGAACACTATGTAGTAGTACTGGCAACGCCTGAAGCGACTGATCATCAGAATATCCGTCAGTTCATGATTAATGGCTGGGATGGTATCCAGTTTGAAGGCGAAGCACTGACTGCTAAATAAGTGCTACACCAAGCCATAAGAAAACCGCTCTTTTGAGCGGTTTTTCTTTTCTATAGTAGGCAGTGAATAAGCTTCTCTATAATTAACTACGCTGTACTTTCTCAATCCATTGGATCGAACTAACACGGAACACTTCACAGGCACCATCGCCGGTATCTGTCGGGGTCAGTGAAGACGTCCAGACCAGATCTTTATCACGTACTTCAACCAGCTCGCCTTTCAAGCGTACCAAATCGCCACGCTTCACCTGTTTAATCGCTTTAGCAATTTGAGGATTAGCAGGAATGATGTGCATATTGGATACCATCTGCATGGCCTGCGCTTTTGGCACCGGCAGACGATCCATTTTCCAGTTCAGATAACGGTCATACTGATTCACCGTGATATGACGGGCAATTTCCGGCTCAGCAAACAGTCCCCAACTCACCGCATAATCGATCGGAGAAAACTTGGCTTGCGGATCATTGTTATAAATTTTTGAACCCAAAATCCGGAAGTCACCTTTAAATGGCTGCAATACCGAAATTGACTGACCTTTTGCCACAGGTGGCAAGCCTTTGGCGATATTATGCTCTATGGATGCCTGTGACAGCACCGGTAACATCAGGCCCAGACACAGGGCAATATGCTTCATGCTTTTCAACATCATCTTGCTATTATTCCAATCTTCTCAGTTCATCTGTTTTCCAACTATCTTAGCGCGAACTTGTGAAGGAAATAGTTGAAATTGGTAACAATGTGCTGCGAATTAGTCGCACTGAAAATTACATTTTCTAGGATATTTTCAGTTAAGCTAAGCCTAGTCCAGCAACAAATCGAATTTAGAATTATGCTGTATAAATTTTATCAAAAACACATTTTTCCACACCTGCTGAATCAGGTCATGCAAACTGCATCACTGATGGATCTGCGCCGTGAATTACTGCTTGGCGTTTCTGGCGACGTTCTAGAAATCGGCTTTGGTACCGGGCTGAATCTGCCCTTCTATCAAGGCGTAAATACTGTCTATGCCTTAGAACCCAGTACCGAGATTTTTAAACTAGGAAAAGAACGGATTCGGTCTGCACCCTTTTTAGTTGAGCATATTCTTGCCAGTGCCGAAGCACTGCCTTTTGATCGTGATCAGTTGGAAAATGTGGTTTCGACTTGGACTTTATGTAGCATCCCTGATCTGCATCAGAGCCTGAAGGAAATTTATCGGGTACTGATTCCGGGCGGGACTTTGCATGTGGTGGAACATGTACTTAATCGGCAGAATCTAAATGTGCAACGCTTACAGCATTTACTAACCTCAATTCAGAAAAAAGTCGCAGATGGATGCCATCTTGATCGGGATATTGAAACTGCCTTACTCGAAGCCGGTTTTGAACTGGATGAAGTAAAATATGTTGATGCTGCGGGTATTCCAAGTATTGGACAGCGCATGCTGCTGGCTCGAGCACGTAAGCCTGCTTAAGGCATTAAATATGAAATTAAATAATATTATTGAATCTGAATAGATGTCACTTTCAGCATCTGACATTGCGCACGATGTTTCGATCCAGTTCCTGCGTGAAAAGCCTGGCCTGTAGTCCCGGAATGAACTGAGACAATGTCACCTTGAAGATGAACCTGCTGTCCTGATTTCAGACGGCGGATTAGATTGGCAATATTTTCATTGGCCGCAATCAGGCTAAAATGTTGTACATGAGTTTTAATTGTTTCCTGCTCTGCATTATTGATTGCGCCTTCAATCTGAAAGCAGCGTTTCGGCTTATCCAGCTCCAGTTCCGCTTGCATATCTGGCAAAGGCTGAGTGGTAAGCAAGACATCAATGTTACTGACATAAGCCAGATCATTAAAACTGCCAACGAAGGGACTGGCCTGATGCAAAACACGACGGTCTGGCTTGATAAAAGACTTATCCAAAACCATATAAGTTGCTGAAACAGGCTGCACCGATTCCACCTTGAAATTCTTGAGCACACCACTTTCTTCCAAATGTGGAATGGCACGAAAATACTCCGACCAGATCCAGACGCCAAGCGCGAACAATGCTGCCGTGATCAGTAACTTATCCATACGACATTTTCCTAATCCTCAAATTCTTCAAAGTCGATGCGGATGGTTTCAAAGCGCACCCGCCCTTCCTGAATCGCCCGGGCAATCGCCTGCTGCCCTTTGGTCAGTCGTGCCCCGCCACTCTTGATATCAATCAGTACCACTTCAATATCTTCGGCCAGACCATCACCATCACGAAAATCGGTATAGCCATCAAAGACCACATAATCCACCGGGTCACCCAAGAACTTGGCATCACTCGGTAAATACTGAAACTCAGGCATGATCGGGGCTAACTGCTCGGCCATTTTCCCCTTAAGCACGGCACGGCTAGTGTTCACGCTACGCTTTTGAGCTGCAGTTAGTGCCTGCTGATGTTCTAGTTCAAGCTCGGCAATGTACTGCTCATATTCTGCCTTAATCCGGCCATTACGGCTTTGTCCCAGAATCAGGGTGGTCAGTACAATCCCGATACATGCCCCTATTAACATCGCCATCCATATGGACATTCAATCTTCCTTAATTTGCTACTTAAGTTATGGGTAGATTCGACTGAAGTCGAGGTTTTCTGCCATCTGCCGGCCTGTAAAGAATGATATGCTAGCAGTGTACAAAAAGAAATCATCCCGACTCATGAAAACGATTTTAGTTGCCAATCAGAAAGGCGGTTGTGGCAAGACAATGACTGCCATCAGTCTGGCGTCAGCACTGGCCCAAAAAGGCTACAAGGTTGCGCTTGCTGATGCCGACAACCAGAAATCTGCGCTGCAATGGCTAAAACATCGTCCTGAAAATGCCGCACCCATCCAGAGTCTAGACTGGCGTAGTGCCAAATCTATTGGCGATGCGCCGAAGAAAATCGAATATCTGATCATTGATGCTCCGGGTGCGTTGAATGGTGACCATGCAGAACAATTGGTCAGTGAAGCACATGCCATTATTATTCCCTTACAGCCTTCATTCTTTGATATCGATTCGACCCGACGCTTCCTGAAACATCTTCAGGAGATCAAGCGAATTCGCAAAGGCAAAGTCCAGATTCTGCTTCTGGCCAATCGTACCCGCCCCAATGCAGCATCCAATCAGGAAATCCAGCAGTTCTTTGACCGGATTGAACAGCAACCGGTGGCCTGGATTGCTGAGCGTGCACCGTATGGACGTCTGGCGATGCAAGGTCTGTCGATCTTCGATAAACCACAAAAAATGTACCGCGAAATGCAGGAACAATGGCAACCTGTATTAAATGCCATTATCGATGATCCAACCCAGTGGTTCTAAATCCACAGCGCGCTATATCTTTCTTTGTTATAAAAGAATCCGTATAACTTTGTCAGTGTGCGTTTTCGCCCGGCTTTTTTTCAGTTAATATGCCTGACAGACCTAAGGAATGAGTCATTGAATTCAGTGCAACAATACGCGCCAACAATACAAAAAGTTTTACTGTTCGGATTGTTTTTTATCCTGCTTTATTTGAGTTTTAATGTCCTCAAATACTTTATTGTACCTGTCGTTTGGGCAGCCATTATTGCCTATATGACCTGGCCGCTGTATCAGTCCATCAAGCGCTCTGTTGGATCAAGACCGAACCTGAGTGCGATTATCATGATGCTGATGGTGACGTTGGTAGTTGGTATTCCGCTGACCTTTGCCATTTTCTTGCTACAACATGAAGGTCGCAACCTGTATTTCGAATTGCAGAAACAGGTCTTTTCTGGCCATCTGACTGTTCCAGACTTTATTCGTAACCTGCCGATTGTGGGTAAGGAAATTTCTCGTACCTTACGTGACATCAATAACGACCCGAACAGTATTGCCCAAAATGTTTCGATCTGGATTCAGGGACATCTGAACTACGGTAAAGTCCTATTTAATGAGATCAGCAAAAACCTAATTAAATTGACTTTTGCGATGATGTCGTTGTTTTTCTTCTATCGCGATGGTGAAATCATCCTGAAGCAGGTGAGTAAAGCGCTAGAAAAAGTCATCGGTCCACGTGTGCATCATTATCTGGATACCATTTCTGACACCACGCGTGCCGTGGTCTATGGTGTTGGTTTGACAGCGATTGCACAGGCATTGCTGGCTGGCGTGAGTTACTTTGTCGCGGGCGTGCCGAACCCCATGGTACTCACCATTATCACCTTTATATTCGCCCTGATTCCGTTTGGCCCGCCAATGGCCTATGGCGCAGTATCACTCTGGCTATTTTCACAAGGTCAGACCATTGAAGCAATCGGCGTGATGGCATGGGGCGTATGTATCGTGAGTACTGCAGATAACGTGATTCGTCCATTGGTGATTTCCGGTGCAACCCAGATCCCATTCCTGCTGATCATGTTTGGTGTACTGGGTGGTATTGCCAGCTTTGGTCTGATTGGTGTGTTTATCGGTCCAGTGATTCTGGCGGTATTGTTGGCAATCTGGCGTGAATGGCTACATGAAAATAACCAACATGAACCATTGATGATGCCGAAAGCCACCATGGCTTATGATCTGGAAGAAGAAAAGAAAGATCCTCCGCCAACATCTCCGCTTTAAATGATGTCGCCAAGTCTTACTAGGATTACAAAGCTAAAACATTTAAGTAATTCATCTATATAGAATTGCCGAAAATTGTCTGTTTCAATGAAGGCACATAATCAAAATAAGTATGGGATGCCAAATCATGTCTTCATTGTTTAAGTCATCGATGTTCAAGTTATCCGCACTCGGTGTGATCAGCGCTGCACTGTTCACCGGTTGTGCAACTTCCTCTACCCAACCAAGTATCGACAATATGAAAGCAGTTACGGTGAATGCCGTATCACCACAAGGTGTTGGTCAGTCCATTGGTATGGTTTACCTGGCTGATAGTCCGGCAGGTTTGGTAATTCGCACCAATTTAAGCGGTTTGCCTGCGGGTGAACGTGGTTTCCATATCCACGAAAATGGTTCATGCGACCCAGCTGAAAAAGACGGAAAAGTAGGTGCTGCAATTGCTGCTGGTGGTCACCTGAATATAAACCAATCACCGAATCACGGTACGCCAATGAGCGGTCACTTGGGTGACTTGCCAACATTGAAAGTAGCAGCAGATGGTACTGCTAAAGTGACTGTGGTTGCACCACGTTTGAAACTGGCTGATGTTCAAGACCGTGCCATTATGGTTCATGCCGGTGGCGATAACTATTCCGATTCACCTAAACCACTTGGCGGTGGCGGTGACCGTATTGCCTGTGGCGTGATCTAATTCATTTGCTATAGCGGAGCACCTTCTCGAAGGTGCTTTTTTTATGTCTTATAAATCATGTAGATCATTTTACCAAAGTGCAAAAACGTAGCTAAAACCGACCACACCACTCTAAATTATTTATTTAAATACAAATACTTATAATTATTCAAATCTGTTTATTCTGTTATTTATATCAGCTACACTCAACCCAGTTTTTTATTTTTGAAATGTGCTTATGAACATCAAAACCTTGCGCCTGGTTGGCCTGATTGAAGGTATTTCTTTTCTGCTGTTGTTATTCATTGCCATGCCTGTGAAGTACATGATGGATAACCCGATTTTGGTTAAATATATCGGCATGGGTCATGGCGTGTTATTTGTGCTTTTTCTGGTGGTACTGTTTACCGTATGCGAAAAACAGAAATGGTCACTTAGCATTTTTATAATGGGACTGATCGCTTCGATCCTGCCGTTTGGGCCATTTATCTTTGATATGAAATTGAAAAAGTTGGAGCAGCCGGTGGTTGAGGAGGCTTAACTTCTACCCTCTCTCTAACTCTCTCCCAGAGGGAGAGAGGACTTTTAATCCTCTTTCATTTTTCGTTGTGAATTCTAAAAACTATTAAATTTATAATAAATGTTCCCTCTCCTTTCAGGAGAGGGTTAGGGTGAGGTTATTAAGAAAACAATATCAAAACTTTCCTCTTCCCTTCCTTTCTGCCATCAGCGTTTTTAAACACGCTCTTGGAATACCAAACCATAATGCAATCAGTACAGCGCAAGAAATACTATAGCCCCAGATATCGTAGGCTTCATAAATCACTCGTACCAGTTCAATCACACCGAAGAAACTTAGCATCATCAGCACTGACAAAGCCGCGGCTACAGTGCCTTTAGACACTTCAGAAGACATCAAAGCAAAGCGGTAAATTACTGAGAAACTCAGACCTTCACCGAAGCTAATTAAAGTCATGCCGAGAATCAGGCAATGCACAAAATAATCTGGGATAAACAGACCTACGACGATCACCAATGTCCCCACAAACATCATGGGTACGGCGCGCATAACCGTTTGACCTAATGGCATTTTGTCGATGATTTTCAGTAGCACCAAATTGCCTGCAATCAAGCCACCCAACACTGGAATTTGTGCCAAGCCGTACTGCATGCTGGTCAGACCTAAATGCTCGACTAGCATCACTGGAGACAGTGCAATCCACAGCATCAATGGCATACAAATGGTTGGCAATGACATGGTCAGCGTGACAAAACGCTTATTCTTTAAAACCTGTTTAAAGTCATCCCAAACATAGCTGAGTGGCTGTTTCACCCGACTGATTTGAGGATCAGGCATTTTGGCTTTCAGACCAAACCAGCTTAGAAAAGCTAACAAAGCAATACCGATAAAACCCCAATGCCAGGACACGTGCTCAATCATAAAAGCACCGAGTACTGGTCCTAATAATGGCGCGAGCAAGGATACATTCGCCATCAGTGCCATGACTTTAATGGCATCACGTTCTTCAAAGGTTTCCTGAATTGCGGCATAGCCCACTGCCCCAATCACAGACAGGCCAAAGCCCTGCAAAAAGCGTAATGCAATAAAGCTTTCAATATTTGGGGTAAATAAGATTGCCAAACAAGTCAGAACAAAGAAAGCTACGCCACCGAGCAGTACAGTTTTACGACCTAGTCGATCTGACAGAGGTCCAAGCACAGCCGCAATAAATGCTCCACCCAATAAATAGAAGGACATGGACGATGGTGCCCAAGTACTACTCACACCAAAGTCTTTAGTAATGGCGAGCATGGCTGGTTGTACCAGGTCATTGCCGATATAGACGGAGAACTCAAACAGCACCAGCGCCAATGGGAACATAATGGTGGCGCGAGTGAGTTTTGTGGTCTGGATATTTTGCATGGAAGAGTTAATGCTCATTTACTCTTTTTGGAATTTTAAAAGAGCTGAATTTGAAAAAATTTGGTGCAGTTTAGCAGAGTTTCTTGTTTAAAGCTTTTGAGCTAAGCCTACCGTACATTGTTGCCCGATAGGCTTAACTTAGAAAATGTTAACTTCCTTCAGCAACTTTCTTAATTTTAAGTGATTCAGCTAAAACCTTGTTTGCCTCATTTAATAATTTAATTTGTTCCAACGAATTATCAGAATTTGAACTAGCTTTTGAATCGTTATAAAGCTCTTGTCCAAAGAAGCGATCAGCTAAGATTTTCCGAAGTTCTAAACGGTCTTCATCTTTAAATTCACGTGCATAAAGTGGGAATGAGGAAAGTTCTGTACCTAACATTCTTGCTTTATAAGCGACTTGTCGATGCTTAGATGATTCCCGAGCCAAATACCAAGCTGGTGTTGTTAGACTAAACAGCATTAGAGTTTTTACAAGACTACCCCAATCAAGTGGGATATAAATATAATTACTATCTCTTAAATGGTTCCAATTTTGAATAGATACATTAAGAAACCCGAATATTAGAATAATTCCAATAATTAAAAAAATTCCTAATGCCCAATTTCTATATTTATTAGCTATTAATATCTCTTCCATATAGATTTCATCATACAATTTTTTTATTTCTGAATTTGTGACCTCATCTGTAATTTTATTAAGTAATTCTTTTTTCGTTTTTAATTCACTGATAAGTAGATTAGCGTCTTTATAAGAACTTAGTGTTTCCTTTCTTTGATCCTCAACCTTATCAATTTTATTTTCTAAATCTTTTAGCTCAGTTCTACAACGTTTTAAGCTGAAAGCTAGTTCTTCTGAAAGATGAATATATCTCAATCTATTCTGTAGAATTTCCTCACAATCAATTTCATAACCTTGAAATACTGCGGATTGGGATCTTACACTTACAAGTTGAGACAATAATTTTTTGCTTAATTCTTCTATTCTCGGTAAAAGGTCATCTCTAAAATTAGCTAAAAAATTTCTAAAAATACTTGCCAAATCAAGTAGTACTGTATGATTCTCAAGCTTATAAAAATAACGCCATTCTTTATCTGAATCATCAAACTCTTTGAATATTTTTATAATATGAGGATATTTTTCTAATCCTGCTAATGAATATTTTTCTTCTAAAAAATGCAAAGAAACATATATCTCTTTTATCGCATCCGAAATATTCTTATTTGTACTCAACTTTTATCCCCAAAAGTAAAAAAGCGCATCAATTAGATACGCTTTTAACCAAATTTTGTTTAAAGATCAAACAAAATTATGGACATGTCTCTTGCTGGAATTTTTTAGGATCGCTACTGCGTGTGCATTGATACATCTTCTGAGTATTCACTAACTCCCATTGACGACCATCCAACTTAAAGTGATAAATGGTTTGAATTGCTTTTACCGAATCATCTTTTAAGCCTGTTTCCGTCACCTTCACCTGTCCTGCCGTAGGCGACTCTGGATTATTAAAAAATTGTCGTAACTCTACCGTCGCCATTTCATTACGCAATTCAGGACGTAATTTTAGAACCTGTTCTAATGGTGTATCTGGGGTATGCACTTTAGCAATGATATTCTCTGTTGTAGCACAACCTGTCACCGCCACACCCAAAGTTGAAGCAAATAAAATTATACGTAGCATGGTCTTGTTTCCGTTGTGATCTTTCTTATTCGAAACTATGATGCCGAGCTTTCTTTTAACGAACTATTGAGACTATGTAAGTGTGTTTACATAGCAATAAAAAAAGCGCACCTTTCGATGCGCTTTTGTAAATTTTTAAAATCCGATCTGATTAAAGGTCAAATAATTTACCCGGATTCATGATGCCTTTCGGATCGAATACCTGTTTCAAAGCTTTCATATATTCGATTTCTTCAGCTGAACGGGTGTATTCAAGATAAGGTTTCTTGGTCATACCCACGCCGTGTTCTGCAGAAATTGAACCGTCATATTTCTTCACAGTATCAAATACATACTTGTTCACAACTTGGCATTTTGCAAAGAATTCATCTTTCGTCAGGTCAGCCGGTTTCAAGATATTCAAGTGCAAGTTACCGTCACCAATATGACCGAACCAGCAGATTTCGAAGTCTGGGTAGTTCTCGCTCACGATCGCATCAATTTCTTTAATAAATGCTGGTACGTGAGTGATTAATACTGAGATATCATTTTTGTATGGAATAAACGGTGCGATTGACTCAGAGATGTCTTCACGCAGACGCCATAAGCTGTGTACCTGTTCCAGGCTTTGGCTCATTACGCCATCCAGTACCCAGCCTTGTTCCATACAATGCTCAAAGATTTCCATCGCCTTGTCCATGATCGGCTCAAACGGCGCTTCAAACTCAAGCAATACATAGAATGGGCACTCAGTTTCGAATGGACGTTGTACATGACCATTTGCCAGAACTTTCTGCATGGCAAGTTCACCAAAGAACTCGAATGCAGTCAGGTCAATTTTCGCCTGGAAAGCATGCAGTAATGGCATGATGGCATCAAAGTCAGGTACACCGAGTACCATCACTTGAAGATCTTGTGGTTGACGCTCTAGTTTGATTTCAGCTTCAGTCACTAAACCTAAAGTACCTTCACCACCAATGAACAGGTGTTGTAACGCATAACCAGTCGCGTTCTTGATCATGCCCTTGTTCAGACGCAGCACATCACCTTTACCTGTTACTACAGTCAGGCCAAGTACCCAGTTACGGGTCATGCCGTATTTGATCACTTTAATACCGCCGGCATTGGTACCGATGTTACCGCCGATCTGAGATGAACCTGCAGATGCAAAGTCTACCGGGTAGTACATGCCTTGCTCTTCAGCATAGTTTTGAAGCTGTTCAGTTACTACACCTGCCTGCACGCGTACCATACGGTCAGCCGGGAAGAATTCCAGAATCTGGTTCATCTTGTCCATGCTCACCACGATCTCGCCATTCGCAGCTACTGCACCTGCAGAAAGACCAGTACGACCGCCTGATGGAGTCACAGCAACATTAAACAGGTTAGCAAGCTTTACAATTTCTTGAACCTGTTCAGTGGTTGATGGGAAAACGATGACCGATGGGTTTGGATCAAAGTGCTTAGTATGATCGCGCCCCCAATTCTGGAGACTGTCCTCATCAGTTTTAATACGGTTTTCACCCACAATTGCAGTCAATTGGGTCAATAACTCAGGGGTTAAAGCGACTGGAGCATTCATCGTTTGCAGACCTAGCATGAAGTAAACAAGAGAGAGATCGTCCGTTCATTTGCATATTTTTCAGGCATCAAGGCCTGTATGAAATTCAGACGATGCATGACCATTAAAGCATCAAAATGGGCTGCTTTAAAAGCATGGCGCAATATTATAAGCTATTTTTGGGTGATTCCCTGAAAAAATGACAATTTTGATAATATACCTTTGAAAATGATAGTTTAATTCAACCAAAATCATCATTTTCACCAATATCACTTGCAAAAATACCTGATATTCACGTCAAGATGGAAATGTGAATCAGCTGCTTTCCTATGCTATTATACGGCGACTAAATTTGGCCTTTGTAGCGGAGCCGTAATGAGCCAACATCTATCTCTACCTAAAGATAAAATCCGTTTTCTATTGTTAGAAGGCGTTCACCAGAACGCAATCGACACATTGAATGCAGCTGGATATACCAACATCGACTATCGTAAAACAGCGCTTGAGGGTGAAGCACTGAAAGAAGCGATCAAAGATGCGCACTTCATTGGTATCCGTTCCCGTACTCAGCTCACTGAAGAAGTGTTTGAAGCTGCGAACAAACTGATCGCGGTAGGATGTTTCTGTATCGGTACCAACCAGGTGAACCTGGATGCAGCAATGCGTCGCGGTATTCCGGTATTCAACGCACCATACTCAAATACTCGTTCGGTTGCTGAACTTGTACTTGCTGAAGCGATTCTTCTGCTTCGCCGTGTACCTGAAAAATCTACAGATACACACGCAGGCGGCTGGAACAAATCTGCTGTAGGTTCGTTCGAAACTCGTGGTAAGACTTTAGGTATCGTTGGTTACGGTTCAATTGGTTCACAACTTTCTGTACTTGCTGAAAGCATGGGCATGAAAGTGATCTATTTCGACACAGTGACTAAATTACCATTAGGTAATGCACGTCAGGTCGGCACAATGGGTGAACTTCTTGCAAATGCTGATGTTGTTTCTATCCATGTTCCTGATGTTCCGTCTACACGTAACTTCATGACTAAAGAACAATTCGCGCAAATGAAAGAAGGTTCAATCTTCATCAACGCAGCACGTGGTACATGTGTTGTGATCGAAGATCTGGCTGAGGCATTGAAATCTGGTCACCTTGCAGGTGCTGCGGTTGACGTATTCCCGAAAGAGCCTAAAGCAAATGGTGAAGAATTCATTTCTCCACTACGTAACCTTCCAAACGTGATTTTAACTCCACACGTGGGCGGTTCTACCATGGAAGCTCAGGCAAACATCGGTCTGGAAGTAGGCGAGAAATTCGTGGCTTATTCTGATAAAGGTATGACACTTTCTGCGGTGAACTTCCCAGAAATCGCGCTTCCATTGACTGAAGGCAAACACCGTCTGCTTCATATCCACAAAAACATCCCAGGTGTGCTGTCTAAGATCAACAACCTGTTTGCTGAACACGGCATCAACATCTCTGGTCAGACATTAATGACCAAAGGCGATGTGGGTTACTTGGTTATGGACGTAGATGCAACTGCATCTCAAGAAGCACTAGATACCCTACACCACCTTGAAGGTACAATCCGCGTTCGCGTATTGTTCTAATTCAGGTTTTTAAAAAACCACAGTCTTCGGACTGTGGTTTTTTTATTTTTCAGGGCAAAGTTTTTTTGCTCAATATAAAATTTACAGCTTGTGCTGCTCTCCCGCTGTTCGAATGCTCGAACCGAATTTAGTCCATGTCTGCTTTTAAAATTGCACCAGTCGTGCAAGCACCACTGATTCTGTTGATCGCCATGATCAGCATGCAAAGTAGTGGCTCCTTTGCAAAATATCTGTTCGGCCAGTTCCCGATCCTGACGGTTTCCGCGATGCGCCTGCTACTAGGTGCAGCTGTGTTGGCGCTGATTTTTAAAATATGGCAGATCAATTTCCGCCAAGTCAAATGGTCAGCCATTATTAGTTATGGGATTGCCTTGGCTGGCATGAATATGCTGTTTTATCTCGCAATTGACCGTTTGCCGCTCGGCATTGCAGTTTCTTTTGAATTTATTGGCCCGCTCAGCGTGGCGCTGTTTCATGCCCGACAGAAATTTGATTTTATCTGGGTAGGATTGGCAATTCTAGGTCTGGTTCTGTTGTTTCCTTTTGATCAAGCCGCACAACCACTCGATCCGCTTGGTATCCTATTTGCCTTAGGAGCTGGTAGCTGCTGGGCGCTCTATATCGTTGCAGGTCAAAAGCCTTCGGGAGTTTCCGGCAATCATACTGTGTGTCTGGGCATGTTTGTTGGCATGCTGATGCTGATGCCGATTGCGCTATTCGCAGGAATGCCTGCACATACTTTTGAACCAATCAGCCTGATGTACTTCTTAGCGCTGGCAGTCTTGGCAAGTGCACTTCCCTTCACTCTGGAAATGATTGCGCTCAGAAATTTAACTGCTTTGAGTTTTGGTACATTGATGAGTCTGGAACCTGCAGTCGCAGCACTCTCTGGTTTTGTCTTTCTAGGTGAGTCTTTATTATGGACCCAATGGCTAGCACTGAGCACCATCATCACCGCTTCAATCGGCTGTACAGTGACGATGCAAAAACGTAAGAATCAAACTATTTAAATTTAAATAATTAGCATTTTTTCGATTCAGGTATTTTTAAATTTAAAGTTTTGTAGAGTGGTTTTTATACTTTGAATTTAAAATTTTCAGATCCCCTATTTCGCTTAAAAATTTAAATTCATTTGCAGTAAATTTAAGGCTAATGTTCACAAAATATTCTTCCGCCTTACTCATCAAAAATTAACCAGTTTGCTATAATCTGCCTTTCTCCCTGACTTGAATTCTGCGCCGTTCCTGGTGCATTACCTTCCCATGCCAAACGCCCAACTCCTTGCTGTGTTGTACATGGTTTTATCCATGACTTCATACCAGATCAGTGCATCCTTCGCGAAGCAACTCTTTACCGTGCTGGATCCACTGACGGTGACCATTTTGCGTCTATGTTTTGCCGCAATTATTGTCTGCGTGATGTTCCGTTCCTGGAAAATCATCTCACGCCTACCGTATCTCAAATGGAAAGATCTGCTTTGCTATAGCGCGGCACTGGGGCTGATGAATATCCTGTTCTATATGTCACTGGGTAAGCTGCCTCAAGGAATTGCAGTCGGTCTGGAATTTGTTGGACCACTGGGTTTGGCACTTCTATCAATTAAAAACCGCAGCGACTACATCTGGGTGATCTTAGCAATTTTAGGGATCGCATTGATGGTGCCCTGGGGACAAGCCGCCAATCATCAGTTTGACCTATTTGGTGCTGCATGTGCATTAGGCGCAGGTCTATGTTGGGCCTTCTATATTTTCTTTGGTCAGCGCGTAGTGCAGCAAAATATGGGTATGCATGCGCTGACCATTGCCATCAGTATTTCTGCATTGTGTTTGCTACCATTTGGCTTATATAACAATGCAGCAGCAGTGCTCGATACTCAGCATTGGGGTAAGGCGATCACTATTGCGATTCTGGCAACAGCAATTCCTTATGCGCTAGATCTGAAAGCGCTTAAACAACTCAATAAGATGAGTTATGGCACGCTGTCCAGCCTCTCTCCTGCATTAGCAGCCTTAACCGGCTTTATACTGCTCGGTGAACGTATCGGGTTACTTCAATGGATTGCCCTAGCTTGTATTATGCTGGCTTCAGTTGGGGTCACCTTGCGTGCTGCACGTCAGGCTAGAAAAGCAAAAGCTGCTTAAAGCGCTTATAAAAAAGATGGCCATTCAGCCATCTTTTTTTGCATTATAAATTTTAAATTCAAAATTTAGCTTTGGACCAGCATATCTTTTTTCATGTCTTTATAACGCTGGTATTCATTCTTATATTGCACTGCTAAAGCGGTTTTCTGCTCTTCGACGAGAATTTTACCTGCCTGCTGGAAGAAGCCATGCTCCTCTTCTTTCAAATGGTGATGAACCTTTTCTGAAAGTCTTTTGGCAGTCGCAATCCAGCCTGGATTACTAAATTCGGTAGCTGTCAGCTCCTCAATCATCTCATCCATTTCATGATGTTCGGCTAAAGCATGACGGGTAATATTCAGCCCCGAATCGGTCATCATCAATGGAATATAGAAATAGCGATCTTCCGCTGTTTCATGGGCAAACAGTTCATTTTTGAGTTGCTTGAACAGTTCACGGCGTTCTGGTGTGTCCCCGGAAGTTTGTAATAATTTTTCAGCAAGATCACGCTGAATTTCATGACTTTCCCTAAGTGCTTCAAAAATGGTGGTCATGTAATTTTTCTCCTGTTTTTGTCATGGCTTTCTGCATCATAGAAAGAAAATGACAAGGGTTCAGGAGGTTTTATAAGTAGAAATTGTATGAAAAACTTTAATATTGAGAATAGTTTACATCTATTCTTAAATTAGAAACATCTGATAGGCCATGCGGCAAATTAGCAAACTGACCAGTATCAGAAACAGAATCCGGATAAAACCACTACCATATTTAAAGGCAAGTTTCACCCCAACGATTGAACCTGCGATATTCGCTACTGCCATCATGGCACCGATCATAAACAGTACATGCCCAGTGGGAATAAAGAAGCTTAATGCAGCCAGATTGGTGGTGAAATTGGCGATTTTCGAGAGTGCCGAAGCATGCAAAAAATCCACACTCAAATAACGGATAAAGAAAAAAATAAAGAAACTACCAGTGCCAGGGCCAAAAATCCCATCATAAAACCCGATCATCAAGCTGCCAATGGCAGCGAGTATCAGCATTTTTCGGGTCAGCTTCTGCTCGACATGCACCCGACCAAACTGCTTTTTCATGAAGGTGTAGATCGCAATAACGATCAGCATGACCAGCACAAAAGGCCTCAGAATTTCCACTGGAATCAGCGTGACACTGGCCGCGCCAGTAAAAGAACTGATATAGCTACACAGCGCAATCACGCCAAGTAAAGCCCACGGCAATTTCACCTGACGCAAATAGGAAAGTGCCGCAGAAGCCGTCCCACAAATAGAAGCCAGCTTATTGGTGCCGAACACCGTCGCTGGCGGTAGATGCGGCAAACTACTCATAATCGCCGGAATCTGGATCAGACCACCACCACCGACGGCGGCATCAATTGCTCCTGCCATAAAGGCAAAGCCAATCAGGCTGATGATGATCTCGATTTCCATATCAATTTTCTCTTAGTATTTTTTAGAGATTTAAAACGCGTTTTGGAACTAAGCGTTTTTTATCGGTAATTTCAGCCAAGCCTAAGCATTTTTCACCATCAAAGACCAACACTTGTGGCTCTGCCGGATGATCGATATTACTTTCCATACCACGACTAAAGTATTCCGCACGGCCCTCTGGTGCCTGAACCTGCGGGAAATGTTGTACTGGCGCATAAGCTGGTAACAATAAAGCTTCACGCTCTTCTTCGCTCAGGCTTTCCAGATATTCAATGGTATAAGTAGGAATAATGTCAAAATGACCAGTCTGCGTGCGGTGCAAATAAGTCAGATGACCATAGGTACCCAGTGCCTTGGCAATATCCTCACCCAATACTCGAATATACGTGCCTTTAGAACAGGTCACATCTAGCGTAATACTATTTTCAGTAAAAGATAAAAGCTCGATGGCATAAATGGTAATTGGCCGTGCCTCACGTTCAATCTCAATCCCTTGACGTGCCAACTCATACAGCGGACGGCCCTCTTTCTTCAAGGCAGAATACATCGGCGGGACCTGCTGGATCTCACCGATAAATTTGGCAAGCGTATCCTTGATCAGCTGTTCATTTAATTCAGGAACGGCTTGCTCGAGTAGAACCTCACCTTCGACGTCACCAGTAGTCGTGCTATGGCCTAGAAAAACCGTAGTTTGATAACGCTTGGTTGAATCCAGCAAATAATGTGAAAATTTGGTCGCCTCTCCCAGACAGATCGGCAATAAGCCAGATGCCAAAGGATCTAGCGCACCTGTATGTCCGGCTTTTTGCGCACGATACAGCCAGCGTACTTTTTGCAGCGCAGCATTGGAGCTGATGCCTAAAGGCTTATTTAACAGAAACACACCGCTGATATGACGACGCTGAATTTTAGGAGATGAAGATTTCATGGCAAAAAATCAGACAATTTTTAAGTTGGCGCAATGGTAAAACCCTGATCAATGATTTACAACTTATCTATGCGATTCAATTTGCATTTATGGCATATTGAGCCAATTCATTTTTAATAATAATTGAAGAAAAACAAAATAAAGGTGCATAGGACATGCAGAAATATAAAATCTGGATCATTGCTGTGCTGGTGATTCTATGTCTGATCACGCTGCTCTTGTGGCTTTCCCCTCAGGATGAAAAGCAAACTGAGAATGGGTCAGGTGGAGCTCAGGCAGCGATGCTAAATAGTGAATCCAATGCTGTGAATGTCAGTGCGCAGAATAATACTTTTTTTTCCAGCCCCAGCCAGCAAGATACCGAGATCAACTGTCAGATGCAGCTGGACAGCAGTAATCGCCTAATCGTGAATGAGCAGACCCGTAACTGTTTTGAATATTTCATTACCCAGTATGGTGAGAAAACTATTGAACAGATTCAGCAGGATTTCAAAACCTATATTTCCCAGAATCACAAAGAACCTGCCCTGTCGCAGATTCTGGATCTATGGGATCGCTATTTACAGTATCGTCAAAGTCTCGGTGAAATAACGCCACCAGCTGGTCTAAATCAGGAAGATCCGGCTTATTACCGTAGCATCTATACCAGTACCCAAAATCAGCGTAAGCGCTTCTTTTCCAATTATGAAATTGAAGGACTGTTTGGCACTGAAGATACCTATCATGAATATACTTTGGACCGCATGGCAGTCATGGCGGATAAGAACTTAAGCGAAGCTGAAAAAGCACAGAAACTGAAAGAACTGTTTCAACAGTTACCAGAAGACTGGCAAGAAAATCTGGAGCAACTGAATAAGCTGGAAGATTTGCGCAAACTCACTGCCGACATTAAAGCACGCAGTGGTTCTGCTGAGGAAATTCGTCAGATGCGTTTAAATCTGGTAGGTCCAGAAGCCACCCAACGTCTTGAAAGTCTGGATAGTGAACGTGCTAGCTGGAAATCGAGTGTGACCAGCTATTTAAATGAGCGCGATAACATCATGAAAAGCGGCTTAAATGACAATGCCAAGCAGAAAGCCGTTCAGGAATTACGTGCGCAGCATTTCAAAAAACCGGAAGAGCGACTGCGTGTAGAAACCTTTGAACAGGTACATGACAAAGGAGGCAAACTTCCTTTTGCTGATTAACCTTTAAAAAACTTTTAGGCTATAACCAATCAAGTTATGGCCTTTTTATTATTTTTGAAATCTGATCTCCTTACCTTGAGCTTATTTATTAAGATCTGACTTGATCTTCTTAGGGAGAATTTACTATTAATTACAATTTTATTATCTCAAACCGATAATTGAAAAATAATTAAAGTTAATTTATTTCAATAACTTATATTCAAAACAATTAATCTACTAAAGCATTTCCCACTTATCTGATTCGAAAGCCTGTCTATGACCTTAAATGACATGGCATTCACTGATCAGAATGAAAAAATACGCCTGCTTAAAAGCATAATTTCCCTAAGCGATTGAAGATGAAGACCATATTTTTAACTTCGGACTTCAGTAATAAATCAGGATAAGTACTTAAGGAAAACATTAGAAACATAAATAATCATAGCGTCATGAGGATAGTGCTTTCTGCTCATACCACCTCTCTAGATTGACGAGGTTAAAAATGGCAAGGACAGCCTTTAGAAAACAACAATAGAGGTCATAATGATGAAAATTGGACTATTCACAGCGGGTCTTGTTTTGGCAAGTGCCTGCTTTAACGCACAGGCTGCAACTCAGGCCAGTCAAGTTACTGCAAAAGCCAGTTCCAGCTATGCAAAAACTAAATACCCAATCGTGTTTGTACATGGCATGGCGGGCTTTATCCGAGTCGGTACAGATCAGTTTGGCTTAGATTACTGGTACCAGATTCTGCCAGATCTGGCACGTAACGGCGCAAATGTCTGGGCAACTCGTGTTTCCCCATTTAACTCGACTGAAATTCGTGGCGAGCAACTTCGACATCAAGTAGAAGAAATCGCGGCAATTACTGGCGCTAAAAAAGTAAACCTGATTGGCCACTCACATGGTGGGCCAACAATTCGTTATGTAGCACGTACTCGATCTGACTTGGTAGCCTCATTAACCGCTGTGGGTGCTACCAATAAAGGCTCACCAGTGTCTGATCTCATTCTAACTATCCGTGATATTGCACCTGTACTAGAAACCCCGGTTACCTCTGTGGTTAATGTCCTGTCTAAAACCATTACATGGGCACAAGGATTAGATCCGAATAGTTTTCCTCATGATTCTTTAGCAAGTGCCAACAGCTTAAGTGTTCAAGGTTCGGCAAAGTTTGCTCAACAGTATCCGTTGGGTATGCCAACTACTGCCTGTGGTGAAGGTGCTTATAAAGCAAAGTATGATGGAAATGAGATTTACAATTATTCATTTACTGGGGTCGGTACAGTCACTAATTTACTCGATATAGACTCCGTCTTAAAAGCAACCAGCCTATTAATTGATGGTGGTCGAGATAACGATGGACTTGTACCACGCTGTAGTGCCAAGTTTGGTAAAACTATTCGAGATAACTACAACTGGAATCATCTGGATGAAGTTAACCAGGTACTTGGATTGAAAAATATATTCGCACCAGATCCGGTGGATGTTTACCGTCAGCATGCCAACCGATTAAAGCTACAAGGTCTATAAAATTCAAACATAAAAAAATGCGCCCAAAGGCGCATTTTTTTGCTTGAAAGCAAGGCTAAAATTAACCTTGTTTACGAGCTGGCAATTTTTCACGAATACGTGCAGCTTTACCAGACAATTCGCGTAGGTAGTAAAGTTTAGCACGACGAACGTCACCACGACGTTTCACTTCGATTTTAGCAACGATTGGAGAGTGAGTTTGGAACACACGCTCAACACCCACACCGCTAGAAATTTTACGTACTGTGAACGCAGAGTTCAGACCACGGTTTTTCTTAGCGATTACAACGCCTTCGAACGCTTGTAGACGTTCACGGTCGCCTTCTTTTACTTTTACTTGGACAACTACTGTGTCACCTGGTGCAAAAGCTGGGATGTCTTGTTTAAGCTGAGCATTTTCAACAGCTTGTACTAAAGGATGCTTACCGCTCATGGGGTATCTCCAATATGTGTGGGTCAGAAGAGGTCTGATTCCACTGGGGCTAGAGGCTAAAGCGCATAGACCCGATTGACTTTCCCTTTATGCTTGACCGCTTCAATGCATAAAGAGCCTATTTTAAATATTTAAACAACATTGCTTAAATACAGATTTGGACAACAGGTTTAGTTGTTGCCACTTTGCAAATCTTTTAGCCATTTCTTTTGCTGCTTGGTCAGTTCAACTTTTTCCACCAACTCAGGTCGGCGTTCCAAAGTGCGCTGATATCGCTGCAAAAACCGCCATTTCTCAATATTGGCATGATGTCCCGATTTTAAAATGTCTGGCACATCCATACCTTCAAAATGGTCTGGCTTGGTATATTGTGGGCAATCTAGCAGACCATCCACAAATGAGTCTTGCACGTGTGATTGTTCATCCGACATAGCACCCGGAAGTCTCCGGATAATACTGTCCAATAAAACCATCGCGGGGAGCTCTCCACCCGATAAGACGTAATCTCCAATCGACCATTCCTGATCAACATATTTCTGGATCAAACGTTCATCGACACCTTCATAACGTCCACACAATACAATCAGTCCGTCATATTTAACGAAGTCCTGTACTGCAGCTTCATTTAAGGTTTTTCCTTGCGGTGACATATACACCACTGGAACATGAACTGCACCCGCTTGCGCTGCAAGCTCTTTAGCACGGTGAATTGCTTTCGCTAATGGCTCAGCCATCATCACCATACCGGGACCACCACCAAATGGACGTTCATCCACCCGTTTGTAGTTCCCTTCAGCAAATTCGCGTGGATTAATGCAATGAATTTGCATCAAATCACGTTTTACTGCGCGCCCGCTAATACCGTAGGCTGTAATCGCTTCAAACATTTCAGGAAAAAGCGTAATGACTGCAAAGAACACCGCAGACTCCTCATTTTCCTGCTGCGTTAATCCTATTAAGGATTAATAATCTACGCCCCAATTCACGTAGATACGACCAGCTTCCAGATCAACACGCTGTACCACATCTTTATGCCATGGAATCATTCGCTCTTCGCCATCGACGCTGTCAGCAGTAGCGCGAACTACCATCACATCATTGGCACCTGTTTCAAACATTTCATGGATTTGGCCGAGATTCACTTCCTGTTCTTCTTCATCCAGACCTAACACAGTTAGACCTTTCAAATCAGACCAGTAATACTCATCCACGCCGGGTTGAGGCAGTTGCGATTTAGAGATCCAGACATTAGCACCAACCAGACCGTCTGCTGCAGTGCGATCACTCACACCCTTCAGCGAAACAACCAGACCTTTGCCATGTGGTTTCCAACGTTTTACATCGACAATTTGCCAACCTGCTTTGGTCTCAATGTACCAAGGAAGGTAGTCAAATATATTGCTCATAGGTTCTGTATTGGAATAGACCCAGAGCCACCCATTTAATCCATATGCTGAACGTAACTGTCCAATCTGAATACGATCTTCGGGAACATTCTGTGTTGGTGTCATGGGCAAATTACTACCTAATTTATAAAAAATTATGCAGCAACTGCAGCTTTCTTAGCTTGAGCAGCTAAAGAAGCAACACGTTCCGAAGGTTGTGCACCTTGAGAAACCCAGTGAGCAAAACGGTCAGCATCTAAACGAAGTTTTTCTGCTTTACCTTGAGCTGTAGGGTTGAAGAAACCGATACGTTCGATGAAACGACCGTCACGTGCATTACGGCTATCAGTCACAATGATTTGATAGAACGGACGTTTTTTAGCACCACCGCGTGCAAGACGAATAACAACCATGATAGAACCTTATAGTTTTTACGGATTATTCATGTACCGACCACCGGAACACTTCAAACCCCTTTCATAGAGGGCAATATTTTACGCGAAGTTTGCCCTGAATGAAAGATCAAAAATTGGTTGGCTACAATTTTGAATTTGGGTTAGCGACCGTCCCACGGCTCACATGCCCCTGAGATTTTTTCCCAGCATTGCTGACCTGAACTATTTAATGTAATAGCACCGGTATTTGCCATAGAATTTGCAGGTGTAGCTTTTAAAGTCCAAGAATGTTTATCCGCTGACACCGTTAACTGTAAACCATAATTTTCTGTTCCACTATTTGGAATTTTAGCTACCATAAATGGAGCTGATGCAGCATTTGTATAATCGCCATAAGCCACTTTATAAGCAGATAGCTGATTCGCTATCTCCAGCATGGTCGTTTGTGCTTCAACTCTCTTGGTACGTGCCTGATAACCTGTATAACTTGGATAAGCAATTGCAGCCAAAATCCCCAAGATCACCACAACAATCATTAACTCAATGAGTGTAAAACCGTTATTAAAATATGACTTCATTTTTTCACCTCATTGACATTGTGATGGGACTGTACATGTAGTATCAGACCATTCACATGTCGCACCTTGGCTATTTGAAGCAAAATTTTTGTATAAACTTGCATCATCTAATGTTTGGTTTACACAAGATTTAATAGACCATTTTCTCAACTCAGCAGAAACTGTAGTTGTATAGACAGTTTTAGTTCCTGCTTTTGCTAACAAGCTTTTTCCATTTAAACCCTCATAACTAAAATTACGGGTCTTTTCTTTTTCAAGCTCCATACTCAAATCAGCGATCTGTTGCAAAGCAAGCTTTTCATTACCTCTACGAACCTGAGCCTGATAACTTGGCAGCGCAATGGCTGCCAAGATTGCTAGAATAATAACTACAATCATTAACTCTATCAGAGTAAAGCCTGTGTTTATTTTCATAACTATTCACCACCAGAATTAAATGGTAAATATTCAAACCAACGTTTTGGTACCAATTTATCCAACACTGCATATTCTGGAGGGGCTGGACTAACATCTTTATTGAAAATAAGAGTTCTATGATTCGCCTGAGTCCGACCTGCACCAAATGTCAAACCAACAATACCAGCCCCCAATTCAGCAATTTTTTCCGGATTACTTGTTGAAGTGGTTCCAAAACAAGTTTTATCACCGTATGGCAGACAGAATTTATATGCGATACTTTTTCCTGTTACACCACCCGTACAATCATCTGCTCCACCCTCTTCTTTCGCTGTACTCGCATCTGGATTGAACACTGAATAATACAGATCATTATCGATTGCAATTCCTTCCTCTATACCACGTAATTGTTTCCCATCTGACTTAGGCATCGGATAGAACCAGCCTTTATGAGTTCCTTTATTAAAAGTAGAGGTACTACTTATATCGAGCATAGAATTTAAAGTGATTACTGTAGGAGCAGTGACCGTTGTCTGAGTAACTGTATCATCCTTAATCGCGACAATATAATCTGTTGGATAATTGGTCTCGGTAACTAACGGACTACTACGATCCCCTGAAGCAAGTGTAACCATAGCAAAGCGTTCACCTTTATCATCTTTATGAATCGTGAATGTAGGAGCCTCATAAAAACGTCTTGGGTTTTTCCCATCAGTATTTAGGTCTGCAATTTTTACTGCCTGCTGAACTAATGGTGTATTAACAGCGCTTACACCTAATTTAGAATTAAAATCAACACGGAAGACCTGTCCTCCCAAATCACCGACATATAAGTGGTCTGTAATCCCATCACCGTTTCGGTCAACTGCTTTAACACGTGATGGAATACTATGTGTCATAGTATCAATCTTCGTTGAAGAAGTACTATTGGTAGCATTACTACTTCCCCACCACAACAAAGAACCTGCTTTTGTATTAGTATCATAGTCTTCAGCAGCAAAGATATAGATCCCATTTCCTTTAACGGTTCCGGTTACATCTTGACTCTCATACTTACGGTCATATCCCCCACCTACAATCATGGCTAACTTCTTATGGCCTTTCCAAGGAATATAAGTGACGACTGGTTTTGACCAACTTTCTCCCATATAAGATAAAGCTCCAGAAATATGATTATCTGGTTTAATAGCAAAGAGGAGTTTTGGTTTGCTAGAGGTTTTGCCTAAATCTGTTAAATCCAATGCATAATAACTTCTGCCACCCATACGAAGGCCACCATAAGCATATTGCTTTTTGGCAGTCATAATTTCTTTATCTCCTTCGAAGGCATATTCATACTCAGTATGAGCAACCCATGGACCATCTACACCATAGAAGAAATTATCTGTATCAGTAGTCGTAAATCGCGACATAGCAAGTGATTCTGCAAAGCCTTTTTCTTGGCTATTATTAGTCCGTGTTAAAAACTCACTTGGTAAGAAACTAAATACTTCTTCACCAGAATCTGCATCTACGACTTGTACTAAACCCTGGGTAGTACCCGCCAAAATATAATCTTCTCGTTCCGTAATGCCATATTCACCATCTTGTTCCTCAAATACACCTCTTTGGGTCAGCATAATTGGTGTCGAGTGAATGACAGAACCCATTTGAAAATCTTGAGCGCTGTTTTTAGTTTCAAGATAATTTAATTGATCAGCAAACGATTTACCTTCGAGCTCATTAAAATCTGTTTGAGTGAGTTTAGAATAGCCGAGCAAACCAAATAAATAGTGTTTTTTGTTCTCAAGTATTTCATCATCATCCAAGCTATCATGAATAATAAGCTGTAAATCACCATTCTGATCTAAGTAAATTTTACGTTTAAAACTTATATTACCTGAGCTGTCTAAAGGGTTTTTATTCACTTTCAGTTTACTTAATAAACCACCCCATGCCATATAGACATCATCATCCGAACTACCAGCACTGTCATACCAATAATCACTTAATTTTTCTTGAATTTTACCAGCTTTAAATACAGGTTTATCTGACTGATCTACGATTGTGCCAGAACTCGTTTTGACTGCAAACTTCTTTAGGTTTCCTGCCCATAATTGTTCATCACCACCCACAATAGGCTTAAACATTGGGAAATAAGAATAGTTTTGCAATTGCGTTGGATTCAAGGCATCTACAGGAATGGTATTAGTTCCCATAGTAGAGCCTTCAATTTCTACCGACACATCACTTACAAATTGCTGAATACTATCAACCAAATCATCTGTAGATTGTGCAGTATAGAATCCACCTTTACCATAATTGGATCTCTTTTCACCTAAATAGCATAAAGATTGTAAATCTCCACTTTCTCCAGTAAGCAAAGTACAGTCAAAATTGCCTTTGGAGTTCACTTTTAATTGGGCCTCATCAAAATTTTTATAATACATACCCCCAAAACCGACTGTTGCTGTTTTAATATTTTTAGCTTTATCTGCAGCAACATAATTGACACTCCCTCCCAAGTACCTCCAATATTTTTTTAATCCTTGAGGATTATTTCCTTGGGGTATCTCACTTGCTGTCTTTGTTTCTACTAAAACACCTCTATCATTATATATTTTCAGTTTAAATGGGGTTGCTTCATTATCTCGCAAGTAACTACCACCTGAACTTTGTGGCACACCATCTGTAAGCAAATAAACTCCATTTCCACTACATTCTGGTGAAATATTGCCTTTAGAACTAAAGTTAACTTTATTATAGTGAGATAAAGCTGCTTCATTAAAACCTTCTGCAATTGGAGTTCCATTACCGGTGCTTATATCTTGAATTGCTTTGGCTAAAATTTCTTTACCATCATCATCCATGCTTCTAAATTTCACTTTACCCGAGTCGTCTAGGAACTTTGGATGCGTAGTAGCTGAGGAACCCTTATATGTTCCTAGCGCAAAATAAATATCTTCATTAAGATCTGGATTAAAAATCACAGAGTAAAGCCCTTTTTTCAAGATAGACAAACGCGTCAAACACCTATAAAAAGTGGATCCTGTAGACTCCTGTTCGCAGATTTTTTTAATTTTATTACCATATGTAACATCTAAGGCATGATCAGTTAAATCATTAAGATTAACACGACAATATGAATCACCTTTCTCTGCATATATATATTCACTATATGTTAAGTTACTAGTAAGTTTATTATAATTATTGCTCGGACAAATATTTTTACTTGCGACAGTTGTACATACATTTTCTGTATATTTTTCAATAATATTTTTACTCTCGTATTTATTATTATTGTCAGTTCGTGTCCAACCTGTGCTGAATGTACTTTTCACGTTATGTGTTCCGTTTCCAGCACCTACATAGGTTAACCTTGAAGTAGAGGAATTAAAAGTATACGCTCCTCCACTCTCTTTCTTATAATAGATACGATTACCATTACTAGAAGTGGTATGAACATATATAATTACATTTCGAGATTTTTCTTCAGGAGCACATTTTTGTACTCGCTGAGTTGAATGTCCGTAGTCACTATTTAAGCTCATAGACTCCATACTAGCTGATGCATCTAGCATGAAGTAAATATTTACACCACCTGTACCCCCAGCCTGATAAATATCAATATCAGACGCTGAAATTTGGGTAGGAATACCACTTACAATTAATGCTGTCACAGATGCAGATAAAGCCGATACTTTAAATTGCATCCATTTTGTTTTCATCTGTGTGCTAATTTTCATAACGGCTCCCCCTATGAACCTGTGGATTCATATTTTTTAATAAACTGACCTAGATTGTATTCAGCGACCTGTGTTTTAAATGGAATACTTTCACCACTCAAACACTCAGAGACAGTCGGTAAATCTGAATCCGGATCATCGATATAACTTAAATTTTGCATACAATCATTTATGGTTTTATTCGTTGCAGAACTGAGTACAGGCATAACTGTGGTTGAGGTTACAACTACACGTAATGTGTCCTCTAGCTTTCCTGTTTCAGCATCTGTACCAATCTGATAATGGGAAAATGGCTCATCATCAGACATACCAGCTACACGAACGGAAATTTGCGTCATGGCCGCTCCCCGTCCACTTACAAAATCAGATTTTGAATTATTAACTTGGCAAAATCCCATATTTGAAGAGCCACCGATATGCTCTTTTTTTAGTTTTTCTGAACCACCTTCGAGTTCTGAATAGACTAAACTCACCTTACCAAGTTGATAGAATTTCGTAGAACCACCACGATAACAAAGTACTAGTTCTTTATTACGGTTATCAGCCATTTTAGGAAAACCAAATAACCCTGTTCCAACCAATTGACTCTTAATAAAAGCTAAATTTTCAATATAATAAAATGAAGCATCATTATTTTGATCCATGATGTTGTTTGCTTGGCTGTTAGTAGCAATCTTAAGACCAAAAACACTCCCTCTCATGGCCATTGCCCCAATAATCGTAAGCAATATCACGACCACCATCACCACAACAATTGTTGAACCTTTTTGACTTGCTTTGTTCATAGCTCCTCTCCCAATCCATTGCGCAAAGCAATTGTCCGTTCAACAGGAATCCATACATATTTTTTCTTTTCGGCAGTTGGTTTTGTTATTGAGTATTTGCTACCAAATATATTTTGCTCTAATTTTTCTACTGAATTATCAGTAACACCATTTAAGGAACGCGCTAAGATGCCAATTTGTAAAGAAACAGCTTTAGATGTGTTAGAAAGTGCTTTAAATTCAGCCAATGTTTTATATGACATATTATTCGCACTATCTCTTACCCCGACCCGAACTTTGAACAAGTCAACGCCTTTCATAATAATCTGTCCGGTTCCATTTAAACCCGTTAGTGCAGTACCTTCTTTATATTGCCCTGCATCACATGCCAACACATAATCATTGGCACCACCATTATCATCTTTTCTTATAAAGTAACGTTGAACAACAACATCAGCAGCACCAATACTATTACCTTCACAATCATATTCTTTAGTCTGATCAGGCTTATATTGAATAACTAAGACATCACTTTTAGCAGTTATAAAGCCAGATCCGCTCCCATCTCCTGAAACAGGTGCACTCCCAGCTCCAGCCATATAATTGCTTGTATTTACAATTAATCCAGATACATGAGCCGGTTTAATTTCAGAAAATGGCAAATTAAGGTTTGTGAGCTTAATATCATCCGCAACATAGTTAATGCCTATGTTTGCATTATCTTGCAATCCTTGAATTGATTCTTGAAATGCCAAACTTCGCTGGCCTGAAATAAGCATTTGAAATGCAGCACCCACTATAATGAGACCAAGTACAAGAGAAACCATAAGTTCAATCAGTGTAAAACCATGTTGCTTATTCATTGGTAAGCCTCCACAACTACACACTTAGCGTCAGATTTATATGAAAACTTATTAGTTTCGGTGCAGGAACCTGGATTAGCATCCGTTTCTCCCCATGCAACATAAATACATTGACGACCATTCTGCGTATCAGGACAGGTAAACACACCGACATTCATCCCTCTTTGACTCGCCAAAGCATTCACCTCACTCCAATCCTTACCAGCAAATGTAGTTCCAGAACATGAGGATTTTAGACAGTCCTTATAGGAAGCTCGACTCACATACATACGTTCTGCAAGATTTCTGGCAATATTGACCGCTTCAACCCGGTTTAACGACTCGGAAGCAGCTTCCAGAGTCCTATATTGCAAAGCAATAAATCCCATAACTGCGACTGCAAGAATGACCAATGAAGCAATAATCTCAATTAAGCCCACACCTTTTTGATTATTTATCATTCACACCCCTCCAGGACAACTGCTAGTATTTGAAAGTATTCCCAATTTATCTATTTTTATTGCTCTAGTATGCTCACCATCAAGCTCAGAAATACTCAAACATGCTCCATCAGAAATATCAGCCAAACCATTACTGTAAAAGACAATTTTTTTATTTTTCATATTAAAATCAAATTTAGAATCGTCAATATCAATAAAAATCGTATTAGAAGCCCCTGATGTCGCAGAACTAAACTTAACTGTCATAGGTTTATTTTGCAGGCGAGCTTCTGTACGCGCCTCGGTCAGCGCCAATCTCAGCTTATTTTCCTGCTCTTTTATCTGTTGATTTTTTCTAAAATCATTCATTGAAGGAGCAGCAATAGATGCAATGATCGCAAGCACCCCAATTGTTACCATGAGCTCTATAAGCGTAAATCCTTTATTTTTCTGCATCTCATCCCCAAAGCAACAAAACTTTACCGCATTAAATATAATATCTAATTAAATTACACAACTAACACAAATCAGGATAAGTGGCATAAAAAAACAGATAACTATCGAATTAATTATCTGTCTTTATATAAATGAAATTAGAATTTTAACTAACTCACGCTTTTTATGCTTGAGTTACCGGTATTCTTAATTCTTTCGGCAAACTGAAAGTAATATTTTCTTCTCGACCTTCAAGTTCGTTTGGCACTGCCGCCCCCCAATCCTGTAATCGTTGAATAACCTGCTTGATCAAGATTTCAGGTGCTGATGCTCCGGCAGTTACACCCACCTGAGTTTGCCCCATAAACCATTCCTGTTTTAGCTCATCAGCATTATCCACCAGATAAGCAGATTTCCCCATACGTTCAGCCAATTCACGTAAACGGTTTGAGTTTGAAGAATTTGGTGAACCGACTACCAATACCACATCACAACGATTTGCAAGGTCACGTACAGCATCCTGACGGTTTTGTGTGGCATAACAGATATCATCTTTACGCGGACCTTGAATTAAAGGGAATTTTTTGCGAAGCGCATCAATGACTTTAGCTGTATCATCAATCGACAAAGTGGTTTGAGTTACAAAGGCTACACGATCTGGATTACGAACGGCTAATGCTGCTACATCATCTTCATCTTCAACCAGATAAATGTCACCACCATTTTTCTTGTCATACTGCCCCATGGTGCCTTCAACTTCAGGATGACCTTCGTGACCGATGAGAATAGCTTCCACCCCTTCTCGGGCATATTTGGTGACTTCAATATGTACTTTAGTGACTAGAGGACAAGTAGCATCAAAGACTTTTAAGCCACGGCGTTCCGCTTCTTGCTGTACTGCTTTAGATACACCATGGGCACTAAAAATGACGATATTGTCATCTGGCACTTCATCCAGTTCATCGACAAAGATTGCACCACGTTGGCGCAAGTCATCTACCACAAATTTGTTATGTACCACTTCATGACGCACATAAATTGGTGGATTAAAGCATTCTAAGGCACGGTTCACAATCGCAATGGCACGATCCACACCGGCACAGAAACCACGCGGGTTGGCTAACACAATTTCCATAGAATCCTCAATACTCAGTCAATGTATAGCACTACAATTGAAATAAATGTAAAACAATCGACGTACAACTATTTAGTTTAAAGTCGGTCTACTCTAAAATAGAGAAGATATTTTATCATATCAGGAAAAATATCATGTCGGGTCTCTTGTTTGTCGTTTCTGCTGCGTCTGGAACAGGCAAAACATCCCTCGTTAAAGCACTACTTGAACGTGTGAATAATCTTCATGTCTCTGTTTCACATACGACACGTGGTCAACGACCTGGCGAACTTGATGGTGTTCACTATCATTTTGCAACCAAAGAAGACTTCTTAAACCTGGTGAATGAAGGCGGTTTTATTGAATATGCTGAAGTCTTTGGTAATTACTACGGTACTGCACAAGCCACTGTAAAACAGCAACTGGCTAAAGGTCATGATGTTTTACTTGAAATTGACTGGCAAGGTGCTGAACAGGTTCGCCGCCTTTTTCCTGAATCCAAACAAATTTTCATCTTGCCACCAAGCCAGTTTGATTTGCGTCAACGCCTGTCTAACCGTGGTACAGACTCTGTTGAAGTGATTGAGCATCGCTTGAGCTGTGCAGTTGAAGATATGCAGCAATATAGCAACTTTGATTATGTGATTATCAATGATGACTTTAATAAGGCCCTGCATGATCTCGAAGCTGTAATTATTGCTAATCGTTTAGTACTTTCTCAACAAGCACAGCGTCACGAAAAACTGATTCAGGCCTTAATTACTCCAAGCGAAGAGTGATTAAAACTTGAGTCTACAGGCAAAGCATTTTATACTTCGCAGTCTGTTAAAATATTACTCAAACGAGAATTCTTATGGCACGCGTAACCGTTGAAGATTGTTTAGACCATGTGGACAACCGCTTTGAGCTTGTACTAGTGGCAAGCAAACGCGCGCGTCAATTGGCACGTCAAGGCATTGAACCAACTGTAGAATGGGACAATGACAAGCCAACCGTTGTTGCTCTACGTGAAATTGCAGTCGGTCATGTATCTAAAGACATCCTGAAACAACGCGATCAAGACTACCAGACTTCTAGTCTAGACCTTGCACTTTCAGCAAATAATCTAAATCTGGACGGTTTTTCTTTCCAATAAGAAACCCTTCCTATAAAAAGCCTAGTTTATAACTAGGCTTTTTTTGTGTTGTGACTTTTATATTCTGTTGAGAACGGTTATAACATAAGGTCGAGTCATCAAGTTTATGTGGTTTTTCCGTGAATAGCAGCGGAATAAATTGACAAACTTTGCGATTTGCTTTTCATTAAAGTATTCGCGCATTTTTGTAAAAAATTCAGTTTTAAAGGTGTTTTATGCCAGGCCCACAGGTCAGTCAAGCCAAGCAACAGCTTAATATCATCATCGACGCTTATTTAAGTGCCAGTGAAGTCGAGCGTGTGCTTGCCGCCTGTGATTATGCGGATATTGCCCATGATGGCATTACCCGTAAAAGTGGCGAACCTTACATCCTGCATCCAATAGCAGTGAGCAGTATTCTGGCGCATATGCGTCTGGACGCCGAAACACTTATGGCAGCCTTGCTGCATGATGTGATTGAAGATACCGATTTCAACAAAGACGATATTACTGAAAAATTTGGTAAGACTGTTGCTGAACTGGTGGATGGCGTAACCAAACTCAGCCAATCCAGTGATAAGGAATACAATAAAGCTGCGTCTTTCCGGAAAATTCTGCAGGCTACCTTACAGGATCCACGTGTCATTATTGTGAAACTGGCCGACCGCTATCACAATATGACGACCTTAGATGCCTTACGTCCAGATAAACGTGCGCGTATTGCCAGAGAAACCTTTGAAATTTTTGTACCGATGGCCCGTCTGGTTGGTATGAATGAAATGGCAGATAATCTGGAACATCTTTGTTATCAAAACCTGGATTTGGACATGTATAACAATGTTCAAACAGCCTTACAGCAAACCAAATCAAAACGCTGTGAATATCAGGCGATCTGGGAAAGAAAACTGAATGAATTATTAAATCAATATAATATCCAGGGCCGAATTAAAAAGAAAAATAACAATATTGAATTACTGCGTCACTTCGTTAAAAACGATATTAATTTGCAGGAATTGACTCATAGTCATGCTTTTGAAATTATTTTGCAAAGCATTGCTGACTGTGACCGCTTTGCTGAACTATTAGAAGACAGTTTCCAGGTTTTAAGTTTTGAAGATCATATCCGCCGCCCACTACCGGGTGGTAACCAGTCATTGAGTATGCGTATTAAGGGTGAAAAGACCACCCTCTCTCTGACAATACAAACTGAACTGATGCGTAAAGCAGCACGTTTTGGTGTGGTACTTGGGGAAAATGCACCTCAAGCCTGCCGTTCTGCCATTCAGGCTTCCATGCAGAATCTGAATGTCTTGGTGGATGGGGATTGTGCCAAGACTACCTTTAATGAATTACTGGATTATCTGCATCAGGAAAAGATTTGGGTGTATACCCCGCATGGTCAACTACATGAATTACCACAAGGTGCGACCGTGGTGGACTTTGCTTATTCAGCCAGTCTATTCCTGGGTAACCATGCAGTTGGCGCTAAAATTAACGGCGATACCAAGCCTCTGTCTACGCCATTAAGTAGTGGACAGGTGATTGAAGTGATTACCGACGTACTCGCTTCACCAAACCCAGACTGGTTGAGCTTTATCAATACCCAAAAAGCCCGTCGTGCCATTCAAAACATTCTACGTGATCAAGATATTGACGAGCAGCGCATGGTCGGTGAACAGGCTTTAAATCGTGCTCTGAAATTATTTAATCGCTCTATTCAGGATTTAACTGAAGCAGACTGGGCCAATATCTTGCAATGGCGTCACATTCCGACTCAGGAACGCCTATATGAGCAGATTGCAGTCGGTGACCTATTGCCACAATTAGTCGCCAATCACCTCTTTGCTCAGGATGCAGAAACTGGCTCCAACTCGAACCGTTTAATTCAGGGCACAGAAGGTGTAGATGTCAAATATGCGCACTGCTGTAATCCGGTACTCGGTGATCCTATTCAAGGTCATCTGACCCGCCGTGGTCTGATCGTCCATCGTGCACGCTGCCATAACTTGCTACACGAACAAAATTTGCATCCAGAAAATATGATGCCATTGCAGTGGACCTCTGAAGACAATGAAGATATCAGCTTTACCGCTTATCTTTGTATTGACTTGTCCATGGATGATGAACAGATTTCCGAACTGATCTATGAATGCCGTAAAGCCAAATCCGGGGTAGAGTCAGTCCGTAGCTACGAAGGAAAGACTTATGTCAACGTGGTGGTACATAACCGTAAGCAGATCGCCCAGCTCATTCGAGACCTGCGCATGCATTACGGCTTCCCGCGAATTATCCGTCTGCCCCAGCCAATTAGCATTTCAGAAACCACATCGAAGGCGAGTTAATCATTTAAAACGATAATGCTTTTGCCAATGGCAATGATCTAATATGATGTATGTTGATGATAAAAGGAGAAATTGATGTCCCGCCAAGTGATCCATACTGAAAATGCCCCTGCTGCGATCGGTACTTATTCGCAAGCGATTCTTGTTGGCAATACCTTGTATCTTTCAGGTCAAATTGGTCTAGATCCATACAGCATGGAACTGGTAGAAGGCATCGAGGCTCAGATTCGTCGTGTATTTGATAACCTGAAAGCAGTCTGTGAAGCAGCTGGTGGTTCTCTGGCAGACATTGCCAAACTCAATATTTACCTGACTGACCTTTCTCACTTCCAGCTGGTTAACCAGATTATGGGTGAATATTTTGCCCAGCCTTATCCTGCACGTGCGGCTTTGGGTGTGGCAAGCCTGCCTAAAGGTGCACTGGTTGAAATGGATGGCGTAGTTATTATTAATCAATAAGTTATAAAATTTACTGAATTACTCGTCTGCAATATTTAATTCTAAATTATAAATCGCTCTTGCGCAGAAATCCGAGCAGCACTTGGATTTCCGCTCAGGTAGTATTTTTTTATCTAAATCCCCAATTATTTTGAACGCATTTTCAAATGATTTTTATTGACAAACGATAATAATTATCAATAATATTACTTATCTTATTTAATTACTGTGGTTTGCTGACATGTATGTTTGTCTGTGCCGTGGCATTACTGATCAAGACATTAAAGAAGCTGTTGCTAATGGAGCTGAAAGCTATCGTGAAGTGCGCGAAATGCTCGACCTGGGAACTTGCTGTGGTCGCTGCGCACCTGAAGCTCGTATGATCATCAGTGACGAAGTTTCCCAGATTGCTGCACGATTAGCAGTTGCAGCCTAAATACTATATTGAAGATATATACCCTATAAACATAATAATAAAATAATCGTCTCTGATCATTACTCCTCCCCCGCCCTCGACTCTGGCGGGTTTTTATTGCTTTAAATTTCATTTGAGACTATTTGATTGCGATTTTCATTTGCAGTTCAATAAATTACTCGCCATTGCCAAGCCATATGACTTAAGATAACTTGATATAAAACCCCATCATCATAAATGGGTCATCAGGCTATACGGAGTGATACAATGAAAGGCAATCGTGATGTAATTAATCAGCTGAATCAGGTGCTGTATCACCACCTTACTGCGATTAACCAGTATTTCCTGCATTCACGCATGTTTAATGACTGGGGTATTGAAAAGCTAGGTTCAGCCGAATACAAAGAATCCATCGTTCAGATGAAGCATGCAGATAAAATTATTGAACGGGTTTTATTTTTAGAAGGCCTGCCGAATTTACAACACTTAGGCAAGCTCTATATTGGTCAGCATACTCAAGAAGTACTACAATGTGATGTGCGTAAGGTTAAAGAGAACATTGAGACCATTCAGCAGGCAGTTTCTTTGGCCGAAACTCAAATGGATTATGTGACCCGTGATCTGGTTCAGGAAATTCTGGAAAAAGAAGAAGAATACTTGGATTGGACAACGACCCAGCTGGATCTGATTCAAAGTGTCAGCATTGAAAACTATATTCAAAGCCAGCTTTGATTTCAAAAGATATAAAAAAGCCATCAACTTGATGGCTTTTTTATTGAGCTGATCTTAACGTGGCATATCTTTGACCACATCCTCATAATTGAATTGCGCCTTTTGAATGGTATTCAAACACCAGAGCTGATGATGAGCTTCTTCAATATACCCGTTATAAGCAAGTAAGCGTATATATTTTAATAAATTATATTTGGTTGGATAACTTACGACTAATTTTTCATGTTGATGTATTTCTTCCTGACTCATCTTGGTATAGGGATTTACCCGGATCCATTCAATACGATGACTAAATTCTGTTAATAGGAAAATCGGCTTTTGATTGGTAATTTTTTCTGGTTCAAATTCATAACGAATACTCTGACCAAGTTTCGGCACAGCGGTATCATAATCCCGATAAATCACTGCCAGCAAAATAACACCAACTGTAAAGATGGTTTTTATCAGCCACGATGGCATAACAAGTTGCTTAGCCATATCAGCTCGTTGTGCCAGTACAGTGCCGATAATGAAACCCACAGGTAACAGGAAGTAGGCATAGTGCTGTGGAAACTCAAACATTGCATGCGTGACAAATGCACCGATCATCAAGATTCCGACAACAGACTCTGGCGTATTCACCCAGCGCTGTAACTGATAGCCCAAACAGCCGAAATAAGCCAGGAAAGGTACACCGATTACTGCCCCGTTCCAGATCAGGAAATCAATCAGAAAATTATGTGCACTACGGATCCAGACTGGACCTTGTACCGTATCGGTAATCGAGACAAAGGCGACACTGGTTTGATACCAGCCATAACCAAACCAAGGTTGTGCCTGAATGGCTGCCAACATTTGCTGCCAAATAGCGAGTCGTGACATATCGCCTGTAGCACGGGAGACAACATCGCGGCTTTGCACCACTTGTGCATCCATAATCTGTGTTGCCAGTTGACTCAGCATTGGAAAAGCGACAATACAAGAAATAAAAAGGATGAACCACGCTGTGCTGCAATACCATTTCAGGCGAATAATCCCTTTATATTGGTAGAACGCCAAATACAACATGATCGCGATTGCAGTCACCCACGCAGTACGGGATTGACTTAAAGCCACCCCCATGACAATCACAGCAGCGCAGGCAAATAACCATTTGGTCGGGATTTTTTTCTTTTCGTAAAGATATAGGCAACTCATCAATGCCATGACCAAAAAAGTCGCCATATTATTTGGCTGGGCGAAATTGGCATAAGGACGCTGATTACCGTTGATATTGACCATACCTGGTAAGACTGAATCCAGATTGGTCCACTGACACAAGGCAATTAAGCCTGTAATGGTGCCTGACACCAAGAATACATAGCTTAAATGGGTAAAGGTTTCTTCTCGGTTATTGTTTCCTATACACAAGTTATAGCCCAAGACACTGGCGAACCAGAAACTAAACACATAAATCGCTGCCATCATGGCAGTACTAAAGAAAAATACTTGTCCCAGAAGAAATTGGGCTAAAGGAATACAGGCCAGTAACAGCAACGGGAGACTGATTGCTGGAATTTTGAGTTTTTCTTTTAAAAAAATGGCTGTAAGGGCAAATAATGCAAAAAATGCATAAAGTTCGCCCGTATAGGTTACCCATGGACGATAGTGCACAGGAATCATCCATGCAAGGGAGATGAAAATTGCCGCGATCAGGACGAGCGTGAATTTCATGGAAATATCAGGCAGTTGAAGTTTGGCACATGATAAACAAAAAGCAGATTAAAGGGTAATCTGCTTCTATCTTATAATTGAAGTTTTCATATAAAGTGAAATTAATCAATAATTTTTATCTCAAAAGAAATAAAAATTATCTAGGGAATCAGCAAATAAAATAGCCTTTCTAAATTCAAAATCCAACAAGTAAAGGATCAAAGAGTTTTTTTAAAATGCCCCACAGCAAAGAAAAAATTATTAGAACAGACGGGTTGACTACTGTTTGAGAATTTTAAGTTAAAAATGCGCTCATAAGAGCGCATTTTTTTTATTTTTAGATATTATTCCGTTGCAGTACAAATACCCTCAACCGTACACTCGATCCCTGTTGTATCCTTATCTTTAGCACTAGCAGTAACAAGTACAGCCGATTGATCTGTCACATCAGCAGTTAGGTCTGGTGTAAGATCAGAACAAGCACCGTTAGCAGGAGCTTGAGGTGCGTCATCGTCAGTCAAATCTGGATTTTCACTCAGTGCAATCAAAATAGCATTCGCATAGCCCTTAGCTTCTCCTTTACATGCATTAATCTGCGATTTAGCCGTATAGTTAGAATATGCAGGAATCGCAATCGCAGCCAAAATACCGATAATTGCAACAACGATCATTAATTCAATAAGGGTAAAACCCTTTTGTACTGTATTCATAACATTCTCCACAAATGTTTTTGTTTATTTATAACGCTGAGATCAGCATTTGTTTATATATAGCAGCAAGTGTGCCAAGTTTTATTATATAAAAATTAACATCAAAAACAGTAGTTTAAGGAAATATTTTTTTATTTGTATCTATTATGTATACTTTTGTGTAAGTAAGTGACAAAAAATGTCACTTTCTATCTTATTTTAACCCAAAATTATCGGCTTATTCCCCAATTCATTATCTTTATCCTCTATTTGACGATCATAATACTGATCCAAAACCTCTCCAATCTGCTTAACCCCTGCAATCACACCCTGCTTAAACTGCTTTTGCCTTAATAATTGAACGATACGCTGACAAATTTTATCCCAGACATCTTGAGTGGTTGCTTGCTTAATTCCACGATCAATCACAATCTCAACTTTATGTTCACACAGGTTTAAATATAGCAGTACACCGCTATTATATTCGGTATCCCAAACGCCCAGTTCAGCAAACAACTGGCGGGCACGACAAAGCGTATCCTGATAATAGGCCGATCGTGAAGGTAAACAGCCTTCGATCACCACCTGTATTTCCCCCACATGCCCATGCTCGGCCTCTTCGACTGCGAGTGCAATCGCATGCTGATCTTGTCTGGAGAAAAACCGCTTGGTTGCCGGCATATAAAAGAAATGTTTCAGCCAGCGTTTAAAGCTTGGCTGTGCATGCTCTTCCAGCTTAGGCTGTGTGACGATGTCTGTTGTATCTGTAGTTGTTACCATGAGCCTGAAGCACCTCCCCCACCAAAACCACCGCCGCCTCCGCCGAAGCCGCCACCACCAAAACCACCGCGGCCGCTACCGCCACGGCCTGCGCCTGCCATAAAGGCATGTAAGACCAGCTGTGCAAGCGAAGTGATCAAAACAAAAAATACACCTACACCAATCAATAGACTGGCGATCAATCCTAAACCATTGACTAGCCCAGCTGCAGTACCAGCTACGGCAGCGGTAGCAGCACTTAACTTTCTACCAAAAATCATCGAAGCAACCACGCCGGCAATGATAATAAAGATGACAGCACCAAAAGTTGCTTGTGAAGCTTGCTGAGCTTTATAAGCCTGTTCATGACGTTCTTTAATTTCATCTGCAGCTTGGGCTGCAATTTCAGGATCCAGATTTAAAATACGCTCGATTTCTGCCAGTCCGGCATCAATGCCCTGAGCATACTGTCCCTGCTTAAAATATGGCGTGATTTTGTCATTAATAATACGTCCAGTCACAATATCCGGTAGCACGCCTTCCAAACCATAACCCGTTAGGATCTGAATACGGCGGTCATTAATGGCAATAGTCATCAATAAACCATTATCACGTTTGGCTGAACCCAGCTGCCAGGCCTCAGCGACACGCATAGAATAGCTAAAGATATCTTCCTGGTCGGTAGTCGGTACAATCACCACCCCAATCTGACCTTTACCTTCATTATAAAGCTTCAGGATACGCTGGCTTAGCTGCTGCTTTTCCGCCGGACTGAGCAAGTTGGCCTGGTCAATGACAGGCTCATTCATACTGGGCAAATCACGCTGCAACTGCCCTTCGGCCATATCATTGGTAATCTGTGGCGAAGTAACTTCATTCTCAGTTTCAGCAGCAGATGTAGATGTAGATGACGATGAACTGGCCTGATTTTGTCTTTGCAAAACTTCCCGCGCAACAACGATCTCTTCAGTTTCCTGATCTGTCGCTGTCGCGGTTTCTGCTGAAACAGGCAGTGTCACGCCCATGCCCAGCATGAGCACCAACAGCGCCATAGATTTCAGCAGTATTTTTAGCATCGTTCTTTACCTGTTTTTAGAATCTAGTCTTTATTCAAAAGAAACGGTAGGTGCAGTCTGGGCACTTTGCTCGGCACTAAAGTTTGGCTTGGTATCCATACCAATGACTTTTGCTGTCATCACTTGCGGGAACTGACGTGCGTAAGAGTTAAAGTCCTGAACAGTGGTGATGTAACGGTTACGTGCCACAGCAATCCGGTTTTCCGTCCCTTCCAGCTGTACCTGTAAATCACGGAACTGTTCATTGGCTTTTAAGTCTGGATAATTTTCAGTTACAGCTAATAAACGTGACAAAGCACTGGTCATCTGAGACTGAGCTTCCTGATAGCGCTGGAACAATTCGGGATCTTCTAGCACTTCTTTATCTACTTTGAGACCAGCCACATTGGCACGTGCCTGAGTCACTTCAGTCAGTACCTGCTCTTCATGTGCGGCATAGCCTTTCACCACATTGACTAGATTTGGCACAAGATCAGCACGGCGCTGATACTGGTTCTGTACTTCTGACCAAGCCGCAGTCACCGCCTCATCCTTGACCTGTAAGGTGTTATAACCACAACCTGTTAAAGATAAACTCCCGGCAAGTATTAAAATTGACAATGATTTTCGTAAAGCATTCATCATTTCTTCCTCAATTCTTTGATTTTATTTCTATAATTAATTTGATTTTAAACATATTTTCTAACGGTTTTGTTATTTTTTATAAATTTATATATTCAGATTTTAGGCTAATCAGCTCAATTATTTAAAAATGCAGATATAAAAAAACCCGCAATGATGCGGGTTTTTAGAGGTTTATCTAAAGGGTATTAAACATCCAGATAATCTAAGATGCCTTCAGCAGCCTGACGACCTTCCCAGATTGCAGTCACAACCAGGTCAGAACCACGAACCATATCGCCACCGGCAAAGATTTTCGGATTTGAAGTCTGGAACTTGTATTGCTGCTGTTCAGCTGCAACCACACGACCTGAACCATCCAGGTTGATACTGACATCAGCAAACCAATCTGCTGGGCTGGTACGGAAACCAAATGCAAGTAGTACTGCATCTGCTGGCAAAATTTCTTCAGACCCTGGAATTGGTTCTGGACTGCGACGACCACGGCTATCTGGCTCACTCAGTTGAGTAGTCACGAATTTCACACCAGTTACTTTGCCATTTTCACCGACGATTTCGATTGGCTGACGGTTAAACTGGAATTCAACACCTTCTTCACGCGCATTTTTTACTTCACGGCGTGAACCAGGCATGTTTTCTTCGTCACGACGGTAAGCACAGATCACTGACTCAGCACCTTGGCGGATCGAGGTACGGTTACAGTCCATCGCGGTATCACCACCACCAAGAACAATCACTTTCTTACCTTCAACGCTGATGTATTCAGATGGATCTTTTTCCCAGCCTTGGCAACGGTTCACGTTGGCAATCAGGAAATCAAGCGCATCATAAACACCATCCAAATCTTCGCCCGCAAAGCCACCTTTCATGTAAGTGTATGTACCCATACCCATGAATACAGCATCGTAGTCAGCCAGTAACTGGTCAATAGTGACATCTGTACCAATTTCAGTATTCAGACGGAATTCAACACCCATGCCTGTGAAGATTTCACGACGGCGTTTCATGACGTCTTTTTCCATTTTAAATTCTGGAATACCGAAAGTCAGCAAGCCACCGATCTCAGGACGTTTATCAAAGACAACTGGTTTCACACCATTACGCACCAGAATATCAGCACAGCCTAGACCGGCAGGACCAGCACCAATAATGGCAACTTTTTTATCGGTCCATTTCACGGAAGACATATCTGGACGCCAGCCCAATGCAAAGGCAGTGTCATTGATATATTTTTCAGCATTACCAATGGTTACCGCACCGAAACCATCATTCAGGGTACATGCCCCTTCACATAGACGGTCTTGCGGACATACACGACCACAAACTTCTGGCAAGGTATTGGTCTGGTGACACAATTCTGCTGCCTGGAACAGACGGCCTTCAGACACCAGTTTCAACCAGTTCGGAATGTAGTTATGTACCGGACATTTCCATTCACAGTACGGGTTACCACAGCCTAGACAGCGATGGGCCTGGTTTGCCGCAACTTCTGCAGTAAACGGTTTATAAATTTCCACAAATTCTGCTTTGCGGACGTCAATCTCTTTTTTCTCTGGATCTTGGCGTGCTACATCCAGGAATTGAAAGTCATTACTTAGGCGTTCTGCCATGTCTCTCTCCGTGGGTAAATGCAAGGGGTTCACAGTTGCCTTGCATCTGCCTTCATTTCTGCAGTAGTGGAATTATTGTGGATCAGCTTGAGTTGTTTTCAACAGCGTTTGCAAGTTGGCAGCTTTTGGTTTTACCAACCAGAACTTACGGCTGTAGAAGTCAAACTCGTGGCGGATCTTGTACGCCCAAGCACTACCTGTTTCTTTAATATGTTCATCCAGGATACGACCCAAGAACGCTTTGTGCTCTTCCATCGCTTCAGTAGAAATACGATTCAGCTCAATCAGTTCATGGTTGTAATGGTCAACGAAGTCATTATCCAGATCAAGTACGTAGGCAAACCCACCGGTCATACCTGCACCGAAGTTATGACCTACCTTACCAAGTACAGTCACGATACCGCCAGTCATATATTCACAGCAGTGGTCGCCCGCACCTTCAATCACTGCAAAGGCACCTGAGTTACGTACTGCGAAACGCTCACCTGCTGTACCTGCTGCAAACAGCTTACCGCCAGTTGCGCCATACAGACAGGTGTTACCAATGATCGCAGTGTTTTGAGTCTGGAATGGCGAACCTTTTGGCGGGAAGATCGAGATACGACCACCTGCCATACCTTTACCCACGTAGTCATTCGCATCGCCTTCAAGGCTGATATGCAGACCACCGGCATTCCATACACCCAGTGATTGACCCGCTGTACCCAGCAAGTTCACTTTAACTGGATGTGCTTCCATGCTGAGGTTGCCATAACGTTTAGCAATCTCACCTGACAGACGCGCACCAATCGAACGGTCACAGTTACCAATGGTATAGCTATATTCACCGCCTGTACCTGCCTCAATCACTGGCAGAATTTCTTCTACCATTTTCTCAGCAAGGATACCTTTGTCAAACGGTGCATTACCCTGAACTTCACAGTACTGCGCTTTACCTTCAGCAGCTGGATGTGACTCAAATAATTTACTTAAGTCTAGATGTGCGTGCTTATCAGTTTCGCCTGGTAAAACTTCAAGCAAGTCGGTACGACCAATCAAATCTTTCAGACTTGATACACCCAACGCTGCCAACCATTCACGTGTTTCTTCAGCAATGAAGGTGAAGAAGTTGATCAGCATTTCTGGTTCGCCGATGTAGTGTTCTTGACGCAAGTGATCTTGCTGAGTTGCTACACCAGTTGCACAGTTGTTCAAGTGACAGATACGCAGGTATTTACAACCTAAAGCGATCATCGGTGTAGAACCGAAGCCGAAGCTTTCTGCACCTAGAATTGCTGCTTTCACAACGTCCAGACCAGTTTTCAGACCACCATCTGTCTGTACACGCACTTTGCCACGCAGGTCATTTACACGAAGTGCTTGATGCGCTTCACTTAGACCAAGTTCCCAAGGTGAACCTGCATGGTGAATAGAGGAAAGTGGAGAAGCCGCTGTACCGCCGTCATAACCAGAAATGGTAATGAAGTCAGCATAGGCTTTCGCTACACCTGCCGCAATCGTACCAACACCTGGTTCAGAAACAAGCTTAACTGACACCATCGCCTGTGGGTTAACTTGTTTTAAATCGAAGATCAACTGTGATAAATCTTCAATTGAATAGATGTCATGATGCGGTGGTGGCGAAATGAGGGTTACACCTGGTACAGAGTAACGTAAACGAGCAATCAGACCGTTTACTTTACCGCCCGGCAACTGGCCACCTTCACCTGGTTTTGCACCTTGCGCGACTTTAATTTGAAGGACTTCTGCTGAAGTTAAATAAGCAGGAGTCACACCAAAACGGCCCGATGCAATTTGTTTGATTTTCGAGTTACGGATGGTACCGTAACGCGCTGGATCTTCACCGCCCTCACCTGAGTTTGAACGACCGCCAATGGTGTTCATGGCAATCGCAATCGCTTCGTGTGCTTCAGGTGACAATGCACCTAAAGACATACCCGCAGAGTCAAAGCGAGGCAGGATCTCTTCCACAGATTCCACTTGATCCAGTGCAATCGAATTGTCTGTTTTCAGTTTGAATAAGTCACGGATGGTGGCGATCGGACGATTATTCACAAGTTCTGCATATTCTTTAAAGTCAGCATAATTACCAGAACGAACCGCTTTGTGCAGCGAGTTGATCACGTCCGGATTAAATGCATGATATTCCTTGCCGAATACGAATTTCAGCAAGCCACCTTGATCAATCGGCTTACGGTTTTTCCACGCAATATCTGCCAATTGTTTCTGGTCATTTTCCAGATCTACAAATGTTGCACCTTGAATACGGCTTGGTACGCCAACGAAGCATTTATTTACCACTTCATTAGATAAACCGACAGCTTCAAACAGCTGACCGCCACGATAAGAAGCAACCGTTGAAATACCCATCTTAGACAGGACTTTCAACAAGCCTTTTTCAATACCCTTACGGAAATTGTTTTGTGCATAGACCGGATCACCCAGTAATTCACCTTTCGCTACCAGGTCACTGATCACGTCATACGCTAGGTATGGATAGATCGCTGTCGCGCCAAAGCCAAGAAGTACTGCAAATTGGTGGGGATCACGAGCAAAACCAGTTTCGATAATCAGGTTGGCATCTGTACGCAGACCAGTATTGATCAGATGATGGTGTACAGCACCAGTGACCATCACGGCATTTGCTGGCAGATAACCTTCACGGATTTTCTTGTCTGAAAGCACCAATAAAGTTTTACCTTCACGGATTGCTTGTGCCGATTCTTCACAGATACGTGCAATCGCTGCCTCAAGACCTTCAGATTCTGGGTAGTTCAGGTCAATGTCCGCAATTTCGTAGCCTTTACGGCCGATGGTACGGATCTGATGCATTTTTGAGTTAGACAATACAGGACTTGATACAATCAAGCGGTCTGCATGTTCTGGGCTTTGCTCAAATACATTCTGTTCACGACCAAAACAGGTTTCCAGTGACATCACGATCGATTCACGTAATGGATCGATTGGCGGATTAGTTACCTGCGCAAACTGTTGACGGAAGTAATCGGATACGTGACGTACCTGACGTGATAGCACAGCCATTGGCGTATCATCACCCATTGAACCAACAGCTTCCTGGCCGCTTTCTGCGATTGGACGCAATAATTGGTCACGTTCTTCAAAAGTCACCATGAACATTTTCTGTGCTGCTTTCAGGTTATCGCCTTTCAAGCCTTGATCGCACAGATATTCTTCAAGTTCAGGGCTACCTTGTAGACGTACTGAGTTTTCACGCAGCCATTCACGGTATGGACGCATACGTTTCAGGTGATGGTTCACATCCTGAGTATCCAGCACTTTACCAGTTAAGGTATCTACAACCAGAATCTGACCTGGACCAACACGACCTTTAGATACGACATCTTCAGGTTCATAGCCCCATACACCGATTTCAGATGCAAGAGTGATGTAACCATTTTTAGTGACTACCCAACGCGCTGGACGCAGACCATTACGATCCAGCATACAGATCGCATGACGACCATCCTGAATTACCAAGCCTGCAGGGCCATCCCATGCTTCCATGTGTTTTGAGTTGAACTCGTAGAAAGCACGTAAGTCAGCATCTAAAGTTTCAACGTTTTGCCAAGCGGGTGGAACCAACATACGTAGCGCACGGAACAGGTCCATACCACCACCTACCAGGATTTCCAGCATATTGTCGAGACTAGAAGAATCCGAACCTGTACGGTTCACGATTGGATTCAGCTCAGTCAAACCTGGCAGTAACGGGTTTTCAAATTTAGGTGTACGCGCCATCGCCCAGTTACGGTTAGCCGTAATGGTATTAATTTCACCATTGTGTGCCAGGTAACGGAATGGCTGCGCCAATGGCCAGCGTGGCAATGTATTGGTAGAGAAACGTTGGTGGAAGACCACAATATGTGAAGCCAGACGCTCATCAGCCAGATCCGTATAGAAGTCAGCAATCGCTGCTGGCATCATCAAACCTTTATAGCTAATCACAGTTGAGCATAAAGTTGTCACATAGAAGTATGGATCGTTTGTCAGTTTCTGCTCGGCACGACGACGCGCTAGGAATAACTTACGGTTGAATTCAACTTCAGTTACACCAATTGGGCAGTTCACGATGATCTGCTCAAAAGCAGGCAGAGACTGCATTGCAATCTCACCCAGTGCATCATTATTAGTAGGTACCACACGCCATGCAATAACACGGCAACCTTCTTCTTCAATTTCTTTGGTCAATACTTGTTTTGCATGTGCCGCAAGTGCTGGATCCAGATTCAGGAAGATTGTACCCACAGCAAAAATTTCGCTTAAGGTAATATCACTTAAACGTTTTGCTTCTTCGCGGAAGAATTCTTTTGGCATAGCCAGTAGCAAACCACATCCATCACCGGTCTTACCATCTGCGGCAATACCACCACGGTGGGTCATACAACTTAAACTATGAATTGCGGTCTTGACGAGATCATGGCTTGCATCACCCTGCATATGGGCGATCAAACCGAAACCACAGTTATCTTTAAACTCATCCGGTTGGTATAAACCTTGAGCGGGAGCTACATTATTAGGCGATGGCATGTGCATAGCGTACCCTTCTTATCACAAAGCCCTGGCGGGCTGTTAAACAATCTAAATCCGTCTTTGCGATGGCGTCCAATTCACTTTCGAGGAAATTTCTATCAGCAGAGCAAAACTCTTCTTCACACTTTGAAGATAAACCTTTTCAGGTTGATATGCATGAAAAATAAAGTTTAAGAGACTCAGAAATCACATAAAAATAACGACTAAATGTGACACTTACGCATAATCATCGAATCATTTTCGCGCCAAAACAGGGAGATTAATTCAATTCATGCACCAATTAAGCAAATAACATGCCAACTTGATGCACCAAGACAAAAACAATACCAATGACAAAGATTTAGCAAATTTTAGAAACAGAGGCATCTTTTTTATTGTGTATTTTTTGCACCAAAAGCGCTCATTTATGGCATTTTCTTATAAAGGGTGCGCTATTTTAGCCCGCACCCAAATTTGCCTTAGTTAAAAGGATCACTGATCTCTTGTTCTTCAGTGCGTTGCTGACCATTCTGTGGATTACGTGGTGCTGATGGTAAGGCACTTTCAGACTTCTGCACATCTACCACATTCCCTTCCGAATCACGACGAACAATGGTGGTACTGGTGGTACTTTGCGTATTCAAGGATGACTGGGTCTGTGGTTTAGGAGCAACTGATTCTTCCACTTTAGGTAAAGGCACATTTTTCAAGCGTACCTCATATAGCTTCTGATTAGAGGTCAGTTCATCAGAACCCATGTTATTCACATAAGGTTGATAATCCTGAATTTGCTGCACCGCTGGTTTAACTGATTTTGGTAAACCCATATTCAGATGATCCAGTGCCTGCTTCGCTTCATTCGCTGATTTATAAGCACCATAGAGCAATACATATTGCTCTGGCATATTTTCGCCAGATAGACGTAAATAAATGAATTTATTACGGTCTACCTGTTTTCTTAAGAAATTTTTGATGATGATTTCATCAGAAACCCGAAATAGCTCAATCGCATACTGATTTTTAAACTGAGTGACATACTTGGTACCACGAAATTCAGCTTCATGGTTTGCATTCACAATGGTGCGTGTCGTCATATCAAGCGGATGAACCTCATCATTTAATGCACCAAGATGGGTCATTGAAGCCACTTTTTCAGGTTGGATCAGTAGTTCAACCTCAGTTTCAGGTTTTTTTTCTACTGGAATGACTTCATCTTTATCGGTAATTGCCCAAAAAATGAGCGCAATAAAAAGACAGCCTACCGCACTGACCAGCCAAAAATAATGCTGAATCTTTTGCCATGGCGTGTGGAGTGCTGTCATTTTCTAAAATTACCTATACCTGATTGGCCAAAATGGCCTGTTTCATCAATTCTACATCAAAGTCTCGGGTGATAATGGCCTGGCCTAATTTCTTTAATAAAACCAGACGCAACTGTCCATTCAGGACTTTTTTATCATGCGCCATATAGCCCAGGAAATCATCCAGAGGAATTTTAGGACAAACTATCGGGAGTTTGGCACGAGAAATGATTTTTTTTGTACGCTCAACATCGGCTTCCAAAATCCAGCCCATGCGTTGTGACAGATCGGCTGCCATGACCATACCGGTCGCAACTGCTTCACCATGCAGCCATTCACCATAGCCCAGATAAGATTCGATGGCATGACCAAAAGTATGACCGAGATTCAATAACGCACGCTCACCCTGCTCTTTCTCATCATTCGCTACAATACGGGCTTTATGTGCACATGAACGATAGACGGCTTCAGCAAGTAACTGCTCACTCCGTCCAATCAAACCTTTCATATTGGCTTCCAGCCAAACCAGAAAATCTTCATCACCAAGTAAGGCATATTTAATGACTTCCGCAAGACCAGCTGATAGTTCACGGTCAGGCAAGGTTGATAACTGAGACATATCTGCCAGCACCACTTGTGGCTGCTGGAAAGCACCAATCATGTTTTTTCCCAGTGGATGGTTAATCCCAGTTTTACCGCCAACACTGGAATCCACTTGTGAAAGTAAGGTCGTAGGTACTTGTATAAAGTAAACCCCACGCTGAAAACAGGCTGAGGCAAAGCCAGCCATATCACCAATCACACCGCCGCCCAGTGCCAAAACCGTACAATCACGATTAAAACCGGCTTCAAGTAATGCATCAAAAATCAGATTCAGATGTTCGACATTTTTGAATTTCTCACCATCAGGCAGAATACAGGTCTCAACTGTTTTACCTAGGTCTTCTAAAGCCGTTTTATAATGTTCTAGATATAGTGGTGCCACCGTGTCATTACTGACAATCATCACTTGTTTGCCATGAATATAAGGCTCAAGCAGTTCTTGAGGATTTAAGCCACTGCCAATAAAAATTGGGTAACGACGTTCACCGAGTTCGACATGTAAGGTTTGCATGATGGGGTAACCACTTTTCAACTGAGCTTAATTCTTCGGAAGGATGAGATTCAGAATACGCTGCGCCAGATCCCGTGCAGCCCCCTGATTGGTCTCAATAATATGATGGGCGACTTCCCGATACAATGGATCCCGAATTGCTAGCAGCTCTTTGAGTTTCTGCTCAGGGTTTTCAACTTGTAATAAAGGACGGTTTTTGTCGCGATAGGTTCGCTGAAGCTGTATTTCAACAGGAGTATAAAGATAAACCACGATACCGCGGTTTTTAAGATATTCACGATTGGGTGCCTGAGTCACCGCACCACCACCTGTGGCTAGAACCAACTGTGGTCGTGAGGTTAACTCATTGATGACAACCGTTTCACGACTACGAAAGCCCTGTTCACCCTCTTTTTCAAAGATCCAGGGAATCGTCGCACCTGTTTTACGCTCAATTTCATGATCACTGTCCAGAAATTCTCGTCCTAACAATTCTGCTAAATGTCGTCCTACTGTTGTCTTTCCCGCCCCCATCGGCCCTACCAAATAGATATTTGGTAGGGATTCAAACTCTTTGCTTGGCAAGGAGTCACCTATTCATTTTGTTAATTTCAAAATATATTAATGATTTCTTGAAACACTGTCATTAACAATTCGAGGTGTAACAAAAATCAGGAGCTCACGTTTATTGTCAGTTTTTGTATCCTTACGGAACAAACGGCCTAAATATGGAATATCACCTAAGAATGGTACTTTAGTTTGACCATTCAGTGTCTCTTGCTCAAAAATCCCACCGAGCACTACAGTCTCGCCATTTTCAACAAGTACATTCGTATTTAATCGATTTTTGTTTAAGTAATACTCACCCATTGGGGTTGTCCCAGCAATACTGTCACTAGAAATATCTAACGCCATTTGCACTTTACCATCTGGTGTAATACTTGGGGTTACATCAAGTTTAAGTACCACATCCTTAAACTCCGTAGTCGCCGTTGCACTTGCCCCACTCCCCTCAGTTGATTGATATGGAACCTCGACACCCGATTCTACTGTTGCCTTTTGCTTATCTGCGGTCAGTACTTTTGGCGTAGAAATCACCTCACCATATCCATCTGCCTGTAATGCAGAGAGTTCTAGATCTAACATAAAATCAGAAAGGCTGATTAAACCAAAGGCAATTTTACCTGCCGCATTGGCTACACCTAGGTCGACGTTTAAGTTTTGCGGACGTTCAATTTCATATTTCCAACCACCAAGTTCCTCATCAAGCTCTGGCGTTCTAAGATCCCAAAGGGTTGTATCACTTCCACCGACTAACAGGTGATTATTATTAGTAACACCCTGAGATAAAATCCCCCATTTAACACCCATTTCTTTAGTAAACTCTGTGGATGCTCGAACAATCCGGGCCTCAACCATCACCTGTTTTACCTGTACATCAAGCAAATCCACCATATTACGGATTTTATCAATAAATGGTTGAGTATCATTAACAATCAGAGTATTGGTACGCACATCAATTGATACTGAACCTCGGTTACTCAATAAACTCTCTTTATCTTCATCATTAGAATTATTGGAAGAAGTATTAGAGGAGTTAGTAGAATTTTGGGCTGATTTATTTTGTGTAATCAGTTTTTCAATATCTGCAGCTTTTGCATAACTGAGTTGCATATATTCTGTTTGGATTGGAGCTAATTTAGTACTTTGTTTTAAAGCTTTTGCTTCTTCTTCTTCAGCTTTAATTAGCTCAGAAACAGGGGCAATCCAGATGACATTTCCATTACGGCGCTTATCTAGATTCTTGGTTTTTAGAACGATATCTAAGGCCTGATCCCAAGGTACCTCTTTCAAGCGTAAAGTAATATTTCCTTGTACGCTATCTGCCGCAACCATATTAATATCAGTAAAATCTGCTAGTAACTGCAATACTCTACGTACTTCAATATCTTGGAAATCCAAAGAAATTTTCTTGCCGGTATAATGATGTGCTGCTTTAGGTTTTAGCGGATTTTTCTCTTCTGGACGTTTTAAGCTAATTGTCAGTTTGTTATCGGTTTGATAAGCCATGTACTCATAGCTATCTGAAGTTTGAATGGTAATCACGCCTGAACCATTCTGGTTCACTGCATCTACTGTCGAGACTGGCGTAGCAAAGTCATTAACATTCAAACGACGAGTCAGATGTGTCGAAATCTTAGAACCTAAAGCTCGTACAATAACTTTAGTTCCCTGTTGTTGAACATCAACTGGTGTATTACCACTCGCCAGATCAATCACAACCTGACCTTCACCTTTAGCCCCGCGCTGGAACCCGATATTGGTAATGCCTTGGGTATTTTGTTGCACGATTGGCTGTACAGGGACAACAGGATTAGTAGGGTTAATCTTGAGAATAAAGGTATTGCCTTCAACACGCGTGGTAAATGCACCCGCATCTGCAAGATTCACCGTTAAACGTGCACGCTGCGCATCTGAAGTCACATCTACAGAACTCGCTTCTTTTGTTGCCACAGCAATATTATTTTGTTTTAAATTTTGCTGAGCTTTATCAAAATCCAGAATCAGGCGTGAGGGCGATTCTAACTGATAAGCCTGTGGCTGAGGTGGCAAGCCATTAAACATCACGCGAATTTCAGTCCCTTGCCCTGGAATTTGCATTGGTACCACATTGGTCATCGAAACCTGTGCACTTGCCGCCTGCATAACTGCGATGGCAACTGCCCCCATTGAAAACTGACGAAACACATGATTCATTGTATTAGCATCCCCAAAAATAAATTCTTTAAAACTTTTATTCATTGTTATTCCCTTTAACTTATGGCGCAGGCCCAATCAAGACCATGCTGCGAGGGCGCTCCACATAACCTTCACGTCCATCTGGAATAATCTCGATTAAATCAATTTGTGTCGGTGTAATATTGACCACTCGACCATGATTGAGTCCCATATAACTGCCGCGCTGTACACGCTCAATTTCCCCATCCGGTGTATTAATCAAAGCCATAATCTGTCCGGCCTGATTTTTAAGACTTCCTTTCATGGTCAAAGTCTCAAGCGGGTAGCTTTCTAGTGGCTGTAGCTGTCGTGACAGGTTAGGATATACCCGCTTACCTGCCATAATTTTCAGTTCTGCTGCCAATGAGCTTGGCAAGAATGGACTTTTTAACTGATGCGCAGCATAACTAAAAGTTTCAACCTGAGTAAAATCGGGAGCTGGTTCAATTGGTAAAGCTGGCTGATTCCGGATATTTGCCATTTCCTGATTTACAACATCAATGCGTGATTCACAGCCTACTAGCACTGTAACAGCCAGGACAGTTAAAGTAATTTTTAATTTCTTCATTACTTTTTCCCTCCATTTTTAGCTTTACTTACTTTTTTACTATTTTTCTTATCACCGCTTTTATCTACATCAGATTGTTGATCCATCTGAGATCTGTCTTGAGCTCCCACATAACGATAGGTTTTCGCCTTCAAGGTGTAATCAATAACTGGAATATCTGTTTTCTTCTCTTTATTTTCAGTACCCGTAATTGTAAAGTCGTGTAGCGTCACAATACGAGACAATCCCGCAATCCCGCTGACAAATGAACCAAAGGCATGATAATCACCGGTTGCTTCAATAGAGATGGGCTGTTCAATAAAGAACTCTTGCTTCACCTCAGGTTCAAGACGAATATTCTTGAACTTCAGTCCTGCATTGACACCACTCAAGTTAATATCTTCAACCAGACCCGGAATTTCAGTTTCCTTCGGCAACTGTTCAAGCTGTTGGTTAAAGCTTGCTTCCATATCCTGAAGTTGTTGTTGGTACTGTTGCAAATTACGCAACTTGGAATCTTTCTCACGAAATTCATTTAACAGATTCTGTTCTTGAGCATTGGCTTGAGTAATCGATTCAATTTTTCCTCGAATCAAACCAAAGTAAGCCAGCATTAAAACCAGGAACACAATAAAGATCCAGCAGGTAATCTTTACAGCCAGTGGCCAACTACCGTAGTTATTTGGATCCAAGGTATTAAACTGTTGAAAGAATTTTTCTACCGTCATTTTATTTTTCGGTGCAACAACAGCTTCCTGACCTAATTCATCGAATTGTTCGTTCATGATGTCGCCCCTCCTGTTGTTGCAGCCGCTTGGGACTGTTGTTCTGAAAGCACCGGTTGAGCAATCTGGTCGAGATCCACGGTAACTGTGAATGTGCCATAAGATTCTTCAACACGTGGAATTACAGAGCTTGGTGCTTTATCCTTTTTCTCTTCTGCAACCAAGAATGCATTCATGAAGGCATTTCGATACCAGGAAGAAGCCTCCAGATTACGCAGTAACTCCGCAACCGTATTTGGACTTGCTGCTTTACCTTCGATAATGAACTTATCACCGCTACGGACAAACCTGGTGATATACATATCGCTTGGTGTAACACGTACAATTTCATCAATGAGATGTACGGCAATTGGACGCTGGGTTTGCAGGCCTTGAATCAGCTTCATGCGCTCAACAATTGCATCACGCTGTTCCTGTAAACCTTCTAAAGATTTTAGCTGTACATCCAGATTCTGATTGGTACTGATGATGAGTTGGTTAGCTTGTTCCTGATCTTGTAATTTTTGATCGTAATAGAACCAGCTTCCCCCAGCTGCTGTTACCCCTAGCAACAACGCCCCAACACAATATGCGACAAATTCGTTATTTCTTTTAACCCTGAGCTCATCACGCCAAGGGAGTAAGTTAATTTTTGCCATTAATCAAAACTCCTCAATGCCAAACCACATGCAACCATGAGTGAGGACGCGTCATTTTCAATTTTTTTAATATCAATTTGAGGAGAAAAGCCCATCTGTAAAAATGGATTCGCGATCGTGACACGGTAACCGAGTTTTTGCTGCAATAGTTTTGCTAAGCCCGGGATATTGGCATTCCCCCCTGCCAATAAGATATGGTCAATTTCATTAAATTGAGACGATGAAAAGAAGAACTGTAATGAGCGAGCTGCCTGTTGCACGACTGCATCCAGGAACGGCTCAAGCACTTCAATATCATAGTCATCTGGTAGTGCACGTGTTTTCTTAGCACGACCCGCTTCCTCAAAAGACAGACCATAACGATTCTGGATTTCCTGAGTCAGCTGTTTCCCCCCAAACACCTGCTCACGAGTATAGATAATCTTATTATTCTGCATAACCGATAAAGTCGTCATGCTATGACCAATATCCAGAATACCAACCGTATTTACACCCATTGGCAATGTGTCCGCAAAAACCCTGAACGCATTTTCCAACGCAAAGCTTTCTACATCTGCAATCTTAGGTGTAACCCCTGCAATTTGCAGCACTTCAGAACGTGCTTCGACATTTTCAATACGGGTTGCGACCAACAGAACGTTGACATGGTTCGGATTAGATAAACGGTCCGGCAAGACTTCAAAGTCAATGCTTGCTTCATCGAGCGGGAATGGAATGTATTGTTCGGCATCTTCACGAATCTGAACTTCCCGTTCATCACTCGTCATATCTGCATCCATTTCGATCGTTTTGGTGATCGCCATAGAAGTAGGAATCGCAAATGCAGCCTGGTTGGATTGGGTATTGGCTAAGTTAATAGCACGAGCCAAAGCATCACCGACGGCTTCTGGATTTAAGATGTTTTTTTCAACAACACTACCTTCTGGTAATGGGACCAAAGCATAGCTTTCTACCCAGTACCGTCCGCTTTTCATAGAGAGTTCCAAAACTTTAACAGAGGTCGAACTGATGTCGACGCCTATTAACCCCTTGTTTGGCTTACGATATAACCTGCGCACAATATCATTCCTATTATTTTTTTATCCCCAAAAATAAAGTAGCTTACTAGGTATAATCAGTCTAATAATTTTATCTAGATACAATAACTCATCTAACATTATGTATATCTAAAGGATATACTGACCGCTCACTTAGTTTGCCATTAGCTCTTATTAAAACTTACTTGTTATGAAAAAGCTATCCAGTTCAGGCCTTGTTCATCCATTTTTTTTGATCATTATCATAATTATGATCTCAATTCCGATGGGTTTTTACGGCATGTACCTCTATATTGCCCCATCTTTGCCTGAAATGTCCATCCTTAAAAAGGCACCTTTACTCAAGCCTTTACAGGTATTTAGTTCTGATCAAGAGCTGATTGCAGAATATGGCGGTAAACTTTCTGTACCTGTGGAATATGATCAAATTCCACCGGAATTCATCCATGCCTTCCTCGCTGCTGAAGATTCCAGCTTTTTCGAACATAGCGGCATCAGTTTTAAAGGCTTGGGACGTGCATTAAGTGAAAGCGTGACTGGTTCCGATGTGCAGACCGGCGGCTCGACTATTACCATGCAGGTAGCAAAAAACTATTATCTCAGTCCAGAACGCACACTGAAGCGTAAACTGACCGAGATTTTCCTGGCACGTAAAATTGAGCAAAACCTGACAAAAGAAGAAATCCTGACCTTATATGTCAATAAAATCTTCTTGGGTAAAAATGCCTATGGCATCGCGGCAGCAGCTAAAATTTATTATAATAAAAGCTTAGAAGAGCTATCTCTTGCCCAAATGGCAATGATTTCAGGTCTGCCTAAAGCGCCTTCTAAATATAACCCGGTCGCTAATCCTAAACGTGCACTTGAACGTCGTAACTGGATTCTGGGACGTATGCTACAACTGGGCTATATCAATCAGGGTCAATATCAGCAGGCAATTGCTGAACCAGTCAATCTGGATATGCCTGATCGTAGTACCCGTAATAAATTTCCCTATGTCGGTGAAATGGTTCGCGCTGAGCTCATCCAGAACTTTGGGGAACAGGCAATCGACTCAGGCTATAAGGTCTACACCACGATTAATAGTCAACGCCAAGCTTATGCTGAGCAGTCCGTACAAGAAGGTCTGGAAGCCTATGATCGACGTCATGGTTGGCGCGGTGCTGAAGCAAATGATCAACCCTTACAAAATTTCCAGCCTTTTGCCAATACCTACCCTGCCCAAGTTACTAAGATAAGCTCAAATAGCTTTGAAGCCTTAATGCAGGATGGCACGACAGTCACCGTTCCTTGGTCTGGCATGTCTTGGGCACGACGCTATCGCAATGCCAATAGTGTGGGTGCTGCACCAAACCGTGCGGCGGATATTGTTAAGCTTAAAGATATTGTGCGCTTACGTCCTAATGAACAGAAAACTTCGTGGGCACTAGTACAAATTCCTAAAGCACAAGGTCAACTTATTGCGTTAAATCCTAATAACGGTGCAATTGAAGCCGTAGTAGGTGGCTATAATTTTTATCAGTCTACATTTAACCGTGCTATTCAAGGCTGGCGTCAACCGGGTTCTACCATCAAGCCCTTTGTTTACGCACTAGCATTGGAACGTGGCATGACACCCCATACCATGGTCAATGATGCACCGATTACCATTGGTAAATGGACGCCAAGAAACTCAGATGGCCGTTATCTAGGCATGATTCCTTTACGTCGTGCCTTGTATCTATCACGTAATACGGTTTCTGTCCGTTTACTACAAACAGTTGGCATTGAGCGTACCCGTCAGCTTTTGATGGATTTTGGTCTGGAAGATAAACAGATCCCACGTAACTACACCATCGCCCTTGGTACTCCGCAAGTACTGCCAGTTCAGATGGCTACTGGTTATGCCACGTTCGCGAATGGTGGTTACCGTATTCAGCCGCATTTTATCAGCCGTATTGAAGATGCTTATGGCAAAACCATCTTTGAAGCCAAACCTGAATATGCCTGCATTTCCTGTATCGATCAGGAAGAAGAAACTATCGCTTCTGCTGATGTCGTGACGCCAGATGATGAAGTGATCGAAATCCACAACCGCTCTTTAGAAACTAAAGCGACAGCACCAAAAGTTTCGGCTGAGCATAGCAACTATCGTCAGGCACAGCGTATTCTCAAATCCAGCTCGGCTTATGACATGGCCAATATTCTGCGTGATGTCATTCAGCATGGTACTGGTCGTGCAGCGCTACGTATCGGTCGTAGTGACTTGGGTGGTAAAACTGGTACAACGAACGATGCTAAAGATGCCTGGTTTGCCGGCTTCAATGGCAAGCTAGTCACTGTAGCATGGGTCGGTTTTGACCAGCCAACCACCTTAGGACGCCGTGAGTATGGTGGTGTCGCTGCCTTACCAATCTGGACTGACTTTATGGCCAACGCACTCAAAGGCACTCCAGAAGCTTGGGTACGTCTAGATCGCAAAGCCAAAGCGCCAGTAAACCGCACCAAAGTGATCAACCAAGATGTAGAAGTCCATGATGATCATTCTTCACCTCCAATGGCTACACCACTCTATCGTCCAGCACCGGTCGTTAAACCGAGACGCGAACAAAATGATTTTGAAGATCTACCTGGTGAAGAACTGAATGTACCTGGTGAAACACCAAGAAGCCAGGAGCAGCCACTTCAACCCAAGAAAACAGATTCTCTTGATAATCTGATTGAACAGGTTCAGTAATTTATAGTGATTAGATAGCCAAATAAAAAAGCCCTCAATTGGGGGCTTTTTTATTATTTAGGCAATGGTATACATCATTTCTTTTGGAACAGATAAATCTGATATTGCGCCATCAGTTCAAATTGTTCCTGCTGCTCGAGTGCCAGACGGCGTTCCGGCTTCGCCTTATAAGCATACGGCGTCATGGCAATTAGATTTTTTAGGTCCGTCTGTGGCAAATTCATCGGTGCTTCTACAACTTGTTCGCTCACTAAATCAAAAGCATCCTGCAACTGCTCGACGAATTTCTGTGGTTCATGCGGTTTAACTTCCTCAAATAAAGCTTCACGCATTGCATATAAATGCTGTGGTGCAGGCGTCACAATCAACAAATAAGATTTTGGCTTCAGCACACGCAGGATTTCTTGTTTCGGAATCGGACTAAATAGACTGGTACATAAATCAATTGAGTTATCTAAGACTGGTAAAGTTGCCCCCGTACCCACGACCCAGGTGACATCTTTATTCAGCTTTGCTGCCACTTGAATCGCATTTTTGGCAATATCTACGCCTACACACTGCAGCACTTCTTGTTGCATGGCATTAGTGTAATAGCCCTCTCCACAACCAATATCCAGTAGATTCTCAATACGCAGTTCACGAATCTTTTGAACCACTGCTTGTTGTAACGGTGCGTAGTGCCCTGCACTTAAAAATGCACGGCGGGCCTGTACTGATTCAGGCGTATCGCCTGGATTTTTACTATGTTTATGCTGAACCACATGCAGATTCACATAGCCTTGTTTTGCTACATCATAGCTATGCTGATTGTCACAGCGCCACGTGCGTTCGTTTAATCTGAGCTGCTCACGACAAACAGGACACATCAGTAGGTTCATTATTAATTTCTCCAAAACAAAAAAGCCGGCATGCGCCGACTTTTTCAAATGCATTTCTTAACGCAATTTTAAGGTCATTAGCCCCAAAACTACCAGCATAATCGTAATAATCCAGAAACGGATTACCACCTGAGTTTCACGCCAGCCTTTCTTTTCATAATGGTGATGAAGCGGTGCCATTAAGAACACACGCTTATTACGCATCCGTAAAGAACCAATTTGCAGGAATACTGAAATCGCTTCAACCAGGAATACACCTGCCATAATGGCGAATACAATTTCTTGACGAACCATCACGGCAATCGTACCGAGCATTGCACCCAATGATAAAGCACCAACATCACCCATAAAGACTTGGGCTGGATGTGCATTGAACCAAAGGAAGGCCAAACCAGCACCAATCATCGCAGCACAGATCACCACCAGTTCTGATGAATACTTAACATATGGAATATGCAGGTAAGTCGCAAAACGTACATCACCAGCAAGATAAGCAAATACACCAAGACCCGCAGCGACCAGTACGATCGGCATAATCGCCAGACCATCCAGACCATCCGTCAGGTTCACGGCATTTGATGCTCCATTAATCACGAAATAGGTAAAGATGATAAAGCCAATACCGAGGGGAATAATTGAGAGTGGAATTGTGTGATCCTTAAAGAAAGGAATCAGTACATCCAACATATTGGCTGTCACCACCGGATTGGGTTGCTGCTGCGCAATGACATACAGCGCAATACCCGCACCGATTGAACCCACAGAAGTCCAGAAGAACTTTTTACGTGCAGGTAAACCGGCGTTATCTTTATATCGGATCTTGATCCAGTCATCGGCCCAACCGACGGCACCAAAGATCACCATCACTGCAAGCACAATCCAGACATAAGGATTAGACAGATCTGCCCAGAGTAAGGTAGAGATGCCAATAGAGAGTAAAATCAGTACACCCCCCATGGTCGGTGTACCCATTTTCTTGGCATGGTTTTCAGGAGCGAATGAACTTACTGCCTGACCATACTTCAGTGCCTGTAATTTGCGAATCATCACAGGACCAAGCACCAGACCAATGGTCAATGCCGTCAGGACACTGAGCAAAGCACGTAATGTTAAATAACGAACCACCTGGAACGTGCTGTCATAGCCCGCCAGTTGTTCAAATAGCCATAACAGCATTTAAAGTTTCTCCATCAATGCAGCCATCAATGTTTCCATATGGGTAAAACGCGACCCTTTAAACAGGAATGACATCGGCTGAGGTTGATGTGTTTCAATCAAACGAATTAAGAACGGCAAAGCCTGCTCCTGATTCAGGAAAGCCTGCATTTTCTTACCATATTGTGTACTACGAGCGCCTTCTTGTGCAGCTGGGGCAAACTCACCCACTGCCACCACAAAGTTCAGGCCTTTTACCGAAACCAGATCACGACCCAGCTTATAATGCTCAATCGCGGCAGATGAACCTAGCTCACCAATATCGCCAGTCACCATGACACGAATGCCTTCCTGCTGTGCTAAAACATCAGCGGCAGCGCGCATCGAGTTTGGATTGGCATTGTAGGTGTCATCAATGAACAAAAAGTCTTTGTGCTTGATGAAATTTAAACGACCTTTGGCACCGACTGCCTGCTCTAAACCAGCAACGATATCATCTAAGCTAATACCGATAGCTAAAGAGAAAGCTGCTGCCGCAGTGGCATTCTGTACATTATGCTCACCAGCAAATGGTAGATTCACTACCTTGCTGCCTTGTGGCGTATTCAGGGTGAAAGTGGCAGACTGTGGATGTAGCTCTACATCAGTGGCGTAGACGTCACCACCCTGACCAAAACTTAAGGTCTTTTTGGTTTTCACTGCTGCACGAATCTGCTCAGCATAATCATCTGCAGCAGGGATAATCGATGTTTCGGAAATATGGGGATAAATTTCTGACTTGGCACGGCAGATACCATCACGACCACCAAATTCACCCAGGTGTGCAGTACCGATATTAATAATACCTGCCACATGCGGCTGTACCAGACCCGAGGTGTAATCAATTTCACCCTGATGGCTTGCACCCAACTCCATCACTGCATACTGATGATCTGGACGCAGCTCCAGCAACATCACCGGCACACCCAGATCATTATTCAGGTTACCGCGGGTTACTAGAGTCGGAGCCAAACGCGACAGGATACTGCCCAACATTTCCTTGGTGGTGGTTTTACCACTACTGCCAGTCAGCGCAATCACTTGCAGTTGTGGATTCTGCTGACGGCGAAAAGAACCCAAACGACCCAGCGCCTGACGAGTATCTTCCACAACCAATTGGCAGATTTCAGCATCAATCGGATGATCAACAATTACAATCTGGCAACCATTTTCAGCGACTTGAGCTACAAAATCATGTGCATCAAAGCGTTCGCCTTTCAGTGCCAGAAAAGCATCACCCGCTTCCGCATCACGTGAGTCCATCAGGATACGCTTGATTGTACCTTCAGGCTGTTTGTCATTCAGCCAGTAACCTTGAGTTGCTTGTTGTAATTGTACTGCAGTCCAAGGTACCAAAGGCACAGTACTGGTAGTTGAAGTATGCATAATTTTGTCCTATTACTGCGCTGGATATGCGGAATCAGGATTACAGTGCTGCGCATCAATGGCTGCCTGTACTTCGACAACATCATCAAACCAATGACGTACGCCATCAATTTCCTGATAGTTTTCATGTCCTTTACCGGCAATCACTACAATATCACCAGCTTGCGCATGTTTCACTGCAAACTTGATCGCTTCACGACGGTCATGAATTTCCTGATAGGTCTTACCCGAGAAATCGATCCCCTGCTTCATGTCGGCAAAAATCTGGTTCGGATCTTCAGTACGTGGATTATCCGAAGTCAGAATGGCAATATCTGAACCATTCAGTGCAGCTTGTGTCATCAAAGGACGCTTACCACGGTCACGGTCACCGCCACAACCAAACACAGCCCAGATCTTGTTATTCACATGACGTCTTAAAGTCACCAATACTTGAGTTAATGCATCTGGGGTATGTGCATAATCTACGACAAATAGGCGCTCATCATCACGAATCACCTGCATACGGCCCGGTGCGCCTTTCAGCTGTGGCACAGTTCCGATCAGTTGCTGCAAGTCCAGACCTGCCTGTTCCGCAACAACCAGACTCGCGACCAGGTTTTCAATATTGAAATGACCTAATAATGGACTGTGTACCGTAAAGATACCCTGCGCAGTGATCAGTTTAAATTCTGCGCCAGAGATCCGGTATTGAATATCCTGTACCTGATAGTCAGCAGCTTGTGACAGTGAATAGGTTAAAATTTTGGGCTGCGCTGGATTGGCTTTCGCTGCATCCATCATCACCTGAGCATGTGCATCATCCAGATTGATGACAGCAACTTTCAGAGATTCAAACTTGAATAAACGCGACTTGGCTTCAGCATAAGCTTCCAGCGTTTTGTGATAGTCCAGATGGTCACGGCTCAGGTTGCTATAAGCGGCAATTTCAATATCACAGCCATTTAAGCGACCTTGTTCCAAACCATGTGAACTCGCTTCAATCGAAGCGAACTCAGCACCTGCTTGCGCATACCCATGTAGCGCATTTTGTAGTTGCAGCGCATCCAATGTGGTATGTGAAGAGGCTTCCAGATTTGGAAGAATGCCGTTACCCGTCGTACCCATTACCGCACATGACTTGCCTTGCAGCATTAAGAGTTCAGCAACCAGACGAGAAATCGTAGTTTTGCCATTGGTCCCGGTAACCGCCAGAATACGTGCAGCCTGTACTGGCTGGGTCGCTTGCAAATATCGTTTCTGCCACTCGCCCATCAAGTGTCGTACATTTGGGACTACCACTGCAGGAGAAATTCCGAGATCCTGTTCAGAAATGACTGCGAGTGCACCTAGAGAGAGTGCTTTGTTCGCATAGTCCGCAGTTTTCTCTGGATGAGAAAGACTAGTCAGGGCAATAAAAATTTGTCCTAATTTTACTTTTCGGCTGTCCAGCTCAAAGCCTTGAAAGGATTGTCGCATCCATTCAGCGCTATCTTGAACGGCGTAGAGATCTTGAAATGTTATCGACATTGATCACCTGTTTACTGGACTTGGGGAGATTCTAAAGGTTTGTCCAATGGGACATTTAATAAACGTAAAGATTCTTGCATTACACGAGCAAAAACAGGCGCTGACACCGTACCACCATAATAAGCCCCTTGTGGATTTTCCACCACAACCACCATCGCTAGACGAGGATCACTGACTGGTGCAATACCCGCGAACAGAGCACGGTACTCATTTTGTGAATAGCCTTTACGATCGGCACGCAGTTTATGCGCAGTACCGGTTTTACCTGCTACACGATAACCTGGAATATTGGCCTGACGTGCCGTACCACCTGGCATCGTCACTGCTTCCATCATCAATAAGACTTGATCTGCAATTTTTGAATCAATTACTTGCTCACCCTGTGGTTGCTCTTCCAGCTTGTACAGACTCAGCGGTACCTTGACACCTTTATTGGCAATCATGGCATAAGCATCTGCAAGCTGAAGTACGGTGGCATTCAAACCATAACCATAAGACATGGTGGCCACTTCTGACACATTCCACTTGCTTGGTGGCAGGATCAAACCTCCACTTTCACCTGGGAATTTTACCGCTGAACGCTGACCAAAACCTAAACGCTTATAAAAGGTTGGCAAGGTTTCATACGGTAATGACAGGGCAATTTTGGCCACACCCACGTTTGAGGATTTCTGGATAATGCCACCCAGCGTCAGTGGACCATAGTTATGCGTATCACGGATAGTATGGTTACCAACACGCATGCTGCCCGGTGTAGTGTTAATTACAGAATTGGCATTATATTTACCACTTTCTAGTGCCATCGCTACTGTCATCGGCTTCATGGTCGAACCTGGCTCAAAAGAGTCAATTGCACCGCGGTTACGCATGGCATCCTTATTCAGCATGCTGTTTTTGTCGTTCGGGTTATACGATGGCCATGAAGTCATCGCCAGAATTTCACCCGTCTTCACATCGACTGCAATCGCTGTCGCTGAACGGGCATTATTGGCAACACCAGCAGCAGTCAGTTCACGGTACATGATGTATTGCAAACGTGAGTCAATGCTCAGGGTAATATTTTCCCCTGCTTCTACTTCTTTAATAATTTCCGGGTCTTTAACACGGTTACCCTTCTTATCACGCACGATCTGCTGCTCGCCATCCACACCTGACAGACGGGTATTCAGCTGCATTTCCAGACCTTCAATACCCATGCTCTCACTGTTGGTCAAGCCAATAATCTGCGAGTTTGGCTGAGGCTGCGGATAGTAACGCTTATAGTTTTTCTCGGTATATACACCTTGGAAATTACGCTTCATGATCAGTTCAGCCTGTTGTGGCGGAACTTCTTTTTTCAAAATCAGATAACGGGAACGTGGACGTGCTTCCATTTTTTTGCGTAGGTCAGCACGATCCATACCGACAGCATCGGCCAGCTCATCCAGGTTCAGGTTTTTATCTGGTAACTGGCGCTTCAGCTTGCGGTTATTCGGCTCTTTTTCCAAAGCCTGAATGGTTTCATCATAAAGTTTTTTATTATCAAAATAATCACGTGGATCAATCACCACGCGCATAATTGGCGTACTGATTGCCAGTGGCACGCCATTGCGGTCATAGATCACACCACGCATGGCCTTGATTTTATCAGTTCTTAAAATCTTGGCATTGGCTTTGTTCTGCAGGAATTCTTTATTAATCACCTGCACATAGAAAGCACGCCCAATCAGCGCTAGGAAGCATATGAGCACCACGGCCCACATAATATAAAAACGGCTAATATCAACGCTTAAAGCATTTTTCGTAGTCACGGACTGTTTTTTACGTGCCACTTGCTTGGTTTTCTTGTCTACCATGTCTGAGCGCTAGCCTTATTTTTTTACATCTGAAGTTTGTGGCAATGAAATCACCACGGTCTGTGAAACAGGAGGAGAATACATTCTGAGCTGGGTCACGGCACGTGTGCCGATTTGTGCGGTTGCACCAAAAGTTTGCTGCTCAATCAGCAAGCGCCCCCACTCTGCATTGAGATCATCACGCTCACGCAGATAGCTGCTCATTTTCCGATAATCCTGACGATATTCAAAGACTTGAAATACCACAAATACAGCGCTGATGAAAACCATCAGCAACAGAATGCCGTAAGTAATGGCTTTCTTCATCCCTGACTGATTCAACTTCCTTTCGACCACTTCAGTTTTCATTATTTGCCTATTAAGCTAAACGTTCTGCAACTCGGAGCCATGCACTGCGTGAACGAGGATTGGCTTTGACTTCCTCATCACTGGCCTTGATACGGGATACTTTTTTCAGTCGACGTGTATCCTTGCGTTGTTGCGGCATGCCCCAGCCCGAGTCTTCCTCTAAGGTAGATTCTTTTTGAATAAATTGTTTAATTAAACGGTCTTCCAAAGAATGGAAGCTAATTACTGCCAAACGACCATGAGGTTTCAGCACTTCAACGGCTTGTGGCAGGAAAACTTCAATATCTTCTAATTCTTTATTAATAGCAATACGAATGGCCTGGAAAGTTCGGGTTGCTGCGTGTTTATTTTTTTCCCATTTTGGATGGGCGACTTTCACAATTTCTGCCAGCTTGGCAGTGGTATCAATATAACCAGCAGCTTTGATTGCTTTGGCAATACGGCGGCTATAACGCTCTTCACCATACTGGAAAATGACATTGGCTAAAGCTTCTTCTTCGATGTTTACCAACCATTCAGCTGCTGTTGGACCTTGTGAATTGTCCATACGCATATCCAGTGGACCATCTTTCATAAAGCTAAAACCACGCTCTGCCTGGTCCAGCTGTGGAGATGACACGCCTAAATCCGCCATCACGCCATCCACGCTTTCGATCCCGTGCTCAGCAAGTGCTTCTTTCAAATCAGCAAAGCTGGCATGAATGATTTTAAAACGTGGATCTTCCTGCTCGAGGATCGCGGCTGTTTCGAGTGCCTGTGGGTCTTTATCAAAAGCATAAACACGGGCATTTTCATCTAACTTAGACAATAACAAACGGGTATGACCACCACGCCCAAAGGTTCCATCCACATAAATTCCCGTATTTCGATCAGCCACTAGGGCATCAACGGTTTCGTGAAGCAATACAGAAATATGGGACATAAAAACTCAATCAATAGGGCGAAAAATTTAACTGCACATTATCACTCCGTTTGGTCAAAGCTCCAAACGACTTTTTGTAGATAAATATTATTTTCCATAGAGAAAACCGTTTTTATTTTTGCTCAGACGATAAAAAAGCCTCCTTAGAGGAAGCTTTTTTATTTATAGGATTAAATCTTAAATCAATAAATTAACGTTTTGAGTTATAAATCTGATCAAAGATCGCACCATTCACGAAGTGAGTTTTCTGCGCATTGGCCCAGCCACCGAATACTTCATCAATCGTAAAGGTTTTGATTTTCGGGAACTGTTTTGAATATTTCGCTAAAACTTGCGGATTACGTGGACGGTAGTAATGTCTAGCTGCCATTTCCTGACCGAGCGGAGAATATAGATAGTTGATATAGCCCTTAGCTAACCATTTATTACCATTTTTCTCGACAGTACGATCGACAATCGCCACTGAAGGTTCAGTTAAAATAGTCAAAGATGGATAGACAATGTCAAACTTGTCTTTACCCAAGGTTTTTTGCGTTACTAGAGCTTCATTTTCCCAAGTCAGCAATACATCACCAATATTACGTTCAGCAAATGTGGTCATTGATGCACGTGCAGCTGAGTCCATTACTTTTACGTTTTTATAAAGCTTACCGACAAATTCTTGTGCTTTCGCTTTGCTGCCGCCTGGTTGTTTTTCTGCATAACCCCAAGCTGATAAGTATACCCAACGTGGCAGACCACCAGTTTTCGGGTTTGGCGTAATGATTTCAACACCTGGTTTAGTCAAATCAGCCCAGTCTTTGATTTTTTTAGGGTTACCCTTACGTACCATAAATACGATGGTTGAGGTATAAGGTGCAGAGTTGTATGGGAACTCTTTTTGCCAGCCCGCTTTGATCTGACCTGATTTGACGATTTCTTCGATGTCATTTGCCAAAGCCAAAGTCACAACATCGCCTTTCAGACCATCAACCACTGAACGTGCCTGTTTGCCTGAACCACCATGTGACTGTTTGAAATTCACATTAATGCCAGTACGGTTTTTCCAGTAAGCACCAAAGGATTTGTTGAATTCGTCATAGAATTCGCGGGTTGCATCATACGATACGTTCAAAAATTCACGGTCAGCTGCTTGAGTTGCAGTCGCGGTAAATGTCAAACCTGTTGCCAATAAGGCAGCGCTAAATATTGATTTTAACTGAGTTTTCATGAGAGCACAGGGAGATTATCTGGTATACATATAACTATATGAAATAAAGTTATTTTTCGCAATTCAGCAAACAAAGTGTATACAGGGTAATATCTTGTTATTTTTTGTTTTAATTTCATGTTTTATATAATAAAAATTTCAATAATATAGATCTTTGCAGCTTTTATAGCATTTTATTCTTTATATATGAAAAAAACGGATAAGAAACTTATCCGTTTTTCTTGGTTTATCCAGTATTTAGCGAATCACTAACAAATCAGCGGTTTTCAGCAGAAATCTGATCGTAGATTGCACCATTCACGAAATGGGTTTTCTGTGCCTTCGCCCAACCACCAAAAACTTTATCAATGGTAAAGGTCTGGATTTTCGGGAACTGTGCTGCATATTTCACAGCAGCCTTTTGATCACGTGGACGGAAATAGTATTTCGCTGCCAGCTCTTGCCCTTTTGGTGAATATAAATAGTTCAAATAACCTTTTGCCAGATTGGCATTGCCATTTTTCGCAACCGTTTTATCGACAATCGCTACCGATGGTTCAGCCAGAATCGAAATCGATGGATAAACGATTTCGTATTTTTCTTTGCCTAAACCTTGAGTTGCCAACAGGGCTTCATTTTCCCAAGACAACAACACATCCCCAATGCCACGTTCAGCAAAAGTGGTTAAAGAGCCACGCGCACCTGAATCCAGTACTTTGACATTGCCGTATAACTTTTTCACCAGCTCTTTAGCTTTGGCATCATTCCCACCTGGCTGTTTCAGCGCATAACCCCAAGCCGACAGATAAATCCAACGTGGCGCACCACCAGTTTTTGGATTCGGGGTAATGATTTCGACACCTGGTTTGGTCAGGTCATTCCAGTCTTTGATCTGCTTTGGATTACCCTTACGTACTAAAAACACGATAGTAGAAGTATAAGGTGCAGAGTTATTCGGAAACTCTTTTTGCCAGCCTTTATTAATCAGACCTGCATTAACGATTTCTTCAATATCATTAGCCAATGCCAGTGTGACTACATCGGCTTGCAAACCATCCACCACAGAACGGGCCTGCTTACCTGAACCACCATGCGACTGTTTAAAGTTAACCGCTTGACCAGTTTTCTGCTTCCAGAATTTACCGAATTCTTCATTATATTCCTGATAGAACTCACGCGTTGGATCATAGGAGACATTCAGGAAATCTTTGGCTGTTGCCAGCTGTGCCGTGGTCCCCGAAAGTACTGCGAAAATTGCAGATACAATTATTTTTTTCATTACAATAGCTCTTTTGTTTATCTAACAAACAATATATAAACTTAAAAAATTTTTAACAATCAGCTGCTTATATCAATACTTCCAAAGTTTTTCTGATTTTTAGATATCTTGGAAATGACAAATCTCTGCATTTTTTATACTTATCGCCTATCAAGCGATTACTTTAGGATATAATCTTCATAGTCTCTTCATAGTCCTGTGCTAAAAATAGCGCCCTTATGAAGTGATCTCTGATTTTTTTCGATTTTCCATTGTCATATTTAATTTTTTTGTAAATTTTGTGACTTGGTTCTACTTTTTAAGGGTTAAATGTGATTGAATTGTGTTCAACACAACAAAAACCCTTAAGACTATAAATCCAGCACCACAACAAGAGAGGGAGTTTGGACATGAAATTTGCAACGTTCAAGACCGGCATCCTGAGCCTATCCATTTTATTTATCGCACAATTCAGCCACGCTGTTGTTGCGCACCCTGAGCTTGTAAATACTACCGCTCCGTTAACCACTACTGTGTCTAAACCAGCAGTAACAGTGACTACTGTGACTAAGTCATCCCCAATTGAAAAAGCAATTCAGCAGCAAAAAACTGAAAAAAAACTGCATCCTGAAGAAAACCTAAAAGTTTTGACTGCAATTAAAGTACGTCCATCACAAAACTTCTTTGCTGAACAAAACCAGAGTTTTAGCCGTTTTCTGCAAAGTTTCTTCTTTAGCAGCAATTCTTAATTTATAGCTGACTGCTCGCAACGTTCAAATTTGCTCTTGATCTAAAGCCATATCATTCAATGTTGAATTAAGCATTAAGTGATGTGGCTTTTTCGTTATAATAGCCAGAAATTTATATTTAGATTCCATCCGACTATGACTGTTCGTACTCGTATTGCCCCTTCTCCTACAGGCTTTCCCCATGTAGGAACTGCCTATATTGCCCTGTTCAACCTGTGTTTTGCCAAGCAACACGGCGGTGAATTTATTCTTCGTATTGAAGACACAGATCAGCTACGCTCTACGCCTGAATCTGAGAAAATGATTCTGGATTCATTGCGCTGGTTAGGCCTAAACTGGTCTGAAGGTCCAGATGTGGGTGGTCCGCATGCGCCATACCGCCAGTCAGAGCGTATGAGCATCTATAAAAAATATGCAGAAGAACTGGTAGATAAAGGTCATGCCTTCTACTGCTTTGCAACTGCACAAGAACTTGATGAAATGCGTGCTGAACAGCAGGCACGTGGTGAATCACCACGTTATGACGGTCGTGGCTTGAAGCTTTCTAAAGAAGAAGTTGCACGTCGTCTGGCAGCCGGTGAACCGCACGTGATCCGTATGAAAGTGCCAGCTGAAGGTGTATGTACCTTTAACGACATGCTTCGTGGTGAAGTGGAAATTCCATGGGCGCAAGTCGACATGCAAATTCTGTTGAAAACTGATGGATTGCCAACTTATCACTTGGCAAATGTAGTCGATGACCACCTGATGCAAATTACCCACGTCATTCGTGGTGAAGAATGGATTCCATCTGCACCGAAGCATCAGTTGCTGTACAAATACTTTGGTTGGGACATGCCACTCCTATGCCATATGCCACTGCTGCGTAACCCGGACAAATCTAAACTATCTAAACGTAAAAACCCAACTTCAATTAATTACTATAAAGACATCGGTGTATTGCCAGAAGCATTGTTGAATTACTTGGGTCGTATGGGCTGGTCAATGCCAGATGAGCGTGAAAAATTCACACTTGCTGAGATGATTGAGCACTTTGACATTAACCGTGTCTCTTTGGGTGGTCCAATTTTTGATGTAGAGAAATTGAACTGGCTGAATGGTCAGTGGATCAAAGCGCTTTCTCCTGCTGAGCTACTTGATACCCTAATGGCTTGGAAAGCTGACCGTGCCAAACTGGAAGAAATCGCTGCTGCGATTCAACCGCGTATCAACCTGCTGTCTGAAGCAGTGAACTGGTCAGCGCATTACTTCAACCACGTCCCTACGCTGAACAAAGAACAGTTTGAAAGCAAAAAGCTGACTGAAGAACAGGTTCGCCAAAGCCTGCAATTTGCTATCTGGCGTCTGGAAAGCTTATTTACTTGGAACAATGACACTGTCAGCCAAACCTTGATGAATCTATCGAACCAGATGGGCATCAAGCTGCGTGACTTTATGCCTGCTTTCTTTATTGCCATTGCTGGTTCTACTGCATCAACCCCAGTGATGCAAACTATGGTCACCATTGGTCCTGATCTGACCTTTGCCCGTCTGCGTCATGCGCTGGAAATTGTTGGCGGCCCAAGTAAAAAAGAACTGAAAGTCTGGGAAAAACTCAATGAAAGCTTAAAACTGCCGAAAAATGATGCAGTTGATGAAGCTTAATTGAATTTTTAGTTGACGTGTGAACGTTATATCCATAATATAGCGCTCACACAGACTGGGGTCATAGCTCAGTTGGTAGAGCGCTACAATGGCATTGTAGAGGTCAGGAGTTCGATCCTCCTTGACTCCACCAAAGTCTTGCTTTACTTGTGTATTTGCCTCAATTGTCCCTATCGTCTAGAGGCCTAGGACATCGCCCTTTCACGGCGGTAACCGGGGTTCGAATCCCCGTAGGGACGCCATATTCAAGATGGCAACATCTTAATAAAAAACCCAAGCATTGCGACTTGGGTTTTTTATTGTCTGAAATTCATTACGATAGCTTTGAGCCGCTTTTGGCTTTCTGTATGATTACGATTAAAATAGACAAAATTGAAAAATTCTGGAGCTGCAATGCAATACCGTTGCCCGAAATGTCAAAGTCCTAAAATTATGCCGCTTGCACAGCCAGGTCAGCCAGCAGCACGTCCAGTTGTGCCAAAAAGCTTGGTGCTGCTTGTTCCTGCCTTATTTGTTCTGCTTCTACTAGTGATCATCAGTATTGGGATGTGGATTTTTGGTGATGGTGCAGGTACCACCCTGCAGACTGCGACAGTGATTGTATTCGTGATCTGTCTGATTGCAGGCTTCATGTTCTATAAAGACTTACCTGACTTTAAAATCTCTATGCAAGCCTTCATGCAAAGCCAGAAAAAATGGAAGTGCCGTGAATGCAATCATGAGTGGGAAGTCTGATTTTTTTCTAGTTGATTCATTTTGAATACTAAAAATCTTGCATGATCATGCAAGATTTTTTTATAAGTAAAACTAAACCTCCTGTAATACAAAATCAAAATGTCGACTACGACAATAAATTCATAAATTTGCTAATTTCCTTCACTATTAAAATGAATTATTTTTATTTCTAAACCTTGCCTTTGATTATTAAATACACAAAAATATAAACACGAGACTAAAAGCATGCAATTAATTACCGCAATAGAACAGCTATATATTGTATTCTTTGGTGGACAGTTTAATTAATTGTTAACAATGGTAAAGGTGAGGAACAAAAATGCTTAAAAAAATCATTCATTTTCTGTTTTCACGTAATGAGTCAACAAGTTTAGAAACTGAAGATTCCATTTCTGAGGCAGATACGTATTATCTAGAAGCTTTACAGTTTGAATCCCTTTGCCATACTTTAAAGCAACATCAAGTCGAACATTTTCAAATTGCACAGCTAGAACAACAAGAGACTTATCAACGCAATGCTTTTTGGAACTACTTGAGTGCAGCACTGCGTGGACATGCAGAAGCTCAATATATACTCGGTAAATACTATCTTAAAGGTAGCCTCGGTTTAGATCGTAATTATCACCGTGCTGAAGAATGGCTAGGTAAAGCTAAACAGCAAGGCCATAAGAAAGCTGCACAACTCCTATCGAATGCTTATAGCCAAATTAGTGTCTAATAGCGAATAAATAAAAAACCAGCCCTTAGGCTGGTTTTTTTATGAGATGGGATTAACCACCAATTTTGCGATATTTTTGACGCTTGGTAATCAAGTCATCACCATCGCGTTTACGGCGATATTCTTCGAATTCAGCATAGTTACCTGTGAAGAATTCAGGTGTTTCACCTTCGAATGACAAGATGTGCGTTGCAATACGGTCAAGGAACCAACGGTCATGCGAGATCACCATTACCGTACCTGGGAATACCAGAATTGCATCCTCAAGCGCACGTAATGTTTCGATATCCAAGTCATTTGATGGTTCATCGAGTAAGATGACGTTTGCACCCATTTGCAGGATTTTCGCAAGTTGTAAACGGTTACGCTCACCACCTGACAATTGACCTACACGTTTTTGCTGGTCTTGGCCTTTAAAGTTAAAACGACCAATATACGCACGCGATGCGATTTCGTATTCACCAATACGTAAGATATCTAAACCGCCAGAAACTTCTTCCCAAACAGTTTTGTTGTTATCTAGGGTGTCACGAATCTGACCCACATAAGCAACTTTAACTGAATCACCTAAAGTGACTGTACCCGTATCAGGTTGTAACTCGCCTGTCATCATACGGAATAGTGTGGTTTTACCCGCACCGTTTTCACCAACGATACCCACAATCGCAGCAGGTGGTACAGTGAAGCTTAAATCTTTATACAGTAATTTATCACCGAAAGACTTACTGATCCCTTCAACTTCTACAACCTTATTACCTAGACGTGGACCAGGTGGAATATAGATTTCAGAAGTTTCGTTACGTTGTTGGAATTCGCGTGAGTTAAGCTCTTCAAAGCGTTCCATACGTGCTTTGTTTTTCTTTTGCTGACCTTTAGCATTTGAACGAACCCATTCAAGTTCTTTTTTCAATGCTTTAGCAAAAGATTCTTCTTGTTTCTGCTCTTGTTCTAGACGTGCATTCTTTTGTTCCAACCAAGAAGAATAGTTACCTTGGTAAGGAATACCCATGCCACGGTCAAGCTCAAGAATCCATTCCGCAACGTTATCCAGGAAGTAACGGTCATGGGTAATCGCAACGATGGTACCAGAGAAGTCTTTTAAGAAACGTTCCAACCAAGCCACAGATGATGCATCCAAATGGTTCGTCGGTTCGTCTAGAAGCAACATGTCTGGTTTAGAAAGCAATAAACGACACAAAGCAACACGACGGCGTTCACCACCAGAAAGCTTAGTGACATCTGCATCCCATGCAGGAAGGTTCAAGGCAGCTGCTGCTTGATCCATTTGGTTCACAATATTATGTGCATCCCAAGCATGGATAATCGCTTCTAATTTTTCCTGCTCTTTCGCAAGTGCATCAAAGTCTGCATCTTCAGATGCATATTCAGCGAAAACCTCATCCAAACGCGCTAATGCATCAAGTGGTTCACGTAAACCATCTTCAACGTTGCCGCGAACGTCTTTACTTGGATCAAGTGGTGGCTCTTGCTCGAGGTAACCGATTTTGATACCTGGTTGTGCACGAGCTTCACCAGAGAAATCTTTATCTACGCCCGCCATAATACGAAGCAAAGTAGATTTACCTGCACCGTTTAGACCAAGCACACCAATTTTTGCGCCTGGGAAAAATGATAAGGAGATATCCTTGAGGATTTCGCGCTTCGGCGGAACCATCTTAGACACTCGGTTCATCGTATAAATATATTGGGCCACGTAGGACTCCTCAATTGAAAAACCAAATGGGGGAACAAACAGCATCCCCCTGCTCAATCATGAGCGAAAAAATAATCGGCTATTATACGCAGAATGTCTCGAAAACATAAGCCATTCCGGTGAAGTTAATGCCTTGTTACAAGTTTAATCCTGTTTATTTTTCAAACAGAACTACTCGCACTTGAACTTGCATTATTTTGTTGATGCTATATCGTTAATTAAGATATTCATTTGAATAAATATGCACTTTTCTTCATATTTCAAGTGCTAATATTTGACCAGTTTCATCATAGTAAAAACACAAGAAGATCAATCATCATGACTTATAAAGCAGAAACTTTAGCGATTCACGCAGGATATAGCCCAGAACCAACGACCAAAGCAGTTGCTGTTCCGATTTATCAAACTACCTCTTATGCCTTTGATAATACCCAGCATGGCGCAGACCTGTTTGATTTAAAAGTTCAGGGGAATATTTATACCCGTATTATGAACCCGACCACGGCGGTACTGGAACAACGTATTGCTGCACTTGAAGGCGGAATTGGGGCACTGGCACTGGCCTCTGGTATGGCAGCCATCACCTATGCAATTCAGACCATTGCTGAAGCCGGTGACAATATTGCTTCTGTGTCTACTTTATATGGTGGCACTTATAACCTGTTTGCACATACCTTGCCAAAGCAAGGCATTGAAGTTCGCTTCTTTGATTATCAAGATCCGGAAGCATTACGTAGTCTAATTGATGACAAGACCAAACTGGTGTTTGTTGAATCGATTGGTAACCCGCTAGGCAATATTATCGATCTGGAATCGATTTCTAAGATTGCGCATGAATATGGTGTACCAGTGATTGTCGACAATACTGTGGCAACTCCAGTACTCCAGAAATCTTTTGATTTCGGCGCAGATATCGTAGTGCATTCACTGACCAAATATATTGGCGGTCACGGTAATTCGATTGGCGGCATCATCGTCGATAGCGGTAAGTTCCCATGGGGCCAACATGCTGAGCGCTTCCCTGCCCTAAATACGCCTGACCCAAGTTACCATGGTGTCAATTATGTGGAAGCTTTGGGTGAAGCAGCGTATATCGCCCGTGCCCGTGTTGTGCCACTGCGTAATACCGGTGCAGCGATCAGCCCACAGAATGTATTCCTGATTTTGCAAGGTTTGGAAACTTTGAGTCTGCGTATGGAGCGCCATACTGAAAATGCACTTAAAGTTGCGGAATATTTGCAAAATCATCCGAAAGTAAAATGGGTGAATTATGCCGGTCTGAAAGATCATCCTCAGCATGCTTTGGCACAGAAATATGTGAAAGGGAAACCGTCTGCTATTCTGACCTTTGGTGTAGAAGGCGGGCGTGAAGGTGGTGCACGTTTTATCGATGCCCTGCAACTGTTCACCCGTCTGGTCAATATTGGGGATGCCAAGAGTCTGGCCTGCCATCCAGCAACCACGACCCATCGTCAGCTCAATCCAGAAGAACTTAAATCGGCTGGCGTGAGTGAAGATATGGTTCGTCTTTCTATCGGGATTGAACACATTGATGACCTGATTGCCGATCTGGAACAGTCGCTCGCAGCCGTCTAAGCCCTCTTTTGAGGCACAAAACTCCATCATTTTTGATGGAGTTTTTTTATGTCACTTTACTTTTTATGAGCTTTATCTTATGGTTAGAACAGAATAAAAATTAATTGAAACGTAGTTTAAAAATAGAGCAATTACTCTAAAAATTCTCTTATTTTCAACAACTTAATCGCTGGATTTTCCTGCATAATTCGTTATCATATACCTACTCCATTGTGTACGATCTTTCGTGCATACCTACGTAAAAACTAAATAAGAAAAACGTAAACCTACAGCATATTTCAGGAATAACAAACGTGAAATCCAGACTACAGAAACATCTACAGAAACGAGTTCAAGGCAAAACCATCCTCATTACTGGTGCATCCAGCGGTATTGGTCTGACAGCAGCACACCGTCTGGCAAATGCAGGTGCGCATGTCCTGCTAGTAGCACGTACTAAAGAAACCCTGGATCAGGTAAAAGAAGAAATTGAAGCGAAAGGGGGCATGGCTTCAGTATTCCCTTGTGATCTGAATAATCTTGACGCCATTGATGAAGTCTCCAAACAGATTCTGGCTTCGGTCGACCATATTGATATTCTCATTAATAACGCGGGTCGTTCGATCCGTCGTGCCGTGCATGAATCCACCGAGCGTTTCCACGACTTTGAACGTACCATGCAGCTGAATTATTTTGGCGCTGTACGTTTGGTGATGAATATCCTGCCGCATATGATGATTCGTCGTCAGGGGCATATCATCAACATCAGTTCAATTGGGGTATTGGCGAATGCCACCCGCTTCTCTGCTTATGTAGCATCAAAAGCGGCATTAGATGCCTTCAGTCGCTGTCTATCAGCAGAAGTGAACTCACATAAAATCGCGATTACTTCTATCTATATGCCATTGGTGCGTACCCCAATGATTGCACCAACCAAAATCTATAAATATGTACCGACGCTTTCTCCTGAAGAAGCATCTGACCTGATTGCGCATGCGATTGTGAAACGTCCGAAAAAAGTCGCGACTGGTTTGGGGCGTTTAGCGTCAATTACTTATGCAATTGCGCCGGACATTAACAACAAACTGATGTCGATCGGCTACAATCTGTTCCCAAGTTCATCTGCTTCTGTGGGTGAACCGCAGAAACTGAACTGGGTACAGAAAGCATATGCGCGTATCTTCCCGGGTGAGCACTGGTAAGTTCCAACGAGAATAGAATTCGAACCGAGCCGCCAACAACTGGCGGCTTTGTTATTTTGATGTGCTACAAATCGAGTGGGTTGGTTTGTGACGACAGATCCTGTCATTTCAGATGCAGATTTTTGTCGCAAATGCTCCCAGATCACGTACACTATTGGACGGATATTTGATCCGCATGTATTAAACATTTAGATATTGATTCAACAGATGGACACCCTTATGAATAACCTGCAATGGCTCGATGAAGTAAAATTTAACGAACAAGGACTCGTACCTGCCATTGCTCAGCATCATCAGACCGGTCGTGTATTGATGGTAGCGTGGATGAACCGTGAAGCACTGACACTGACTGCAGAAAAAAATCAGGCGGTGTATTTCTCTCGTTCCCGCAACAAGTTATGGCATAAGGGCGAAGAATCTGGTCATTTCCAGACTGTGCATGAAATCCGTTTGGACTGTGATGCTGATGTGATTGTGCTGCAAATCGAACAGCATGGTGGAATCGCTTGCCATACCGGCCGTGAATCTTGCTTCTACCGCAAGCTGACGCCGAATGGTTGGGAAATTGTCGATGCACAAATCAAAGATCCTGCTGCGATTTATGGTGAAAAATCAACTAATCCGCATACCATTGCTATGAATGCCTCTAATGCGCAGTCTGAACAGGTTGAAGTATTGTCTTACTTAGGCCAGATGATGGCTGAACGTAAGCAAGCTGATCCTGATTCATCTTATGTCGCTAAGCTCTATCACAAAGGCCTGAACAAGATTCTGGAAAAAGTCGGCGAAGAAAGCTTTGAAACCGTGATTGCTGCCAAAGACTTTAAAGTTGCAGCCACTGAAGACAATAAAAATGACCTGATCTATGAAGTGGCTGATCTGTGGTTCCATACCATCGTGATACTGGGTTATTTCGATCTTGATCCACAACTGGTGTTGAATGAGCTGGCACGTCGTCAGGGCTTATCTGGTCTGGTTGAAAAAGCCAACCGTGCGCACTAAGTTTTGAATTTACCTGTGTCTGAGCAAAATAAACCAACCGCGACCTATGAGCAGGCGACTGCCATTGATAACGCACGTCTGGGCAAATCCTTCAAGGTGATTGCCTATGCCGGTACAGGTAAAACTACAACTTTACAGATGATCAGTGATGCCATGCCGCAACGGCGTGGCATGTATCTGGCATTTAATAAATCCATTGCTGCCGAAGCACAGAATAAATTTCATCGTGGTGTGGACTGTCGTACTTTTCACTCATTAGCCTATCGCAGTGTTCCACGTGGAGTCACGGATAAGCTACGTCTGCCCCGCCTCAGCCCAAGTTTCATTGCCAAGGAATATCGACTTGAACCGATGACCTTGCGCCGTATGATGGGTGGGCGTTATGAAAAGTATGTGATGATGCCTTCGCGTCTGGCCAGTCTGGTCGCGAACGCAGTCGGCTATTTCTGCTCGACCAGTTCCCAGTACCCTGCTCCACGGCATATTCAGGCACCGAGCTGGTTACATCCGGATGATATCGAAGCTTTACAAAAGAAACTCTACCCTGCTGTCGAGCGTCGCTGGCTGGAATCGATTGATCCAAATCATCAGGCTGGTATCGGACATGATATTTACCTGAAACTTTGGGCACTGTCTGAGCCGAATATTCCTGCAGATTATGTGCTTTTCGACGAAGCGCAAGACGCCGATCCATTGATGCTGGGTATTTTGCTAAAACAGCGCAGCACTCAGGTGATCTATGTGGGCGATGCGCATCAGCAAATTTATGCCTGGCGTGGTGCGGTGAATGCCATGCAGCAATTACCCCTACCCGAGTCTCGTCTGACCACGTCATTCCGTTTTGGTCCTGAGATTGCCCTGAATGCCAATGCGATTTTAGGTGCACTCAATGAAACAGTACCGTTACTCGGTAATCCGCACCTAAATTCCAAAGTCGTCAACAAGCCGCATACCAAAATGCGTGATGCGATTTTGTGTCGGACTAATGCCCGTGCCATGGAATTACTGCTTGCTGGACTGGTTCGTGGTGAAAAAGTTAGCCTACAGGCCGATCATGTCAAACTGAATCGTTTTGTTGAAGCCGCTGCCATGCTAAAACAAGGCAAACGTGTGGTGGATGTTCCTGAACTGGCCTGGTTTAACTCATGGCATGATGTGCATGAATATTGCGAAACCAATGAAGGCAGTGATATCAAGCCACTGGTTAAATTGGTTGATGAACATGGCACAGATCCACTAAAAACGGCGCTGGCCAAGATCACGCCGATCGGACAGGCAGATTACATCATCTCCACCGCTCACAAAGCTAAAGGGCTGGAATGGGATCGGGTGCATATCGAAGATGACTATCAGTTCAAGCTGAATGAAAAAGACCACAAGATTAGTGATGAAGAGTTAAGACTGCTTTACGTGGCCTGTACACGTGCTAAAGTAAGCTTAAATATTCACCACATTTATGACCTGATTCAACAGCTGAAAATTAAAATGCCGCAATCATTACGGCAGGCAGCAGGCTAGTACGGCATGGATGTAGTCATCACGGCACAGGTGGTCTATGCAAGTCGAATCCATACAACTCAAACATACCCTGCACTTTTCTGATATCCAGCTCGAATTTAAATATCACAAGCTGCCCGTAACCTTAATTCTGGGTGATCAAGGCTCTGGCAAAACAGCACTGCTGCGTAGTACCTATCAGGCACTGACCTGGTTTGCTGCGCGATATCGTGACCTGCGCACTGCGGGTGTGGTGATGTTAGACCAGGACATCATGCAGCATCGTTTGCAATCGAAGATCAATATTCAGGTACGTTTTCCTGAGGAGATTGGCGCTTTTCCAGAAAGTAGCGATCAACAGCAATCTTCTGTCCAACAATGCAACTGGCAATTGTACAAAACCCTAAATAGTCAGGGTGTGGGAGTGAGCAAGGTGGATATGCCGCAGCTCGAAGCCATGGTCACGCTCTACCAGAAAGCCCTTGCCAAAGATCCGATGCTTGGATTACCGCTGATTGCCTATTATCCGGCTGATCGTTTCGTCAATGAAATTAACTTGCTCAGCAAAAACAATCCGGTAATTTTCCAGACGCCGTATGCCTATGAAGTTGCGGCAATCCCCTTCACCACTTTTACCCGATTTTTTGAATGGTTCCGGGAAATCAGTGATATTGAAAATGCCCAGAGTGCGCAGATTCTGGAACAGATCCTGACACGGGCTTCGCAACAGGATAAAAAGCACAATATGGATGAGCTGGTCAAACATATTGAACATGCCCAGATTCAGGTGAATACCCCAAGCCTGAATAACTTGCGCGAAGCCTTATCGATCGTGCTACCTGAAGTCAGCAATATCTATTTGCAGTATCAACCGAAAACGCAGCTCATGGTGACGTATCAGGGACAAACCCAGACCTTGCAGCAATTACCGAATAGCATCCGTAACTGGATTGCGCTAGTCGGGGATATTGTGCGTCGTCTATGCCTGCTCAATCCGAAAAGTCTATTTCCATGTAAAGAAGGTAGCGGCATTCTTCTAATTGATGCGATTGATCATCAGCTGGATCAGGACATGGCAGCCGTCATTCTGCCGCGTCTGCATCAAGCTTTTCCTGAACTGCAAATCATTGCCACGGGCAACCGCCCTGAATTGTTGGAACAGGCAGCAGATTTTCAATGTTTACGTTTGGAAGATAAACAGTTGTATCCAATTCAAGTTGAAACAATGCCACCGCAATTTGATCAGCTCTATGCCGATCTAGGCTTGGATCAAGAAACGCTGAATACTGAAGCAATCGCGCTTACCGAGCCAGAAGTTGAACAAGTCACCCCGCTTTCAATCTTGCAAATCATTCAGCAGCAACTCAATGAAGAACAGCAACAGGAATTGCTACGTTTACTGAATCAGAATGACCGGAAAATTCCGCAAATTCCATTTTAAGCAAAGATGCGGTTAATTAAATTAGTTTAACCAATATTTCTTACCGCCTCTTCATTGAGGCAGATCTTTAAGCTTGTGCATTTTTCTCAATAGAATCTTTGAGTTTGATCTTTATTTTCAGTCCAATCCGGACGATGTGCTTAAGCATGCACCCCATGTGCTAATGGGGGCATCGTATAATTGTTAAGTCGTACACAAAAAGATTGATGTTGTTGTTGTCCTGTAATATGATCGGAATTACTTGCATTTTTCATTGTAAAATCGGAATTTGCTATCGTTTATAAGTTGCGCAATACAACTATTTTTATTCTTTGAATACGATTTGGCTTTCAAGATTGAGAAATTTGGACTGCTCCTTGCACTCCTGTAATCCTTGAAAGATAAAGATTCACCCTAGGTTCATGACGACCTAATTCACGACAATGGATACGAGTGTGCTGCCGATTATTATATTGTTACCCTTAGTATTAGGCACAACCCTTGTCTCGTGGCTGAAGAGATTTTCGCGCGGGGTAACGGCCTTAGGGGCCATTGGTGTCAGCCTCAGCAGTTTTGCATTATTACTCAGCCAAGCGCCTGCAGTGCTAAATGGTGCAGTGATTACTGAAAGCTGGTCATGGCTGCCACAACTCGGGATTGATTTCAGTTTTCGCCTAGATTCTCTCGGACTGCTCTTTGCCCTGCTGATCAGCGGTATCGGTACCCTGATTTATATTTATGCCTACTATTATCTAAGTCCTAAAAACTCTCTCAGCAAACTTTATCTCCTGCTGATGCTGTTTATGGCAGCCATGCTCGGCATCTCATTGTCGAATAACCTGATTATTTTGCTGATTTTCTGGGAATTGACCAGTATCTCTTCTTTCCTGCTGGTCGGTTACTGGGGCAATTATGAGGCTGCCCAACGCGGCTCACGCATGGCGCTGACCATTACCGGTATGGGTGGTCTGGCGATGCTCGGTGGCTTCGTGCTTTTAGGGGAAATCACAGGCACTTATCAGATTGATCAGATCCTGGGCATGACCGAGCTGATTCAATCGCATCAGCTGTTTGTGCCAACCTTGTTGCTAATTTTGCTCGGTGCCTTTACTAAAAGTGCGCAATTCCCGTTCCATTTCTGGTTACCCAATGCCATGGCAGCACCGACTCCGGTGTCTGCTTATCTGCACTCTGCCACGATGGTCAAAGCCGGCTTATTCTTAGTCGCACGTTTATTGCCAATTTTTGCCGGTGCGGCACTGTTTCATAATATTGTCACTTTTATCGGTCTATTTACCCTATGTATGGCAGCTTTCTTTGCCATCTTTAAAGAAGACCTGAAAGGCTTGCTGGCTTATTCAACCATCAGTCATCTTGGCCTGATCATGTGTCTGCTGGGAATTGGTTCACCACTCGCGGTGGCGGCGGCAATTTTCCATATTATTAACCATGCGACCTTTAAGGCTGCACTGTTTATGATTGCCGGGATTATTGACCACGAATCAGGTACCCGCGACTTACGCAAGCTGTCCGGCTTATGGCAATTACTGCCGTTTACTGCAACACTGACCATGATTACTGCTGCCTCAATGGCAGGTGTCCCATTGACCAATGGCTTCCTGTCCAAGGAAATGTTCTTTACTGAACTGCTAGCAAACTTAAGTGGCTCAGTACTGATTGGCTCTGCCATTGTTGCAACTTTGGCCGGCATCTTTGCAGTTGCCTACTCGGTTCGCATGGTTCACGGCATATTCTTTGATGGTCCACTTGGACATCATGTACCGAATAAAAATGCGCATGAACCCCCATTTGGTATGCGTGCGCCAGCAACTTTGCTGGCAACCTTATGTATCCTGGTCGGTATTTTGCCTGCACTGCTGGTTGAAAAAATTGTTAACAGCACTACCCGTGCTGCGACACAAAATCTGGCTTTTGAAGGTACGCATCTTGCCATCTGGCATGGTTTTAATGCGCCATTGTTAATGAGTGTGATTGCCCTGATCGGCGGGGTAGTATTCTATTTCGTATTAGCGAAAGGCGGTACGATCCGTGAAATTGATCTCGATCCGAGCTTGGGTAAATTCCAAGGTCGAATATTGTTCGATCTGTTCTTAAAATCTCTGTTATTGAATTCGCGTCGTTTCCGCCGTGCCACTGAAAATGGCAAATTGCAAAGCTATTTGCTGTGGATCGTCATCTTTACTGTAGGCTTGGTGGCTGTGCCGCTGGTCACCCACCAGATTGGTACTGGAGCACGTGAGCTTACTCATGCATCAGTTTTAGCGATTGTCCTATGGCTGTTACTATTATCAGCCTGCTGGATGATGTTGTGGTTCCATCATGAGCGTATCAAAGCCGTACTGATCAGTGGCGCAGTCGGCCTAGTCGTAACCATGATTTTTATCAGTTTCTCGGCACCAGATTTGGCTCTGACCCAGATTACGGTTGATGTGGTGACAACAGTTCTACTGCTAATGAGCTTGTCGCTATTGCCCCAGCTCACGCCTTATGAATCTAGTCCGACCCGACGCTGGCGCGATGCTGTTGTTGCAATTTCGGGTGGTCTGGGTATTGCCTGGATCACGTGGATAATCATGACCCGGGATCATAATTCGATTTCATGGTTCTTTGCCCAGCAATCCCTTCCGCTCGGCGGCGGGAGCAATGTAGTAAACGTAATTCTGGTCGATTTCCGTGGTTTTGATACCTTCGGTGAGATCACTGTACTCGGTATTGCGGCGATTGGTGTGCTGAGCCTGATGGATGGTATGCGTGCTCACGGCACCACCATTACCCAAGGTCTGACCTATCGCTTTAACCCCTCCCCTCTGATGCTGCGAGTGACGGCTTCCTGGATCTTACCGGTTGCACTGGTGGTGAGCCTGTATATTTTCATGCGTGGTCACAACCAGCCTGGCGGTGGTTTTATTGCAGGTTTAGTGACTTCATTAGCCTTGATCATTCAGTACATCGCCATTGGTCAGGATCATGCAGAAAAAATGCTTGGTGCTAAATCTGGTCGTCTTTATGAAATCTGGATCGGTACTGGTTTAACGATCGCCGGACTGACCGGTATTGCCGCCTGGTTCTGGTCACGCCCATTCCTGACTAGTGCACATATTCATGTCCATCCACCAATCTTGGGTGATATGCATCTGGCTTCTGCAGCACTATTCGATGTCGGTGTATATGTCACTGTAGTTGGTGCGACCATGTTAATGATTTCTGTGCTTGGGGATTCACGTCATTCCACCATGACTGGCCCGGTACCAAGAGGATAATGCAATGATCAGTCTAGAATTTTTATTGGTCTCTGCAATTGGGCTACTGACGGCAACCGGGATCTACCTGATCCTGCGTGCACGTACCTTCCCTGTGGTATTAGGTCTGGCGATGATCGGCTATGCCGTTAACCTGTTTCTGTTTGCCATGGGACGTATGCAGCTCAATGCACCTGCCGTCCTTACAGAAACCACCAAGGTCACCGATCCACTGCCACAAGCATTAGTACTGACCGCTATTGTTATTGGATTTGCCACTACGGCATTCATTGTTCAGCTGGCCCTTCGCAGCCGTTATGAATCAGGGACAGACCACGTTGATTCTAAAGAAGAAATACCACATCATGACCCACGTGAGGATGAGCCTTAATGACTGATCTTCATAACTTTTGGGTTCAACATACACCAATTTTCAGTATTCTCCTGCCGGCATTCACTGCATTTATATTGCTGTTACTCGGCAATCCTGGTTCAGGTGCACTGGCGACGGACTGGCGCCAGCCTTGGCGTCGTGGTATCAGCCATGTCTCGACCCTGCTCGGCCTGGTGCTTTCAATCAGTTATTTGATCAGCAGCAGTCAGGGACAGATTAGTGTCTACACCTTAAGTGAATGGTCTGCCCCATTCGGGATTGTACTGGTTCTGGATCAGTTATCTGCGCTGATGCTGGTGCTGACTTACGCATTAGCTGTGCCAATCATCTGGTATGCCAGCCGTGACTGGGACATGCGTGGGCGTTATTTCCATGCCATGATGCATTTCCTACTGATGGGTCTTAGTGGTGCTTTCCTGACAGGTGACTTGTTCAACCTGTTCGTATTCTTTGAAATCCTGCTAATGGCATCTTATGTGTTGCTTCTGCATGGCCAAGGCAAGGCACGTTTCCAGCTCGGCATTCACTATGTCACCATTAACCTGTTAGCTTCTGCCCTATTCCTGATTGGCTTAGGTATGATCTACGGCAGTGTCGGCAGTCTGAATATGGCTGATGTCGCTCGGCTGATGCCAACGCTGGAAAATGATCAGCATAAAATTGCGGTTGCTGGTGCACTGCTATTATTTGTGGTGTTCGGCATCAAGGCTGCGATGCTGCCTGTCGGATTCTGGCTACCCAAAACCTATGCTGTAGCGACGACGCCAGTGGCTGCTCTATTTACCATCATGACCAAGGTTGGTATTTACGCCATCCTACGGGTCAATGGTACAGTCTTTGATGATGAATACAGCCATCAGATTCTGATGAACTGCCTGATGGTCATCGGTCTGATTACTTCGCTATATGGTGCTGTAGCGGCTATCGGTACGGATCGTTTGCGTCGCTTTATTGGCTTTATGCTGTTGTCTTCAGTCGGCACTATTCTGATTGCGATTGCCTTGAATAATTCAGCGGCATGGGCTGGTGGCCTGTACTATATGGTGCATAGTACTGTGATCGCAGCAGCCTTTTATATGCTTAGCGGCTGGATTACCTCGCAGCGTGGGGAATTTAAAGATCACTTTAAAATCGCGCCGCAGATGAAGCAGAATACATTGGTTTCGATTGTCTACTTTATCATTGCGTTGATGATGGCTGGCCTGCCACCATTTAGTGGCTTCTTTGGCAAGATCTTTATCTTGCAAGCTACGTCAGGCTCACCTTATCAGATGATCATTATCATTACGGTTCTGCTGGTCAGCCTGCTAAGTATTCTAGGCTTTACCCGGGTTGGTTTTGTTCTATTCTGGCGCTCTAGTAAACCAGATGACAATGTTCATTCTGAAGCCTTTAGCCAATATGAAACCCTGCCAAGCCGTGCGCCATTGCGCAATGATAAGGTGATTTACCTGTTGTTAGCTGGACTGACGGCCTATGTAGTATTTGCTTCACCTATCTATAATTATGTATATCGCACTGCTGTACAGATTAAAGATAATCCAGTCTATGAAGCAGTATTATTGAAACGTGATGCTGAAGGTAAGGTCATTAGCGTTCAGCCATTTGACCCAGAATATCTGCCTGAAACCAAGTATGGTGGGGAAAATGTTGATCCAAATGCACATCTGATTCCTTATATCATTTCACCGGCAACCTTAGAAGGTGAAAATATTTCTGAATTCAAACAGCGTCAGATCAATGAACAGTATATCGAACAGCAAAGTGCACCAAGCGATAATCAACTTAAACCACAGGAGGGACCATAATGAAAGAATCATTCTTACGCCGCTGGTTCCCCCACCCGTTGGTTTCCGTGATTGTCGGGGTAAGCTGGACTTTGCTGAATCATAGTCTGGATGCAGGTACACTCGTCACTGCATTATTCCTTGCTGTACTGATTCCACGAATGGTGTTTCGCTTTATTGACTACACCCCGAATATTCACTGGCTGCCTGCCATTCGCCTGTTCTTTGTTGTGATCTGGGACGTGATTGTTGCCAATATCAAGGTGGCGATTTTAGTGCTCGGTCCAACTAAAAACCTGCATCCCAAATGGTTCCGTGTTCCTTTGGAAACTGAACATGAAGAAGTGAATGCCTTACTGGCGATGATCATTACCACGACGCCAGGTACAGTCTCTGCCGGAATTGACCAGGATCGTGGCGATATTCTGGTACATGCCTTAAGTACTGATGATGAAGCTGCTGAGATTGAAACCATCAAACAACGCTATGAACGTCCATTGATTGAAATTTTTAGCGCCCAGACTGGAGAAAAAGCATGACAATTTTGCCTTATGCCTTAATGATTTGTCTAGGTGCTGTGACGATTTCCATGTTCCTGTGTCTAGCACGTCTAGTCATGGGACCATCTATTGTGGACCGTCTACTGGCACTGGATACTCTATTTCTAAATGCCACCTGTCTAGTCGTTATCCTTGGAATTTATTGGACCAGTACCTTTATGTTTGAAGGTGCGCTATTAGTAGCAATGCTGGGCTTCGTCTCGACTGCTGCACTGGCACGTTACTTTACCACTGGTCATGTGATCGATTAGGAGTTCTCAGATGCAGTTATACCTAGAAATTCTGATCTCGATTTTCCTGCTAATTGGCGCTTTCTTTATGCTGGTTGGCGGAATTGGTATGGTACGTTTACCCGACCTGTTTATGCGTCTGCATGCACCGACTAAATCCAGTACCTTGGGGCTCGGTAGCTTTCTGATTGCAGCAATGATCTATTCTGCCAGCTTTGGCCGCTTTGGTTTTGCTGAAGTGCTGATTACCTTATTTGCCTTTATTACCGCACCGGTTTCAGCGAACTTGATGGCTCAGGCAGCATTACACTTACGTTTACGCTCGATGAGTGGTGAAGTACCAGAAGCACTGGAACGTCCTTTGCCTTGGCAGAAAACTCGTCGTCGTGCTTTCTTTGAAAAGAAAAACTGCGATGATGATTTAAAATAGAAGAGTTTTCATTTCCTTTTTCTTTTTTCCCTCGGGGAGAAAAATAAAAAGAAATGTAAATATGCATGAAAGCCATTTCCCCTTATTTCTAATACCCATAAAAAAGCCACCCGAAGGTGGCTTTTTTATTACGCTGGATCAGCGCTTATTCCTCATCTTTCTTGTCTTCAGCTGGAGGTAAATCCTTCACAGCTTCAGCAATCAGACCAAACATATAGTTACCATACGCATTGGTTTTGTCGTAATGGAAACGCAGACGTGGCGTAATACGTGTCTTGATACGACGGCTCAGTTCGTGGCGCAGGAAACCGGATGCCTTATTCAAGACATCAAGCGTTTCTTTATTTGCCGCTTCACTTTGCTCATCACCAAGTTCACGACCCATGACAGTCACATAAACTTCAGCATAGCCTAAATCTGGGCTGACTTTCACCGCCGAGATGGTCACCAGACCACCCAGACGTGGATCTTTAAGCTCCTGACGAATCAGTTCAGAGAGTTCTCTCTGAACTGTATCAGCCATACGCTTAAGACGCTGACTACCCGCCATTAAAGACTCCGTTTAATCAGTTGAACATCATACACTTCGATCTTGTCGAGAGGTTTGATGTCTTTATAGCCTTTGACTGCAAGACCACATTCCATACCGGCACGAACTTCTTCAACCACTTCTTTATAACGACGAAGAGATTCAAGTTCGCCCTGGAACACAACCACGTCATCACGTAATACACGAATCGGTTTGTTACGATGCAATACGCCTTCAAGTACCATACAGCCTGCAGCCGCACCGAATTTACTTGAGTGGAATACTTCACGCACTTGTGCAACACCAAGAATTGTTTCACGGTGTTCAGGCGCAAGCTTACCGCTCATTGCTGCTTTCACATCATCGATCAATTGGTAGATCACTGAATAGTAACGAATATCGATACTGTCAGCATCTGCTTTTTGACGTGCTGTATTGTCGGCACGAACGTTAAAGCCGAGCAGTACTGCTTCAGAAGATTCAGCAAGTGTTACGTCAGACTCGGTGATTGCACCTACGCCAGAACCAATAATACGTACTTTAACTTCGTCAGTCGCAAGGTCAGCAAGCGCCACGTGTAATGCTTCCAATGTACCGCGTACATCAGTTTTCAGAACCACGTTCACAATCGGTACATCTTTCTTGCCCATTGACGCCATAATGTTCTCAAGACGCATTGCAGATTGACGCTCAAGACGTTTTTGACGTTCACGATCCATACGCGCATCGGCAACTTCACGTGCTTTCTTCTCGTCATTCACAACAAGAACTTCGTCACCTGCCATTGGCGCTTCTGGAAGACCCAAGATTTCAACTGGAATCGAAGGACCTGCAGATTGAATACGTTTACCGTTTTCATCTGTCATTGCACGAACGCGACCGTATGATGAACCTGCAAGAACCAGATCACCCACTTTCAACGTACCGTTTTGTACAAGGATTGATGTAACCGCACCACGCGTATTATCAACACGTGCTTCGATAACTACACCTTGTGCAGCACCTTCTTCAGAAGCTTTAAGTTCTAGAAGTTCAGCTTGAATTGAAATCAGGTCAAGAAGTTCGTCGATACCGGCACCAGTGTGCGCAGAAACCATTGCTACAGGAACGTCACCGCCCCATTGTTCAGGCACGATTTCTTTAGTCGTCAATTCATTCAGTACGCGATCTGGATCAGCTGACTCTTTATCCATTTTGTTGATCGCAACAATGATTGGCGTACCCGCAGCACGCGCATGGTCGATTGCTTCAGCAGTTTGTGGCATCACACCATCATCAGCCGCAACAACTAGAACCACGATATCAGTCGCTTTCGCACCACGTGAACGCATTGCAGTAAATGCTGCGTGTCCCGGAGTATCTAGGAAAGTGATGATGCCTTTGTCCGTTGTTACATGGTAAGCACCGATATGCTGTGTGATACCGCCCGCTTCACCTTGAGCCACTTTAGCACGGCGAATACGGTCAAGAAGCGATGTTTTACCATGGTCAACGTGACCCATGATGGTAACAACAGGTGCACGTGTAGATTGCACACCACGCGCTTCTTCAGCTTGCTCCATCAGCGTATCTTCTGCAGCAGTTTCAGATACAAGAACTGGGTTATGGCCCATTTCTTCAACGATCAGTGCAGCAACTTCCTGGTCAATCGCTTGGTTCTGAGTAACCAGTTCACCCATTTTCATGAGTGCTTTAATCACTTCGCGAACTTTAATCGCCATTTTCGCAGCTAAGTCAGCAACGATAATGGTTTCACCGATTTCTACATCATAAACTTGTTTCTTAACAGGTTTTTCGAAGCCATGTTTGTTCGATTGACTTGTTTTCAAACCACGTTTATGTGAGTTATCACGGAACGATTGCTCTTCACCACGACGACCACCTTTCTTAGATGAGCGTGTATTATTCGTGTTCGTACCACGTTTAATTTCACGGTCTTCTTTCGCGAAAGAGTCTTCGTATGCTTGACCAACCAGACCAGCAGCAAGCGGAGAATCATCTACAACACGGATTGTAGGCGCATTGTCTTCAGCTGAGTACTTAGATGCCATTTGACGCATTTGTTCAAGCGTACGTTGTTGCGCTTCTTCAGCAGCCTTACGACGAGCAGCTTCTTCAACAGCTTTCAATTTCGCTGCTTGTGCTTCACGTGCTTTTTTCTGTTCAGCAGTTTCAGTTGGTTTAACAACCTGCTTCACGATTGGTTTGTTTGTAGATTTGCGTTTTACAACGACAGCCGCTTTAGAAACTTCTTGCTTGTCGCTAGTTTGTTTCGCAGCAGCACGCATTGCTTCTAATGCTTTGCTAGCGTTGTTTGTGCCTGATTTCGGTGCATCAGCTGGCTTTTGCGCTGCTGGCTTTTGCTCAGCTTCAGCTTTTGCTTGCTGTTCAGCTTGCGCTTTTGCAAGTGCTTCTGCCTTGATTTGTTCTGGATCAGGCTTAGTAAATGTATGCTTCTTGCGAACTTCTACATTAATAGTCTTTGCCTTACCCGAAGTACTGGCTACTTTAGCCGTACTAGTCGTTTTACGTTTCAACGTGATTTGTCCTGCATGACCATCCGAACCTTGTGATTTTTTCACATGGCTCATCAGGTGATCTTGTTGTTCGGCGGTAATAATATCGTCAGATTTGCTCTGTGGTAAACCTGCCTCACGAACCTGTTCCAGGAGCTTCTCAACTGGGCGACCCAATTTGAGGGCTAACTCTTTAATCGACTTGTCCGTCATATACTACCTCCTAGTTAAACCATGATTCGCGCGCTTTCATAATGAGCTGACCCGCTTTTTCAGCGCCTAAACCTTCAATATCTGCGATATCGTCAGTTGCCTGATCTGCCAGGTCATCCACTGTTACCACACCACGAGCTGCTAGAGCTTGCGCGATCTCTGCTGTCATGCCTTCCATTGCAACAAGTTCTTCACTTGGCGCTTGTACGTTTTCTTGCTGTTGTAATGCATCAGCAAGTGCAACTTCTTTTGCACGGCTTTGCAGTAGTTCAACCAGTTCCGCATCCAGTTCGATTTCATCAAACGTTTCTGCAGGTACGTATGCAATTTCTTCAAGCGAGGTGAAGCCCATTTCTACCAACGCCATAGCCAAATCTTCAGCAATATCCAGACGTGTTACAAACATGTCCAGGTATTTTTGCGCTTCGCTTTGCTGACGTGCGTAGTATTCTTCTTCCAGCATCATGTCCAGCTTGTAGCCAGTCAATTCAGATGCCAGACGAACGTTTTGACCCTGTGAACCAATCGCACGAGCCAATTGATCACTCGTTGCGAAAATGATGTCTGCAGTACGTGCATCTTCATCGATGACGATACTAGATACATCTGCTGGTTCAAGAGCGCTTGCAATGTACTGAGCAGGATCATCTGACCATACTACGACATCAATACGCTCACCATTGAGTTCCTGTTGTACTGCCTGGATACGTGTACCACGCATACCAATACAAGCACCAACCGGATCAATACGATGGTCATTTGTTTTCACTGCAATTTTGGCACGTACACCTGGCTGGCGTGCGGCTGCCTTAATTTCAATGATTTCTTCAGAGATTTCTGGAATCTCTTTTTTCATCAACGCGATTAGCATTTCAGGCTTTGCGCGAGAAAGCTGTAGCTGAGCGCCACGGCCTTCACGGTTCACATTGAAAAGAATTGCATTCACGCGTTGTTTTGGACGAAGGATTTCCTTCGGAATCATTTCTTCACGTGCAAGATATGCTTCAGCATTGTCCCCTAAGTCAATAATGAAACCGTCTTTGGTTTGTTTTTTCACTTCACCGTAGATCAGCTCACCGACTTTAGATTCATAGGCATCAGCAACCAGTGCACGTTCAGCTTCACGAATCTTCTGTACAATCACTTGTTTGGCAATTTGTGCAGCAATACGACCGAAATCGATTGATTCAACTTCTAGCTCACGAATGTCACCGATCGACCATTGTGCAGGATCCACATCAGAAATTGCATCCTGGCAAGCCGGCATTTCATGATCTTCATCTGCAACCACTTCCCATTGACGGAAAGTACGGTAGTCACCAGTTTTACGATCGATTTCTACACGTAGACGTGCTTCTTCCGAGTTTGTTCCTTCGTAGAACTTTTTCTTGGTCGCTGCAACTAAAGCTTGTTCGAGTGCTTCAAAAATTGCTTCACGAGGTACACCTTTTTCGTTACTAACCGTTTCAACGACGGTAAGAATTTCACGTGCCATATGTCACCTATTCGTTCAGATTCTTATTGATTTAGTTAATCTTGATAGATCAAATTTGCTTTATCGATATTGTGACTGTCGATTTCCAGAACCTGCTGCTTTTCTACTTCTACCTGAATGATTTCATTTTCAAGGTCGACTGCAACCAGTTTTGCCTGGAATTTACGACGGTTGTCCACCGCACTAATCAGACGTAACGCAACGGTCTGACCGATATAATCTGCCATTTGCTGAAGCTGGAAGAATGGACGGTCCCAGCCCGGAGACGACACTTCAAGTGCATATTCACCTGAAATCGGATCATGTACATCCAGCATCGCGCCCACTTGTTGGGTTACGCGCACGCAGTCTTGTACACCAATCCCACGGCCCTGCTCTACTTCACCGTCTTCATTCAGAACAGGTTCAGCAGTTTCATCGACAGGCTTGTCGATATAAATACGTAATAGAGAACGTTTACCCTGAGGAACAAATTCGATTCCCCAAAGATCTACATCACAGGCTTCAACTGCAGGTGCAATCAAGTCCTGAAGTGCTTGAGTTTTATTTGATAGCTTCATTTACTCTCGTCATCTGGTGCGATTTTATGATCTATTTGACCACTACAAACCAATACAAACTATAGTAGTAGTGAAACATGGAGACTTGACCAAATTTTGTCGACACTACACGATAGCCAATAAAAAAGGGCGTAAATCGCCCCAATTAATGCACAATTTCGGATTTTTTCAAATCCCACTGTGCAAAAAGGCCCACCATAGTTGTGAGCCTCTTTTAAGAAACTTGGTAGCGGGAGCTGGATTTGAACCAACGACCTTCGGGTTATGAGCCCGACGAGCTACCAGACTGCTCCATCCCGCATCAACGTGCAAAAATTATATACAAAAGACGATAAGTTTTCAATCAAAACTATCGCTAACGATATGTTGGTCTTTTGTCGCTGAAAAATTGGTAGCGTTCACTGGATTTTGTTCCAACGATCTTCGAGATTTTATAAAGAGTTGAGCCCGACGAGCTTGCAACTGATTAAAATAACGAAACTACACTTTCCAAAAAGTGGTAGCGGGAGCTGGATTTGAACCAACGACCTTCGGGTTATGAGCCCGACGAGCTACCAGACTGCTCCATCCCGCATCAGCGTACAAAAAACTCTCAGTTCAAAGAACTGCCTTTAAAGTTTGCATCTTCAAAGGATTGGTGGTGCGCGTTGGATTTAACCAACGATCTTCGAGACTTTATGAAGAGTTGAGCCCGACGAGCAACAACACATCAAATCACGAACTTACACACTTAAAAGTGGTAGCGGGAGCTGGATTTGAACCAACGACCTTCGGGTTATGAGCCCGACGAGCTACCAGACTGCTCCATCCCGCAACAACATGCAAATAACTCTTCTCAACTTAACACTGGTTTAAGTTGCCTCTTGAAAGTTTGCGTCTTTTAAAAGGATTGATTGGTAGCGGGAGCTGGATTTGAACCAACGACCTTCGGGTTATGAGCCCGACGAGCTACCAGACTGCTCCATCCCGCAACAACAGAAGTTTTTTTAGCTGCATACACCAACTTAAATTTCTGGATTATAAGTTGGTGCGGAAGGGGGGACTTGAACCCCCACGCCCGAAAGCACTACCACCTCAAGGTAGCGTGTCTACCAATTCCACCACCACCGCAGCTGCAGGCATTCTATTCTCATCATGCGCAAAAAGAAAGCCTTTAGCGAAATTATTCACCAGTTTTTGGTGCAGTTGGTGAAGTTTCATTCGATTGAGCTGGTGCAGTTTGCGTCGTTTGAACGCTATTCAAACTGTAGGCATCTGTGGTTTGTTTTTTGGCAAATACCGCTAAAGTCAAGCTGGTAATAAAGAATAATGCCGTAAACACTGCCGTCAAACGAGTCAGGAAATTACCTGAGCCTGAAGCACCAAAAACGGTCGCAGCACCGCCACCACCGAAAGATGCACCAGCATCCGCACCCTTACCATGCTGAACTAAAATCAAGACAATCATCAGTACCGCTAAGATAATATGTACTACCAGCACAAAAGTTTGCATGCTGAACTCCTAATTATTGTGTATTTGCAAATGCCTGAGCAATTTTATGGAATGACTCAGCATTGAGTGATGCACCACCCACCAGTGCCCCATTGATATCGGGGCAGGCTGCTAACTCTACTGCATTTTCCGGTTTAACACTACCACCATACAGAATTGCAGTCGTTTCACCATAACCGGTAATTTGTTTTAAGCCCTGACGAATCTGGGCATGCATGGCTTGTGCATCTTCTGGAGAAGCGGTCTTGCCAGTACCAATCGCCCAGATCGGCTCATAGGCAATCACAATATTTTTCCATTGCTCTGCTTCGACCACAGTCGCGATATCACAGATCTGCTGTAATACCACAGCTTCCGCCTGCCCGGCTTCACGCTGTTCCAGACTTTCACCGACGCAATAAATCACAGTCAAACCAGCATTTAAAGCATTTCTGATTTTGGCATTCAGAATCTCACGTGACTCAGCAAAGATCTCACGGCGTTCAGAATGTCCAACTAAGACATAGCCAATACCGCTGTCTGCCAATAGTTCAGCACTTACTTCACCGGTATATGCGCCCATGCCTGCAATACGAGATACATCCTGAGCAACGGTATAAACCGGACGAACGGCAGAAGCCAGTTCAGTCTGAACCTGAGTCAGTGCAATCGCTACCGGTGCTACGCCTAAATGACACTTTTCTGCTGAAATTGGTGTAGATTCAAGCAAATCTTTCACCCCACGAAGCAATGTCTGCGCATCTGCCTGAAGCGGGTTCATCTTCCAGTTACCCACTACCCATGGGGTAATCGTCGACAACGACATAAACAACCTATTCTGAATACCTATCTTTAATTGGGCACATTCTACACGGAATTGGAAAATTTGAAGAGGAGTTTTCTTGCGGCATTTTCAGTACAAGGTCTGTTCAAACTGCTCATTTTTTGTTATCACTTAATAATATGGGGATAACTTCTTGCGATTAATTCAGTATTTTGAATATTAATGGGAAGAAGGCAGCATTTTACGCTATGGTAATTTTACGTTAGCAACGTATAATTTTGATAAAGCAATTAAAACAATTTTGATTCACGGGCATATTAGAGCATGACAGCAATTCAGGGATCTCCAAGATTTACGGGGTTTATTCGTCGATTGGTCGATGAAGGGGTGATATCTGCAGAAGATATGCAGGGTGCTTTAACTAGCGCAAAAAAAGATAAAGTCGATATTGTTCCTTATCTAATTGAACATCAGCGCCTCTCTCCAACTAAAATTGCAGAAACCATTTCTCTTGAATTCGGTGAGCCACTATTTGATATCAGTGCCTATGATCCTGCCTTGATCGTACGTGAAGATTTTGATGAAAAGATCATTACCAAACATCGCGTACTGCCGATCTTTAAAAATGCCAATATCCTATTTATCGCGACTAGTAATCCAACCAATATAGAAGCAGTTGATGCGGTCCGCTTTGCAACTAAACTCAACATTGAAACCATTATTGTTGAACACAACAAACTCGAAAAACTGATTGAACAGAATTTTACTGAAGAAAGTACCTTTGAATTTGATGATGATTTTGATCTAGATGTCGATGTAGATACAGCTGATCCAACTCAAGACAATGAGGATGACACTAAAGCTGATGAAGCTCCAATCGTTAAATATATTAATAAATTACTGATTGATGCGATTCGTATGGGTGCATCGGACTTGCACTTTGAGCCTTATGAAAAAATGTACCGCGTGCGTTATCGTGTCGATGGCGTACTTCGTCAAATCGCTACGCCGCCTTTACAACTGGCAACGCGTCTGGCATCCCGTCTTAAGGTTATGTCCCAGATGGATATTTCGGAGAAACGTATTCCACAAGATGGACGTATTAAGTTAAAGCTTTCTAAAAATAAAGCGATTGATTTCCGTGTCAACTCGCTACCGACCCTATTCGGTGAAAAGTTAGTACTGCGTATTCTGGATCCATCCAGTGCCATGCTAGGTATTGATGCGCTTGGCTATGAACCCGATCAAAAAGCATTGTTTATGGAAGCGCTGGATAAGCCCCAAGGCATGCTATTGATTACTGGTCCAACAGGTTCTGGTAAAACCGTGTCTTTATATACTGGTTTAAATATCTTGAATCGTGAAGATACCAATATTTCTACGGCTGAAGATCCAGTCGAAATTAACCTGCAAGGAATTAACCAGGTCAACGTCAACAATAAAGTAGGTCTCACCTTCTCTGCCGCATTGAAATCTTTCCTGCGTCAGGATCCGGACATTGTCATGGTCGGCGAGATCCGTGACCTGGAAACAGCAGAGATTGCGATTAAGGCGGCACAAACAGGACACATGGTGATGTCAACGCTGCATACCAACAGCGCACCTGAAACACTGACCCGTTTACGGAATATGGGTGTGCCGTCTTTTAATATTGCCACCTCGGTCAATCTGGTGATTGCCCAGCGTCTGGCTCGTCGCCTCTGTCCTCACTGCAAAAAACCAGCAGATATTCCACGTCAGAGCCTGCTGGAAATGGGTTTTACTGAACAGGATTTACAGGACCCGGAATTTAAGATTTTTGAACCTGCCGGATGTAATGAATGCCGGGAAGGTTATAAAGGTCGAGTCGGTATTTATGAAGTCATGAAAGTGACACCGGAGATTTCACGTATTATTATGGAAGATGGCAATGCCATTGAAATTGCCGAAGCTTCCGCACGCGCAGGTTTTAACAATTTACGCCGGTCAGGGTTATTAAAGGTAATGCAGGGGGTGACTTCTCTTCAGGAAGTCAATCGTGTTACCAGCGAATGATCGTGCTGATATAAAATAAGGATAAACGCATGGCTTCAGTGAAAAAAGGTCAAATGATGCCGACCTTCACCTATGAAGGGGTAGACCGTAAAGGTGTAAAAATTAAAGGGGAAATGCCTGCACGTAACCTCGCCTTGGCTAAGGTCACGTTGCGTAAACAGGGCATCAGCATCAAGAGTATTCGAGAGAAAAAGAAGAATATTCTTGAAGGTCTGATGAAGAAAAAAGTGACCACACTGGATATCACTATTTTCACCCGTCAACTCGCAACCATGATGAAAGCCGGCGTACCCTTAGTGCAAGGCTTTGAAATCGTCGCAGAAGGTCTTGAAAATCCATCTATGCGAGAAGTTGTACTCGGCATTAAAGGTGAGGTTGAGGGCGGAAATACCTTTGCTGGGGCGCTGCGTAAATACCCTCAGTACTTCGATAAGCTATTTTGTTCTTTGGTTGAATCGGGTGAGCAATCCGGTGCTTTAGAAACCATGCTGGATCGTGTCGCGATCTATAAAGAAAAAAGTGAGCTGTTAAAGCAGAAAATTAAAAAAGCCATGAAATATCCAGCAACTGTCCTTGTAGTGGCAGCCATCGTTACGATCATTTTGATGGTAAAAGTAGTCCCAGTATTCCAAGAACTTTTCCAAGGCTTTGGCGCTGATCTACCTGCTTTTACTCAGATGGTTGTAAATATGTCTAACTGGTTCCAGCAGTACTGGTTCCTATTAATTATCTTTATAGGTATTGCTATTACAGCTTTTCTGGAAGCAAAAAAACGCAGTAAAAAATTCCGTGACCTACTCGATAAAGCTGCACTGAAAGCTCCTATCTTTGGTGACTTAGTCTATAAAGCGATTATCGCCCGTTACAGCCGTACGCTCGCAACAACCTTTGCAGCCGGTGTACCTTTAATTGATGCACTGGAATCTACTGCCGGTGCAACCAATAACGTGGTCTATGAAGAAGCAGTGATGAAAATCCGTGAAGATGTTGCTACTGGTCAACAGCTTCAATTTGCCATGCGTGTCACCAACAAATTTCCATCTATGGCTGTGCAAATGGTGTCTATTGGTGAAGAATCTGGTGCACTTGATGCCATGCTGGATAAAGTCGCGACCCATTATGAAAATGAAGTTGATAATGCTGTTGATGGTCTGACTTCCATGATGGAACCATTGATTATGGCTATTCTTGGTGTTCTAGTAGGTGGTCTTGTGATTGCGATGTACCTACCAATCTTCCAGATGGGTTCAGTGGTTGGATAATTAGAAGGCTTATTATTTTGTTTAGTGAAATCATTAATTATTTAATCCAAACCCCGACTGCACTCTATATTGCAGTCGGGCTTTTTAGTCTCTGCATCGGTAGTTTCCTGAATGTAGTGATCTACCGCACCCCTAAAATGATGGAACAGGAATGGCGTACTGATTGCCAGTTATTTTTATATCCTGATCAACCGATCATTGAGGAAAGCAAACTCACCTTAAGTAAGCCTGCGTCAACCTGCCCAAAATGTCAGACACCGATTCGCTGGTATCAGAATATTCCGTTGATCAGCTGGCTAGCTTTACGTGGAAAATGTGGTTCTTGCCAAAATCTGATCAGTGCCCGTTATCCATTTATTGAAGCTCTAACAGCCGTTTGTGCATTGACTGTCTTAGCTGTATTTGGTCCAACCATTCAAATGCTGTTTGGTCTGGTACTTACTTATATCCTTATTGCACTGACCTTTATTGACTTCGACACCCAGTTATTGCCAGACCGCTATACCCTGCCTCTGGCAGCCTTAGGTTTGGGAATAAATAGCTATGCAATTTATACCTCACCAACGTCTGCAATTTGGGGCTATATCATTGGCTTCTTGTGCTTATGGATCGTGTATTACCTGTTTAAAATTATTACAGGTAAAGAAGGCATGGGCTATGGCGACTTTAAGTTGCTGGCTGCTTTAGGTGCTTGGATGGGACCCTTAATGCTCCCTCTAATCGTGTTGCTTTCCTCACTCGTTGGAGCCATCATCGGTATTATCCTGCTGAAAGTACGTAAAGAAAATCAGCCTTTTGCTTTCGGTCCTTATATTGCCATTGCAGGCTGGATCGCTTTCTTATGGGGCGAACAGATTATGAAAGTTTATTTGGGTCAATAAATTGAAATTTGTATTAGGTCTGACTGGTGGGATTGGTAGTGGTAAGTCTGCTGCCAGTCAATGGTTTGAACAACAAGGTATTGTAGTCGTTGATGCTGATATCGTCGCGCGGGAAATTGTCGAAGTCGGTCAGCCCGCGCTACTACAAATTCAGCACGCCTTTGGTAACTGGGTGCTGCAGGAAGATGGAAGCTTAAATCGTCGTGCTTTAAGAGAACATATTTTCCAATCTAATGATGCCCGTAAAACATTGGAAAGTATTACTCATCCCGCAATCCGAAATTCAATTATTCATCAGCTACAGGATGCTCAAAGCCCTTATGTAATTCTGGTTTCTCCGCTGCTATTTGAAACCAATCAACATGAACTCACTGATCATACTTTGCTGATCGATGCTTCCATTGAATTACAGGTCCAACGTGCTTCACAGCGTGATGGTCAAAATATTGAACAGATTCATCGCATCATTGCAGCGCAAATGCCACGTGAGCGAAAACAACAACTGGCTGATGATATTGTATTAAATGATGGTCATCTGCAGCATTTATATGCCCAACTTCAACCACTGCATGAGCAATATTTACAAAGGGCCCTAAACCAATAAAAAAAGCAGTCTTTAAGACTGCTTTTTTTGTTCTTCTAGTTTGATTGCCAAACTGTCCTGATGCTGTAGCCAACGCCATGGCTGCAAGGCACCAATCGCCATCCCGACCAAACCACAGACCATCGCCAAACTCAGCGTTTCATTTAACAGCGGCACTGCCAAGATAGCAGCAATAAAAGGCGCTAAATTGGTAATACTTCCGGCCTTAAATGCACCAAGCCGCTTAATCGCTTCTACATAAGTTAAGGTCGCAATGATGACCACAAATACGCCATGGAAGAGTGTTTGAAACAGTAAATGTTGTGGCTCAGGTACGCTAAGATTTTTAGGTAAAAATAGCAGATAAAGCGGCACATAAACCACAGCCGACCAGATCGCAACACCACACATGGCTTGCCAGGCAGACAGTTGATATTTACGTAATAAGACCGTAAATACTCCCCATAAAATCGCACTGATAAAAAACAGGATATCCCCTACCCCAAAGGCCACGCCCGTTTCCTGATACATCAGCACACTCATCAGACATAGCACCACAATCATGATGATCAGACTGATCCAGGTATGTTTATCAAAGGCTTGATTCATCAAAAAGTAAGCCATTACCGCAGTACACAGTGGTATACAGCCATTTAAAAAAATGGCGGCATGGGCAGTTGGTGCATAATGAAATGCGCTGTAAGCAAACAGGCAATACACCACTCCACCGATCATGGCCAAGATAAAAGATTCTTTTCTCAGTAAAAAAGAAGCCTCTTTACGATAGAGTAAAATCGGCATCAGGATCAGAAAAGCCAGAGAAAATCGTAGTGCGACGATATCCCAGGCACTAATCTGCCAGATTGCATTCAGTCGGGCGGTTAAAGTAAAACCACCCCAGATACACATGGTGGTTAAAAGGAAAAAATAACCCTGCGCGCGCGTGGATAATCTCATCAGGAATTAAGCATTACGCTGACGGCAAGCTTCATATAAAGCCATACCTGTCGCCACACTCACATTGAGACTTTGCAAGTTGCCTGCCATTGGAATATAAACCGTTTGATCGCACTGGCTTTGGGTAATTGGACGTAATCCGGTATCTTCAGCACCCATTACTACACACACACTGGTACCGGTAAAATCGAACTGCTGAATCGGCAATGCCTTTTCATCCAGCATCGTACCTACTACCCGGACATTAAAATCTTCTTTGATCTGCCCTAAAGTACGTGCCAGATTGGTCACCTGAATAAATTTAACTTTTTCAGCCCCACCAGCGGCTACTTTACGCGCTGTCGGTGTCAAGCTTGCAGAACGATCACGTGGCACAATCACAGCCACTACACCCATCGCAGCTGCGGTACGAATACAGGCACCCAGGTTATGTGGATCTGTGACCTGATCAAGTGCCAATAAAAGTGCTTGCGGATCTTGCTTTAAAAGCTCTTCTAAATCTTTTTCATTTAAAGTTGGATGCGGACGTACAGCAGCTACAACACCTTGGTGAAACGGCAAACCTGCCAGCTTTTCCAGCTTGTCACGACTGGCTTGTTGCACACTAATCCCAAACGGTTCAGCAAGCTCTAATACACGCTTCAAGCGTTGATCATCACGGCCTTTCAGAGTAAACAGCGTCAGGACGCGTTCAGGCTCAATCTCCAGTAATGACTCAACTGAATGTACGCCATAAAAATACTCAGGTTTAGCCATGAACGACCTCTAAATTAATTTGGGAAATATGCTGCAAAAGAAAAATCCTGCAAAGCCAGCTTCACAGGATTTCTGTATAAATTTAAGTTTAACCGATTCGGCAGAAAATTTCCTGATCAGCTTCAGTTCGGTTAAGGATATGAGATCCTAAAGTTAGCCTTCAAAATGACAAACGTAATCTAATACATCATCAGTTTCGATTTTAAAACGGCTATTGCCTGGCACATAGAAAGACTGACCGGCACGGAACAGTTCACTTTCTTCATTATCCGCAATTTGTACACGACATTCGCCAGAGATAATTTCCATACGCTCAGGCACATGTGTTTCAAATGTTAGTGGAGTTTCAGTGGGTAAAATTACCCCTAATGTTTTTTTAGTACCATCTTCAAACTGCACCACATGGCTGATGCACAGACCGCCAAAATATACATTTGATTTCTTAAGTACTGAAACTTGGTCAAACTGAGCTGACATCCGTTTATCTCCAGAGCACGGGTTTTATAATATTGAATGGCTGTAGTTTAAATGTGCATTCCCAACTAATCAATCGAAGTTTGCCTACCTCAGCTTAAAATTTTCTGTGTATATTTTGCACAAATATCTAAGTTATAAATATATAAAATAAAGTGATTTAGAGCGTGATAAGAAATTCTAAGACTCAAAATCAAATTAAACAGAAATCATAGAAATGTATTGACTCATAACTTCTGAAGGAAGATTAACCTGCTTTAGTCGCGCATACTGACAATACTACAAAATCTGCTTGTATCATTGACTACAATATAAGATAGAATCAAGAGGTTTCATCCTGATTTATAATGACATACATGATCTGATCCATTTCAGATCCTACTTGATATCAATCAAACTTTTCGCAGCTTGGATGCGTGTATGCTGACACATTTAACTCTGATCAACTTTGCCTTAGCTGACCACCTGGCCATTGATATTCATCAAGGTTTTAACGTGCTCACCGGCGAGACCGGCGCTGGTAAGTCTTTATTGCTAGATGCCCTCTCCGCCTGTTTGGGTGAACGCACCGATACCAACTATGTGCGCTATGGTTCAGAAAAGGCTGATGTGACAGCAACCTTTAGCTATCAGGACAATAGTCCTGAAGCACTCTGGCTAAAAGAACATGAACTGGATGATGAGTCTGGTGAAATTCATTTACGTCGTGTGATTTTTGCTACGGGCCGCAGTAAGGCCTGGATTAATGGTCGCCCAAGTAGCTTGTCTGAACTCAAAGAAATTGGCCGTCTATTGGTACAACTGTATAGCCAGCACAGCCAGCAGCAACTCCTAGAACCACCGTATCCAAAGCATTGGCTGGATCGTTATTATAATTTCTATGAGCCTGCCCAAGCCGTCCGTGATGCATATAGTACTTGGCATAAAAATATCCGTCAGCATCAGGCTGCACTTGATGCTCAAGCCACCCGTAAACAGCGAATGGAAACACTGGAACTACAGCTTGAAGAACTTGAAGATGTCGTACAGGTCGATTATCAGGAAATTGAACAGGAATTTGATCGCCTCTCTCATCATGAAGCGATTATGCAGGACTGTGTCTATAGTTTGAATGGCCTGGATGAAGCAGAACAAAATATTAATCAGGAATTATCATCCATTTTACGCCGTGTGGAATCGCATGTAGGTCGTAGTGAACAATTATCTGAAATTTATACTTCTTTGCTAAATGCACAGAGTGAAATTGAAGATGCTACAGCCAACCTGCGTCATTTTATAGATCGTCAAAGTTTCGATCCAGAACGTATGGAAGAGCTGAATTCCCAACTTGAAGTATTCCATCGTCTGGCACGCAAATACCGCACTCAGCCGGAATTACTAAAAGAAGAATATGAAGCTTGGCTAGCTGAACTGGAACAACTACATCAGCTTGAAGATCCGGAAACACTGGCTGAACAAGTTGAACTGTCTTATCAAGAGTTCTTGGCTAAAGCCCAACATCTAGATGAAATCCGTCGTGAAGCGGCTGCTCCATTAGCGAAACAGCTGACTGAACAGGTGAAACAGCTGGCGCTGCCAGAAGCCTATTTTGAATTTAAATTTGAACCACTCGATGAACCGAACAGTGAAGGTTTAAGCTTTATCCAGTTGCTGTTTACTGCCAATAAAGGTATTCCAGCACAACCGCTGGCACGTGTAGCATCCGGTGGTGAATTGTCACGTATCGCCTTGGTGATGCAGGTAATGAATGCTGAGAAGACCGAAGCTGAAGTTCTGGTCTTTGACGAGATTGATGTCGGCATCAGTGGTGGTACAGCTGAAATTGTGGGGCGCCTGTTAGCGGATCTAGCGCAGCATGTACAAATTCTGTGTATCACCCATCAGGCGCAAGTTGCAGCGCAGTCAGATCAACATTTACTGGTGAAGAAGCAGCAAACTGACCCAGCCAGCAGTATGATTCTCGATCTAGAAGAAGATGAACGGATTCAAGAACTTGCACGAATGACTGGTGGTGTGGAAATTAATGAGACAACTCTGCAACACGCACGTCAGTTACGTCAGCTCAAATTTCAGCATGTTTAAAAATATTACAATGCTCACAAAAAACTGTTGGTGAATTGGCAAAGCTCTAGTAACTTAAAGATGAAGATCACACGATTTCTTTGCCAAGAAATTGATTTTAAGGAGAAGCTTTTCGGTGAACAAACAATATCTGACACATCGTTGTCTGATTGCTCCACCAGAAATGCGTGACGATTTTTTTGCCAACACGGTCATTTATCTCGCACGACATGACGAAGATGGAGCGCAAGGCATCATTATCAATCGACCTGCAGGAATTCAGATCAAAGAACTATTGAATGATCTTGAAATTGAAGCAGATAATGTCAATCCTCATGAAGTGTTGCAGGGTGGCCCATTGCGACCGGAAGCTGGCTTTGTACTGCATACTGGTCAACCGACCTGGCATTCATCCATTGCCGTGGGTGAAAATGTCTGCATCACCACCTCCAAGGATATTCTCGATGCCATCGCACATAACGAAGGTGTCGGACGCTACCAGATTGCACTTGGCTATGCCAGCTGGGGTAAAGGCCAGTTGGAAAAAGAAATTGCCAAAGGTGACTGGCTGATCTGTGAATCTGATATGGATTTAATTTTTAATTTACCTTATGACGACCGTTGGGACGCTGCCTATAAAAAAATGGGCGTAGACCGAAACTGGTTGTCTTCTGAGATTGGACATGCCTGATGTAAATGCGCCACAGATGATTATGGCGTTTGACTTTGGTACACAAAAAATGGGCATGGCGGTTGGACAATCCCTGATTGAAAGTGCCAATCCTCTTGCTCTCTTCCCAATGAAAGATGGAATCCCAAACTGGGATGTATTACTGAAAATCGTCAAGCAATATCAACCGACCTTATTTTTAGTCGGTCTGCCGCTGAATATGGATGATACGGAATCTGAACTTTCTACGCGTGCACGTAAATTTGCCCGCCGCTTACGCCATCAAACCAATATTGAAACTTTGATGGTGGATGAACGCCTGACCACGCGTGAAGCTCGCGATGAATTAGAGAGTTATCAGACTCAAGGTAGAGCTAAGAATTTGGCTGCTGACAGTATTGCTGCTGCCTTGTTTATTGAAAGCTGGTATCGACATCCGGTCGGCGTCAATCCTTAAAATAGAAGGCATCCAGATGGATGCTTTTTTATTGGGGTAGCTACATATAAAATCTCAAATGAATACGCATAAATCCTGCTATCAATATATTTTTAATTTTCAGGATAAAAATAGCGAAAAGTCAGATTGATCCGTGGCGTGATGACTTTCGTGGTTTTAGTAATTTGGTGCTTCCAAAACTGCTGGGTTTGCCCACGCATCACAATCAGTTGCCCACTTTGCAGAAGCAGCTCTACCAGATTTCCAGTTTGATTATGCTTGAAACGCATCTTGCGGGTGGCACCAAAACTCAATGAAGCAATGACTGTTTCATGCTGTTTTGAAATCAAGCTGGTTTCATTATCACTATGCCAACCCATGCCCTGCTGACCATGTTCATACAGGTTCGCCAGACAGGAATTAAAAGGATGACCTACTTGTTGCTCGATATGCTGCTTCAATCTCAATAGTGCTGGCTGCCAGATATGGGCTTTCTTCAGACTACCCGAATAATGGTATTGATAATTCGCATCACCATACCAAGCAATTTTCCGGGCAGTCACATAGTGCTTACCAAATAGAAACACCTCATCCTGTTCCCAGGCCAGATGCTGCAAAAAATAGTCCAGATATTTCTGACTTTGCTCCGCTGTCAGAATCAAACCATGGTCTTCTACCACCCCATCAAAAGGCAATAGATTGGCTTGGGACTGGGGTGAAAATAAATCCAGTGTCATGGCAGCTTCATTCTCTCTAGAGCTTTTATCCTGTCAGCTTCAATATCTGCATACAACTAAAATTGCACAAATCAATACAAATCAGCTTCTTGTGAACATACTTCTAGGGGCATACACTTGTTTTAACTTTCACAATAAAAATAATGCTGCATGGATCTTTGGCAACTGTTTCACAAGCTGCGTCCCTTTGTCCGTCCTTATCGGCTTTTGGTGATTGCAACCCTGGTACTGACTCTGATCGGCTCCTTTACCGCGCAGGTCAATGCGATCACTTTGCAATATGCGGTCGACAGTATCAATAAACTGCTTGAAGCCGGCGAAGGTTTAGATGAAGGCTGGCACATCTTGATCACCATTTCAGCAATCTTACTAGCAAAAGAAGTGATTAATGCCTTCGTGCAATTCGGACAAAAGTTTTATGGAGAAAAGCTGCGGATTTTTGTGTCTCAAGATTTGGCGCAAGGCATTATTGAAAAGTTCCTGACTTATCGCCTGGCCTTTTTCAATCAGGACAATAACCAGGCCGGCAAACTTCAGACCCGTATTGACCGGGGAATTGGCTCGCTAACGCGTCTGGTACAGATCTTCTTTATTGATATCCTTCCGCTGTTTACCAGCGCGATCGTGGCTTTAGGCCTGATGTACTATGCCAACGTTTATGTGGGCATGGTCGCTACGGCGATTGTACCAATCTATTTCTGGCTCACTTATAAACAGGCGCAAAAACTGGGTGGCTGGCGCAGAAATCTGCGTGATGGCCGCGAGAAAAAAAGCCAAGGAATTTTAGGGATCATCAACTCAATTACAGTGATTAAATCCTTTAACCGAGAATCAATTGAATCTGAAAAGCAGCTTGGTCTGCAACGAGAACTGACCGACAACCAGATGAAAACCCGTCAGACCAGCTTTCTGTTTGATGGTTTAAAAACTTTTATTGAACAGATAGGGATTGTGTTGATTATTATCCTAACCGCTTATTTCGTGCTGGCTGGGCAGATGAGTATTGGCATGATCATGTATCACGTACTGCTGTTTAATAATGTTTCGGCACCAATCCGCTCCCTGCATCGGATTTACGATGAAGTAAATGATGCCATGATCTATTCCGAAAGCTTCTTTAATATTCTGGAAGCCGATCATGAAATTGAATCTAGTGGACAGCAGAAACCACCAGTTCAGGGTAAATTCCAGCTCAGCCATGTTGAATTCTATTATCCGAATGGACATCATGCGCTGAAAGATATCAATATGGAAATCCGCCCGAATAAGATTACGGCGCTAGTCGGTTTATCAGGCGCAGGTAAATCGACATTGATCAGCTTGCTGGATAAATTTTATGAACCACAGCAAGGCAAGATTACCTTAGATGGAATTGATCTGCAGGATTATGACACTCAATATTTACGTGATCATATTGGCTTGGTCCTACAGAAAAATCATATTTTCCAAGGCACAATTTTTGACAATATCCGTTATGGCAAGACTAATGCGAGTATGGAAGATGTCATCGAAGCCGCGAAAAAGGCTTCGATTCATGAACAGATTCTACAGTTACCGCAAGGTTATGATTCTGATGCCTTGCAACTTTCCGGCGGGCAGCAACAGCGTATTGCCCTAGCTCGCATGTTCTTAAAAAATCCACCTATTATCTTCCTGGATGAACCGACTGCAAGTCTGGATGCGATTGCGGCTGAGCAGATTAAGCAGAGTCTGGATCAAATCAAGCAAGGTCGTACTGTGATTATTATCTCGCATAGTCTTTCACAGATTATTGATGCGGATTACACCTATGTAATGAAAGAAGGTGCTATTGCGGAGCATGGCGAGCATGATGAACTTTATCATCAGGACGGCGTGTATAAGGAAATCTTTGATGCGATGGCGAAAAGTCTGAATATTGAAAAGATTGCCAAGACTTTTGAGGATGATGCGGAGGAAGAAACGCATAGTTAGCAGGTTCTGCTAATTTTTCGCATCAAGAATTTGCAAAAATAAAGCGGTCTTTAAGACCGCTTTATTATCTGTACTTGTACAAATTCTAAAACTGCATTATCCACTCACCACGAACATAGCTGTAGTCATAATCTGGTCCATAGTAGGACGCACTACGATTATAGCCAGCGTTCATACGTAAAAATTGCGAGCCACGAACGGGACTTTGCAGGTTAAGTTCAAACAATCGAGTCGCTTGACTCGATATATCATTAATTTTTTCACGCCCCACCCCGGCTGTCAGGCCGGCTGTCCAGCCTGAAAAGCGTTGGCGCCACCCCACAGCGAGCATGGATTCTTGATAATCTTCCGGATTGAAATACTGTCGACCGACATCTTCCTCAGTACTATGGTACATGCGGTAACGAGCCTGAAGGGTCAGACCTAAATCCAGTGAAGGCTGATAAATCAGTTTCAAGCGGCCATGATCACGTCGGTTATCATCGGAAAAAAACTGTGAACCCGCCACACCAACGACAGTCACATGCTCACCTAAGCCCTGATCTACAGCCAAACCAGCAAAGGTAAAATGAGTGCCATTTTCTAAAGCAGACCGGGTTTCTACCCAGTCCCGATTCGCAAAAACTTCTAGTGCCGTTTTTTCAGCAATAGGCGTGCGGTAACTTCCATCAAAAGTGAGTAATGTATGATCATTTTGCTGAAAGACACCTGCTTCCATCGCCCAACCATTGGCTGTGGCGGTATCAATTTTACGTCCGATAAAAGCGACCTTTTGCCCATCTGCATGCCAATCATTTGCTTTATAACGATAAGTACTCGCACGCAGACCTAAATAATGATCCGCATCGTCATATTTTGGGAGAAATTCTGCGGATAATTTACCAGTCTGAAAATCTTCACTATCTTCACTGAAAAAGAACTCCGTACCGGCAGCATGCTCATTTTGCTCTTGTTCAGCTGTAGAATCATTTGCCCAACTTGGACTTGTGATCGATATAAGCAAAGGAACAAAAATAGATAAACTGATTTGATGTCTTGTCATGTTATTTTGTTCCCCATGTTTTTCGTGTTCTCAATACTTCATCCAGATAACCCAGGATACTTGCGGGCTGCAATACAAAACTATAAGCCAGTACATAAAATAAAAAGCCACCAAAGTTTTTACGTACTTTCAGCTCCAGATCATTAAACATGCTACGTTCAATGCTGTAATTTAGGAGCCCGAGTAAAAATGCCATTGGTAATAATACCAACGTCATGATGCCGACAATCCAGTAATGCCCAAAACATGCCAAGATAACCCCTGGAATAAAGCCGAAGGTAAAGGCAATATCCAGCCAAGGGAAAAACAGGTTCCAGTGGATAAAAAATGTCGATAACCTTGGTTTGATCAAAATTGTAGGATGCTTAATAAAAGCTTCAATCATGCCGCGTGCCCAGCGCTGACGCTGTTTTATAAAAACTTTTAATGTGGTCGGGGCATTGGTAAACAGGCAGGCATCTTCACAATGTCCAACTCGATAACCTGCTTTTAATAAGGCCCAGGTCAAGACAATATCTTCACCCACACACTCAGGCCATCCACCCACTTCAATTAAGGCATGGCGGTCATAAATCGAGAATGCACCTTGAGCGACTAGGGTTCCCTGATATAAGGATTGCATACGCTTGGTGGCAGCAATACCGAGAAAATAGTCCCATTCCTGAATTTTGGTTAGCAAGTTCTCGCGAGAATTACGCACCAGAATTTTACCGGCCACAGCACGGGTATTCGGTGGATCCGCCTTATAACGTTCAACAATATTGGTTAAAGCCACACGGTGTAAATAAGAATCCGCATCCACGGTAATAATCAAATCATGTTTCGCCAGCTTCAAACCTTGATTCAACGCATTGGCTTTACCTGCATTTTTCTTTAAATCCAGCAAGGTTAACCATGAATATTTTTCTTGGGCATTTCGGACGATGTCAGCGGTACTGTCTTGAGAGCCATCATTGATGACGATCACTTGTAGCGGGCCTGGGTACTTTTGCAGGCCAATACTCACCAGCGTATCTTCAATTGAAGCTGCCTCATTATAAGCAGCAACCAGCATGCTAATCCCGGGATAAGAAGCTAAAGGTTCCCGCTGGGGTCTCCGATCCATCATCAAGCTTAAGGCTGCAAATGAGTTCATGAATCCCGGGATAATCGCGATCCCATAAATCAGAAACAATGCCCAAAATTTACCAACATAAGCACTCAGGTCATGCATCCAGTCTTGGGCGATCCATATTGAAAATACCATCCAAAAAAAGGCGCCGATGAAAGCTGCGACGAACTTAAACTGTACAGAGAAGTAAATTCGAGAAGCTTCCCCTTTACTTTCGTCAATAAGCATAAATTTACTCTTCAAAATGTCATGATTTACTAAAAACTTGGCTGGCAATCTTCAATAAATTTAAACAAAAGAAGAAAATTAATGAGCTTTTTCTTATAAATTAACGACTAAAAACATCGCCATTAAAAATCAAAGTCATTGTACTCTTGGATTGGAGATTGTCTGCTATTTAAACAATTATATATATTTTTGTATGATTTTTGATAATAAATTATAATTATTTGTGACTCAGTTATCATTTTTATGACTTTAAAAGCTTTTCCTTCCCAGCCTTATAAATCTACTTTTATAGAAAATACAAAAAGATCCACGTTAATTTTATCTTAATTTGGAAAAATAAAAGCCTGCTAAAAGCAGGCTTTTTAATCAACCATTAAACTTCAAATTTAGTTATGACTATACTCCACCAACCAAGCATTCATTTCTGCCAGCTGCTGTTCATTGAGCTGTCCTACGGAAGCCTGCAATTGCAGCACATGAATCAAATAATCATATTTTGCATTCAGGTAGTCAGTTTTAGCAGAAAAGGCATTGCGCTGTGCCAGTAGCACATCGACCATAGCTTTAAGCCCTTCCTGATATTGTGCCCGGGAGGCTTGAGAGACAATTTCTGCGGATTCCATGGCCGCCTTACGCGCATTCAGTTTGGCCTCATCCGTTTCTACCTGTAGGTAAGACTGCTTTACATCCGTATTGGCTTTACGGACGGCAGCATCCAGCTGGGCATCACTACGCTTTACCAGTACCCCTGCCTTTTGAATATTCTTGCTGGTACGTCCACCGCTATACAGGTTCCAGTTCATCTCTACTCCGACCTGATCAAAGTCGCCATTGGAGGATAGAACCGTTTCCGGTGTCTGTTTTAGATAACCATAAGTCGCCACTGCTTCAACTTGTGGATAGCGCGCTGCTTCTTCAACACGTTTAGCATCTTCAGAATAACGTTTCTGTAAGCGAGCTTGTAAAATTTCCAGATTCTGACCTTGTGCCAGCTCAGTCCAGGACTGGATATTGGCAGGTAAAGGCTTCTGGAACTGGAAATCATTGCGTAGCACTGCCAGATTATCCTGATAAGGTCCAATTAACTGCGCCAGCTGTTCCTGTGCCAACACCAATTGAACTTGTGTGGCAATGCGATTCGCTTGTGCACTCTGATACTGGGCATTGGCTTCGCTCACATCACTACGCGCGACTAAACCTTCTTTGAGTTTGGCATTCATCATGCGCAGCTGTTCCGCCAGTGCTTGTTCTTCCTGCAAATAGGCACCAGTCAGAGATTGCTGACGCAGCACATTAAAATAAGCTTCTGCCACCTGCAGGATATGCTGTTGCTTTTGCAAGCGCAGATTAACTTCACTCAGCTGGACTGAAGTCTGAACCTGCTTGTAGCCCTGCCAAGCATCCCAGCGGAATAAAGGTTGGCGAGCAGTCAAAGCAATCTGACGAGTTGTGGTACTCGAACCCTGCAATTCCCCAAATTCAGCAGGCAAACCTTGTGTCCCGGAATTATCAGTCGACTGGTTTTTACGAGTGACATTTCCAGACAGGCTCACGGTTGGAAGCAGGTTCCCGCTGGCAATTCCAAGATTCAGCTGATCGGCTTCATATTGCAGCACATTGGCCTGCCAGTTTGGATCATTCTGTTTGGCACGTTCATAGGCCTCAACCAAGTCCAATGCCCATACAGCAGAACTCGAACACAACAGGCTGGCACTAAGGATGAATTTTATCTTCATTTATAATGTGAATCCTTAAATGCTATATCTGTATATATAACAAAATATAGCCAAATGCTTGAATCTTAAAGTGATACAAATATTACTTGTATATTCCTAAACTTACGTATGATTTTTATTAATTTTTTTAATTCAGATGAGTGAATTTATCCCATATTGATTCACATTTTTGAATCGATGACAACAGCTTAACAAACAGCTTCACAATACTAAACAGTCTGTTGGCGCGAGATGTATACAATAAGCCCATTCCCGGCTGTTATTCATTATTTATATCAGAGCATCGAATCATAGTGTCTACACGTTTTTCCTCAATTCTAGTTGCCAGCTGTCTTGCCCTGCTGCTGTTGCTGACGCTTGCCTGTCAGCAGCCTAAAGAGCCGCAGGTCAAAATTGAGCCTGCTGAAACTAGTGCCAAGAAAAACTCCTCGACTCAAGACTTCAGCATGATGTGCCAGAACATCGAGAAGCAAATGGCTGAAATTGATGATCAGCGTACGACTTTTGCCCTTGAGCAAATCAATCAGAACCTTAAGGTCTGTCTGCCACTGTTAGATCATAAACAGCAAAAGAGTCTGATGCGCCATGCCAATGCTATGTATGCCCGCTTTCTAAAAGTCGAAAGAACCCCAGCCCAGCAACATGCTTTCGAACAATATGCACTGGAAATGGCGCAACATCCGACTATTCAGCAAAGCCATTTTGTTGAACTGACTGCTCGTGACCAGTATCTGCTTAAACATAAGGGACAAGCTTATGTCGAAGTGGTTGAGCAAGGCGATCAGCAACTGACTTATCGCCGTAGTCCTGAATATTTAGCCCGGATCTTTGCACCCTACTTTCCGGCAGCGGAACGTGCCTTTATTGAAACCTTGTCTCAGCAGAATCTTGAACCTGTATTTACTCAACAACGCTTGATGATTGAGCCTGCTGAAATTGCTGCGCGTATTCTGGACTGGGAAGATTATCTTAAGCGTTTCCCACAAAGTCCTTACCAGAAGGATGCTGAGCATCTGTTGCAACAATATACCTACTTCCTGTTTCATGGCATGCAGAGCGCCCCAATTTCCCAAGACTATCGGGATCGTTATGCGATAGATCACAGTCACCTGGAAACCATTATTAGTCTATCTAAAGGAAATGAAGGTAGTATCTCCTCCAAGGCGCAACGCTTCCTGCAATTTCTAGATATGAATGAAGAGCAGCGCAGCCAAGCCCTTGGTGGTGAATTTCAGAATCGTTCGGCTTGGGAACAGATTGCACATTACGCCGAAATTCAGATACCAGCCAAAGATTATAAAAAAGACTGCTTCAGGGATGCTGTCTGCTTATAGCAGCAGTATCACCTTAAAATATTTGCTACATATTTTCGCTGGAAAGTCGCGGTTTACGTCTACTTTTTATCACCCAACTATTATATGATCGCCTTAGCTTGACGGAGCGCGAGTAATCACTCGCTGAGATCACCAAAATAGCCTTTTAGAGTGCAATTTGATGGTGAGTACCGTTGAACCTGATCAGGTTAAGACCTGCGTAGGAATCAAGCCTCTAAAAACTTAAAGCCCTTTTTCTATCTATAAGATAGATCCGCCCATGTTTTTGGTCGTGCTTGATTCGTTGATGTCATTCTAAGGATCATTGCCATGAACCAATTAACGAATCTCTCCAGCTCTACTTCTCCCGATGCTCATCACGAGCAAGAAGCCCGAGACCTCACCCGTATTTTACCGGCTTCGCGCAAAGTCTATATTCAAGGTTCGCGCCCTGATATTCAGGTGCCAATGCGTGAAATATCCCTCACGGATACCCCGACTGGCTTAGGCGGCGAAAAAAATCTGCCTTTAATGGTTTATGACACCTCTGGTGCCTATACCGACCCTGAAATCACTATTGACCTGAATAAAGGTCTGCCAAATGTACGCGAAAGCTGGATTGAACAGCGTGGCGATAGCGAAGTACTGGAAGATCTAAGTTCTGAATTTGGTCGTCAGCGTTTACGTGATATCCGTACCGCTAATATCCGCTTTGCCCATATCCAAAAACCTCGTCGTGCCAAACACGGTCACAATGTCAGCCAGATGCACTATGCCAAGCAAGGCATTATCACGCCAGAAATGGAATACATTGCGATTCGTGAAAACCTACGTCAGCGTGAAGGTGTCGATATGCGCCAGCATACCGGGCAAAACTTCGGTGCCAAAAACCTGACCGAAATTACCCCTGAATTTGTGCGTCAGGAAGTCGCAGCGGGTCGCGCCATTATTCCAGCCAATATTAACCACCCAGAATGTGAACCGATGATTATCGGTCGTAATTTCCTGGTGAAGATTAATGCCAATATTGGTAACTCGGCGCTGGGTTCATCCATCGAAGAAGAAGTTTCCAAAATGACCTGGGCGACCCGCTGGGGTGCTGACACCATTATGGATCTGTCGACTGGCCAGAATATCCATGAAACCCGTGAGTGGATTATCCGGAATTCGCCTGTGCCAATTGGTACCGTACCGATTTACCAAGCGCTAGAAAAAGTGAATGGCGTTGCTGAAGACCTAACCTGGGAAATCTTTAAAGATACCCTGATTGAACAAGCGGAACAGGGCGTGGATTACTTCACCATTCATGCTGGTGTACTTCTACGTTATGTACCTCTCACAGCGAATCGTCTGACTGGTATCGTGTCGCGTGGTGGCTCAATCATGGCGCAGTGGTGCTTGGCGCATCATCAGGAAAACTTCCTGTACACCCACTTCGATGAAATCTGCGAAATCATGAAAGCCTATGATGTGTCTTTCAGTCTGGGTGATGGCTTACGTCCGGGTTGTATTCAAGATGCTAACGATGAGGCACAATTCTCCGAGCTGCGTACGCTGGGTGAACTGACACATCGTGCCTGGGAACATGATGTACAAGTGATGATTGAAGGCCCGGGCCATGTACCGATGCACATGGTTAAAGAAAATATGGATCTGCAACTAGAAGTCTGTAAAGAAGCGCCGTTCTATACATTAGGACCTTTAACGACTGATATCGCACCAGGTTATGATCATATTACTTCTGCAATTGGTGCAGCGATGATTGGCTGGTATGGCACGGCGATGCTGTGTTATGTAACGCCGAAAGAACACTTAGGTCTGCCAAATAAGAAGGATGTCAAAGACGGCATCATCACTTACAAGATTGCCGCGCATGCCGCAGATTTAGCCAAAGGTCATCCAGGCGCACAGGCACGTGACAATGCCCTATCTAAAGCCCGTTTTGAGTTCCGTTGGGAAGATCAGTTTAACCTGAGTCTGGACCCGGATACTGCGCGCAGCATGCATGATGAGACTATGCCGAAAGAGGCACATAAGTCAGCACACTTCTGTTCGATGTGTGGTCCAAAATTCTGTTCGATGAAGATCACTCAAAATGTGCGGGATTATGCGAATAATCAGAAAAATGCTGAACAAGTTGCAGAGGCCGATCCAGAGGTTGAAGCAGGTCTGGAAAGCATGAAAACCAGCTTCATTGAAAGTGGTCGAAATTTATATCATAAAGTCTAATTCCCACTGAAAATCAGTTGTTTTTGGCAAAAACTCAGATAGGATGAAACAAATGTTTTCATCCTTTTCTGCCTTATGAAGATTATTCAGCAAGCGTCCTATAACTATAACGATGTCGACCTGCAACAGCGCGAATATCTGTATCAAGGATTCGTAAAAGTCGAAAAGGTACAACTGAGACATCGCCTTTTTGAGAGTAATGAATATATTCCTCCAATCCAGCGTGAACTGATTGCACGTCGTCCTGCGGCTGGGGTGCTTATTTACAATGACCAACAACAAAAATTTGCTCTGATTGAACAGTTCCGTATTGGTGCCTTGGATGACTCCGATTCACCATGGCAACTGGAAATCATTGCCGGGGTTTTAGATGGGGATGAATCCCCAGAACACTGTATCCGACGTGAAGCACTGGAAGAATCCGGTTGTGAGATTCAGGAGCTGCAACATCTCTATAGTTTCTACCCTTCAGCAGGTGCCTGTTCGGAAATGTTCCACCTTTATGTCGCTCAGGCAGAATTACCTGAACATGGTGGCGTACATGGCATGCCGGATGAAGGTGAAAATATCCAGCTGCATATTTTTGATTATGCCCACCTTCCAAAACTGTTCCGAAATAACCGCCTCAAAAATGCGCCAGTGATTATGGCGCTACAGTGGTTACAACAACACATCTCAACCGCATATCCAAAGGAGTAGATCAGATGACACAGACCTCTACTCCTGCATCTAAAAAAGGCTGGACCCTGATCCAGATTTCCGACACGCATCTGATGGATCAGCCTGAGCTTGAGTTTGCTCATATGAATCCGGAGCAAAGCTTTTTAGATGTGGTACAGGATATTCAGCAGCGTTTTCCGCAAATTGATGCTGTGGTACATACCGGAGATCTGGCACAAGTTGCGGCAGAATCTACCTATCAACGTTATCTGCAATTTATGCAGAACTGGAATGTGCCGCATTATCAGATTCCGGGCAATCATGATGACAATCTGGCCATTTTCCCTTTCTATAACGATAGGAATGAAGCGCATGCCATTCACTTCGGCTCCTGGACTCTAATTCTGCTGAACAGCGCGGTAAAAGGCCGGGTCGATGGCTGGGTGGAACAGCAACAGCTAGAACAACTGGAACAGTTATTGCTTGAACATTCCAGTCAGCATGTGATCGTAGCGTGTCATCATCATCCTTTTGCGATGCAGTCGCACTGGATTGACCAGCATCGGCTGAAGAATTCAGAAGCATTGAAGGATGTGATTGCCCGACACAGCAATGTCAAAATGGTGCTGTTTGGACATGTGCATCAGGATTCTGAAAATGAATGGCAAGATGTGCGCTATTTGTCGACGCCATCGACCAGTGTGCAGTTCAAGCCATTGAGTGAAAACTTTGCTTTAGATCAGGCCCAGCCCGGCTATCGCGTATTACAATTAAAAGACAATGGGGAGTACGAAACCTACATTCAAAGAGTGGTTTTAAAACAACCTAAAATTAATACTGAAATTTCAGGTTATTAACTTTTCAATTTGTTTTTTTTGCTTTACTTTATTGCTCTTAATGGAAACGTGATATCTACAATCCCGCCATCAAAGACTATCAAAACGCATAAAAAGTCTATATGATGACGACCCCCATAGGAGGATAATCCTTCTTCAGGGTGGATAAAAATTTGCATATCACCATATTTTTTGCATAGTTACATATGCATATGATGAGGAATGCCCTAAATGGCGAATGACAACCAAAATCAAGTCTTAGATGAACAAACTGATGTGGTAGAGGAAAAAGCTACAAAACGTGTGCGCAAATCTAAGCCAAAAACGACTGAAGGTGGTTCTACTGCTAGCTTATTTGGTATCGAACCTTATCAACCTAAAAAAAATGAAGAATACATGTCTGAAGGTCAGCTTGAACACTTCCGCCAGATTCTGCTGGCTTGGAAAGCTGAGCTGATGTCTGAAGTTGACCGTACGCTCAATACTATGCAGGACGAAAATACGGCACTTCCAGATGTAAATGACCGTGCAACACAAGAAGAAGAATTTGCGATTGAACTACGTACCCGTGACCGTGAACGTAAACTGATCCGCAAAATCGAGCAGTCAATCGAAGCCATCAAAAATGATGACTACGGTTTCTGCGAAACTTGTGGTATCGAAATTGGTTTGCGTCGTTTAGAGGCACGTCCAACTGCAACCTTGTGTATTGACTGTAAAACGCTTGCTGAAATTAAAGAGAAGCAAAATAACGGTTAAGCATGTCTAGAAATAATCCTCCCCTAACCCCTCCTTTGATAAAGGAGGGGGACAACAGGATGGCTTATGTGGGCCGGTTCGCGCCATCGCCAACCGGCCCTTTGCATTTTGGTTCCCTCATTACCGCAGTCGCCAGTTACTGTGATGCTCGTGCCCATCAGGGCAAGTGGCTGGTTCGTATTGAAGATACCGACATTCCCCGCATTTATCCCGGCAGTGAAGAGCATATTCTTCGTGCTATGGATGCCTTTGGTTTCGACCCCGATGCCGAAATCATTTTCCAGAAAGACCGTCTCGACATTTATGAAAGTGTGATTGAACAGCTACGTCAGCAAGGTCTGGTCTATGCTTGTCAATGTACCCGTAAAATGCTTGGTTCCAATCATATCTATCAAGATACCTGTCGTGATCTTGGGCTACCCTTTGAACATCAGGCGATTCGTTTAAAAGTCGAAGATGTCGAGATCTGTTTCGATGATCCGTTGCAAGGTCATCACTGTTCCAATCTCAAACAGAATCTGGGTGATTTTGTCCTGAAACGCCGTGATGGCATTATTAATTATCAGCTGGCTGTGGTGGTAGATGATTACTTGCAAGGCATGACCCATGTGGTACGTGGTGCGGATCTACTGGATAATACCGAACGGCAAATTTATCTGGGTCAGCTGCTTGGTTACCCTCGCCTGCACTATATGCACTTACCTTTAGCGATGAATGATCAGGGCCAAAAATTATCTAAACAGAACATGGCACAAGCACTCGATCTGACTCAAGCTCCCCAGTTACTGAAACAGGCAATTTCAGCCCTGCATCAAGCTGAAGTTGAACTAGATACGCCTGAAAGGATGCTAAAACAGGCAGTAGCGCAATGGGATATCGAACGGATTCCACACACAACTGAGCTACAAGGCTACTATTTATAAGTAGCGGTTTTGACTTAAGCTAAAGAAAAATTCAGGTGGAAGTCAGTCTATGTTTTTTATTTTTGGAATTGGCCCAAAAACCAAAGTCATCGAGAAAAGTCAGTTCTTGTGTCCGGTCTGTCGAACGCGTGCCGGTTATGAACTGAGACAACAGCGTAATTATTTTTCTTTATTTTTTATTCCCTTGATTCCGCTATCGAAAGCTCAGGATGCTTTTGTACGTTGCAATCACTGCGGTACGGTCATGCCAAGCACAGTCCTCGACCATGCCCAGCCTGACCCGAACCGACAATCTAACCTAGAAGCTTGATTCCTCACGGCTTGGATTGCTTTCACGTGTGGTCGCATCAATCTTGAGAATCAGACTGATCATCATGGCACACACAATCAGGGAAGAACCACCATAACTAATAAATGGCAGGGTCAAACCTTTGGTTGGCAGCATGCCCATATTCATTCCGGCATTAACCAGCACCTGTAACAGGAAGATGATACTGATGCCGTAAGCCAGGTAACCGGCGCGCAGATAATGATTCTTCAAGGCACGATGACCAATACGAATACAACAGACGATCATGCTAAAAGACAGGATTAGAATGGTCGCGATCCCCAGGAAACCGAACTCCTCGCCTAGAATTGCCAGCATGAAGTCGGTATGCGCTTCCGGCAGGTAAGACATTTTCTGGATACTGTGTCCCAGACCAACGCCAGCCCATTCGCCACGACCAAAGGCCATCAATGCATTTGACAATTGGTAACCAGAACCAAGTGGATCTTCCCATGGATTCGAGAAAGATACGAGACGTTTCAAACGATATGGTTCTAATAAAATCGCACCAATTAGAGAGACAACAATTACCCCAAAAGCAAAACCAAACTGAACCAATGGTGCACCAGCCAGGAAAAATACCCCCAGCATGGTTAAGGTAATCACCACGGTCGCACCCAAGTCAGGCTCGAGCATCACCAAGAGAATAGTTGCCCCCATAATAAAACCTAAACGTACTAATCCAGAAATTTTATTCCTGACTTCTTCAGCCCGGCGTACCACATAATCCGCAGTGAAGATTGCCATCATCACCTTGGCAACTTCCGAGGCCTGCAAGGTAAAACCCGCCAAACGAATCCAGCGTTTGGAACCGTTGACTTCGGTACCCACTACCAGCACTGCAGCTAGCAGAATAATGGTGATAAACCATAGGAAGAAGGTACTGTTAAACCAGCGGTTTAAAGGAATCTTATAGGTGGCATAGGCCACTGCTGCCCCGGCCCCGATCGAAATCGCATGTCGGGTAATATAGTGAAAAGCATTACCATTAATCCGTTCGGCATAGGGCATCGAAGCTGATGCCACCATGATCGAACCAATACACAGCAATGCCAGCACACAGAAAATCAGCACATTACGTGGATTAACTTCAGTGGGTAACTTGGGTACCCACTGCTCATAGATTTGAGTAATTTTATTGATCGCAGTCTGAGCAAACTCAGCCATATCACGAATCCTTGTTCTTCTTAATTAAGCGCGTTGACATACGCAACGAACTGACGACCACGCTCAGGATAGCCTGAGAACATATCAAAACTTGCACATGCCGGAGACAATAGCACGACATCATGTGGCTGGGTATTGCTCTGGCAGATTTCTACCGCTTCCTGCAAGCTTTCTGCATGTACCAGTGTGGTGGTTCCTTCAATCGCTGTTTCAATGATTGGACGATCCACACCAATCAACACTGCCACTTTCGCATATTTAGACAATGAGTCACGTAAAGCCGTGAAGTCCTGACCTTTGCCCTGACCACCAAGAATGATCGCGACTTTACCACCTTGGGCTTCAATCGCAGCACCCAAGCCATCTAAAGCGGCCAGAGTCGCACCGATATTGGTTCCTTTAGAGTCATTGTAATAACGCACACCGTTGACTTCTTTAACGAACTCACAGCGATGCTCTAAGCCCTTGAAGGTTTTTAATGTTTCAAGCATCACATCAAGCGGCAAACCAATCGCTTCACCCAAAGCTAAGCAAGCCAAGGCATTTGCCACATTATGTGTACCTTGAATATACATCTCAGAACTTTTTAATAAACGTTCACGTCCACGTGCCAACCAGATGGTGCCATCGCTATCTTTTAAAATACCAAACTGATTCATATCCGGTGCATTCAGACCAAAGCTTTGCATTGGTGTTGCATCTGGAACCAATGGACGAGTCAATGAATCATCACGGTTATACACCACTTTTTTCACGCCTTGGAAAATTCGGTGTTTTGCAGTGTGATAACCCATCATGTCGCCATGACGATCCAGATGGTCTTCACTCATGTTCAGCACCACTGCCACTTCAGCATTCAGATTCGATGTAGTTTCCAGCTGGAAGCTCGAAAGTTCCAAAATATACAGTTCAGGATCATCTTTGGTCAGATCCAATGCAGGACGACCTAAATTACCGCCGACTGCAATTTTTTTACCGGCATCTGCAGCCATCAGACCGATTAATGTGGTGACAGTACTTTTAGCATTCGAACCAGTAATGGCAACAATTGGCTTATCGGTAGAACGGCGCAGAATCTGGATTTCACTGACGACTGGAATGCCTTTAGCAATCGCCGCCTGAATTTCAGGAAGTTTCGGATCAAGCCCCGGACTGATCACGATCTCTTCTGCTGAGAGCAATAGGTCTTGGTCAAATTTGCCAAAACTGGTTTGCACGTCAGCTGGAATCTTATCATGTCCCGGCGGATTTGCCCTAGAGTCAGTTACTGCAACGCGGTAGCCCTTGTCATGTAAGAAATTGACTGCTGCAACACCTGAGATTCCGAGTCCTGCAATGACCTTAAGTCCACCACGTTGTATTAACATTTTTGCCTCATGTTCTGGTCTAATTTGAAACTTTTGAAATGTTAGCACTTTGCCGTTTTGAATGCTTTTTCTGTTTCATCTTTCTGCAGATTTTTTTTGTATATATCGCATAAAAAAAGCCATCATAAAATTGATGGCTTTTAAACTTACTGGAAAATTATTTCCACTTCACCGCTTGTTGGGTTGGCTTTTTCTCGACTTCCTGCTCGGAGGCTGGGCAGGCGCAGTTACCGCCACAGCCACTGGCCATTGCAGGTTTCAGCCATTTCGCCAGCGTATGCCAGCCTTTGGCTTCGCAAGCATTCGACAGCTTCAGGAAAACCGAGCGTGAAGTATTTGGAAATACCTTCTTAAATACCACCACCGCGCTCCAAAGCACCAGTGCGGTCACAATCAGAATTTCAATCATCTCAATCTCCCCTTCACTGCCCTGTTCCAGTCAGTATTAACCTAAATAGTGTGAAGCAATTTGATAGGTCAGGAATGACATGATGTATGCCAGACCAAACAGATAAACGGTCATAAAGCCTACAGTTTTCCATGAACCTGTTTCACGTTTCACTGTTGCCAAGGTTGCCAGGCAGTGCGGTGCATAGATAAACCAGACCAGTAACGATAACCCAGTTGCCATTGTCCAACCCAAGTCACCGCCGCCACTAATCAAGGCAGCCAGTCCTTCAGACATTGCATCATCATCGACTGCTGATAATGCATACACAGTACCCAATGCAGCCACGACTACTTCACGTGCAGCCATAGCCGGAATCAGGGCAATACAGATCTGCCAGTTAAAGCCTAATGGTGCAAAGATTGGCTGGATAAAATGACCGATCATCCCGGCAAAGGAATAATCGATGTCCGGTAAAGTCGCACCTTCTGGCGGTTGCGGGAAAGTACACAGGAACCATAGCAGAATCGATAGCGCAAAGATGATGCCACCCACACGCTTCATAAAGATCTTGCCGCGATCGAGCAGACCAATCCAGACGTTCTTGATATCCGGAAAACGATAACTTGGCAATTCCATCAATAACATATGGCCAGCTTTGTCTTTATTAAAGAACTTCAAGACAAAAGACACACACAGCGCACTCAGAATACCTGCCATATACAGGCCAAACAGTACCAAACCTTGCAGGTTAAAAATACCCCATACCGATTGTGATGGAATGAAAGCAGCAATGAGTAATGCATATACCGGCAGACGAGCCGAACAGGTCATCAAGGGCGCTACGAAGATTGTAGTTAAACGGTCACGTGGATCACTAATGGTACGTGAAGCCATGATTCCCGGAATCGCACAGGCAAAACTGGATAATAAAGGAATGAAGGCACGACCAGAAAGACCAGCTTTGTACATCAGTTTATCCAGCAAGAAAGCAGCACGCGGCAGATAACCGGATTCTTCCAATACCAAGATAAAGAAGAACAGGATTAGAATCTGTGGCAGGAACACCACGACACCACCAGCACCCGCAATAATCCCATCTACAACCAGACTATTCAGCAAAGGATGAGCAATACTGTCACTGACCACCTCACCGAGCCAGCCAAAGAAGGTTTCAATGCCATCCATGAATGGTGCCGCCCAGGCGAATACTGCCTGGAAAATCACGAACATCATTACGGCAAGGCTCACCAGACCGAGCACAGGGTGCAGGAAAATTTTATCGAGGAAATCGGTACGTTTATCTTCCTGGTCCACAAAGTTCACCACATCTTTCAGGATGCTTTCGACTTTGTGATGACTGTTACCACTCAAACCGGTCATTTCGGTTTGTGGAACAGCGTATTTCCCCTGATCCAGTGCATTCATCAGGTTTTCAATGCCTGAACTGCGCACAGCAACCGTTTCCACGACGGGCACACCGAGACGCTGTGACAGTTTTTGGGTATTGATCTGCATCCCACGACGACGTGCTTCGTCCATCATGTTCAGGACGAGTAACACCGGACGACCGAGCTGGATCATTTCCAGCACCAGACCGAGATGCAGTTTCAGATTCGTGGCATCCACCACACATAGGAACGCATCCTGCTGTCCTTCATCCGCAATCTTACCCTGTACTACATCACGAGTAATTGCTTCATCCGGACTAGTGGCATCTAAACTATAAGTCCCCGGCAAATCCAGTACACGTACCGCTTTTCCAGAAGCTAACGCGAAGTGGCCGATTTTACGCTCTACCGTCACCCCGGCATAGTTGCCAACTTTCTGTCTTGTTCCGGTTAAATGGTTGAATAATGAGGTTTTACCGCAGTTAGGGTTACCGACAAGGGCAATACGTAAGGCATCACTCATGCCGACACTCCAGCTTCTATTTCAATCTTGGCTGCCTCTGACTTACGCAGGGCAAAACGGGTAAAGCCGACCTGAATTAAAATAGGATCCCCACCAAAAATACCTTTAGTAATGACCTGCACTGCTGTGCCAGGCACAAAACCCAACGTTTCCAGGCGACTCGCCACGACATCGTGTTGAGCGCCCTCACCATCAGTAGTTCGATTAACCTTTCGAATGATGGCTGTTTGCTTCACTTTCAAATCCGACAAACGCACCGCGAAAATTCCTGAGACTTTTGTACAGTATACACGCAGATGAGAATAGTTACCAAATAAGGTTTAATTTCATTTTTGCCTGATCTATGAGCAGATCGACATCCAACTTAAATTGCACTACAGTGCAGGATATCCATCAAAATGATTGATTTAGCCTACTAAGCTGCTACGCCCATGTTGAATAAAAAGCCCCGTATTCCTGCTCCTGTCCAGATTCCAGAAAATGCCCAGTTTCTGCACGGTTATCGTGATTATCTGATTGCTCAAACAGTGAGCCCGCATACGCGAAATGCCTATTTATCTGATTTAATTCAATGTAGTAGTTGTTTAAATAAAGCTTTACCAGAGTGGAATCATGATGATGTCTCGGATGTCTTGATTGAACTGACCAAACAACAAAAAAGTCCGCGTTCAATCGCACGCTGTTTGTCCGCCCTGCGTTCGTTTTATAAATTTCTACGTGAACAGAAACTCAGAAATGACAATCCGGTTGCCGCACACAAGACGCCAAAACTCGGACGTGCCTTACCGAAAGATCTTTCCGAAGCTGATGTCGAAGCGCTAATTAATGCACCGGATATCAATACAGCACTCGGCTTACGCGACCGGGCGATGCTCGAAGTCCTGTATGCCTGCGGTCTGCGCGTGACAGAATTACTGAATCTACGCTTAGAACTCATCAACTTAAAACAGGGTTATCTACGTATTGTTGGTAAAGGAAATAAGGAACGTCTGGTACCAATGGGTCAAGTGGCCTGTGAATGGATCGAGAAATACCTGAATGAAGCACGTCCACAGCTATATAAAACAGCAACGGACTATCTATTTCTGACCCAGCATGGCGGCATCATGAGCCGACAGAATTTCTGGTACGCGATCAAGCGTTATGCGCTACAGGCCGGAGTCCAGGCTGAACTGTCGCCGCATACTTTACGCCATGCCTTTGCCACGCACTTATTGAATCATGGCGCGGATTTGCGTGTAGTCCAGATGCTATTGGGTCATAGTGACCTGTCGACCACCCAGATTTATACCCATGTGGCGCAAGTTCGTATGCAGCAACTCCATGCATCGCATCATCCACGCGCCTAAGGCTTGAACTGACAGCGTGTACAGAGAAGTTCAACCTGCAAACTATTTTTTGTTATGCTAGGCATCTATTTTTATCTAAGAACAAAAAGGGTTATCCATGACATTTGCCCGCTCCAGCCTCTTTATCGCGTGTATGCTTGCTGCAGGTTTTAGCCTTACTGCTTGCTCCAACTCTAATCAAAACGATAAAAAGTCCGATACTTTAACTGCAAGTGCACCAGCGACGGGTGAAGCGTCTACTGTATCAGAACGTAATGCCCAGCAACGTCTGATCTCAACGCTAGAAGGTCATTTCAAAAAAGCTGGGATTAAAGCAAAAATCACAGATATAAAAACTACTGAAGTACCGAATCTGTTCTGGGTGAGTCTGGAAGGCATGTCTTCTGTCTATGCCACCAGTGATGGTAAATACATTATTCAGGGTGATGTGATCCGTCTGGGCGACAAGCAGCTGCACAATGTCAGTGAAACTCTGCAATCCGATGTGAATAAAAAAATCTTTGCAGCACTAAAAGCTGAAGATCTGCTGATTTACCCAGCCAAAGGCAACAAAGCCAAGCATGTGATCTATGTATTTACCGATGTCAGCTGTCCGTACTGCCATAAATTCCATGAACAGATGGATGAAATGAATGCTAAAGGCATTGAAGTTCGCTATATCGCATGGCCACGTGGCGAACAACATATGCCAGCCATGGAAGCGATCTGGTGTAATTCAGACCGCCGTGCTGCTTTCGATACCGCGATTGCCGGTGGATCAATTACGCCAGCGACCTGCAAAAATCCTGTGAAAGATCAATATCAAATGGGCCTGAACATCGGCGTAAATGGTACACCTGGTGTCTACAGTTCAGAAGGCGTTTACCTCGGTGGTTATATGTCAACCTCTGAACTTTTAGACCGCCTTAAATAACTCATTTTAATGAGTTATTTAACTTTATCTTATACGTAAAGATATTCTGAGATCGCCCTAGAGTCAGCGCGTTTTTTTAGCTATGATCTAGGCTCTCGTAAAAAACTGTTTATATTTGGAGTGTGACGTGAAACCAGTTCGTCTGGCAATCCTCGGTCTTGGTACTGTGGGTGGTGGTGCCCTTAAACTATTAAAAGAAAATGCTGCTGAGATTAAACGTCGCACCGGTCGTGAAATTCAAATTACTTATGTGGGTACCCGTCGTCCACGTCCAGATCTAGAACTCGATGACAGCATCAAGCAAAGCGCGGATCTGCTCGATATCGTACGTCAGCCAGATGTGGATGTTGTGGTTGAAGTGATGGGTGGCATCCATCCTGCTTATGAAGTCATTAAAGAAGCCATTCTGCATGGCAAACAAATCGTAACTGCGAACAAAGCCTTGCTCGCTGAACACGGAAATGAATTGTTCAAACTTGCTGATGACAACGCTGTGCAAATTGCTTACGAGGCAGCGGTGGCAGGTGGCATCCCAATTATTAAAGTGATGCGTGAAGGTCTGGCAGCCAACAAAATTGATTGGCTTGCGGGTATTATTAACGGTACAGGTAACTTCATCCTGACTGAAATGCGTGATAAAGGTCGTGCCTTTGAAGATGTACTCAAAGAAGCACAAGAACTGGGTTATGCAGAAGCAGATCCAACTTTTGACGTTGAAGGTATTGATGCCGCACATAAACTGACGTTGCTTGCTTCTATTGCATTTGGTATTCCACTACAGTTTGACAAAGTCTTTACTGAAGGCATCAGCAAAATTACTGCACAAGATGTACGATATGCTGAAGATCTTGGTTTCCGTATCAAGCACCTGGGTATTGCCCGTCGTGCTGAAACCGGTATCGAACTTCGTGTTCACCCTACTCTGATTCCTGAAGAACAGCTGATTGCCAATGTTAACGGCGTTAAAAATGCTGTTCTGGTTCAAGCCAATGCCGTTGGCCCTACACTGTACTACGGCGCAGGCGCCGGTGCTGGCCCTACAGCTTCTGCAGTGGTTGCAGATGTGGTGGACATCGTTCGTGACATCTCTTATACCGAAGATGGTGCAGGTACGATTCCACAACTGGCTTTTGAAAGCTTAAGTGACTTACCAATCCTGCCACGCGAAGAAATGACTACGGGTTACTACATCCGTATCAATGCTGAAGATCAAACTGGCGTGCTGGCGGAAGTAACCTCTATTCTGAGCCGTAATGGCATCAGCATAGATGCCATCCTGCAGCAGTCTCGCCTTAAAGACCTTATTCCTATCGTGATCCTGACTGATCCAGTTAAGGAAGCGAAAATGGATGAAGCGTTAAAGCAAATTCAAGCTCTTCCTGTTATTCATGGCGAAATTGTACGAATTCGTTTAGAATCGCTTGATAATTAATCGGGTTGGGGGGAGTATTTCCCCTCGCCAAGCTCTACACACAATTGGAACATCATCATGTCGAATGCCAATCGTTATACTGGTTTAGTTGACCGCTATCGCGACCGTTTACCAGTGTCTGCAACTACTAAAGCCGTTTCTCTGGGCGAAGGTAACACTCCACTGATTAAGCTTGCGAATATTCCGCGCATTATTGGCAAAAATGTTGAAATTTATGTGAAGTACGAGGGCTTAAACCCGACTGGTTCATTTAAAGACCGTGGTATGACCATGGCGGTAACAAAAGCAGTTGAAGAAGGCTCTAAAGCGATTATCTGTGCATCTACAGGTAATACTTCTGCAGCTGCAGCTGCTTATGCTGCGCGTGCTGGCATCAAAGCGTTTGTTTTAATCCCAGAAGGCAAAATTGCCATGGGTAAAATGGCGCAAGCAATGATGTATGGCGCGATCACCATGCAAATCCGCGGTAACTTCGATGACGGTATGCGTCTGGTGAAAGAAATCGCTGATAAAGCGCCAGTAACCATCGTAAACTCAATCAACCCGTACCGTTTGCAAGGTCAAAAAACCATTGCTTACGAAATCGTGGACGAGTTAGGTCGTGCACCGGATTATCACTGCCTACCAGTCGGTAACGCAGGTAACATCACTGCTCACTGGATGGGTTATACCGAAGCTGTGGCGAATCAGCCTGCTGATCAATTCGAGCAAGTGGTGTATGACGCTGCAACTGATGCTTTCACTGGTCCTAAACCTGAAGGCCTTCCTACAATGGTGGGTTACCAGGCTGCTGGCGCTGCACCATTCCTACGTGGTGCACCAGTAGAAAATCCTGAAACTGTGGCAACTGCAATCCGTATTGGTAACCCACAAAGCTGGAACCATGCCAAAGCGGTTGTTCGCGACTCTAAAGGTTGGTTTGACGAACTTCAAGATTCTGAAATCCTGGAAGCACAACGTCTTCTTTCTATGTACGAAGGTGTATTCGTAGAACCTGCTTCTGCAGCGTCTATCGGTGGCGCGATTCGTGACATTAAAGCAGGCAAGATTGCTGAAGGTTCTGTGATTGTATGTACTGTAACTGGTAATGGCCTGAAAGACCCGGATACTGCCATCAAACAATGTTCTGATGCTGTGATGCTGTCTATCGATGCAACATTGGATCAAGTACGCGATTCTATTCTTTCTAATATGTAAGATATCGAATCAAAAAAGCCCTGCATTTGCAGGGCTTTTTTATAACTAAAATATCTAGGTCAGAAGCTTAAACACGTTGTTTCGGCAAACTCGATACCCAAGTCATCAAGCGGGTTGCATCATTGGTACGTGCAGCCGATGAATCAGCGCCCAGCAATACCACCACCACTGGACGGTTATTCAGTGTGGTATGCATGACCACACAGCGCCCTGCTTCATTAATAAAACCGGTTTTAGAAATATTGATATTCCAACCCCCATTACGCACTAGCGCATTGGTATTATTCGATTTCAACACACGGTAGCCCAAGTTAAAGTCATAACTTGCAGTAGTTGAAAACTGACGGATCAAGCCATATTGTGAAGCGGTATTCACTAGAATCCCGAGGTCACGTGCAGATGACTTATTACCAGGATGCAGACCAGTCGATTCCATATAATGGGTAGAATTCATACCGAGTGCTTTGGCTTTGGCATTCATTTTTGCAATAAAAGCTGCTCGGCCACCTGGATAGGTACGTGCCAATGCTGCTGCAGCCGGGTTTTCGGATTTCATCAACGCAAATAATAAGGCTTCTGCACGATTCATCGTATCGCCGACACGCAAGGTCGAGCTCGAGCTCTTACAACCTGCACATGAAAAATCACCCTGTTGGAGTGTGATTTTTTCATTCATATTTAAACGTGCATCAGAAATCACCACAGCGGTCATCAGTTTGGTAATTGACGCAATCGGTACAGCGGTATTGCTGTTTTTGCTATACAGCACCTCACCAGTCTGGGCATCCATCACCAACGCTGAACGTGCATTGACAGATGGCTGTGTACCATAGGTCTTGGTGTCCAGAATCTGTACGGTTTTGGCAGGTTCTTGTACTGCTTGACCATTAGAGCTACGAATGCTGGTCGTTACCGTGGTTGAACCAAGTGGAGAAGGCTCATCATCGGCATCGGATCCATCACTCAAAAACTGGTTGGCCTGTTCAGAAGACCAGCTCAGACTAGACTGAGGGGCCGCTGCTGACGAATTCATGATAATTTCAGCAAAACTCGTCGTCGTACTCATGCTGACTGCCATCGACAGACCCAGTACATGCATCAAAGACTTATGTGTTTTCTTCACTATTCCTTCACCCAACTTACGAGGTAAGATTGATTTGCGTATTACCTCTAATATGGCTTACATTACATTTACCACAATGCAGAACAATTATTGACCTCTACACTATGTGATACAGTTTCAATATGACCTGACAATAGGATTGCTAATTTTGTAGTTTCATTGCAAGCTTATTTTGTGTTGTGTAACAAAAAAAATGATTTTTCATCCGAGGGAGAGTATACGTGATCACAGTTTTAGTTGTAGATGACCATGAATTGGTGCGTACTGGCATCTGTAGAATGCTTGAAGACCACACTGATGTTCAGGTTATTGGACAAGCTGAATCTGGTGAAGAAGCGATTACTCTGGTGCGTCAGCATCATCCGAATGTGGTTCTTCTCGATGTCAATATGCCGGGTATCGGTGGTGTAGAAACTACACGTCGTTTATTACAGACTGCACCCGATACCAAAGTCGTTGCTGTCAGTGGCCTAGCTGAAGAACCTTATCCTTCCTTATTGCTTAAAGCCGGCGCCAAAGGCTATATCACCAAGGGGGCACCCGTGACCGAGATGGTACGTGCCATTAATAAGGTGATGCAGGGCGGTAAATATTTCAGTGCAGATATTGCTGAACAGTTGGCAAGTTCCTATCTGTCTGACACCCAGCAATCCCCATTTGATTCGCTGTCTGAACGGGAAATGCAGGTCGCCATGATGGTGGTGAACTGTATCAGCGCCCAAGAAATTGCCGATAAACTGTTTGTCAGTGTCAAAACCGTTAATACCTACCGTTATCGAATCTTTGAAAAACTCAATATCGACAGTGATGTGAAACTGACTCATCTGGCAATGCGCTATGGTCTAATAAAGCCTTAATTGTTTCGTGCCTTCTATTTAAAAAAACTTAAAAAACAAAAAAGGTTTTATGTCGCAGCAATCTTCTTATTCAGAGCTTAATCAATACCTGCTGGGCACCTGGTATGCGGCATACCGCCTGATCATCAGTACTGGATTACTGCTGATTTTTCTGCTCACTTATCCTGAGCACAGCATCGATTTAGAATATCCCAAGCTGTATCATTATGTGCTGAGCTGTTTTATTGCCATTGCGCTGGTACAGCTCTTTGTTCTGAAATATTTTAAGAAATTTGTGCAGAAGCAGCTGACCGGTATTTTTATTGTCGATGTCTGTGCACTCAGTCTGCTGACCTTGGCCACAAATGGCACCAATCTGCAGCTGAGCATGCTGTTCGTGATTACCATATTTGCTGCCTCAATCCTGTTGAATGCGCAAAAAGCGTTGGTAATTACCCTAATCGCTGTAATTAGCGTAATTTACCAGCATTTCATCACCAGTCTGCTTACTCTTTCCTCTTTAGGAAATATTGGTAATAGTGCAATTCTCGCCTTTATGTTTTTTGTGGTTTATGGCATCGGGCAGATTGCGGTACGACGCTTCCAGATCCTGGAGAATGTCAATTTTTCTCAGTCGATGGAACTATATCGGCTGCAGAATATTAACCGCTATATTCTGGAACAGATTGAAACCGGCTATCTGGTGCTGGATGAAAATTGCCATGTGGTGCTGAGCAATCCAGCTGCCTGTCACCTGCTCGGCATCCAGCAAATGTATGCGCATGACAAGTTTCCACTATATCAGTCACAACCAGACCTGTTTGAGCTGATCCGCTTTGAAAATCTGGAAAATGGTGAGCGTTTCCAGTTTGAATCGCAGCAAAGCCGCTTCAATATTCATGTCCAGGTGCAAAAACTGATTGTGCCGCATCAGACGCTGATGCTACTGGTATTACAGGATGCACGAAAAATCAATCAAGAAGTACAGCAACTCAAATTAGCCGCACTGGGGCAGCTATCAGCCAGTATTGCACATGAAATCCGCAATCCGCTGGCTGCCATTGTGCAGGCCAATGACCTGTTACCCGGTTCTGAACAGGAACAGCAGCAAGTCCTGCATGGCATGATCAGCAAACAGGCCACCCGAATTAACCGGATTATTGAAGACACGCTGAATATGGTGAAAAATAAAGAAACTCACCCGGTGCCTATTCAGCTAAATGAATTTATTCCGCAATGTATTCATGAGGACTTGGCAGATATTGCTGAGCAGATTAAGCTGAATATTGATATGCGACTGGATATCCAGTTTGATGAAGCGCAACTACGTCAAGTATTAGTTAATTTATTACGTAATGCCGTGCGGCATAACGATCCAGCCGTAGGCTATGTAGAATTAAAAGTTCATCCTTATGAACATAAGGTCTGGATTGATATCCGGGATTTTGGTCAGGGCATTGCACCTGCCGATCAGAGCCTGCTGTTCAAGCCATTTTTCAGTACCTCCATCAATGGTACTGGGCTAGGGCTTTATTTATCACACAGTTTCTGTGAGGCCAACCAGGCCCAGCTGAACTATATACAACAAGAACAGGGCGCCTGCTTTCGGATTAGCTGCCAGCGCATCACTGTTTAATTTTTAAATTTAAGGGGAAAGATTGTGGAACAACAACCACTGGTACTGTTGGTCGATGATGAAGAGGATCTCTGCACACTGATGCAGATGTCACTGATGCGTATGGGAATCCGCACGCATATCGCCCACCGTCTGGAGGATGCCAAAAAACGTCTAGCAGATTATCAGTATGATGCCTGTCTGACCGACCTGAATCTGCCTGATGGTAATGGCTTGCAGTTACTGGAGTTTATCAGTGAACATCATCCTTCCCTACCGGTCGCTGTCTTAACTGCCTATGGCAATATGGATATTGCCATTGCTGCACTCAAAGCAGGTGCCTTTGATTTTGTCAGCAAGCCAATCAATCAGAAACATCTGGAACAGTTACTACAAAAGGCACTGAATAAGCCTGTTGATTACCAATCCAGTCAGCAAGATACCCTAGAATATAAAATGCTGATTGGCCAATCCAAGCCGATTCAGCAGCTGCGCACAACCTTACATAAAATTGCCCGCTCCCAAGCCCCCGTGTTTATTACCGGTGAATCTGGTACGGGTAAGGAAGTGGTGGCGAATCTGGTCCATCGCCTGAGTAACCGTAGTGAAGGTCCCTTTATTGCCATTAACTGTGGTGCTATTCCAGCTGAACTGATGGAAAGTGAGCTGTTCGGGCATAAGAAAGGCAGTTTTACTGGTGCAACGCAGGACAAACAGGGTCTAATCCAGTCTGCACATGGTGGCAGCCTATTCTTGGATGAAATTGCTGAACTACCACTGAGTATGCAGGTGAAACTGCTACGCGCAGTACAGGAAAAACGGATTCGTCCACTGGGGTCAGATACAGAAATTGATGTCGATTTTCGTGTGATCAGTGCCAGTCATCAGGATCTGGAAGCACAGGTCCAGCAAGGGAAATTCCGTCAGGATCTGTTCTTCCGGATTCATGTCATGGATCTGGTACTGCCACCACTGCGTGAGCGTGGTCATGATATTCTACTGCTGGCTGAACACTTCATTCAGAAGATTTGTCAGGAATGGCAAATTCCAGTGAAACGCCTGACTGAACGTAGTAAGGAGCAGTTACTGGCTCAATACTATCCTGGGAATGTCCGTGAACTGCGTAATATCATTGAACGGGCGATTACTCTTAGCGATGAAGATATGATTGATATTCAGCATCTGCAAACGGCACCTTTACGTCAGAGTTTCATAACTTCAGAAATTACATCCAATTCAGTTCCCGAATCAAATCATAATACTGACACTTTTATGGTGCCGAAAAAACTGCCTGAAGAAGGGCTTGAACTGTATATCGAGAAGATCGAGAAAGAAATTTTGCTGAATGCCCTGAATCAGACCCATTGGAACCGGACTTTAGCTGCAAAAAAACTCGGCATGTCTTTCCGCTCACTACGTTATCGTCTGAAGAAATTTGGGCTCGATACCGATGAAGAAGAATAAAAAATAAGGGGGCGATGCCCCTTCATTATTTTTGTAAAAGCAATAATTCAGTGACGTGATCCAGATAACTTTCTTCCCTCATCTCAACTCCAAGTGGATAGCTGAGATGTGGCTGCACACCAAAGCCTTCAATACGCTGACCGCTCGGGCTGAAATATTGGGATACAGTCATCTGTAAGGCAGCACCATTGCTTAAAGGAAACAGTTTCTGCACTACACCTTTACCATAGCTCTTTTCACCCACGACCCAGGCACGTTTATGCTCCTTCAAGGCAGCGGTAAAGACTTCGGCTGCGGAGGCAGAACGGTTATTGATCAAGATGCCGATCTTCAAATTCTGAAATTCAAAGCCTGGTAATGCCTGAAACTGCTGGTCGCCTTCTGTCCGGCTTTTGGTCGAAACAATAATACCTTGGTTCAGGAATAGATCTGCTGATTCAACGGCTGCAGAGAGCAGGCCGCCCGGATTATTACGCAGGTCAAATAGCACCGCTTTTAAACGTGAGCCAGAATAACTCTCAATAATCCGTTTGATCTCATTAGCCGTATCCTGCTGAAAGACTTTGACCTGTAATACCAGCACCTGATTATGATGCAGCTGAGACCTGATTTCGGTCTCCACCTTGGTATTACGTACCAGATTAAACACCTGACTTTGTGGTGATAGCTGTATACTCAAGGTAGAACCAATAGCTCCACTGAGTAACTGACGGACCTGTTCATGATTGAGTGAACTCAGCTCCTGATCATCAATTTTGAATACAGTCACCCCATTACGCAGACCTTGCCGAGCTGAGTCAGCATCGTTACTTAAACCCTGAATCACCCACTGTTTAAGTTGCGGATTATATTTCAGGTCAAAGTCGATACTGGCCAAGACACCTTCAGTGTACTGACGTAGCTGTTTGAAGTCTTCTGGAGAAAGATAACGGGAATAGCGGTCTAAGCCGCCGACCAGGCCACGAATTGCCTGTTGGAATAATGCATCGTCATTTTTATCTTGAATATAATTCTCTTTGACAATGCCATAAATCTGCACGAATTCCTGAATCGAGGAGACAGGAATTTCGCTATAGGTTTGCTGGTCCATGACCATATCATCGAATGCTGGACCCTGAGGCCCAGCACTCCATGCTGAATGGCTCAAACACATCAGTAAGCTCGTGAATACAACTGACTTCCGCTGTGATCTTGCCATTCTTTGTCCTATTAATATTTTTTATGAAGCGTTCAGTTCAATTAAGTTACGGCCTTGCATTTCTACCGGAACCGGAAGCTGCATTAGGCTCAACAGCGTTGGTGCCACATCCGCCAGTACCCCACCATCCGCAATCGTTGCAGAAGTTGGGCCGACATAAATAAACGGAACCAATTCAGTGGTATGTTGAGTATGTACCTGACCACTTTGATAATCCTGCATCTGCTCAACATTACCATGGTCTGCAGTAATAATCATATGGCCTTTTTGCGCCATTACTGCTTCATAAACACGGCCTAAGCAAGTATCTACCGCTTCAACTGCTTTTACTGCTGCATCAAATACGCCAGTATGGCCAACCATGTCACCATTGGCATAGTTCACAACTAACAGGTCAAACTCACCTGAGTTAATCGCTGCTACCAGCTCATCAGTTACTTCGTATGCACTCATTTCTGGTTTTAGATCATAAGTCGCCACATTTGGAGATGGAATCAGGATACGTTTTTCACCTGGATATTCATCTTCACGGCCGCCACTAAAGAAGAAGGTCACGTGTGCATATTTTTCAGTTTCAGCAATACGCAACTGGGTTTTACCCAAGCCTGACAAGTATTCACCAATCGAGTTCACCAGTGTTTCTGGCATATACGCCACAGGTGCATCAATTGTTGCCTGGTAACGAGTCAACATGACATATTTCGCCAGATTTGGCACAACTTTACGTTCAAAACCTGCAAAGTCTTTTTCAACAAAAGCACGAGTCAGTTCACGCGCACGGTCTGCACGGAAGTTCATGAATACAACACTGTCGCCATCCTGAATCGCAGCAGCTTCACCGATACGGGTTGCTTTTACGAATTCATCCGACTCATCTGCTGCATAAGCCTGTTCCAGACCTTCAACTGCAGTCGCTGCAGTACGTACCGCTTCGCCTTCAGTCAATAAACGATACGCCTGTTCAACACGATCCCAACGATTGTCACGATCCATGGCAAAGTAACGACCAATCATGGTTGCGATACGGCCCTGGCCTGGATATTGAGCAAAAACAGCATCTAATTTTTCTAATGAAGGCTGTGCACTTTTCGGTGGTGTATCACGACCATCTAGGAAAGCATGCAGATAAACTTTAGCACCACGTTTTAGCGCCAGTTCAGCCATCGCAACGATGTGATCTTCGTGTGAATGCACACCGCCTTCAGACAATAGGCCCATGATGTGTACGGCACCATTGCCTGCTTTGGCTTTTTCTACGGCATCTACCAATACTTCATGATTAAAGAAATCGCCTGTGCGGATATCTTTGGTAATACGGGTGAAATCTTGGTATAGCACGCGGCCAGCACCCAAGTTCATGTGACCAACTTCAGAGTTCCCCATCTGACCGTCAGGCAGACCAACATCTTCACCCGAACCAGAGATCAAACCATGCGGATGCTTTTCCTGCATAGCAGTTAAATGAGGTCGTTTAGCCGCTAAAAACGCATTGTCTTCGACCGCTTCGCGATGACCCACACCATCCATAATTACCAATACGTGAGGGATTTTGCCAGCAGTTGCATCCGTCATAATGAATACTCTTGTTCGTTTACGAATTAATCATTCTATTTTAACTAATTTTGCAGCGAGAGACCATGACCGTGCCATGGTTTAAGCCTTTCACTGCGATTGATTTCTTCTATTTTCTTGTAGCTTAACGTGCGCGATGCAATAGATAACCACCAATTGCAAACATGATGATAATTGGTATAAACACAAACCATGCTGGCGACGGCGCATAGACTAAGCTTGCATAACCGAGAAAATCCTGCAGGTAGAAGAAGCCTAAACCTGCAAATAGTGCAATCACCAGACGGAAGCCCATCGATTGCTGACGGAGTGGTCCAAAAATAAAGGAACAGGCAATGACTACTAATGCAATCAGAGCAAATGGTGAGCCAACTTTCTGCCAGAAAGCGAGTTCATAGGTCTTTGGCACCTGGCTATATTCATGCATATAGCTCATGAAGCTCACTAACTGACTTGGTGACAGATCTTCCGGGTCAATGGTCACCATATGCACATATTTCGGTTGCAAGGCTAAAGCCAGTGGCTGTTCAGCATGTGGCGTTAGCGTGGCATTACCATTCTGCAGAATATTTATTTCCTGGGTATTCTGTAAACTCCATGCACCATCTTTGACGAAATCACCCTGCTCGGCTTTTAACGTACCACGCAGACGATAATCTTCATCAAAGTCCAGCATCTGTACATACTTCAATTCGCCTTTGGCATTGGCATAATCAATATAGATAAAACGCTGGCCTTCACGGGTCCAGTAACCTTTCACTTCACCAATTTTCACTGGCTTGTTATAACTTTTGACTGCTTTGGCCTGTTCATTGGTATATGGAATCACCCATTCGCTTAAAGCAAAGGATAAAACCACTAGCAGCAATGCTGAACGGATCACCCAGCCGACAATACGCCATAGGCTAACCCCCACCGAACGCATGACAATCAGCTCACTATTGGATGCCAATGTTCCTAGGCCAAGGACCGCACCAATCAGTGCGGAGATCGGTAAAATTTCATAAAGATAATTAGGAGCGCCCCACAGCACATATTTCAGTGCCTGCCAGGCGCCATAGCCTTCTTTTAAGGAACCCAGTTCACCCAGATAAGTAAATAATACCTGTAATCCGGCCAGTACTAGCGTTGCACCCAACATGGCAAGTGCAGTAGTTCCGGTCACATGTTTTGCAACGATACGACGTGCCAGCATGATTAAGACCTCGCTCGTTGAATCTGTTTCTTGATTTTCGGCGCCAGCTTCTGTTTACGTGCAAATAGAGCCGCAGCAATACCGTAGAAAATCAGGACCATTGGATAAGCCCAAATTCCCATTTCCTCTTTACTGACGCGGGTTTTTACTGCCATCAAGGCCACGATCAGGCTGGCAAAAATTAACAGTGCCGGGAAGAGTTTAAGATAACGCCCCTGACGTGGACTCACTTCAGATAGGGCATTAGCCAGCATCAACGCTGCAATAATGGCAAATGGTACAAAGACACGCCAACCTAGTTCACTGGCGACCACAGGATCCTGACGATTTTCCCAGAGTTTCGACGTTGGTAATGCTTCAACCTCAGCACTTTCAAACTTGGCTTCTTTATCATTTTCCAGACGCAGACGATAGGTCTCAAATTCCGCCTGAGTATATTTCGGCATGCCGGCAAAGATTTCATAGCGGCGACCATTGACCAGATCCACCACATTGGCGGTATCCCCTGCTACTTCTACTCGAGTTGCTTCCTGTGCCAGAATCATCACATCTGGCTTACCTTCACCTTCTGCCCGCTGATAGAAGAAAATATCTTTCAGGTTTTTACGGTCTTCAGAGAGATCGCCGGCATAGATGGTATAGGGTCCCGAGGAGATAAATTCTTTCGGTCGCACCAGATCAAAGCCCGTCCGTACTGCCTGTTCATTGGTCAGTGCTTCAAACTGACGAATCCCCCATGGTGCAGCCCAAAGCATCAGGAAGGCCTGAATCACCAGAAAGACCACAGTCATCGGAATGAGTAAACGTGCCAGCTGGTTGCGGCTAACGCCACTGCCATTCATGACTGCCATTTCATGATCAACATAGAGCCGGCCAAATACCAGCATCAGACCAATAAAGAAACCAAGCGGTAAGATCAGGGTCAGGAATTCAGGCAGACGATAACCAATAATACTGAATAGGATGCCTGCATCCAGACGTCCTTGTGCTGCCACACCGAAGTACTTGATCAGTCGACCACCCATCATGATCAAGGTCAATAAGGCAATCACAACCAAGGATGTTGATACAACTTGCTTGACCAGATAACGCCGAATAATCAAATTAAATCTTCCAGAATACAGGGTAAAAAACTTGTCATAGTTTACCCGAATGTTAAGCTTAAAAATATAAAACCGATACTTGAGTTGAACATTGAAACCCTGTTCAGGAAATTGTTTCAATGGTTTAATGGTTGCAAATTTTATAAGGCTTAAATAAACGCATATGAAACTGACAATTAATACGTCATTCCAAGAGAATGCATCCAGCCAATATCTGTTAATTCTTGTGGATTCTGAACAGCTACAACAGTCAGCTACCACTTATCAGATCGACAAGTTTGAAGAAATCACCGCAGCGACGCAATATAAAGCGGGGCTAAATGAAACCTTGGCATTGGTGGGTAATGTTCCAGCGAGTGCCAATGCTTGTCTGATTGGTTTGGGTAAAACTGCTGAACTACAGCCAGGCAAACTGGCGAAAGTTGCGCAAACTATCGTTAAAGCGGCACAGAAAAAATTCCAGCAAATCAGCGTAGATATTTCTGCCCTACCAGCACAATTTCATAACGTTTTTGCGCTATTGCTCACTCAAGCAGCGTATGCTTTTGATGAATTCAAATCCAAAAAAAATGAATTTGTACTTGAGCAAATCAACCTGATTACGACCGACAGTCCAGTGACTGCAGAGCAACTACAATTGCTTCAATCCGTGCAAATGGGCCAGAACTTAGCACGTGACTTAGGTAACCGTCCAGGCAATATTTGTTTCCCAGAATACCTGGCAGAGCAAGCACTAGCATTAGCAGCTGAATATCCTGAACTGTTAAAAGTGAATGTACTGGATGAGCAGCAGATCGCTGATCTGGGTATGCATTCTTTCCTTGCTGTTAGTAAAGGTTCAGACCGTCCAGGCCGTATTATTACTATTGAATACCGTGCACAACGTAGTGAAGCACCGGTGGTGTTAGTTGGTAAAGGCATTACTTTTGATACGGGTGGCATTTCCCTAAAACCAGGTGCCGGCATGGACGAAATGAAATTCGACATGTGTGGTGCGGCTTCTGTTCTGGGTACCATGCGTGCACTGTGTGAATCTGGTTTAGATATTCATGTTGTGGGTACCATTGCCACTGCGGAAAACATGCCGTCTGGTAAAGCGACCCGTCCAGGTGACATCGTAACGACCATGAGTGGTCAAACGGTTGAAATCCTGAATACCGATGCCGAAGGCCGTCTGGTGCTGTGTGATGCACTGACTTATGTAAAACGCTTTAATCCTGCATTGGTCATCGATATCGCGACATTAACCGGTGCCTGCGTAGTAGCATTAGGTTCAGTATTAACCGGTATGTTTACACCGGATGATGAACTGGCAGCCGAACTTGAAGCCGCTGGTCAAACTTCTTTTGACCGTGTATGGCGTATGCCAGTGCTAGACGATTATCAAGAGCAGCTGGATTCTCCATTTGCTGATATCGCCAATATTGGTGGTCCTAAAGCAGGTTCTGTGACTGCAGCCTGCTTCTTACAACGCTTCACACGTGATTATCGCTGGGCACATCTGGATATCGCAGGTACAGCATGGAATTCTGGTACCAATAAAGGCGCAACTGGTCGTCCAGTGCCATTATTGATGCAATTCCTGGCGAACCGTGTTCAAAAGAATGGCTAAAGTCAGCTTTTATTTATTTGAAAAAAGCCCTGAACGGCAGGTCGAAAGTACCTGCCGTTTATGCCGTAAGATTCTGCGTCAGCCAGAGCGAATCTGGTTACTGTGTAGCGATGCAGACTTGCAGCAACAACTGGATGAACATCTATGGACTTTTGATCCCACCGGTTTTATCCCGCATGGAATTGACCAGCCACAGGCCAGTGTCTGTATTTCTGCGAACTTGCCAGAGCAGGCCGACTGGATTATCTTTAATTTTAATCCTGAAGCACTTGAACCTTACGCTAAATTTAGTCACATTATTGAGATTATTGAAAATAACGAAGCGGCCAAGCAACTCGGTCGTGAAAAGTTTAAGCAATACCGTCGACTGGGTATTGAGCCGAAAACATATAAACTATAATAGCTTCACTCACACATTATAAGGAGATGCCCGTGGCATTAAATGTTGGTCCAGATTTTAAACAGCGCTGGTTAAATGTGCCTGAAGCTGTGCGTCAGACCTTTATTGATGACCTTGCGCGCATCTGCGATGTACTTCAGCCGGAAACTTCATTGCAGGAATGGCTGGCGCGTGACCAGCAACTGCAACAAGTGTCTGATGCTAAAATTGAGGAAGCTTATGCACAGCGTAAAGCTGAACTGATTGAAGAAGCACGGATTCGTAAACAGCAAGCGCTTGAAAAAGCCTTGGCAGATAAACGTGCTCAGGAAGAGGCTTATATTGAGCAGATGAAGCTGGATGAAGAGCGTAAATATGCAGAGCAGACTCGTACTCTGGAATTATTACGTGACAGTCTGAATGCTGAAGTATTGAATTATGCGGCACGTTTTGAGCAAAATCAGATTGTAAATGCTGCCCAAATTAAAATTGATGATAGTGAAATTTTGTCAGAGCTAGAAAGTACCCGACTACGCCTGGAACTTGAAGCCGAAACTGCAATCGAAGAGACTTTGGTACAGTTGCGTAACCGCTTACGTGCTGCAGCCCGGGAAGAAATTGATTACATCCTGCAAAAGCGCTGATTAATTTAAACCCATATAAAGAAGCCCACAAATGTGGGTTTTTTCATTTCTTATATTTAGAAAAAATCTGCCAGCATAAAAGCGGCATTACCCGCCACATAACCGATCCCCAGTAAGCTAGCAATCCACAGCACGCCCCCAGTCAGATTGTAAAATGTAAATGTCATAAAATTCATATGCCCTGAACCAGCAGCAAAAGGACCAAAAGAACGGACAAATGGAATAAAGCGTGCAATCAAAATAGTTTTGCCGCCATGCTTCATAAAATAATGATTGGTTTTAGTCAGATATTCGGGTTTAAAGAACCGTGAATGTTCATTAAAATATTTTAAACCGAGCACCTTGCCGGTGTAATAATTCACGGTATAGCCCAGAACTGCCGCAGTAAAGAGCAGTAATCCCATCGAATGCAAGGTGATCAAATCGCTACTAGAACAGAGTGCACCAACTGCAATTAACAGGCTATCCCCCGGCAGAAAAAAACAAAATACAGATCCCGTTTCTGCAAAAATCACCAGGAATAAAATGGCATAGATCCATATCCCATATTGCTCAAGCAATATCGGCAAAGACTGTTCCAGGTTTAGTAAGAAATCGAGCATTCGACCTGTCCGCTGGGGTTAAAATCGTAAAGTGAAGTAAGGATTATCCCGAAAAATAAAAAAACAGTCTAACTTTTCAATTAGACTGTTTAGTATTTAGGCATTTTCGTTATTTCAAAAAGCCATTTTCAGCCAAAAAATCCATACTGATTTTAGACTGTGGTGTAGTTTCAGCAGCCTTATCGCCGAGCAATAAACGCTCGATATAACGTGCCAGTACATCGACTTCTAGATTGACTTGAGTCCCCACTTTCCAAGTACCAATATTGGTTCTTTCAGCTGTATGAGGAATCAGGTTCAGACTAAGGATATTGCCACGCAGGTGATTAATGGTCAGGCTAATACCATCCACGGTTACTGAACCCTTCTCTGCCAGATATTTGGCAATTTCAGCAGGTGCAGTCACTTCAAAATAGATAGAACGGGCATCCGAACGCACCACGGTGATTTCGCCTACAGCATCGACGTGACCAGAGACAATATGTCCACCAAAACGTGTAGTGGGTAACATCGCTTTCTCTACGTTTACAGGTTGACCCGCTTTCCAGTTAGCAAGTGTAGTCCGATTTAGACTTTCTCGAGACACATCTGCCGCATACCAGTTTTCACCCCAGTCGATCACAGTCAAGCAGATACCGTTAGTAGCAATTGAATCGCCTAGATGTACATCGGACATATCCAGATCAGTCTGAATGCGTAAGCGTACATCACCGCCCACATTTTGCAGGCTCTCGACCTTACCGAGGCTTTCAATAATACCTGTAAACATTTTCTATTCCTTTTTATGCTTTTACCACAATGCCAGTTGCGTGCTAACACTTGTGGTATCCACACCACCCAGCTCTGCATAATGGTGTAACTGACCCAATAGCTGACGGATTGGTGGTCCTGATTTAGCATGCGTGTCGGTAATCACAATAAATTCAAGTACGCGTGCACGTTCAGACTGGCGCTGTTTGCTAACACGATAACGCGGTACGTCCTGAGTCAGCAAGGTTACACGACCACGTTTCAGGTTCGCTTGTAGTAAATCGGTGGCACTGATATTACCATCCGTAGAATAACTGGTCAGGATAAAACGCGCATTAATGGTCGCCAACAAAGTTTCATAGGCTTCTTTGGCATGCTTGGATGAGTTGTACTGACTCGGACGTTCTTTACGCCAGGCACGGTCAATCCCGCTCTTGAAGCCTTTGGTATCTGGCGTTGGCAGATCCACCTGATCCCAAAGTGTTAAAGCATTGAGTACATGATAGTTACTGCTATAGGCATGCTGATTATACGGTGGATCAAGATAAGCCACATCGACTTCGAAGCCGCTCATCTGATTTGCCAGATGTTGGGCATCTACACACCACATTTCTGCGGCAGGCCCTTGATGCTTAGCATCTTCACAGAAACGGCTTGGCGTTAACCAGAGCAAGGATTCAATACGCTCCAATGCTGTCTGGGTCTTACCGCCCCAACCATGATGGAAGCTTTTAAATACACCTGAGGTATTGCTGACAAAACTGGCTGAATAAAGCAATGGTGCCAGTAAAGCACTCATTTCCACATCATCAATCGCGCCTTGGGCCTGCCAGGTGGCAATCTGCTGACGAATCGCATCAATCCGCATGCCGTTACGGCGTTTAAAGAACAAACGGTCTCGGGTCGGATCATAGATCTCATCATTGCGTGGACACAGATTATGCGTCACCCAGCCTTTGACTTCCGGCAGACGATTCAGATAATCAATTGCTTTCTGATAGCCACCCAGCTCTTTAAATGCGGGCGCTTCAGTGCAAGCCAGAACCGCATGATTCAGTGCATGGCTATAGGGTTCCCAGTCATTGGCAATCACACGATAGCCATTTTGACGTGCTAGACGCGACACCACACCAGAACCGGCAAAGAAATCGGCAAAAATAGGCGCACGGCCATCTTCACGTTTTAAAGTTCCCGTGCTCTCAAGGGCTTCCAGAATTAAGTGTAGTAAACGGCGCTTGTTCCCCAAATAAGGAACCAACTGATGGAAAAGATATTCATCTGTGGTACGTGCCGCATGGCGACGTTTGTGATAAACCGTAGACTCTGAATTCATAGTGTCTCTTGAGAAGGAATTAACCTGAAGCGCACGTCATCACCCAAACGGGTCACGTCCTGCAACTTGAATCGAAGTTGTTCTGCCATTCGGCTGAATTCTGCATTGAACATACTACGCGCAGTTTGCCCCAATAAGGTCGGTGCAACATAACTGATGAGTTCATCCACCAGTCCTGCCTGTAAAAATGCAGTAGATAAAGTCGCCCCTGCTTCTACCAACACATCATAAATCTGATGCTGCTGAACCAGTTGCTGTAATAATTCTTGTAAAGGCTGAATCTCAAACTGGGTCACGCCCAAGTCTGCCAGTTCCTGACGATAAGGTCCCATCACCATAACCGTTCCCGGTTGCTCCAGAATCTTAGCAGTGAGTGGTAAGCGGCCCTGGCGATCCAGAATAATCCGTTTGGGCTGAACAATAGTGCTGATATCATCCACGTTTTTGAGGCTACGGACATTGAGCTGGCAATCATCTGCCAATACAGTGTCAATCCCGGTAATCACAGCACCGGAAATGGCACGCCAATGCTGTACGTCTTGTCGCGCTTCTGTTCCGGTAATCCATTTAGATTCACCGGATGCCATTGCCGTCCGGCCATCCAGACTTGAGGCAATCTTGAGGCGAACATAAGGCATACCAGTCGCCATGGCTTTTAAAAAACCATAATTCAGCAGATGTGCTTCATCTTCGCAAATCCCCACTTCGACTTCGATGCCAGCATCTTTCAGGATTTGGACGCCCTTACCTGCCACTAATGGATTTGGATCAGGACAAGCGACGATGACTTTAGCCACACCCGCTTCAACCAGCCCTTTAGCGCAAGGCGGGGTACGACCATAATGCGCACAAGGTTCCAAGGTTACATATGCAGTCGCGCCACACGCCTGTTCGCCTGCCTGACGCATCGCAAAGACTTCGGCATGTGGCTGACCTGCTTTAGGATGGAAACCTTCACCGACAATCACGTTATCTTTAACGATGACACAGCCAACATTCGGATTTGGTTTGGTGGAATACTGTCCCTGACGTGCCAGTTCGATGGCACGACACATCCAGACTTGATCTTGATTGAGTTCAGACATGTTTATTCTTGAAATTCGCCGCGTTGCTGCATCTGTTCGATTTGACGACGAAAAGCCTCGACATCCTGAAAATCCTGATAGACCGACGCAAAACGTACATAAGCCACGTGATCAAGTGCGAATAAAGACTGCATAACGATTTCACCGATGGTACGTGATTTGACATCACGTTCACCCAAGCGGCGAATTTGTAGCTGAATATCACTTAGTACCGTTTCAATCTGTTCCTGTGTGACAGGACGTTTCTGCAAGGCATGCATCAATGAACGGCGTAGTTTGGCTTCATCAAAAGGTTCGTTCTTGCCATCCGACTTGATGACACGCGGCATCACCACTTCATAACTTTCAAAGGTGGTAAAGCGTTCATTACAACTGACACATTCACGACGACGGCGAATCTGGCAACCTTCAGCGGCCAGGCGTGAATCGATCACTTTACTGTCTGGTGTATTGCAAAATGGGCAATGCATAGCGGTTTAATTGAACAAATCCTGATGATTTCCGAGTGTAGCAAAAATTCTGAACTTTGTAGAGTTTTACGCAATATATAGAAAAAAAACAGCCCTGACGGGCTGTTTTACACAATATATTGATTATTGTTTTAGCAGATTATTCGACACGTTCGCCGTGTTGGCTCAAGTCCAGACCCATGCGTTCATCATCAGAAGAAACACGGATACCAATGATCAGATCGATCACTTTCAGGATAATGAAAGTCAAGATTGCAGAGTAAGCGATTGTTGCCAGTACACCTTCAACTTGTACCCATAATTGATGCATTACATCTGTTGGCGCACCGTCACCCATGATGAATTCGCTGGCAAAGAATGCAGTCAGAATCGCACCAACGATACCGCCCACACCATGTAGACCGAAAGCATCTAGAGAATCATCAGCTTTAAGCATACGTTTCAGCGCAGTAATACCCCAGAAACATACCACACCACCGATTAGACCCATCGCTAGAGCACCACCGACAGTCACGAAACCAGCTGCCGGAGTAATCACGACGAGACCTGCAACTGCACCAGATGCACCACCCAATACAGATGCTTTACCACGTGCAACTTTTTCAGTAATTAACCAAGAGATCGCTGCCGCTGCCGCTGCCACTTGTGTAACCACGAGTGCATAACCTGCAGAACCATTCGCACCTAGTGCTGAACCACCATTGAAACCGAACCAACCTACCCACAGTAAGCTTGCACCGACGACTGTTAAAGTCAGGTTGTGTGGTGCCATAGATTCACGGCCAAGACCCATACGAGAGCCCAGCATGTAAGCTGCAACCAGACCTGCCACACCTGAGTTAATGTGAACGACTGTACCACCAGCGAAGTCAAGCGCACCGTCATTGCCTAACCAGCCGCCGCCCCATACCCAATGCGTAATTGGTGCATACACCAAGATCACCCAAAGTGTGATGAATGCGACAAAAGCACCAAACTTCATACGTTCAGCAATAGAACCACTGATGATGGCAACCGTAATAATCGCAAACGTCATTTGGAAAATTACAAACAGGATTTCAGGAATCGTGCCTGAAAGTGCCTCTGTGGTAATACCGGACAGCATAAATTTATCCAGGCTACCGATAAAGGCATTGCCTTCACCAAATGCCAGGGTATAACCAATCACCACCCAGACAATACTCACTACTGCAGCTGCGATAAAGCTATGCGCCATAGTACCGAGTACGTTTTTCTTACGTACCATACCGCCATAAAACAGGGCTAAACCTGGAATGGTCATGAGTAAAACAAGGGCTGTTGATGTTAAAATCCAGGCAGTATCACCTGTATCAAGTGTTGCTTCTTCTTCTGCAGCTGCCGCTTCTTCAACCGGCGCTGTTTCTACTGCTTCAACAGCAGTGATTTCTGTAGTATCTGGAGTCTCAGTTGCATCAACTAAAGCAACTTCCTCTGTTGGAGCGGCTACTGATGCGGCTTCTTCAGCCCAGGCAACAGAACCGCCCAAAAGTGCGCTGGACAGACCCAACGCGAGTAGTATTTTTTTCATTCGTATCCCCCAACCAAGTTTTTGTGAGTTATTCGCTACTCAGCAAACTTTGTGCCAAATTAAACGGCGTCTGCACCTGTTTCACCTGTACGAATACGGATGACCTGTTCCAGATTTGTTACGAAAATTTTTCCGTCACCAATTTTGCCTGTGCTTGCTACACGAGTAATTGACTCAATTACCGCGTCAACCATTTCGTCGCTGATCGCGATTTCAATTTTGACTTTTGGTAAGAAATCAACAACGTATTCAGCGCCGCGATAAAGTTCAGTGTGGCCTTTTTGACGACCAAAGCCTTTGACTTCAGTCACAGTGATGCCTTGAACACCAATTTCAGACAATGCTTCACGCACATCATCTAATTTGAAAGGTTTTACAATTGCAGTTACGAGCTTCATGTTTGTTTTCCTTCGGCTTATTTCACCAGTAAGGTTTTATGTTCAAATTTCATGCCAAGATTTCTAAGGTCGGGGGAAATTAGAAAGCTCGACATGCGGTTTCCCTGAACATTATTTTATACTTATAAATCTTTTGAATCTTCAAATTTTAGTCTTTTTTATGTGGTCTTTTATGATAATAATTACTGACTAATCCCATATTTTGTCTGAAATACTATAGTCTTGATCCTTGCGGTGCTAAACTGTGCGCTCATTTCCATCCCTATGGACTACACAATGATTGAAACTTTATTACAAGCAATCTTGCAACAAATCGAAGAACCAAAAAAAGATCTTGAACACAATCTTCGTGCCTTATTAAACGAAGCAGTCAGTAAAATGGATCTGGTCTCAAAAGAGGAAATTGAACGCCAGCGTACCGCCCTTAATCAGGCGAATCAGCGTTTAAATGAGTTGCTTAAACAAGTAGAATCACTTGAAGAAAAAGTATTGAACAAAAAATAAGCACCAGCAAAGTGCATAAAAGACAAATAACGAACAATAATAACGCACCAAAACGGAACAACAAATGTCTTTTGCTAAAATCCATACTCGGGGTTTGCTGGGTCTGCATGCCCCTTTAATTGAAGTCGAAGTGCATGTTAGTCAGGGCATGCCCTCTTTAACCATTGTCGGTCTGCCTGAAGCGGCAGTTCGGGAAAGTAAAGACCGGGTTCGCTCAGCCATTTTGAATAGTGGTTATCAGTTCCCAACCAAACGTCTGACGATTAATCTTGCCCCTGCTGATCTGCCCAAAGATGGTTCACGTTTAGATCTACCGATTGCTTTAGGAATTCTACTGGCTTCAGGTCAACTCCCTGAAAACTGTACAGATGGTATGGAATTCATTGGTGAACTGGCGCTGGATGGTCAACTCCGTCCAATAACCGGTACGCTCAGTATTGCCATTGCCTGCCAACAATCACAGCATGAACTGATTCTACCTAAAGAAAATGCTCAAGAAGCCTGTCAGTTACCTGATTTCCGTGTCTTTGCCGCCACTCATTTGAAAGAAGTCTGTGATCATTTAAGCAAGTTCGCCCCTTTAGCCCAGATGAATGCTCAGCTACAGATCAATCATTCAGACTCTCGTTTTGATTTAGCCGATGTTAAAGGTCAACTGCGTCCAAGACGGGCTCTGGAAATTGCTGCTGCGGGTGGACATTCTTTACTATTTAGAGGGCCACCGGGAACTGGTAAAACTTTATTGGCTTCACGGTTGGCGAGTATCTTGCCACCCCTCAATACTCAGGAAAATCTGGAAGTTGCCAGTATTTACTCGATTGCCAATAGCAATCACCCTTTTGGACAGAGACCTTTCCGCGCCCCGCATCATACTGCGTCTGCAGTAGCACTCGTGGGTGGAGGCTCTCATCCCAAACCGGGCGAAATTACGCTCGCACATCTAGGGGTTTTATTTTTGGATGAGTTGCCGGAATTTGATAGGAAAGTTCTCGAAGTTCTACGTCAACCTTTAGAATCTAAAGAAATTGTGATTTCGCGTGCCTCACGGCAAATTACTTTTCCAGCCAACTTTCAACTGGTTGCAGCGATGAACCCCTGCCCTTGTGGCTATGCTTTTAATCAGGATATTCGCTGCCAGTGTTCTCCAGAAATGATTAAACGTTATCAGAACCGGATTTCAGGACCATTACTGGATCGGATTGATTTACATATTGATGTACCGCCACTCCAGGCTCATGAATTACAGAGCACACAGCCGGGAGAAGACTCTGCCACAGTCAGAGCGCGTGTGATAACTGCTTATGAACTACAAATGCAAAGACAAAATAAACTGAATATGAGTTTAAATCCTAAACAACTTGAACAATTTGCACCGTTGAATCAGCAAGCGAGCAAAATGTTTGAACTTGCTCAACAGAAACTAAATTTATCTGCACGCGCTTATCATCGGGTATTACGTGTAGCACGAACCATTGCTGATCTGGCTGAAAGTCCGGAAATCCAGACTCAGCATTTATCAGAAGCCCTGTCTTATCGGAGTCAGCAAAGCTAAACGTTTAGATAATAAAAAAGGCGACATTTGTCGCCTTTTTTATTTAGTAGAATTAGAAACTATAACTTAGACCAAGTACCACTTTATTTTTTAGATCAGTATCATCACGCAATTTACCGCCAATAATATAATCCATGCTTGCTGTCACGCCAGTATCTGCAATCGGCTTACTTAATCCTACGGTTAAATGACGGAAGTTGAAATCTTCGGTTGTAATATAGTTCTCGCCCTCAAAGTCACCACTATCAGAATAATAATAAAGACCTAATGAGGAATTAAGACTAAAGTCTTTTGGTAAAGCATAACTATATGATGCAAGGAAATAAGTATCGCCTGTATTACCCCAACCTGTATCTTCTAATAAAGTTTGTGCAGTTAAGCTCGCATCTTTATAGTTCAAGCCTAAAAGTAACTCAAACCCATTAAAATCACTTGTACCTACATCATAGTAATAATAATAGGTTGTACCTAAAGTAAAGCCTAAATCTTCGTTAATACTGCCATTATAACCGACATAGAAATCATGCTCCATTGGGTTTGCTTGATCTGGGTAAGCGTCATCGCCATCGAGTGTAGAAGTCCACCAACCTGCATATAAGCCTGAAGCATGACTATAATCTAAGCCACCTTGAAGAGTGACTTTATCGTTTTCAGGTAATGCTGTATTACCACGCAAGTTATAGCTAGATAACACACCGATATTGCCAGAAACTGAATGCGGAGATGTAGGCTCATCTGCAAAAGTAAAACTGGATGCTGAAGCTACTGCTGCAACTGCTAAAGCTTTTAAAGTGAATTTCATTTTTAGATTCCCCCAACCGTCCGCAGACGTATTTAGTTGTGTTTTTAAACTCAACTTAGGGTTTGCAATAGCTATGCCAATCTATAAAAAATAAAATTATATTCGTTTAAAAAAGTTCCACTATCTATATAAATATCTGTTTTTATTTACATATTTTAAAAACTATAATCTAAATTATTTTAGCTTTTACAGCTTAATTAAGAAAAAATAGAAAAATAAAGTACTTGATCTTCTCTACTGTGCTCCTAAATATTCGCTTACAAGTTGCCACCTTTTGAGGCTATATTTTATACAGATAATTTTTTATGCATAAAAAAGGTGCACAATGTTTAATCTATATTGCACACCTTGAAATCCTGCTTCAGCAAAACTTAGAAATTAAAGTTTGCACCTACGACTACATGATTATCGAAATCCACACCATCACGTCCTTCACCGCCATAAACATAATCCAGACTTAAATCAACTTTTTCTGCCACAGTTTTGCTGAGTCCAATTCGTGCTTCATTAAAAGCAAAACTTTCAGTAGTCTGAACTAACTGATCATCGCGGCTATCATTATACAGAGAAGCACCAATTGACGTATTCAGACTAAAGTCTTTTGATAGCGGGTAACTATAAGCCGCGCTGAGATAAACATCTCCTGCATTGGCATAGCTAACATCTGCTAGCATGACACCCAAACCTAAAGTTAAGTCTTTATAAGAAACATCATTCAGCATCTCAAAGCCTGTAGTACGGCGCTTATCTAAACCATCTTCACTATAAACCGTTCCACCATTTTGATAGTAATAAGACACGATCTGAGACTTATAGCTCCAGTTTTCGTTCAATACTCGACCATAACCAATATAAAAGTCATGCTCAAAGCCATGATCCTGATCTTCATCAGAAGGATCATAATTTAAGGTTGAGCCCCAATAGCCAAGGAATACCCCACTCTTATGTGCATATTCCAGCCCAAGCTGTACCGCTGGATCATCATTTTCCTCACCGCCGCGGTAAATATATTTATTTACGACCCCAATAGTTGCACTAATTTCACCATTAGAAGGAGCTTGGGTATCTTCAGCAAAAGCACCTGAAGTCATGGCAGCCAGCAGCATGAGCAAGCCGAGTTTAGGCAGTTGAGACATATACGCCCTCATTACCACGTTTAAATAAACGGGTTTAAGAATATGAAAAACGTGAATAATAAAGTTTTACCAAAAGGTTTAAAAGGAAAATTGTATGACTGAGGATTATTCAAAATAGTGAATTGCAGAACTAAGGAAGAAGTTAAAGCATTCTTTGGCAGAGAAAAATGATTTATGAAGTATTGTTAAATAACTTTGCTCCCTACTCAGAATTGAAATGAAAAAATCAATATAAACTTTGAAACACTTTCTTCATGATTCAAAATATATACCAATAAAACTTTATTTTTATCTTATTGTTTTCAATATTAATTTTACCTTATGGAAAAAAATAATATTAAAAACTATAGCGTGATTGTGAATAATAGGTTAAAAAAACTCAACTTTAGTTTAAAGAATGTCATAAAAACGATATTTTTTATCAGATTAATTATACAATTTGGTTAATTTCTGCGTGTGCTTTGAGCAGATGCAGTACAAAAAAACATATATGAGGCTCTCTCCCCATGTTAAATGCAAAGAAACTTACATTAGCAGTATTGGTACAAGCTGCTCTCATCTCTACAGCTTATGCAAGCGAACAAAGTGAAGCGAAAGGCTTTGTAGAAGATGCTGAAGGTACAGTTCTGTTTCGTACCGGTTATTTAAGTCGTGATAAAAAGAATTACACTGATAACCAGACAGGTGAACGTAAAGTCGTTACTGATACAAGCTCAGCTGCTCAAACTGCTATGTTTAAGTTAGATTCTGGCTTTACTAAAGGTGTTGTGGGCTTTGGTGCAGGTATTATCGGTGATGCATCTTTTAAACTAGGTGACAATAAACATGCTGGTAATGGCATGATTCCACGTGAAACAGCTTTAAATGATGAAGGTATTCCTACCAAAGGGATTGGCGATACTTATGATCACTGGGCTCGTGGTGGTGCTTATGTAAAAGCGCGTGTATCGAATACGACCGCTGTATATGGTACTCAGGTTTTAGATCTTCCTGTATTAGCTTCAAATACTGCTCGTCTAGTTCCTGAATACTTTGAAGGCCTGCTGGTTACCAGCAATGAAATTGAAAACTTGTCTCTGACAGCTGGTAAATTCACGAAGAACCAATATTCTGACCAGATCAACAGTGATGGTAACGAACTTGATCGTGCTATTGTTTGGGGTGCAAAATATAAATTTAATGACGCCTTAAATGCATCTTATTATGGTGTAGATATTAAGGATAAACTGGATCGTCATTATATCAATGCGAACTATAGCTATGCCTTAGCGAATGATAGTACTTTGACTCATGATTTCAGTGCCTACCATACTGAATTTGAACCTGGTACAACATACTCTTCTACTGTTGCAGATCCAAAGACACAAGATACTCGGAACACTATTTGGGCTATCTCATCTACATATAGCAAAGATGTACATAACGTAATGTTAGCCTACCAACAAAACTTCGGTAATGTTGGTTATGATTACGGTAGTAATGCTGACGGCGGTCAAAGTATCTACCTACCAAACTCATACCTTTCTGATTTTATTGGTAATGATGAAAAATCTGTTCAGCTTCAATATAGCTACAACTTCAAAAACCATGGCTTACCAGGTTTAAACTGGACTACTGCCTATGTCTATGGCTGGGACATCAATGTAAATAACTCAGCTAAAGACGGACAAGAACGTGAGTTCTTTAACCAGGTTAAGTACACTGCTCAATCTGGCTTTGCTAAAGATGCCAGCTTGCGTCTTCGTCACTCATACTACCGTGCAAGTGATAACTACCAAGCGGGTAACTACATTGGTGACACCAATGAATGGCGTATCTGGTTAGATATTCCTGTAAAATTATTCTAATTTACAGAAATTTAAAGCCATAAAAAAACCTGCACAATGTGCAGGTTTTTTTATTCAGGTCTTAAAACTATGGCCTAAATAACAAAGCAACTATTTGTTTGCTTCCGCATAAGCTGCAATTGAGCTTAGTACTTCTTGTTTTGCAACATCAGCACCTTCCCAACCACTTAACTTAACCCATTTACCTGGTTCTAAGTCTTTGTAGTGTTGGAAGAAGTGTTCGATTTGGCTGATCAATAATGGAGGAAGGTCAGTATATTCTTGAACATCTTTGTAGATTGGAGTCAGTTTGTCGTGTGGAACTGCAACCAGTTTCGCATCAACACCACCGTCGTCTTCCATGTTCAGTTTGCCCACAGGACGGCAACGAATCACTGAACCTGGCTCTACTGGGTGTGGAGTCACAACCAATACGTCTAGAGGGTCACCATCTAGAGATAAAGTATTCGGTACATAACCATAGTTTGCTGGGTAGAACATTGCTGTACCCATGAAACGGTCTACAAACAGAGCATCAGAATCTTTGTCGATTTCGTATTTGATTGGCGCTGCGTTTGCAGGAATTTCAATAATTACATAGATGTCATTTGGTGCATCTTTACCCGCTGGGATATTGCTGTAGCTCATAGCATCACTCTTTAACAAGTTAAATCTTTTAAAAACCGCGACAATTATAACGGTTTTTGCAGATTTTTTTTGGTTTAAAAATATCGAACTGTAAATCAGTCGATTGATGGCAGAACTGACTTATATCAGCTTGATGATCAGCAGCAATAACGCAATCGGGCATAACATTGAAAGTAACCACATGATCGAACGCAGTGTGGCCCAGTTTGCCAGATAGCAAATGCCGTACAATACCCGGAAAATCAGGTAGCCAATCCCAAATGTCATGATTAAATCTTGTGGCATTACCAGATATTCAGCCATCAAAACTGCTGCGATAAACAGCGGTAAACTTTCAAAACTGTTCTGCTGAACAGCATTGGCACGTTTCGCAACGCCTGTAGACTGTTCTAGAAATTCACGTGGATTCTGGTTATCTTTGGCTTTAAAGCCCCCAGCTTTTTTGGCAATCATAGTAAATACATAAGGTAGCAGACAAGCCGCCAAAATGAGATAAATGATTCCTCCAATGCTCTGCATCTGATTCTTCTCATGAAAATTTTATCTGTATCATAGCATGGCATTTCGTGAATAAATTTTGTTAAATAGGGTGTTTTTAGCAACCATATAAGGATTCACGATGGTCAATCCCGATCAAAAAGAAATGTTGGATGTACTGGAACGCCAGCGTCAACATCAGCTGCAAGTGGATCGCGTCCTGAAAATTGTGTTGCCGATCGTGGCATTTCTACTGAGTGTCATCGCTGCCAATATGAATATCTGGTCTGCCTTATTCACCTTTGTGATGTTATGGATTGCCTTCTATGCTGTGGGTATCAAGCGCTATACCCTATGGCACTGGCTGACAGTTATTCTGGTGTATTGCCTGATTGATAATGTGCTTAGCTATGGTGAGTTCTACCGTCCTGCCTTCAACCGTCACTTCATTAGTCTGTTTGTCTTTGTGGGGATTGTCGGCATTGGTCGTCGCTACTTCGACCGCTGGTGGATGGAAAAGAATAAATCCACCCAACTGTAAAATATTTTCTATAAAAAAGCGCCTTTCGGCGCTTTTTTTCTTACAGCTCTTAAGCTGTTTTGCGTAGATCTTTGCGTAGGATTTTACCCACGTTTGATTTTGGCAACTCATCCAGGAATTCTACATAGCGCGGACGCTTGTAGCCTGTCAGATTTTCTTTTGCGAATGCGAGAACTTCTTCGGTTGTTAAAGAAGGATCTTTTTTCACGACAAACAGTTTAGGCACTTCACCTGATTTTTCATCTGGCACGCCAATCGCAGCAACTTCCAGTACTTTTGGATGTTTAGCTACAACTTCTTCAATTTCTGAAGGATAAACGTTGAAACCAGATACCAGGATCATGTCTTTCTTACGGTCGACGATTTTCACATAACCACGATCGTTCATCACACCGATATCACCAGTACGGAAGTAACCGTTGATCATGACCTTATCAGTTTCATCCGGACGGTTCCAGTAACCCTTCATCACCTGAGGACCACGGATCGAAATTTCACCCTGCTCGCCCAATGGTACTTCATTACCATCATCATCCAGGATTGCAACTTCAGTCAACGGCAATGGAATACCAATAGTGCCGCTAAATTCTTCAGATGCAGGCGGGTTTGCAGTCGCAACTGGAGACGTTTCAGACAGACCATAACCTTCGATGATGTTCGTACCGGTAACTTTCTTCCATGCTTCCGCAGTAGAAGGCAGAACGGCCATACCACCACCCATCGCCATTTTCAGGCGGCTATGATCCAGCTGTTTGAACTCTTCATTATTGATCAGTGCGTTGAATAAAGTATTCACTGCCGGGAAGAATGTAGGCTGGTATTTACGTAATTCTTTAATTACTGCAGGTAGATCACGCGGGTTTGGAATCAGTACGTTCGCCTGGCCTTTGTACATACCATATAGCGCACATACCATGAATGCAAAGATGTGATATAGCGGTAGAGCACAGAAGATACGGTCATCTGGCTGTCCGTCTTGCGCACCGAATTTGCTCTGGAAGATCCCATCACATTGCAGCATGTTTGCAACCAGGTTGCGATGCGTCAGTTCAGCACCTTTAGAAACACCTGTAGTACCACCGGTATATTGCAGTACAGCAGTATCGCTTAGAGTTAGTTCAGGACGTTTATAGTTGGTTGGGCTGACTTTGTTCAGTGCAGCATTAAACTTGACGTGACCTGGAATGTCCCAAGCTGGAATTTGTTTACGTACAGAACGTAGAACAAAGTTAACCAGTGTACCTTTCAATGCACCCAGCATATCGCCCACAGAAGCGACAACGACGTGCTTCACTGGGGTTTTGCCGATAATCGCTTGGTATACAGAAGCGAAGTTTTCAATGATCACCAGTACTTCTGCACCAGAGTCATTTAACTGATGCTCAAGTTCGCGTGAAGTATACAGTGGATTTACGTTAACCAGTACCAGACCCGCACGGAATACGCCCAATGCCACGACTGGATATTGCAACACGTTTGGCATCATCACTGCCACGCGTGTACCTTTTGCAAGCCCCAAACTTTGTAAATACGTTGCAAATTTACGACTAGCTTCTTCTAGCTCGTTGAAAGTCAATACTTTATCCATGAAGATAAAGGCATCACGTGAGCCAAACTTTTGGAAATTACGCTCAAAAATATCAACTAATGAAGTATTTTCTGGTGGCAGTTCTACAGTTTGTGGAATCCCTGTTTTCTCATATTCAGCGAACCAAATTTTTTCCATAACGCCATTCTCTCCAATCATAATCCTTAAAATATCAACTGTTTTTTTCAATACTGCGCTGATTTTTGAACTTGTTTATGCGCAATATTGCATCCATCTTGTCGAATCGTGGTTCATATATAACGTATTTCGATTGATGGATGCTAGTCTTATCTCTGAATCAACAGTTTATTTGCTTTCTGATATCCGCGTGGTAAAAGCTGTCCTTTCGAACCGCGTTTGCCAATGTACTTTTGCAGATCATCCCCTTTTAATTTTATTTGCTGTTGTCCTGCAAGCACTTGAATTATTTCATCTAAGCTCAAAGTTGTCATGGACAAAATTTGATCTTTATCTTCAAGTTGTATCAATTTATTACCCTTGCCTTTATTCAACACGGGTAATTCAGCCAAATCAATAATTAATAGACGACCTGCAGAACTGAGCACTGCCAGGTGAGTTTTGTCCTCGATTGGCTGCAGATTCATAGCCTGTGCACCTTCTGGCACAGTCAGGAATGCCTTACCCGCCTTGGCATTGGTATCTAACTGCTTGGCTTGAGTCTTGAAACCATAACCTTTACTGCTGATTGCCAGGATTTCAGCATCATCTTCAGCAACTAGAACCTGTTTAAAGCCAACCCCGCTTGCAGGAGATAGTTTTGAACTCAGCGGTTCACCTAAACCACGCGCCGATGGCAGGCTGTTAATCGCTAATGCATAACTACGACCAGTGTCATCCAGTACATAAACCCGCTGATTGGACTTGCCTTGGGCATGACTTAAATATTGGTCACCAGCACGGAAGTTCAGGTTTTCAGCATCCACTTCATGGCCTTTGGCACAGCGGATCCAGCCAGCTTCAGACAATACTACGGTCACAGGATCAGCAGGCAGCATCTCAGTTTCATCAATGGCAGCAGCTTCAGCACGCTCGACAATTGGAGAACGGCGGTCATCGCCAAATTTCTTGGCATCATCTTTAAGTTCATTGATGATCAGGTTCTTCAAAGATTCTGGATTTGCTAATTGCTCACGGATTTCAGCTGCTTTGGCTTCCAGTTCTTCCTGCTCACGGCGCATTTCCATTTCTTCAAGTTTGGCTAAATGACGTAACTTGAGCTCTAGAATGGCTTCGGCCTGAATTTCATCAATGCCAAACCGTTCCATCAACACTGGTTTAGGCTGATCTTCTTCACGAATGATCTGAATCACTTCATCGATATTCAGGTAGGCAATGATTAAGCCACCTAAAATATGTAAGCGTTTTTCGATTTTATTCAGATGGTATTGCAGACGACGGGTCACCGTAGTCTTACGAATTTCAATCCATTCCAGCAAAATACGACGAATCGATTTCACCTGTGGACGGCCATCCGCGCCAATCATGTTCATGTTGACGCGGTAGCTAGACTCAAGATCAGTCGTTGCGAACAAGTGACTCATCACCGATTCTGCATCAATACGGTTTGAGCGTAATACAATCACCAGACGGGTCGGATTTTCATGATCGGATTCATCACGTACATCAGTGACTAATGGCAGTTTTTTCGCCTGCATCTGATCTGCAATCTGGGTAATGATCTTGGAACCTGATACCTGATATGGCAGTTCGGTAATCACGATCTCATTTTTTTCTACCGTGTAGACTGCACGCATACGGTAGCTGCCACGACCAGTAGTTTGCATTTTCAGCAATTCAGCTGGTGGGGTAATAATTTCCGCTTTGGTTGGCAGATCCGGTCCCGGAATATATTCCGCTACTTTGCTGTCGGTCAGGTTCGGATTACGAATCAGCGCAATCGTCCCTTTGACCACTTCACGCAGGTTATGCGGTGGAATATCAGTTGCCATACCCACCGCAATACCGGTAGTACCATTCAACAGAATATTCGGTACACGAGCAGGCAGGTTTATCGGTTCTTTCATTGAACCGTCAAAGTTATCCTGCCAGTCACAAGTACCTTGACCCAACTCAGAAAGCAGTAGCTCGCTATATTGAGAAAGTTTAGCCTCGGTATAACGCATCGCCGCGAAGGATTTTGGATCATCCGGTGAACCCCAGTTGCCCTGCCCTTCAATGAATGGATAGCGGTAACTGAACGGCTGTGCCATCAACACCATAGCCTCATAACAGGCTGAGTCACCATGTGGATGGTATTTACCCAGCACATCACCTACAGTACGTGCAGATTTCTTCGGCTTGCTGGTCCACTTGAGACCAAGTTCACTCATGGCATAAACAATACGGCGTTGTACGGGTTTCAGACCGTCACTGATGTGTGGCAGTGCACGATCCATGATTACGTACATGGCGTAGTTGAGGTAGGCCTGTTCGGTAAATTCTGCTACGGAACGGTTTTCTGTCGCATGATGCGCAAGGCTTGTCATAACAACCTATAATCCTAAAAATGTCGTTTTTGTATCAATGTTTCTTATGCTAAGTCGCACTGCCTGACTGCACAAGGGCAGTAAAGTACACAGTGCGACAAATCGTGTCTTATGGCGTAAAAATATCCACTTTAAACGCCCTAAGCAACTAAAAAATCATCAGGTTTATTGACTCAAGGATTCTAAGGTCCGACCTTTGGTTTCTTCACCCAATACTAAGATCACTACAGCAACCGCAATCAGCACCGCAGTAAACATGGTAAAGACATAGCTGAAACCGCTTGGCATCACCATTAAATGGGTCACGGCAAACGGCGCGACAATACCACCAATGCGACCAATTGCCCCTGCCCAACCCGAACCAAACGCACGGATATTGGTTGGATATTGTTCTGGGGTATAGGTATAAAGAACGCCCCAAGCGCCGAGATTAAAGAAGGACATCAGACAGCCCCAGATCATGATTTCAGTGACACTGCTAGACTGACCAAAGAAGTAGGCGGATACCGCACACATGCCGATAAAGCCAGCCAATGTGGCTTTACGTCCGAGTTTCTCTACCAGCCATGCTGCGACCAGATAGCCTGGCAATTGCGCCAGAATCATAATCAGTACATATTCAAAAGACTGCACGATGGTATAGCCTTCTTTCACCAGCAGACTTGGTAACCAAGTGAAGATGCCATAGTAAGAGAAGATGATGCCGAACCAGATCAACCATAACATCAAGGTACGGCGGGCAAATATGCCTGACCAAAGCTGACCAAAGGAGATGGTCTGTTTCTCCGCCACAGGTCTAACCTGAAAGATTTCCAGTACTTCTACCCCACACTTGGCTTCGATACTTTTTACCAAAGCATGTGCTTCATCTACACGACCGCGGTTAATCAGGAACGGAATCGATTCCGGCACCATTTTCCAGATCACAATGGCATACAGTGCAGGAATACCACCGACTAAAAAGGCAGTATGCCAGTCAAATTTCGGAATCACAAAATAAGAGATTAATGCCGCACAGAGCCAGCCCAATCCCCAGAAACTTTCTAGCAAGACAATAAAGCGACCACGCACCCGCGCCGGAATATATTCACTGACCAAAGTCACAGCAACCGGTAACTGTCCACCAAGTCCCAATCCAACAATAAAACGGAACACCAATAACCAGGTCAGATTCGGAGCAAAAGCACAAGCTGCAGTTGCCAGACTGTAGATCACCAGCGTGAAAGCAAATACGGTCTTGCGGCCAAAACGGTCTGCCAGACCACCGGAACAGATTGCCCCGATTGCCATCCCAATAAAGCCAATCGACACCACCCAGCTTTTCTGATCCGGGGTCATCTGCCAGTCTTCTGCCATTTTGGCCAGAATGAAAGAAATCAGTCCGGTGTCCATGGCATCGAACATCCAGCCTAAACCAATCACCACCAACAGCATGTAGTGAAACCTGCCTATAGGTAAGCGCTGAATTCGGGAAACGAGGTCCATAAGTAAATCTCTAATAGGTGATTCGGGAGAAACTGCATGGAAAGCAGAAGGGTTATCCTATTTTTATACTACGATTGAATGCAGAAGCGAGGCTGTTTTGCCTCGCTCATCTGAAAATCATGTTTTATGAGGCATCCTTAGACGATGCTGATTGCTCATCATCATCTTTATAGATAAATTTCGGCATTTCCAGACCAAAATAAATGGCAATCAAACGTAAGGTAAAGCCAAAGATCAGGGTCGAAATGATGGTCACTTCAAGCGACAGACCTGCCTGGTTACATACCCAGTAGAAGATGACTGCAACAAAAGAAATACTGGCATACAGTTCACGACGGAATACCAGCGGCACATCATTACAGAGAATGTCACGCAGAATACCGCCAGAAACCCCGGTCAAGACACCAGCGACGGCGCTGACCACAAAGCCATGTCCCATTTCTAGCGCAATCTGGCAACCGATGATGGTAAAACCAATCAGGCCCAAGGCATCCAGCACCAGGAAGATGTTGCGTAAGTGACGCATCCATTTGGCAATCAGAATGGTGACAAAAGCCGCGCAACAGGTCAGTACCAGATATTCAGGATGCTTGACCCAGGTCAGTGGATAATGCCCGAGCAGCACATCACGAACCGAGCCGCCACCCAGTGCTGTAACACAGGCAATGATCACGACCCCAAACCAGTCCATGCTGCGCCGTCCGGCAGACAAGGCACCGGTCATCGCTTCTGCGGTAATGGCAATAATATAGATTACGGTCAACAACATCGCCCTGCTTCCACCTGAGGCTTTGAGATGGCGGCTATTCTAAGGCAAATCTATGTGAAAGTTATAAAAATTGCGCACAACATTGCTTAAATTTTTTCCCTGAACCGCAAATACAGGGTTGCTTCATCGTAAGCTGTTGATCTGTGGTCGGATCTAGAAAATACCAGACACCGTCTACTTTGACGAAATGCGACGCTTCATGATGAATCTGCGCCTGTTCACCATCATGAAAATGTGCCTTAAACTCAACCAGTGCATGACACTTATCCAGTTTTTCATTGGCCTGTACGATTTCCAGCTTCAGCCACTGATTGGCCTTGCTCCACTCCGCAATCGCAGGCATATCTAAAAACTTTTGCTGACCCAATGCCGTAGTCTGCTGGATATAGTCAATTTGCTGTTTGGCAAAAGCACTATAGCGTGAGCGCATTAGCTGTTCAGCCGTCTGCGCAATCTGCTTGCCTTGATGTAGCGGCTGACAACAGCTCTCATAAGTTCCCAGTCCACAGGGACATGCTTCTGACATGTTAAGTTCCAAAGATAATTTCCAAAAAAATAGCCCGACAATGCGGGCTATTTTAGCAAAATTCAGTTCACGCCTGAGACAGAACTCAATTCTTGGTTTGCTCTTTTGGAATGATATGAACTTTTTCGATCTTATGACCGTCCATGGTGACCACTTCAAAGATATGACCATCGGCTTCAAACTTCTCGCCATTTTCAGGTAAGCGACCAGTATGAAACAGAATATAGCCTGACAGTGTCGAGTATTCTTCTGACTCATCGACCAGGTCACGACCAATCAGCAAAGATACATGGCGGATATCGGTTGAACCTTCCAGCAACAGGCTGCCGTCATCCAAGCTTTCTGCTGCGGTGTCCATGTCATCTTCATCCGGGAATTCACCCGCAATCGCTTCTAGTACATCAATCGGTGTCGCAATGCCTTCAATCGAACCATATTCGTTCAAGACAATCGCCATTTGTAGCGGTGCCTGACGCAGCTGATCCATCACCATCAACACTTGAGCATTTTCATGCACAATCACGGGTTCACGTAAGTGCTTTTCAAAATCCAGCACGCCCGTTTCGATATATTCATTCAGGACTTTATGGGTCAGTACGATACCAGCAATATTATCCAGCTCACCACGTGCCACGATTAGACGTGAATGGCTCATCTGCAATAGATTAGCCTTGATGGTGGCTTCATCTTCATCCAAATCGATCCATTCCAGTTCAGGACGCGGTGTCATTACCGATTTTACTGGACGCTCTGACAGACCAAGGACGCCCTGCACCATCACACTGTGATAGACCCCACTTTCGTCATCATCAAAGACTTCATCAGCAAAAGCACGGGTTGCCAATACATCTTCCGGTTCAGAAGCATCATTGTCCTGAGCAGGTTTACCACCGAGCATACGCATCACGGCTGAAGCGGTGCGGTAACGTAGATCCGTTGTAGTGACCAGTTTTTCCTGATTCCGGCGCATGGTCTGGTTAATAAACTCGACCACAACCGAGAAACCAATTGCTGCGTACAGGTAACCTTTCGGAATATGGAAACCAAAGCCTTCAACCACCAGCGAGAAACCGATCATCATCAGGAAGCCAAGACACAAGATCACCACCGTTGGATGACGATTGACGAAATCCATCAAGGCTTTGGAAGCCCAGAGCATGATGCCGACAGCGATCACCACCGCAATCATCATCACAGACAGGTCTTTCACCATACCCACAGCAGTAATCACACTGTCGAGTGAGAACACGGCATCCAGAATCACGATCTGAACAATCACCATCCAGAATACGGCATGCACCGGATTTTCTTCTTTGGCCACCGGCTTGGCTTCAAGACGCTCATGTAATTCCATGGTGCCTTTAAATAATAGGAATACCCCACCAAACAACAGAATCAGGTCACGTCCTGAAAATGGGTGATCAAAGATATAGAAGAACGGTTCAGTCAGGGTAACGACCCAGGCAATGGAAGCCAACAGGATCAGACGCATGACTAGAGCCAGGCTTAAACCCAAAATTCGAGCGGTATTACGCTGTTCTGGCGGCAGTTTTTCCGCGAGAATCGCAATAAAGACCAGGTTATCGATGCCCAGAACGATTTCCAGCACAATCAGAGTCAGCAAGCCAATCCAGGCTGAAGGATCTGACATCCATTCAAAAATCATGACATGCTCTCCTGTAGATCAGTGGAAAGACATGCATTGTTGCTGAGTAACGCGGAACTGTGTCCAATTTGAGTTAAAGACTTGATATGGTGGCGTTTTATTTGGTTAAAGCGCCAACTTCGACTACCCATGTGAGTTCTATTGTAGTAAGACAGATTTTCAGTATAGCAAGTTCAAAATGAAATTCATCAGTTTTCATGCTTTGGTTGAAGCTTCCCGACTTCTGACTTCAAGATTGGCAAGGTTGATGCATAGAATTGTCATAATTTTAAGATATGTTGTCGTAACAAAATTAAAAAATGATAAGGTGAAGGAAAGACATGACTAGTGTAGTAAAAATGACTGAACATAAAAATAAATCTCCCCGTACCACCCGCCCGCTCGTTGCCTTGTACTGTGGTTCCCGTGCTGGCAATAACCCAATTTATCAGGAAAAAGCCATTCAACTCGCTCAGAGTCTGGCCCAGCAAGGCTTTGGTCTGGTCTATGGGGGGGCCAGCATTGGCCTCATGGGTCAGGTCGCGAATGCTATGATTGACCATGGTGGTGAAGCAGTCGGCGTGATTCCCGAGTTTATGCTGGATTATGAAATCGCGCATAGCAAGTTGACTGAACTGCATATTGTGCAGTCGATGCATGAACGTAAAGCCTTAATGGCAGAACGTGCCTGTGCCTTTGTAGCCCTGCCAGGTGGACTAGGCACCTTTGAGGAAATTCTGGAAATTGCCACTTGGGGCCAGCTGAATCAGCACCAGAAACCGATGATGCTGTATAACGTGAATAACTTTTATGATCCACTGATTGCCCAGCTGGATCATGCAGTGAATGAAGGCTTCCTGCCACCCCAGCATCGTGCCAAGCTGATTGTCTGCGAACATTCTGTACATATCTTTAATGCATTGAAAAATCTGGGTAGCCCAAAACAATTTGCTATTTAAACTTGATTTTTAGATTCAAAAAAGCGAGCACTTGGCTCGCTTTTTTATGCGATCAATTTTATTTACCGAAGTTAGTCACAAACTCATAGAACACCGGCAATGTAGTTGCCAGAATTACCGACATCGCTAGACCAAACATCAGTTTCATCGCATCTTTGCTGACATTGCGTGAAGTACGGTACTTGTTCACTTCACTCAGGAACATCGACATCGCAAACTCACGACCGGCCAACAGACCCAAGAATACCCAAGTGGTACTCATCGGAATATTGCTCCACTCTTTGAAAATGAGCAGGATAATGCCATACATAAAGTCGATGATCGTCGCCGAGCGAATATCGGTGACCCCAGTCTTGGTATCGATAATCTTCTGAATCGCACCACCGCGCTGATACAGAATCACACCGATTAATGCCACAAACACAGTAATGGCAAATATCAGAAACTCGAACGGTACCTGGCGCGGCACATAAACGAAGATATTGGCCAAATCCTGAATTAACCATTGGCTCCAGAGGAAACCGGTTGAGATCCACTGCAAGGCAATCCAGATGGTTGAAGGTGGATGATTACGGGTATTGGCAAAATACTCAGCGATCCGTTTCATCACCAGGCGATACACCACAATGGCCACGACGAAGGCGACGGCGTAACCCATCATGGATTTTACCATCATGGAACCGAGGCTAGTTGGGGAGAAAATGGTGAGCACCAGGAAAGTGGTACTGACCGGAATACCGTAACGCGTCAGAATCAGCAGCAAGACCGGCGGCACGACATACAGCCAGGTAATGCCTCCAGAAGGGAAAGGAATGGTTTCCAGACGGCCATAGGACGCGTCACCGATGCCAGAGCTCACCCATCCATAGGTCAACACCACCACCAGAATGGTACTAATGTAGATCCACAGTACCCACCATGGGCGATGCGAGTTGGATGAAATAAAGGTCCCTAATGTCTGCGGAACGTCATTTCCAACGATAGAATAGGCTGCCAAACAGAAGCCAATTACCATCAATATTTCGATGGACATAAAAACCAAACCTTTTCGAAGATCAATGCCAAATGAGCATGATGGAAAAATTTCCCCAAGATTATGACGGTTTTATTGCAGTTTAATGACAGGAATATCATATATTTTGCAACACTGGTCCGTTTCGGTGTATTTATCATCCTTCAGCATGCAGCTGCTATTTTACTACAATGAGCATAGTTAACTGATCTCTATAAAGTTTCTGCTAGTTATATTTCATGTCATAAATACCCGAATAAGACACTGATTTAGTACAACGGCTTGAGTGAATTGATTTAAACTTAGCCCATATTAAAAATCACATGACTTTCTAAATAGCACATGAATGCCACGCCCACCCATCAAGCGCTGCAACCCGAATTTAGACTGCTGGTCTTACTGGTATCAATCGGCTTTTTTATGCAAGGTCTGGATACCACCATTATCAATACCGCCCTGCCTGCAATTGCCCGCAGTCTGCAGGAAGATCCGTTACGGATGCACAGTGTGGTGGTGGCGTATGTGCTTTCGGTTGCAGCCTGTATTCCATTGAGTGGCTGGCTGGCGGATCGCTTTGGTGTTCGGAATACTTATTTTAGTGCCATCATTGTCTTTATCATAGGTTCACTGGGCTGTGCCTTTTCCCATGACCTGAATGAATTATTGATCTATCGGGTTCTGCAAGGCATCGGTGGCGCATTGCTATTACCAGTCGGTCGTCTGGCAATGCTAAAAATCATTCCCCGTACCCAGTTTTTAGCTGCGATGAGCCTGATGAGTCTTGCAGGCCTGATCGGTCCCCTGATTGGACCTACCTTGGGCGGCTGGATGGTGGAATACCTGTCTTGGCAATGGGTATTTCTGATTAACCTGCCAATTGGCCTGCTTGGTACCTTAATTACTTTTAAAGCCATGCCGAATGTCACTGAACCGGATGTCGCGAAGTTTGACTATGCCGGCTTTGTCATGCTGGTAGTAGCCATGGTGGGGCTATGTCTAGGCATTGAAAACTTTGCCAATCCACAATATCCGCTATGGTGGAGTCTCAGCTTAGTCGCGGTTGGATTTCTGTTTGCGCTGATCTATGCCTATCATTCACATACGCATAGTAATGCCCTGTTCCGTAGCAAGCTGTTTAAAAACCAGATTTATGCGATTGGTATTTTAGGCAATTTCTTTGCCCGTCTTGGTGGTAACTCGATCCCCTTCCTGTTGCCGTTGATGTTACAGGTGGCTTTTGGTTTTGAACCGTTCATTACCGGTTTGCTGATGATTCCAACTGTATTGGGTTCGCTGGCTTCTAAACCCATTATTCGCAAAATCATTCAGCGCTTTGGCTATCGTCAGGTGTTGCTGGTGAATACTTTGCTAGTGGGCCTGTGTATCGCCAGCTTTGCTTTAACAACGGCGGATACACCAATCTGGTTACGGGCCATTCATTTCTTTATTTTTGGTATCCTGAATTCACTACAATTTGTTTCCATGAATACCCTAACCTTAAAAGACCTTAGCCAGCAGGATGCCAGCAGCGGCAACAGTTTCCTGTCCATGATCATGATGCTGTCGATGAGTATTGGCGTGGCATTGGCAGGTACTTTGGTGAATATGTTTAGTGCTTACTTTGGTCCTGCACAGCTGGATAATGCTTTCCACCTTGCCCTGCTCTGTCTGGGTTGTCTGAATGTAATTGCCGCCTATATTTTCTGGCACATTCCCAAGAATACGCCTGTGTGATGGTCAGGTCATCCCACTGCAAGACAAAACGCTATAAGCTAGATAGAGTCAAATTTTGAAGAACCTAATGAAGAAGCCAGCCAAGCATTTTCTACCTCTTTGGGCAGCAATGATGAGTGTCATCCTGCTGCTCTCTGCCGTTTGCGCAGTCTGGTGGCTATTGCTGAAGCCCATGCCTGCCAACGCTTCTGAATATGATATTCATGGTTTTGATGTCTCCCATCATCAGAAAGCGATTAACTGGAAGCAGATTCCTAAAGATAAATACCGCTTTGTCTATCTAAAATCGACTGAAGGCGGTGACTTTAAAGATACCAAATTTCAGGAAAACTGGCTCAAAGCACGTGAACAGGGTTTTCTGGTCGGTGCCTATCATTTTTATCGTCTGTGTCGTGATGGTAAGGTACAGGCAGAAAACTTTATTGAAACCGTACCGAACAAGGCCGATGCCCTACCTCCAGTAATCGATCTGGAATATGACAGCAACTGTATTAACACCTACTCCAAGGAACAGTTACTCAAAGAAATTCAGGTGATGCATGATTTGTTGAAACAGCACTATGGCAAGCAGCCGATGTTCTATACCTCTAAGGCTTTTTACAATATTGTACTGGCCGGACAGTTTGCTGAAGTACCATTGTGGATTCGTGAATATAAAGGCTTGCCTGATTTAAAAGATCATCCGAAATGGCATTTCTGGCAGCATACCAGTCAAGGTCAGATCAAAGGGATTCCAACGACTGTCGATCTGAATGTATTTTATGGTTCGGAAAAGGACTGGCTGAAATTCCTAAAACAGAACGGAATTGAGACTGCACCTACACAAAATTCAGCAAAATAATTCTACAATTGGAATGTAATAAAGAATAAAAGGATCAATAGCTGTGAAGCTTGGAAAAATAACTTTAGCTGCGATTCTAATAATTGTCGTCATCCTTGGAGGAATGGGTATCTATCTACTCCAACCTTCAGGTCAACTGAGTGAATTTGACGCGTGGCAAGCCAAATCAAATACTTCAACAGATGGCTTAAATGTCCGCTTCTTTGGCGTTTCTACCCTGCTGTTTGATGATGGACAGGACCAAATTCTAATTGATGGATTTTTTAGTCGTCCCAGTCTTTGGCAAGTCATCAGCTCCGAAGTTTCCAGCAATTCATCTCTATTGCAGAAGGTGATTCAGGATTATCAGCTAAACCGGACGCGGGTGATTTTAGTCACCCATAGTCACTATGATCATGCTCTGGATATTCCTGAACTCGCTGGGAAATTACCTCAAGTGCAAATAGTCGGTTCGGAAAGTACCCTAAATATTGCACGAAGCAATCCTGCGGTAAGAACCTCTCAGCTACGGCGTGCTATATCAGGACAATCGCTACAATGGGGACAGTTTAAAGTCACGCCAATTGCTTCAGCACATACTCCACCCACACCCGTGAATGATGACCTCGGTGAAGAAATTACAACTCCGTTAAAATTGCCTGCCAAGTTTTCCAAATTTAAGGAAGGCGGCAGCTTGGATTATCTGATTGAACATGGCGGACAACGAATTTTGGTTAAAGCCAGTACTGGTTTTATTCCAGAGCAACTTAAAAATGTGCAGGCGGATATTTTGTTTTTAGGCATCGCGCAGCTATCTCGACAGTCCAAGGATTATCAACAATCTTATTTAGAGCAGACTCTCACTACAGTCAAACCAAAAATTGTGATCCCTATTCACTGGGATGATTTTTTCCAGCCGCTGGATCAGCCTTTACAGTTTCTGCCACGCTTGGCTGATCATGCGCCTGAGAGTATGCGTATCCTGATCAAGACAGCTGAAGTCCAAAAGATTCAGGTCGTGCTGCTTCGCAATACTGCATCCTATAGTCTTTTGAAATCAGCATCTTCCCAAGTGCCTTAAAGCCTTTTAAGATGGCGTATGCGCAAAATTATCCATATCGATATGGACGCCTTCTACGCCTCGGTGGAACTGCGTGAACGTCCTGAATTAAAACACTTGCCTGTGGTGATTGCCTCGCATCATCCACGGGCTGTGGTTGCGGCTGCCTCTTATCCGGCACGGGAATTTGGTGTGCATTCTGCCATGCCAATGAGTCAGGCACGCAAGCGCTGTTCACAGCTGATTGTGATTGAGCCGGATTTTCAAAAATACCGAGAAGTTTCTGCACAGATTCATCAGATTTTTCGCAAATATACATCCATCATTGAGCCACTTTCCCTAGATGAAGCCTATCTGGATGTGTCGGATAATCTATTGCAAATTCCCAGTGCCACAGAAGTTGCGATGCGTATTCGGGAAGACATTTTCCGGATGACTGGCCTCACTGCGTCAGCAGGTGTGGCACCCAATAAATTCCTGGCTAAGGTTGCCTCAGACTGGCATAAACCGAATGGTATCTGCGTGATTAAGCCTTCCCAGGTACAAGCTTTTATTCAGGACTTACCGCTTAAGAAAATTCCCGGCGTCGGCAAGGTTACGCAGGAAAAACTGAAAAGCCTGAATCTGGAAACCTTGGGCGATTTACAGCAAATGGACGAAGCCGTCCTGATTCAGCATTTTGGCAAATATGGCAAGCGGCTGCATCTGTATGCACAAGGCATTGATGAGCGGCCAGTAGAAACCGAGCGTGAACGCCAGCAAATTTCTAAGGAAACCACTTTTGGCGATGATCTGGTGCTGAGCCAGTGTAGTCCTTATTGGGATCAACTGATTCAGCAGGTCTGGAGTAGTCTGGAAAAGAAACAGCTGAGTGCCCGTGGCATCACCGTCAAATTAAGGCTGAAAAATTTTCAGATCATTCAACATAGCCGCAGCTTCCGTTCTGTGCTTAAAAATCCGCAAGAGATGCGTCAGGCCCTACAGTTCTTGCTACAAGATATGCATCTGGATCCAACCTTGCAATTTCGCCTGATCGGTGTTGGGGTGTATCAGCTTTCACCGTGCCAGCAAGAAGCACAATTGTCGCTGCTTTAAAGCAAACTGAACAAGAAATAGTCATCAGTTTAAAAAGCCAACAACTTTATTTTTACCATTGTGCATTTTTGGAGTAATCTATCCGCGCAATGCATTATCCATGTATGTGCTGAGATGCTGAAAATCACCTTTACTTTCAGCATGCTGTCCTGTGATTGGCGCGACGATCAAATCCGAATATTACAGGGCAACTCTGTTGTCCCCATGGAATCCTATCCTGCATGTCTTCTGCAAATTCAATTTCTTTTCAAGAACAACGCGCGCGAAAAGCGGCGCTTTCCAGTTTTATTGGTGCTGTTGTCGACTGGTACGACTTTCTGCTTTACGGTATCGTCGCAGCCCTGATTTTTAAAGATCAATTTTTCCCAAGTATTGGCAACAATATGGGCACATTAGCTGCCCTGGCCACCTTTGGTGTCGGTTTCTTGTTCCGGCCTCTTGGTGGTGTGGTGTTTGGTCACTTTGGTGACAAACTTGGCCGTAAAAAAATGCTGGTACTGACTGTCATCCTGATGGGCATTTCGACCGTCGGGATCGGCCTGCTCCCTAACTTTGCTGCCATTGGCTGGTGGGCACCTGTCCTGTTGGTGACCCTGCGTGCCATTCAAGGCTTTGCAGTGGGCGGTGAATGGGGCGGTGCTGCCCTGATGGCAGTTGAGAATGCGCCCAAAGGCAAAAAAGCCTTTTATAGTAGTGGTGTTCAGGTCGGCTACGGCGTCGGTTTAGTACTGGCCACTGGTGCAGTGTCCTTAATCATCGCAACTTTAGGTGAAGAAGCCTTTTCAGACTGGGCTTGGCGTATTCCATTTATTGCCAGTATCATATTGATTGGCATTGCGATGTGGATTCGACGTGATCAAGATGAATCACAAGAATTCGTAGAAAAAGTGGTTAAAGCCAAACAGCATCCAACCAAACTTCCGATTCTTCAGGCCATCAGCAAGCATCCTAAGGCCTTTCTGTACATCATCGCCCTGCGTATGACTGAGCTGCTCACCATGTATCTGGTGACCAACTTTGCCCTGAATTATTCCACCAATAATCTGGGCATGGACAAGCAATTCTTCCTGAATATCACCTTAATGGTTGGTGCGATTAGTTGCGTCAGTATTCCATTCTTTGCCTGGATTTCGGACAAGATTAATCACAAAACCATGTGTGTTTGGGGTGGCTTAATCGGTGCTTTATCTGCTTTCCCGTTCTTTATGGCACTGGATGCGCAAAATACCTGGATGATTATTGTCGGGGCTATTCTGCTGGCCAATGTCGCACATGACATGGTCGTGAGTGTGCATCAGCCAATCTTCACTTCGCTGTTTGGTACTGAATACCGTTACAGTGGTGCCGGTGTCGGTTATCAGGTTGCCAGTATTATTGGTGGTGGTTTTACCCCAATGATTGCTGCTTCTCTAGTGATTTGGGGAGATGGTTCATGGCATTATGTAGCCATCTATCTCGCTGTGGGCTGTCTACTGACTGCATTGGTCGCTGCCCTGATGCCAAAAACCCAGGATTAAACTGATGACTGTTCAACGTTTGCATGTTTCTCAACGCTTCTCTGAAATCGCGATTTCAGGCAATCTGGTTCACTTAGCGGGTCAACTGGCCAGCGATTTCGATCTGGATATTAAAGGCCAAACCCAGCAAACCTTGGACATCATTGATCAGTTCCTGGCAGATGCCGGAACAGATAAAAGCCATATCATGTCAGTCACTATTTATCTTAAGGACATTGAACGCGACTATGCGGCGTTTAATGAAGTCTGGGATGCCTGGGTGTCTGATATTCAAGCCCTACCCCGTACCTGTGTGGAAGCCAAACTCTACGATCCACGTGTACTGGTAGAGTTGACTGTGGTTGCAGTCAAACCTGAATAATTCTGGGAAAATTTATCTTCTAATAAAAAAGCATGCGATCTGCATGCTTTTTTATTTGTGCCGGAGATATTAACCCACTGCCTTCACCTTAGGCCGGCCCAGAGCGGAATACAGTGGGAACTTCTTTAGTGCTGTCAGGGTATTCGGGTTAACTACGCCCTCCTCCTCACTTTGTTCATTGAGGAAGTCACGACGCAAGTGATGATATTCTGGGATATCCTCATAGCGAATCACCCGATAGCCTGCCATGCTCAGCAGGGCATCCTGATACTGGGCTTGCTGCGGGCGTTTCAAGACCATCGGATCGTCCACGGCCACGATGGCAACGACCAGATGATCCTGATCGAGTACGACAAAGTCCGCAATCAGATTGCGATATTTGTTACGGGTACGAAAAAATTTGGTGGTCAATAGCGCGTCGTAGGAGACTTGTGCCAGAATAATACTCTCTGGCAAAATTTCCTTCAGGCGTGTGTAAGTTAACTGTTGATTCAGATTAAAAATGGCGCGTTGCTTCAGCACACTGTCTTGCTGCTTGCCGCTGTCCTGTACTCTTTTCCATGCCATCAGGATGGTGCAAAAGAGCAGGAAACTGCCAATCATGATATAGGTGGCCATGCGTTAGTCCTTTCTGCATTCTTATAATCGTTTTTGTTTTATTGTTGTCAGTATAGATCGATTTTCATCCGAAAATCACGGTACAACCAATTTGCTTAGATACTGCAACATCCGGTATCAAAACTTATATGAGGGCATTACATTTCGTAGGACTAAAAAATTCCGTGTACTGGAAATGTAATGCGTTCCTTTAATAGCTCTCACTCTAAATCAGCCACCTAAATTTAAGCAATAGTATTTTCTTCTGTTTGTCTTACAATTCCGATAAAGAGCATTTTTTAAACAATTTTTTTCAATAAATACCTTAATTTAATTATTTTTTAATTAAGTTTTGACTTGATCTTAATAAAGAAATGATCCGGAAAATAAAAAAGACACCGAAGTGTCTTTTTTAAGTGATTTAGGCACGACTTTTTGGCTTAGCCTTGCCTTTAAGCTTAGAACCACCAAATGGCTTTTTCGCATCACCCGTTTCACGTGGTGGCAGACCAGTATGCTGAGTCAGAATCTGGCCTTTTTTCGGACGGTTATTCTGAGCTTGGCCACGATTGCCTGGGTTGCCGGTACGTTTCTGTGAATCGCCTGCCACTGTAGAGTTCTTCTTACGCGCAGACTGGTATTGACCCTCTGTACCAGCTGGTTGATAGGTCGGAATCAGATGCTGCTTCGAGTTACCAATCAGGTCTGAACGCCCCATTTCTTTCAGAGCTTCACGTAGTAAAGGCCAGTTGTTTGGATCATGGTAACGCAAGAATGCCTTATGCAGACGACGACGTTTTTCACCTTTGACAATATCGACATCTTCAGTATAACGCGCGACTTTTGCCAGCGGGTTTTTACCAGTGTAGTACATGGTGGTTGCAGTCGCCATTGGTGACGGATAGAAAGTCTGTACCTGATCGGCACGAAAACCGTTCTTTTTCAGCCAGATCGCCAGATTCATCATGTCGTAATCCGTAGTTCCCGGATGCGCTGCGATGAAATAAGGAATCAGATACTGTTCCTTGCCGGCTTCCTTACTGAAACGGTCAAACATCTGCTTGAAGCGGTCATATGTCCCGATGCCCGGTTTCATCATCTTCGATAATGGGCCTTTTTCGGTATGCTCTGGCGCAATCTTCAGATAACCACCCACATGATGGGTGACCAGCTCTCTGACATATTCCGGATTCAATACAGCAAGGTCATAACGCAGACCTGATCCAATCAGAATCTTTTTAATGCCCGGTAAGGCACGTGCCTTACGGTATAACTGGGTCAACGGTGCATGGTCGGTATGCAGGTTTTGACATACGCCCGGGAATACACATGAAGGTTTACGACAGTTCTTCTCAATCTCAGGATCTTTACATGCCAAACGGTACATATTGGCTGTTGGGCCACCTAAGTCCGAGATAATGCCGGTAAAGCCCGGAGCCGTATCACGAATCTTTTCCACTTCACGCAGGATAGATTCTTCAGAACGGTTCTGAATGATACGACCTTCATGCTCGGTGATCGAACAGAAAGTACAGCCACCAAAACAGCCACGCATGATGTTCACCGAGAATTTAATCATGTCAAAAGCCGGGAAGCGTGCATTACCATAAGATGGATGTGGCAGACGTGCATAAGGCAGGTCAAACACATAATCCATTTCTTCGGTGGTCAGTGGAATCGGTGGTGGATTGATCCAGACATCACGTTCACCATGTTTTTGTACCAGCGCACGTGCGTTCCCTGGGTTAGTTTCCAGATGCAGAATACGGTTGGCATGCGCATACAGCACAGGATCATTTGCCACTTCTTCAAAAGAAGGTAAACGGATCACTGCTAATTCACGTGGTGGTAATTTATGTTTAATGGCTTTAGAAGTTGGTTGTAGCTGCACAATTTGCGTATCTGGATCTAAATTGTCCCCTTCACGCACGATTGGATTGGCTACGACTTCTTTCTGGAAATTCTGGTATTGGCTTAAGCTGTTGCCTTTATCTTTTTCAATTTCACAGCCATCAATATCTTCGCTCATTACATAAGGATTGATGATCGGATCAACACGGCCAATGGTATCCACATCATTGGATGCAATTTCAACAAACTGAGCTTTCGCAGCACGGTTATGTTTATTAATAATGAATGCAGTACCACGGACATCAGTAATCTGATGAATCTTTTCACCTTTGGCTAGGCGATGCATGATTTCAATGATCGAGCGTTCGCCATTGCCATACATCAACAAGTCCGCTTTAGAATCCATTAAGATCGAACGACGGACTTTATCTGACCAGTAGTCATAATGTGCGATACGACGTAATGAACCTTCAATACCACCGAGTAATACCGGCACATCCGGGAAAGCTTCACGACAACGTTGGCAATAGACGGTTGCTGCGCGGTCTGGACGTTTATTCGGCTGGTTATCTGGAGAATAAGCATCATCTGAACGAATCTTACGATCCGCCGTATAACGGTTGATCATTGAGTCCATATTACCGGCAGAAACACCCCAGGCAATATTTGGCTTACCGAGTACACGGAAGGCTTCTACATTGGTCCAGTCTGGCTGGGCAATAATCCCCACACGGAAACCTTGTGCTTCAAGTACACGCCCAATGATCCCGGTCACAAATGACGGATGGTCAATATAGGCATCACCGCAGACAAAAATAAAGTCACAGCTGTCCCAACCGAGTTGGTCCATTTCCTCGCGTGACATCGGCAAAAAAGGCGCGGGTTCAAAACATGACGCCCAATATTTGTCGTAATCAAACAACGCTTTAGGCGCAGTCTGAGCGGTATAAGCAGTAGACATGGCTAGCAATTCTCGGCTGGCAGATGGAAGATCAGAAAAGTGATCAAAGATGAAAGCCGAGTATTTTAGCATGAATTCAGCTCAGGTTGCTTGATTATAATTTATACAATATTAGCTTTAAGCCCTTTATCAGGAATATATACTTATTCTATTTTTGAATGATCAGTTGCAGGTTTTAAATACTGTGCCATCCATAAACCTAATCCTAAAATAATGGCGATAAATACACTTAATCCTAACCATCCGGCATTTTCCCAGACTAGCCCACTCGAACTTCCGAGTAAGCTTGAACCCAAGTAATAACAGAACAAATAAAGGGACGAACCTACCGCACGATACTGTAAGGACTGCACCGATACCCAGCTACTGGCCGTTGAATGGGCGGCAAAAAAGGAAAAGGTAAAAATCAGCAAGCCGATAAACACAAAAGCCAAGCTATTAATGAGCATTAAGACTAAGCCCAAAAGCATGCTCACAAGCATGGCGGCAAGCACCTTATAACGCCCGAACTTTCTGCTCCATGCTGCAGCTCGAGGAGAACTATAAATCCCGGCTAGATAAGTAATCGAAATCAGACCAATCCAGACATGAGACAGTTCAAATGGCGCTTGAATCAAACGATAACTCAGATAGTTAAATACCGAGACAAAGCCCCCCATCAGGATAAAGCCCTGTAAAAACAGAATTCTTAATTTAGGATCACTCAGGTTCTGCTGAAATGCTCTGATAAAACGGCTGAATTGAATTGGATAAGCTTTGAAATGCTTGGACCTCGGCAATAGAAAATAAAAGGTTGTAGCAATACATAGATTCAGTAGACCAATAATCAAAGTTGCAGATTGCCAGGAAATAAAATCAACCAATACCCCTGCAATCAAACGGCCACTCATGCCACCAATGGCAGTGCCGGAAATATACAACCCCATGGCAAAGCCCACATCCTGCTCTGCCACTTCTTCTCCTATATAAGTCATCGCCACTGCTGCTACACCACTGACCGTTAAACCAATCAGTACCCGTGTTGCCAAAAATATCGACCAGATCGGCAGTAAAGCACTGAGTAACAGTAATACTGATACAGAGAATAAAGACCAGACCATAATCGGCTTACGACCAAAACGGTCTGAAATAAGTCCTGTAAAAATCAGGCCAACAGCTAAGGCAATGGTAGAGAAGGAAAGTGGAAAACTACTTTGTGTCGGAGAGATATAAAAATAGTCCGCCAGAATCGGCATCATGGGCTGAACGCAATACAGCGATGAGAAAATCGCAAAACCCGCCAGAAATAAGGAGAATAAAACAGCTTTAAAAGCAGATGAACCATATTCGATATGGCTTGAAGATGAATTTGAGGACATATCCGCTCCATGAACCTGCTCAGTATACGCCTCTCAATTCGCCTTTTATGTGATGATTCAGTTTAAATAACCATCAAATAATTATTTTTCCCAAATCCCACGCATAAAAAAAGCCCCCTGGCTAGCAGAGGGCTTTTGGAATAATGAGCTGGCGATGACTTACTCTCACATGGGAAACCCCACACTACCATCAGCGCTAAGAGGTTTCACTTCTGAGTTCGGGAAGGGATCAGGTGGTTCACTCTTGCTATGGTCGCCAGCACAACTGGTATGCTTACTCGCTATGGTCTTAACTACGTTGCTTGCGCTTCGTTTGCCTAGCTTTCTTCAAATAGAATTCATTAACAGATGTATCTGAGTTGTCGTAGTTTGCGCTTTAGCGTTCACTAAATCAAGTTTTTGTCTGATCGTTAGATCAATATGAAATCAATTGATGCTCACTTCTTTCGAAGTTCGTATACAACTGCTTGGGTGTTGTATAGTCAAGCCTCACGAGCAATTAGTATTGGTCAGCTTCATGCATCACTGCACTTCCACATCCAACCTATCAACGTCGTAGTCTTCAACGGCTCTTTAGTGGACATAAAGTCCAAGGGAAATCTTATCTTGAGGTAGGCTTCCCGCTTAGATGCTTTCAGCGGTTATCCCTTCCGAACATAGCTACCCGGCGATGCGACTGGCGTCACAACCGGTACACCAGAGGTTCGTCCACTCTGGTCCTCTCGTACTAGGAGCAGATCCTCTCAAATTTCCAGCGCCCACGGTAGATAGGGACCGAACTGTCTCACGACGTTCTAAACCCAGCTCGCGTACCTCTTTAAATGGCGAACAGCCATACCCTTGGGACCTGCTTCAGCCCCAGGATGAGATGAGCCGACATCGAGGTGCCAAACACCGCCGTCGATATGAACTCTTGGGCGGTATCAGCCTGTTATCCCCAGAGTACCTTTTATCCGTTGAGCGATGGCCCTTCCATACAGAACCACCGGATCACTAAGACCTACTTTCGTACCTGCTCGACTTGTGGGTCTCGCAGTTAAGCGCGCTTTTGCCTTTATACTCTACGCGTGATTTCCGACCACGCTGAGCGCACCTTCGTACTCCTCCGTTACTCTTTAGGAGGAGACCGCCCCAGTCAAACTACCCACCAGACATGGTCCTCGTCCCGGATAACGGGACAGAGTTAGAACCTCAATATTACCAGGGTGGTATTTCAAGGACGGCTCCATGGCAACTAGCGTCGCCACTTCAAAGCCTCCCACCTATCCTACACAAGTAAGATCAAAGTTCAATGTCAAGCTGCAGTAAAGGTTCACGGGGTCTTTCCGTCTAGCCGCGGGTACACCGCATCTTCACGGCGAATTCGATTTCACTGAGCCTCTGCTGGAGACAGCGCCCCCATCATTATGCCATTCGTGCAGGTCGGAACTTACCCGACAAGGAATTTCGCTACCTTAGGACCGTTATAGTTACGGCCGCCGTTTACTGGGGCTTCGATCAATAGCTTCGCTTGCGCTAACCACATCAATTAACCTTCCAGCACCGGGCAGGCATCACACCCTATACGTCCACTTTCGTGTTTGCAGAGTGCTATGTTTTTAATAAACAGTTGCAGGGGCCTGGTTTCTGAGGCTGCCAACAGCTCAAGGAGCAAGTCCTATCACCGCCGGCAGCGTACCTTCTCCCGAAGTTACGGTACCATTTTGCCTAGTTCCTTCAGCAGAGTTCTCTCAAGCGCTTTGGTCTACTCGACCTGACCACCTGTGTCGGTTTCGGGTACGATTCCTGTTTAACTGAAGCTTAGAGACTTTTCCTGGAAGTATGGTATCAGCCACTTCACTGTACAAGTACAGCTTGCTATCAACTCTCAGCATAGAGCACCCCGGATTTGCCTAAGATGCATGCCTACAGTCTTCCACCTGGACAACCAACGCCAGGCTGACTTAACCTTCTCCGTCCTCTCATCGCATTAAACAGAAGTATTGGAATATTAACCAATTTCCCATCGACTACGCCTCTCGGCCTCGCCTTAGGGGTCGACTCACCCAGCCCCGATTAACGTTGGACTGGAACCCTTGGTCTTTCAGCGAACGGGTTTTTCACCCGTTTTGTCGTTACTCACGTCAGCATTCGCACTTCTGATACCTCCAGCAGACTTCTCAATCCACCTTCATCGGCTTACAGAACGCTCCCCTACCACTTGCAATAAATTGCAAATCCGCAGCTTCGGCATATAGTTTTAGCCCCGTTACATCTTCCGCGCAGGCCGACTCGACTAGTGAGCTATTACGCTTTCTTTAAAGGGTGGCTGCTTCTAAGCCAACCTCCTAGCTGTCTATGCCTTCCCACATCGTTTCCCACTTAACTATAATTTAGGGGCCTTAGCTGGCGGTCTGGATTGTTTTCCTCTTGACTACGGACGTTAGCACCCGCAGTCTGTCTCCCGGATAGTACTCATTGGTATTCGGAGTTTGCATCGGTTTGGTAAGTCGGGATGACCCCCTAGCCGAAACAGTGCTCTACCCCCAATGGTATTCGTCCGAGGCGCTACCTAAATAGCTTTCGGGGAGAACCAGCTATCACCGAGTTTGATTAGCCTTTCACCCCTATCCACAAGTCATCCCCTGGCTTTTCAACGACAGTGGGTTCGGTCCTCCAGTCAGTGTTACCTAACCTTCAACCTGCTCATGGATAGATCACCCGGTTTCGGGTCTATACCCAGCAACTAAACGCCCTATTAAGACTCGGTTTCCCTACGGCTCCCCTATACGGTTAACCTCGCTACTGAATATAAGTCGCTGACCCATTATACAAAAGGTACGCAGTCACCACTTGACGTGGCTCCCACTGCTTGTATGCATGCGGTTTCAGGATCTATTTCACTCCCCTCACAGGGGTTCTTTTCGCCTTTCCCTCACGGTACTGGTTCACTATCGGTCAGTCAGGAGTATTTAGCCTTGGAGGATGGTCCCCCCATATTCAGACAAGGTTTCACGTGCCTCGCCCTACTCGACATCATCATATCAGCCCTTTCGTGTACAGGACTATCACCCACTATGGTCGCACTTCCCAGAGCGTTCCACTAAAACTGATATGACTTAATGGGCTGTTCCCCGTTCGCTCGCCGCTACTGAGGGAATCTCAATTGATTTCTTTTCCTAAGGGTACTGAGATGTTTCACTTCCCCTCGTTCGCCTCATTAACCTATGTATTCAGTTAATGATACCTACCTTATGGTAAGTGGGTTTCCCCATTCAGAAATCTCCGGATCACAGGATATTTGCCGCCTCCCCGGAGCTTTTCGCAGGCTATCACGTCTTTCTTCGCCTCTGACTGCCAAGGCATCCACCACATGCACTTAATTACTTGACTATACAACCCCAAACAGTCGCTCGTACCTACAAGTAGTACTTCGCGTTGCGAACTTAATCGCCACAGTTTGTAGAGTTCGTGAACTTAATCACTGTACAGCTTCAATTAGATTCATATACCAAAACGCTTGATTCAGTTAATTTCGCTAGTAACTCATCAATCTCTCAATTAAGAACAAGTTCTTAATTTTGATTTCAACGAGTATGAACAAATTATTTCAACTCAAATATATTCTGTTAATGATTTTTCCAGCCTTCGTCAGGTCAGGAAACTGTGATAAATCACAGAGATTATCAAGTGCGCGTATCATAACGCTTGTACTTGCTAATCTCTAGGATCTAATCACCTGATCGCTTAGGAACTAAACAACTTCATCACTGTATGATTACATACTGCGCGAAGCGTAGCTTCTTGCTTAAATTTCAAGTAAAAGCCTTAAAGCAGTGCTTTAAGTTTTATGATCTTGAAATTTGGTGGAGACTAGGAGAGTCGAACTCCTGACCTCCTGCGTGCAAAGCAGGCGCTCTACCAACTAAGCTAAGTCCCCAGCTTATCAATAAGTCAATGTATCGTTCCGTTCTGTTTGCTTCAGCATTTTCATGCTTTGTTAGTCAGATTTGGTGGGTCTGACAAGACTTGAACTTGTGACCCCACGCTTATCAAGCGTGTGCTCTAACCAACTGAGCTACAGACCCTCAGATACATCGTCATGAAGAACAACTTGTTGTGGATTCTTACCAATCGTCAATCTTTCGTTAAGGAGGTGATCCAGCCGCAGGTTCCCCTACGGCTACCTTGTTACGACTTCACCCCAGTCATCGGCCACACCGTGGTAAGCGTCCTCCTTGCGGTTAGACTACCTACTTCTGGTGCAACAAACTCCCATGGTGTGACGGGCGGTGTGTACAAGGCCCGGGAACGTATTCACCGCGGCATTCTGATCCGCGATTACTAGCGATTCCGACTTCACGCAGTCGAGTTGCAGACTGCGATCCGGACTACGATCGGCTTTTTGAGATTAGCATCTGCTCGCGCAGTAGCAACCCTTTGTACCGACCATTGTAGCACGTGTGTAGCCCTGGCCGTAAGGGCCATGATGACTTGACGTCGTCCCCGCCTTCCTCCAGTTTGTCACTGGCAGTATCCTTAAAGTTCCCGGCATTACCCGCTGGCAAATAAGGAAAAGGGTTGCACTCGTTGCGGGACTTAACCCAACATCTCACGACACGAGCTGACGACAGCCATGCAGCACCTGTATCTAAGTTCCCGAAGGCACCAATCCATCTCTGGAAAGTTCTTAGTATGTCAAGGCCAGGTAAGGTTCTTCGCGTTGCATCGAATTAAACCACATGCTCCACCGCTTGTGCGGGCCCCCGTCAATTCATTTGAGTTTTAGTCTTGCGACCGTACTCCCCAGGCGGTCTACTTATCGCGTTAGCTGCGCCACTAAAGCCTCAAAGGCCCCAACGGCTAGTAGACATCGTTTACGGCATGGACTACCAGGGTATCTAATCCTGTTTGCTCCCCATGCTTTCGTACCTCAGCGTCAGTATTAGGCCAGATGGCTGCCTTCGCCATCGGTATTCCTCCAGATCTCTACGCATTTCACCGCTACACCTGGAATTCTACCATCCTCTCCCATACTCTAGCTTTCCAGTATCGAATGCAATTCCTAAGTTAAGCTCAGGGATTTCACATCCGACTTAAAAAGCCGCCTACGCACGCTTTACGCCCAGTAAATCCGATTAACGCTCGCACCCTCTGTATTACCGCGGCTGCTGGCACAGAGTTAGCCGGTGCTTATTCTGCGAGTAACGTCCACTTATCCTAGGTATTAACTAGGTAAGCCTCCTCCTCGCTTAAAGTGCTTTACAACCAAAAGGCCTTCTTCACACACGCGGCATGGCTGGATCAGGGTTCCCCCCATTGTCCAATATTCCCCACTGCTGCCTCCCGTAGGAGTCTGGGCCGTGTCTCAGTCCCAGTGTGGCGGATCATCCTCTCAGACCCGCTACAGATCGTCGCCTTGGTAGGCCTTTACCCCACCAACTAGCTAATCCGACTTAGGCTCATCTATTAGCGCAAGGTCCGAAGATCCCCTGCTTTCTCCCGTAGGACGTATGCGGTATTAGCGTTCCTTTCGGAACGTTGTCCCCCACTAATAGGCAGATTCCTAAGCATTACTCACCCGTCCGCCGCTAGAAATCAGTAGCAAGCTACCTATTCCCGCTCGACTTGCATGTGTTAAGCCTGCCGCCAGCGTTCAATCTGAGCCATGATCAAACTCTTCAGTTTAAAATCAGTAGTACCTTTAAAGGGTACCAATCTTGGCTCATCAATTTTCTGACAAATATTTCTCAAATAAACTTCGAGTAATTTCTACCATCAATCAATGAAAATAATTTCGATCGATCAACCAGTAAAAATCCACACAAGTTGTTCTTCATAATCTCTTAATGATCTTCTCACTACTTCGTCAGTAGCAAGCTAGGTCGGCTATATTACTCTCTATCTCTAGAAAGTCAACTGGTAACGAAAATTATTTTTAAACTTTCTTTCTAAAACCCAACTTAACCACTCTGTGCTAAGTTACTGTTTTATCAGAAGTTTTAATCTTCATCACCGCCGATGGATGTGCATTCTACAGCATTTTAGAGGGGTTGCAACACCTTTTTAGATTGATTGAATTCGGGTGTTTATTTTATAAACCAATAAATTTATAAACTACTGTTTTTTATATTAAATTTATTTTAAGAAAAATGTTCATTATTTTCTCTAAAAATGCCTAATTAGATTAAGTTATTGTATTTAAATACTTTTATAATTTTAAAAATATAAAAAGCAGAGTTTTCACCCTGCCTTTTGTATTTAATCTAATCGAATTAGAACTTTATACTGACACGTGCCCAGTAATTTCGCCCTATATTGTTAAATTGTTCATTTGCAGCAAACCCAAAACCGGAGCTGCCCATTTTATTTAAGTGTTCAGTATAGGTACGGTCAAAGACATTATCGACACCGACTGAAAGATCTACACCTTCATTCACATGATAAGTCCCATTTAAAGACAAGGTGCCAAAACCTGTACTCTTCTTATTGTCATAGCCCACGATATTGCCTTCACGTTCGCTAATGCGGTTTTGACTATCTACCAAACGCCAGTAAGCACCTAGAGTGTAGTTGTCCTGAATATAACGTAGATTCACCCGAGCTTCCAAAGGTGCAATTTGTGGCAACGGCGTATGATCGGTGGTGTTTTTACCCCAGGCATACATGGCACTGACATCAGCCTGAATGGTCTCGGTAAACTGGTAGCTAATTCCGGCTTCTGCACCGGCAATGGTTGCATCCACATTACGGGTATGTGCTTCTAGCATTCCCATATCACCTGTTGGTAAATAAGTGGTGAGGATGTAATCCTGAATGAGTCCTGCATAAGCGGATGCCCAGGAGTTGAATTTTCCATGTGCATGCTGATAACCAAGATCAAGCTGTAATGTCTTTTCGGTATCAATATTTTTAAAGGTATTTGGCTGCCCATTACCTGATTTTGGGCTGAACAATTCCCAATAATCCGGCATACGTTCCACATACCCTAATCCGATATAAGTTTTGCCATCATCATGTTCTGGGTGATGGTTTTCAAAACGGAAGAACGCACTTGGCAGTGTTTCTTTACGTTGCTGATTTGACTGTACAGCGTCAACCTTAATCTGATCCAAACGCAAGCCCGACACCAGTTTATTGTTGTCACTGACTTGATAACTCAATTCACCAAAACCACCAACAGACTGAAATTCCATATCTTTAGTCCGTGGTTGATTTTGATAAGGCATCATTGGACTGCCATTCCGTTTAGAGTGCTCGTTATTCTGGGTATCGACACCGGTAATCAGCTGTAACTTATCCCATTCATTGGTCATAGCCACACGTGCATTTAATGTTTTGCGTGCTACATTGGTTGCCATAGGCATATTCATCATGCCGCCAGGCTTGAATTCACGCAGACTATAGTTATCCATGACATGGTCATTAAAGTTGTAGTTCACCTGAGCTTCAATTTTCTTAATCACATCAGTGACATTTTTCTTTTCGACACGCAGACCTAGGCTTTCACGAGCAAACTTGGAGCCATCCATCATACGTCCAGAATAAACTGCTTCACCATCCGCTTTACCACCCGTCAACTCGACCCAGGTATCTTCATCCGGTGTCCAGCCCAGTGCCAAGTCTGCATTCCAGCGCTCCCAATCAGATGGTACAGTGTTGCCATCACCGTCTTTATAACTATTGGATACAGAACGGTTGGTATTCAGGCGGATATATTTCTTGTCATCCCCTACGGCTGCTTCAACATTCTGATCCAGACGACCGAACGATCCCATCAGCACACTGGCCTGACCACGGTATTTTTTATCCTGATCAAACTGTTCCGGGCTACGCTCAAAAATCACGGTTGCCGCTGAACCCGTATTGGCATACTGAACCGTTTGAGGCCCTTTAATCACCGAAATCCGGTCATAGCTTTCTGGAGAAATATAAGAAGTCGGAGAATCCATCCGGCTTGGACAAGCACCGAGGTTTTCTGTGCCATCGGTCAGGATTTTAATGCGTGAACCAAACATGCCACGGAAAGTGACATCACCATTGGTACCTGCGCCACTATTCACCGCACTAAAACCAACAATACTTTGCAGATAATCCGCACCATCCGTGGCTGGTACTGGCTGGATCGGCTGTTTTGGATCGGCACGCACAATCAGACCATTGGCCTCATTACCGGCAGTTGAAGTCACCACAATCGGTGCCATAGTCTGCACAGACATATGACCATTTGCCATAACCATTGGGGAATAACAGGCAATACAAACCGCAGCCGCAAGTGGCTGTAGAAAAAATTGAGGCTGAGCCATTTTCTATCTCACTGAATACATAAATTGAACACGACCTAAGTCCATGAAGACCCAAGCAAAAACAACGTGGATTTATGCAAACAGTGGAGGCGCCCTTCCCTGCGGCAGCAGAAACAGTTGTTGCAGGACAAACCAGACATGACTGAATGCGCGTTTAAAGGCAATCAGCCGAACCTGAATTCGATCCAGCACTTCTTTGACATCCAGTTCAGGCGGTAGGACCAAGTTGCCATAGACAGTACAGTACTGACATTGATGACTGGCATCGTGTTCATGATCCATCTGACCTGAGGATACGAGGTGCTGATCAACGACATGACTGGAAGCATGATGTTCAGAATGAACATGAGAGGATTGTAATAGTGCACGCGTAATCGTTTCACAGACCGGAGCAACCTGATATTGCTTCGGCAGCAAAGGCTGTAAGAATACAGCGATCTGTAAAAATACGGCTACTAAGGAAAGTAGCAACCCACCACGTATCAACATAGGAGAAAGGCAAATAAAAATTTGTCACTGCAAGTATAACAAAGCCCAGTAAAAACTGGGCAATGATCAAGGCATCAATACGACGAAATACTTAACGTTTTACTGCAACTTTGGCTTTATCACGCTGACGTGCTGCCTTTTCAATTTTTTCACGGGCACGCTGGCGTTTCAAAGGTGATAAATAATCCACAAAAAGTTTACCATTTAAGTGGTCCATTTCATGTTGGATACATACAGCCAATAGGCCATCGGCCTCAATCTCAAATGCTTGACCTTCAAGATTAATTGCTTGAATTTTTACACGTGACGGACGCTCAACTTTATCGTATATTTGAGGTACTGATAGACAGCCTTCTTCGTATGGCTGTGTTTCTTCAGTCAATGGTGTAATTTTGGGGTTAATGAACACCATGGGTTGATCTTTATCTTCAGACAAGTCCATGACAATCAGCTGAATATGACGATCGACTTGTGTCGCGGCTAAACCAATGCCTGGCGCTTCATACATGGTTTCAAACATATCTGCAGCGAGCTGACGAATTTCATCAGTAACTTCTTCGACTGGTTGTGCAATGGTACGAAGACGGGGATCCGGGAAACTTAAAATAGGTAATAAGGCCATACTGCGTCCTCAATTATGCCATTGATCAAAAAACCAAATGAAGGAATGCTTCATTAAAAAATTGTGTGTAAGATCGTTATTATAACGCAACTTACATACATAATTTTAGGAATTATGATAATGAAAAAGGTTTTGAAGGGCATGCCATCTTTTAGTGCCTTGGGGATTAAAAATCAGATGCTCGCACTTGCAGTTTGTGTAGGTGTTGGTATGGGGACAATTTCAACTACACATGCAGCGCCAGCTCGCAATGTAAATCCACCAAGCTTGAAAGCATCAGCACCAAATGTCTATGTGGTGAAAAAAGGTGACACATTATGGGATATTTCCAAACGTTTCCTTAAGAATCCGGTGCGCTGGCCAGAAATCTGGGCAGGCAATAAACATGTGAAAAATCCACACTGGATTTTCCCGGGTGACCGTTTGTTGATGTGTGATTACCAAGGCCGTCCAATCATCGGTAAAGATGAAGGCGATGGCTGTACCGGTATCATCAACCGCTACCTCGGTATGAATAAGTTACAGCCGCAGGTACGGGTGGAATCACTCAACAATACCATTCCGGTTATTCCACTGGCGCACATCCAGCAATGGCTAGAACGCTACACCGTTGTGGCACCAGATTCTGTTGAAGGCACACCATATATCCTGGGTACAGCGGATCAACGCGTATTGGCAGGTAAAGGCCAGAAGGTCTATGCACGCGGCAATGGCCTGGAAGTCGGTCAACGCTATGCGGTATATCGTGAAGCTGAACCTTATGTATTTACCGATGCTAATGGCAAGAAATATACTGCTGCGCTAGAGCTACAACAAGTGGCATCTGGTATTGCAGTACGTGGTGAAGGCGATGTGACTACACTAGAACTGACAGATAGCTACAATGCTGAAGTTCGTCGCGGTGACCGTGTCCTACCAGAATACGACCCGATGCTACCTACCCTGTTCTACCCAGTAAATGCTGAAAATAGCACTTCAGGTGGTCAGATCGTACGTGTACTGGGTTCGATTGGTACTGCTGCACGTCATAGCGTAGTCACGATTGACCGTGGTACAGCAAACGGCGTTCAGTCTGGTCATGTATATAGCGTAAACCAGAAAGGCGAAGTGGTGACTGATCCGAAAACCAAAGAGCGCGTACAGCTTCCGGGTGAGCGCATTGGTAATATCATGGTCTTCAAGACTTTTGATCAGCTTAGCTATGCCTACGTGCTAGACAGCGAATTGCCAATCAAGGTCGGTGCAACCATTCAACCACCGCTGCTGGATGAGTAATTAGCAAGAACTCTGAGATGATGCTGTAATTCAGCATCATCTCAACCTCTACATTCATTATAAAAATAAGAAGACACAAAATAGGTCTCAATATGTTGAATTCGTTATCAACGACTCAACTGGACAATATTCGCTTATGGTATGTGGTCCAGCATTCCCTCACCAGTTTTTATCGTTTATCGCAATATTATGAAAATCTTGCTGATGCTGTTCAGCCAGATCAGGCCGGTACTTGGCTCAAACTCGGCATTCATAAAAATCATATCCAGCGACTTCAGGATTTTAATTCTAAAGATTCGCAGCGCGAGTTTCAGCATTGTCTGGAACAGATCCAAAAAACTTGCGATTTTATTTTGCTACATGATGAGCCGGATTATCCGCAGCAGCTCAGTCACTACGCAGATAAGCCGCCGATTATATTCGGTCAGGGTAAGGCCGACAGCTTATTGCAGGCACAAGTAGCCATAGTGGGTAGCCGAAAACCCAGTACCCATGGCCGGCAGATGGCATACGATTTTGCTTACTACTTAAGTGAACAAGGTTTTTATATCAATAGTGGACTGGCTCAAGGCATTGATGAAGCTGCACATCGAGCAGCACTTCAGCATCATCGGACGATTGCGGTGATGGGAACCGGACTGGATCAAACCTATCCAGCCACAAATCAGCTATTACGGGAACAGATCATTGCCCAAGGCGGTACGGTAATTACCGAATTCCTGCCCGGCACTCCGCCCTTGCAACATCATTTTCCACGGCGTAACCGTATTGTCAGTGGGTTGAGTCTGGGTGTGATAGTTGCAGAAGCCACACTAAAAAGTGGTTCATTGATTACTGCTAAGCTGGCCGCTGAACAAGGCAAGACCGTGTTTGCCATTCCCGGACATATCTATAGTGAAAATCATAAAGGCTGTCATCAACTCATCCGTGAAGGTGCAATTCTGATTGACCATCCACAACAGGTGATTGAAGATCTGGCCTTGCCTACCCAATGGCAGGCAACTGAACAGCAAACTAAATCGGAAAGCACCGAACCTGAGTCTATTCAGATCCCACAGCACTTGATTCCACTTTACAATCAGCTTGACTGGATCGGACAGGATCTGGATCAGATCAGCATTCAACTCAGCCAGGATGTTTCTACCATCACAGCCCAACTCATGGAATTGGAACTACTTGGTTTCAGCACACAACAAGCCGGTATATTTCTGCGTTGTCGTGCAGGCAAATAAGGTTCACAATAGCCCTTTGTCGTTTTTTAAAGGTATATACATGATCACCACCTCTGTTGCCGAAGCAGCTGCATGCCTGAAACAAGGCCAAGTCTTGGCATACCCTACAGAGGCTGTCTGGGGTTTGGGCTGTGACCCACACAACGAACAGGCATTTCACCAAATTCTGCAACTGAAACAGCGTCCAATTGAAAAAGGCGTGATTCTTCTTGCTGGACATATTTCTCAGGTCGAACATTTACTGAAAGCACTAACACCAGAAATTCGTGAGCGTGTGGTTGCTTCATGGACCAATCGTAGTGTGTCCGAACGTGCGACTACCTGGTTATTACCTGCCAGTGAAGATATTCCAGCCTGGATTAAAGGCAATCACCCCAAAGTTGCGGTACGTGTCACCACCCATCCTTTATGCGTGGCTTTATGTCAGGCCTTTGGTGGCTATATCGTGTCGACCAGTGCCAATCCGGCAGGCCTAAATCCGGCACGTTCACTTCAAGATGCCAAGCAGTACTTCCAAGACTCTGAAAGCCTGAACTACTTAAATGGTGATTTAGGACTGAGTCAGGAACCTAGCAAAATTATTGATGCCGTAACTGGTGAAGTGATCCGCGCTTAAGCACGGATCCTTTTTTTGATTTTTTTCAAGTCCGACTAAAGTTTTGAGACAAAAAAAAGCTCAGCCATATAGGGATGGCTGAGCATAAAAAAGGATGTGCAGAACACATCCAGAGGGTCTCGAAATCTCTGGAAGATTGATAAATCAGGAAAATTTTCTGAAGTATCATTCTTGATGCGGGTATTATGTGAGAAATTATGTCCGACAACAAATACAATAAAAATTATCATTAATATATTTTAGCTATTAATAATTTAGAATATTTGACCAAAATTCAAAATATCCCGCTATTTTTGTTCCAGTTTTAAACTGAAGCGTAATTTCATCTATTCATTTTTACATTTAAAATTTACAGATTTACCGTCTATCTCAATTAAATTAGGGTGATTATTTGATTACTTTTTAATCAAATAATCACTCCACAAAGTGCCTTTCGAATTTAGGCCTTCAACTTAGGTGTGTACTGCGCCAGGAAAATACCAATCAGAATCACCAGCCCACCAATCGTGTGATAGACCGTCCAGGACTCGTCTAGCCAAAGATAAGCAATCAGTGCGGTAAAGACAGGCATCAGGTTCATAAAAATACTACTGCGATTCGGCCCAAGCACCTGCACCGCCATCATCCATAAAAATGGTGCTGCTATCGATGGAAAAATCCCGGCATAAATAATACTGCCCGCATTATTGATATTGATGGCATCCAGACCTGTCCACAGAATCATGGGAATGTGCAGCAAAATACTAAAACAAATCTGGATATACAGGCTCTGGATCAAAGGGATCTGTATCTGCCATTTCTTCAGAAAAATCCCATAGCAGGCATAGAAGAATACTGCGATCAGCATCAGTACATCGCCGATATAGGTATCACCGAAGTTTAGTAAATTCCCCCACTGTCCTTGTGCCATCACATACATCAGGCCACAGATCGACAAGATACTGCCAATGACCGCAGTCACAGCAGGACGAACATGCAGCACGAAGATACCAACAATAATGGTAAACACCGGAATGAAGGCATTAATCAGACCCATATTGGTCGCAGAAGTATAATGCGCCGAGGTATAAGCCAGACCTTGATACAACACCATCCCCAAGGCACTGAGCAAAGCCAGCTTACCTAGATAAGGTCGAATACTGGACCAGGAACGGATTACTTGTGGGAGAACAAACGGCGTTAATATTAGCAAGGCCAGAATCCAGCGATAGAAACTGATACTTACCGGTGAAATATAGTCAGCCACATAGCGATTCACCGTCATGTTCAATGACCAAATCAGTACCGCTGCCAATGGCAGTAAAAATGCCCACCACACTGCCTTGTGTTGCTGTGTCATATGCTCGTCCATAAAGTATAGGGTTCAACATTGCCTGCAAGTTTGAGCCGAGCAGGTTTGATTCAACGCCGTTTTTGTGTAGCGCAAGCATAATTGATTTTTCACGCAAAATTAATGCATAGATTCAAATTTAACCAGCGACTCTACATGTTTTTACTTGTACTGAATCTGAATACCCGTTACAACATCTGACAGGATAAACACATCAAAAACAGGACTTCATATGAGTACTTCAGTCTACGACATTCCAGTAGTATCCATTCAGGGCGCAGAATTCACATTAAACCAGTATCAGGGCAAAGTGCTGTTGATCGTCAATGTAGCGTCTAAATGCGGCCTGACTCCACAATATGAAGGTCTACAAAAACTGTATAATGAGAAAAAAGCTGAAGGTCTGGAAATTCTTGGCTTTCCGTCCAATGACTTTCTGGCGCAAGAACCAGGCAGCGAGAAGGAAATTCAGGAATTCTGCTCTATGAACTATCAGGTAGATTTCCCGCTATTTGCCAAAATTCCGGTGGTTGGTGAAGCTAAGCATCCGCTATATGCCGCTTTAACCCAAGCAATTCCTGAACGTACTGGCGAAGGTCCATGGTGGAAAGATCTGGTCGATTATGGCCTAACTCCAAATGAACCACCAGAAGTGCTATGGAACTTTGAAAAATTCCTGGTCAATAAAAATGGTGAAGTAGTTGCCCGTTTTGCACCAGACATTACCGCTGATGATCCGCGCATCGTGGATGCAATTAATGCCGAATTAGCTAAATAATTTGTAACAGTAATGTAAGCATCTCTCATATGTAGAGGTGCTTATATTTTTAAAATAAAAACAATAACTTATATTGATAAAATCACACTTTAACATTCTGCCACATTTCTTCTTGATTTTAATATTTCAACTACAATTCCTTCAATTTCAAATACATCTGCCGGCTTATGATGAGCTCATACACAAACAAACCGCCATGTTAAGGTGAAGTATGAAAACTCTAGTAAAAGCAATTGTTTTATCGATCTCAACTGCATTCATTGCGACATCTGCTATGGCTGCGCCGCAAGACCATCAGCCGCCTAAACCATATGCTCAACAACATCATAAAGCACCAGCGCCACAGCATCATGCACCGCAGCATAAACAGGTTTATAAAAAAGTTGATCCATCACGTGATTGGAAAGTAGGTCAAAAGGTTCCAAACCAATACCAAAGCAAAGTGTATAAAGTGGATCACAGCAAATATAAAAAGCTGAGCAAACCAGGTCGCAACCAGCAATGGATTAAAGTAAATGGCGACTATGTTCTGATGAATGTGGTTAACGATAAGATCGTTAAAATTATCGCAGGTTAAATCCTGTCCTCCTCGGTGAAAAAAGAGCGCTTCGGCGCTCTTTTTTATGTTTGAATAACGGTAGTAAGGCTTTTTTTGTTATTCATTTGCAAATCTTCGTATTTTCTACAAATTCAGCCCCTATATTAGGTCATGTAAGCAGTAGTCTATGAGCACCCCCATGAAATTGAAGCAAATTTTCCAAAATAGTGTATTACCCTTTGCCTTATTTGCAGGTGCGCTGAGTTTACTGGGATGCGATGAAGTTTCAGCTCCTGTTTCTCATACCGAGAAGCCAGTTCAACAGGAAGTAGAAAGTGAACAGGTGGAACAGCAAGAAACTGCTGAAGTACGTACGTCTTCTGCCAACCTAAAAAGTGGCAATATGTTCTATATCGTTCGTGATGTTGCAGATTTTCAGCTCAAAGCGAGTGACTATGTCGAGCAGCTCAAACAGACTCAAACTGAATTAGAAACTGCGGTAGATAGCAAAGATACAGCTCAGCTTCAGGCGGCTACCACTCAATTACAGCAACAGCTTACTGGCTTCAATAAAACTTTAGGCAGCTTAAATCTAAAAAGTCAGGAAGTGGATCAGGTGCGTAGTAATATCATGACCGCTAACCAGCAGGCACTGGCTTCTCCATTCTTAAATGGACAAATGGATTTCAGCAAAGTGGACTTTAAAAAGCTGGAACAGCAAATGGGTAACGTTCAAATGGAAATGCTGAAACTGGCTGCCATGATGATTCCTGAAAGTTCTTCAGAAGATAGTTCAGAAAGTTAATTAATTTTAAGTTGTAGTAAAGCCCATTCAATGAATGGGCTTTTTTAATTTAAGAATCTTCATCTAATGAGATTGTGAATACGAAGTTTAAGATAAAAATTGTAGGGAATAAGGATTTTTCTATTAATACCTATGACCCAAATAATTAAATAAATTAAACCAATTCATGCATTCAACCTGAAATAATTCACATAGATTCGGTACTTTTATATGCCTTTGATGCTCAGGATTTTGCCAATTTAATATTTTAGATCTAGTTTCAGAAGTTAGAACTATTGCATTATTACCCAAAGATTTAGCAAAACTCACAATATCCGAATCACCGTAATTATCACGAATTACATGAGGACTCCTACTTGCAGCTCGAAACCCCAGTAAAGTTTCTTTAAGTTCAAGCGTAGATGAACCAAACTCATCTGTATCAGGGAAGTGTACTTTATATTCAGTAATAAACTTATCAAAAATAGAAGCATCTAAATCGTGTAATGTTATGTAGGAAGTTACTTCTTCATGAATTGATGGAGTAATAAAAAATCTAATTTGATTAGCAGCTACACATGCCTGAAGATTCCCCCATAAGCCCTCAAAAACTTGAGTACCATAGAACCTATAGCATAAATCTAATACAGCATTTGCATCTAAACTAATCATTTTCATTTTTTAAAACACCTTAGATTGCAACTTATTAAAAGAATCTACACTGTTTTTATCATTGTATCGTAAGATCTGTTTTGCCGTAGATGATGGTATAGCCTCACTCCACATAGCACTCATAACCTTTTCAACAAAGTTATAACCAAAATAATTTAATACTATAGAATGTTTTGGAGGACCTGCTTTTCTTTCACCATCATTTCTACGTTCTAACTCATGAAGATATTCAGATAATTCGCTTTGAGAAATATATCCTATATTCTTAAACTGTATAGCAATAGCGGCCTTACTTGCTTTAGTCAAATTTCTAATTATTAAGATATTGTCTTCTAATCCTTTGAGATTATCGTAGTATTTTTCAATAATTTTAATAGGAGCAACTACATTACCCGCTACTGCATCACAATATCTTTCAATTCTATTTGTTTCTGAAGATAATATTTTACCGTCAAAAATGCTCTGCCCTAACCCTAAATGAACTAACTCATGTATTAGTGTGAATAGTCTTCTGGAATAACTCTGCCCACTACTTAATATACCAATGAGTGGTACGTATTCAAAATACAGACACAGACCATCAGAACCAAAATCCTCTTTTGGCTTCTCTAAAACTAGAATTGACTTTTCTTCTACTAAAGCTCTCCATGATTTATAGTAATCATCATTATTTTTTAAAGTTTTTTTATAATCATAGAATCCAAAATAAGAAATAATATTTTCAGCATCTTGTTCAGGATTATCTCCACATAGTTTCAAATCAAACTTTAATGGTTTTTCATCTAAACTCTGCAAAATATCTAGATAAGTTTGTCTGACAGAGCAAAATTCTTGAATTAATGCTCTATCTCTATAAGAATTTTTAATATAGTTTTTTTTGTTCCTAAATTCAGTTAGTTCTGGTTGAGATCTTTCATAAAAAAAACTATCAGAACTAAGGTAAATAGTCGGAACAAAAAGTCTTTCTCCAATCTTTTGGAGTTGGGATAGCTTAAATATTTTATCTTGTGAATCTAATGCTTTTTCTATTTTATTTTGTGATATACCTGTTTTTTGAGCGAGTTCAGCTGCTGATATACTCATATCAGACATATAACGCTTTAGCGCATTAGATGAGTGTTTAACTAGTTCAACAGTCATATTAGAGCTGAATACTCCTTGATTTGTACAAATATTACACTAACAACAATAGTTAAAGCCATAAAAAAACCACCCTTTCGGGTGGTTTTTCAATCTTAAACCGTCTCTTATTGAGCGCGGTTTTTGATTTTGCGGATCGTTTCCAGCTGAGCAGCAGTTTCTGCAAGAGCAGCCAAAGCAGCAGCAGCGTCCAAATCGCCCTTTTGATTCGCAAGCAATTGTTCAGCATGTTTACGCGCTTCAAGAATTGCAGCTTCATCTAAGTTTTCTGCACGGACTGCTGTATCAGCAAGAACCGTAACAACATGCGGTTGAACTTCTAGAACACCACCAGATACATAGATTAATTCTTCTGTACCGTTTTCCAAAATAACGCGGATCGCGCCAGGTTGGAGCAAAGTTACCAGCGGAGCGTGACCAGGCATAATACCTAACTCGCCGCCAGCACCTTTAGCAATTAGCATAGTTACAGTGCCTGAGTACAAAGACTCTTGAACACTTACAACGTCACATTGCATAGTCGCCATGAGAATCTCCTAAATTAGGGAACTAATTAAAGTTTCTCAGCTTTAGCAATCACTTCGTCAATACCACCAACCATGTAGAACGCTTGTTCTGGGATGTGATCGTATTCACCAGCTAAAAGACCTTTAAAGCCACGAATCGTTTCTTTAAGCGGTACAAGTTTACCAGGAGCACCAGTAAACACTTCAGCTACGTGGAACGGTTGAGAGAAGAAACGTTGGATCTTACGTGCACGGTATACAGTAAGTTTGTCTTCTTCTGCCAATTCGTCCATACCAAGAATTGCGATAATGTCTTTCAGTTCTTTATAACGTTGAAGAACGTTTTGAACTGCACGAGCGATTTCGTAATGTTCTTGGCCAACTACAAGTGGATCTAACTGACGTGAAGTAGAGTCAAGTGGATCGATCGCTGGGTAAATACCAGAAGATGCGATGTCACGGCTCAATACAACAGTTGCGTCCAAGTGAGCGAACGTAGTTGCAGGCGATGGATCTGTTAAGTCATCGGCAGGTACGTATACCGCTTGGATTGACGTAATAGAACCAGACTTAGTAGATGTAATACGTTCTTGAAGAACACCCATCTCTTCTGCAAGCGTAGGCTGGTAACCTACAGCAGATGGCATACGACCCAAAAGTGCTGATACTTCAGTACCTGCTAGCGTATAACGGTAGATGTTGTCTACGAACAATAAAACGTCACGGCCTTTACCGTTTTCGTCTTTCTCGTCACGGAAGTACTCAGCCATAGTCAGACCAGTCAACGCTACGCGTAAACGGTTACCTGGTGGCTCGTTCATCTGACCGTAGACCATTGCTACTTTGTCAAGAACGTTAGAGTCTTTCATCTCGTGATAGAAGTCGTTACCTTCACGAGTACGCTCACCAACACCAGCAAACACAGATAAACCTGAGTGAGCTTTCGCGATGTTGTTGATCAACTCCATCATGTTTACAGTTTTACCAACACCGGCACCACCGAACAGACCAACTTTACCACCTTTCGCGAACGGGCAAAGTAAGTCGATGACTTTAATACCAGTTTCTAGAAGGTCAGTAGAAGCCGCTTGTTCTGCATAAGAAGGCGCTTGACGGTGAATAGGTAAACGCGCTTCAGTCGCAACAGGACCAGCTTCGTCGATAGGGCGACCAAGAACGTCCATGATACGGCCAAGAGTCGCTGTACCAACTGGTACAGAGATCGGCGCGTTAGTGTTAGTTACGTTCAAACCACGCTTAAGGCCTTCAGTAGAACCCATTGCAATAGTACGAACTACGCCATCACCAAGTTGTTGCTGAACTTCTAATGTAGTTTCAGTACCGTCAACTTGGAGAGCGTCATAGATCTTAGGAACGCTGTTACGTTCAAACTCGACGTCGATAACCGCGCCGATGATCTGAATGATACGACCGCTACTCATTGCTGTCTCCTCAATTCAAACTAATATATGTTAAACGGCAGCGGCACCACCAACGATCTCAGAAATTTCCTGAGTAATCGCGGCTTGACGCAGCTTGTTATAAATAAGTTGTAGGTTCTTGATCAACTCACCCGCGTTATCAGTTGCAGCTTTCATTGCAACCATACGAGCAGACTGCTCGCACGCGATGTTTTCGATCACGCCTTGATACACCACAGACTCGATGTAACGAACCAACAAGCCATTTAAAAGCTCTTCAGCTTCAGGCTCGTAGATGTAGTCCCAACCGTATTGACGGTTAAGCGTCTTGTCTTCTTCAGCAGCTGCTAAAGGAACAAGCTGTTCGATCTTTTGGTTTTGAGTCATGGCGTTAACAAAGCCATTAGACACTAGATAAATACGATCTAACTCGCCTTTATCAAACGCGTCTAACATCACCTGTACAGAACCAGATAACTGTTCAAGACTTGGAGTGTCGCCCACTTGAGTGGTCGCACCAAGCACTTTACCGCCGTAGTTTTTAAAAAACGAAACCGCTTTTTGACCAATCAAAGCAAATTGAACTTCAATTGACTGCTCTTGTTGCTGTTGAACGTGTTTTACCACTTTCTTGAACAGGTTAATGTTCAAACCACCAGCAAGGCCACGATCTGAAGACACAATGATATAGCCAACGCGCTTCACAGGGCGTTCAACCATATAACGGTGTTTATATTCAGGATTCGCTTGTACCAAATGAGCAATTACACGGTGCATATTTTCGGCATACGGACGGCCTTGAGCCATGCGCTCTTGCGCACGACGCATCTTAGAAGCTGCTACCATCTGCATCGCGCGAGTAATTTTCTGCGTGCTTTTGATACTAGCTACTTTGGCGCGAATTTCTTTTAAATTTGCCATACGCTTAACCTAGTATTCGAAGGCCCTTACGAGCCCTCGAAGGTTGATTCCGTGAACCAAACCAACACCAATCTAGCAAGTTGCTAAATTAGTAAGTTTGAGTCGCTTTGAACTTTTCAATACCAGCTTTGAATTCAGCTTCGATATCTTTATCCCAAGCACCAGTCTCGTCAATTTTTTGCATTAACGCAGCGTGTTCTGAACGGAAGTAAGCAATTAACGCAGCATCAAATGCAACGATTTTCTTAACTTCTACGTCAGCCATGTAGCCTTCGTTAGATGCATAAACTGATACAGCTTGGTCAGCGATTGAGTATGGAGCATATTGTTTTTGCTTCATAAGCTCAGTTACGCGTTGACCGTGTTCAAGCTGTTTACGAGTTGCTTCGTCAAGGTCAGAAGCGAACTGAGCAAACGCTGCCAATTCACGGTACTGTGCAAGTGCAGTACGGATACCACCAGACAATTTCTTGATGACTTTAGTCTGCGCAGAACCACCAACACGAGATACAGAGATACCCGCGTTCACAGCAGGACGAATACCTGCGTTAAACAATGATGTTTCAAGGAAGATCTGACCATCAGTAATAGAAATTACGTTTGTTGGTACGAATGCAGATACGTCACCTGCTTGAGTTTCAATAATCGGCAATGCAGTTAATGAACCAGTTTGGCCTTTAACTTCACCGTTAGTGAATTTCTCAACGTAGTCAGCAGATACACGAGAAGCACGTTCAAGTAGACGTGAATGTAGATAGAACACGTCACCTGGGTAAGCTTCACGACCTGGTGGACGACGAAGAAGCAATGAAATTTGACGATATGCTACAGCTTGTTTAGACAAGTCATCATAGATGATCAGAGCATCTTCACCGCGGTCACGGAAGTATTCGCCCATTGTACAGCCAGAGTATGGAGCCAAGAACAGCATTGCTGCTGGATCGGCTGCAGCTGCTGCTACAACAGTTGTATACGCCATAGCGCCAGTTTCTTCTAGCTTACGTACAACGTTTGCGATAGTTGATTGTTTTTGACCAACTGCAACATAGATACATTTAATGCCAGAGTTTTTCTGAGCGATGATCGCATCGATCGCCATAGCTGTTTTACCAGTCTGACGGTCACCAATGATCAACTCACGCTGACCACGGCCTACTGGGATCATTGTATCTACTGATTTATAACCAGTTTGTACAGGTTGATCCACTGATTGACGCCAAATTACGCCTGGTGCTACTTTTTCAACAGCATCAGTAAGTTTTGCATCAATAGGGCCTTTACCATCAATCGGGTTACCAAGAGCATCTACTACACGGCCTAAAAGTTCTGGACCAACCGGAACTTCTAATACACGACCTGTGCAACGCGCTTTTTGACCTTCTTGAAGGCTTAAGTAGTTACCTAAAACAACGACGCCCACTGAATCCTGTTCTAGGTTCAGTGCCATACCGTATAAGCCGCCGTCGAATTCGATCATTTCACCGTACATTGCATCAGCAAGGCCGTGAATACGCACAATACCGTCGGATACCATAACAATGGTACCTTCGTTTTTAGCGGTCGCGCTGGTGTCCAGATCGCCGATACGCTGTTTAATGAGCGCACTGATCTCGGATGGATTCAGTTGTTGCATTGCGCTATACCTCAATCTTTTTAAAGTTCAGTCTTCTTATTTCTTAGGCAAGAAGACGAGTACGCATTTTTTCAAGCTTATTAAGCGCAGAATCATCTATCACTTGGTCGCCTGCACGAATAACCACACCCGCGATCAACGCCGGGTTAACTTCTACAGAAACATTTACCGCCGCTTCGAATTTTTTCTCTAATGCGTGAGTAAGAAGTTGTTCCTGTACAGAAGTTAATGGGAATGCTGATTCAATCACAACATCCACAGTATTGTTATTCTGTGATTTGAGCTGTTCATATTCTGCAGCAATTTCAGGAAGCAAAGCCAAACGTGCGTTTTCAGCAAGCATAGTCAAAAAGTTTGACACTGCAGGCGTTTGGTCTTCGCCTAAAACTTTAGCAAAAAGTGCCACCTGCTCAGCAGGTGTCAACTCAGGGCGATTTAGATAAGCTGAAAATGCTTCGTCTTGCACCGCAGCACTGAGCAATTCAAGTGCAGTTGACCAAGAGTCAGCTGTACCTTGCTCAGAAGCGTAAGCAAATGCTGCTTTTGCGTAAGGGCGTGCTAACGTCAAGAGTTCAGCCATAATCCGCCTCTCTTAAAGTTTAGCAGCCAGCTGAGTCAGCATGGCATTGTGAGCTTCTGCGTCAACTTGCTGGCTAAGAATTTTCTCAGCGCCAGCAACTGCAAGAGCAGCCACTTGTTGACGTAATTCTTCGCGAGCAGAATTGATTTCAGTATCAACAGCTTCTTTAGCCTGTTGACGAATACGCTCACCTTCAGCTGATGCTTGAGTACGAGCTTCTTCTACCAATTGCGCTGCACGACGGTTCGCTTGTTCGATCAATTGAGCCGCTTGTGCTTTTGCCGCGTCTAGTTCAGCTTTCACTTGTGCTTGCGCATCTGCAAGGTCAGCCTTCGCTTTTTCAGCAGCATTTAAGCCATCAGCGATTTTACGCTGACGTTCACTAATCGCATTGATTAGTGGTGGCCATACAAACTTCATGCAGAATGCGACAAAAATCGCAAACGCAATCGCTTGGCCAAACAATGTGAGGTTGATATTCATTGCAAATTCCTCAAATAGTGAATTTCGGAATTAAGCTGATTAACCTACAAATGGATTAGCGAAGATGAAGAACAAGCCAATACCAACACCGATCATAGGCACAGCATCAAGAAGACCCGCGATTAAGAACATACGAGTTTGAAGTTGTGGAGCCAATTCTGGTTGACGAGCTACAGCTTCAAGGAAACGGCCGCCTAGAAGACCAAAACCAATCGCAGTACCTAAAGCACCGAAAGCGATCAAGATAGCAGATGCAATTGCAACTAGACCTAAAGTGAGTTCCATGATAATTCCTCAGAGGTTAGGTTTATACCAAATTAAGTTAAAAAATTGTGCCCAACCATCCCGTGACAGTTAGGCAATACCATTAATGCTTTTCGCTTGCCATGCTCAAGTATACGATAGTCAGCATCATGAAAATGAATGCTTGTAGCGTAATAACAAGAATGTGGAAGATCGCCCAAGGCACAGATAACGCCCACTGGATCCAGAACGGTAATAACGCGATAAGAATGAAGATTAACTCACCCGCATACATGTTACCGAACAGTCGTAGAGCCAATGAAACTGGACGTGCAAGGAAGGTTACCAATTCAAGAATTAAGTTCACTGGAATGAGTAACGCTTTTGCAACTGGGTTACTTGGGTTAAATGGGTTAAGTGCAAGCTCACCAACGAAACCGCCAATGCCTTTCTCACGAATACTGTAGAACAAGATAAGCGCAAATACAGACAATGACATACCAAGGGTAATGTTAGGGTCAGTAGATGGAACGATCTTGAAGTAAACGTGGTGCGGATCAATACCAAATGCACTACCAATCACGTGTTGAGCGACATAAGGAATCCAGTCAACAGGGATTAAGTCCATCGCGTTCATGAGGAAAATCCACACGAAGATGGTTAGCGCTAGTGGAGCGATCAAACGCGATTTTCCGTGGAAAGTATCGCGTACACTTGAGTCAACAAACTCGATGATCATTTCGATTGCAGACTGGAACTTGGTAGGAACACCAGAGTTTGCAGCTTTCGCTACGAGCCAGAATAACAAACAGAAAATAACACCAAGGCCGATTGACCAACCCATTGAATCCAAGTGAATAGCAGTGAACCCCATCTGTTGAGCTTCAGCACCATTCTCGGCCAATTTCCATGTACCGTCCGGCATTTTGCCATAGGTCATGTTGGTCAAGTGGTGCTTGATGTACTCGGTCGAAGTAAGGGCATGTTCTTCAGCAGCCATAAATCACACCTGGTCAATGTCAAAAACTAATGAAACTTGCGAATATCGCGTGCTGCTTGATATCTCGCTTATTTCTGAAAAAACTTTTCAATTTTTGCTGCGCTTAAACTCGTCTTTGTAGACGTGACACCCAAAACGGAGCGACCCACGACATGGCTTGAACGAGTATAAAACCACAAAACAATGCAACCGGGGATAACGGCTTGACATTGCTTAAAATCAAAATGAATCCAACAATCACAATTGCAAACTTACCGAGCATGCCCCTATACATGTTCGATAGAACTTGTTTGGAAGCTCGCGCGCCCGCAGCACGAAACGACTGCCAGCTAAAGTAGCAGGTCGCCAGCCAACATACGAATGCACCCAAGGCTGCACTCAAGGCTGCGGTTGTGTCCTTCAGAACCCAACCTAACAACGCTGAAACGGGTATCATTACTGCTTGCAAGATGACTAAAGCTTTCGCTAATCGTCGGTCAATCAAGCGACTAGTTCGGCTCATTATTTATTCACTCACAGCAATCATGCTTGACAAGTTTAGCTGATGATTATTTTTAATCGCAGGCATTATAGAGTTACACCCCTTAACATGCAATCTTTTCCCGAGCTTAGCTTTGAAAAATTCGATGCTTCAATCGTTTTTAAACTAGGCAAAACTCGATCACTTTTTAATCATTATCGTGAATTTAGCACACATTTGCTGGTTTGATCAGCTAATTGTTGCCAACCTTGTATAAAGTCCCCTGCCCCACTCATGCTTTCGTCTACATGCTGGAAAACTACCGGGTTCAGTTTTCGGTACTGATTGGCATTGGCATGACCTTCAGCCAGTAAACACATTTTGGTCTGTGCTCGAGTGTCCTGCAGGAACTTGATCTGAGCAACGGTTGGTGACACATGCGGGTCATCGGTCATTGCTCCCATGAACTTCAAATTCAGCGGACGCTCCAGATATTGATAAGCATCATGATAAGACCAGTACGGACGTGGTTTGGAAGTTGAATTATAACGTTGTGCCGTAATCAGCATGTTCTGTGCAAAAGCACGTGCATTTTTCCAGTAAGTTTCACGGTACTGTGGCATTTGCTGTGAACGTAGCGCAGCAATAAAGAAACCAATGCGCACTGCATTATTTGGATCAAGCCAGACATGTGTATCAACCGTATTCTTTAAGGCTTCACCACGCGGATTACGCATTGGCAATGGGTTAATAATGTTGGAATCCAGAATAGCGATACTTTTATTACTTTCTTCGAGTACTTTTGCTAAAGGTGCTTCATGCGCCTGTCCCAACCAGATTACCAGCCCAGCATCCTGAATCGTTTTACGGTGTGCTGGAGTTAAGCTGACATCATGTCCGGTCTGATTAGCCAATAATAAGGTGGGCTGTTCTACGCCTTGGGTAATTTTTTTGGCAATCAGATAAATCGGATGCGTAGACACCACCAGACTTTGTGACCAACTGAGGGTACTAAATAAAGCCAAGGCACAGAACGCAAAGAAACGGGACATGGGAGAAAATCGCGGTAAAAACTTAAGTGTTATAATATAACAAATTCGTAAAAATACCTATGCCCAATCGAAACTGATAACGCTTCATGGTAAGATTTAAAATTCTTTTAATTTCAGTTTCGCACTTGAGGTGAACTATGGGTTCCTGTTCGCACGAACACCACAACGCATTGCACGGCGTACACGATCATCCAAACGTGGAGCAACGTCTGGCTGAAGCGGAAAGCCTTTGTGTAGCAACGGGTGCGCGACTTACTCCCTTACGTAAGGAAGTGCTCGAACTGATTTTAAATGCCTCAGGTCCAATGGGTGCCTATGACCTGCTGGCCAAGATTAAAAATAATAGTGATCGTCCAGCGGCACCACCGACCGTATACCGCACCCTCGACTTTTTATTAGAAAAAGGCTTTATTCACCGTCTGACTTCTATTAATGCCTATATTCCATGTTGTCATCCACGTGAAGGCCATCAAGCAGCTTTCCTGATTTGTACTGAATGTAAGGCAGTCAAAGAAGCATCGGCACAAGGTTTACTGGATCAGCTGGCTGCGCTGGCTGCATCAGATGATTTTATTGCCCATCACAGTATTATTGAGATTTCAGGAATCTGTCAGCAGTGTCGCAACAAAGCCTAACTCCCGCACCGCTGATTCAACTTTCCAAAATTTGGGTCAATATCGATGAGCGGGATATTTTAAAAGCGATTGATTTCTCTTTGCAGGAGAAAGAGATTGTCACGCTGATTGGTCCCAACGGTGCCGGTAAGTCGACCTTAATAAAAGTTATGCTCGGGATCGTAAAGCCAAAATCAGGTGAGATCAAAACGGCGCGTAAGCTGAAATTCTCTTATGTGCCACAAAAATTCAATCCTTCACATAGTCTACCACTCCGCGTGAAAGATCTACTGGCATTAGAAAAATGCCCGTCAGCTATTAAAGCTGAAATCATCCGCGATACTGGCATTGCCAAGTTAGAAAATTCCAAAGTACAACAGCTTTCTGGCGGTGAACGTCAGCGTGTATTATTAGCTCGTGCCTTATTACGCCAACCAGACATTCTGGTCCTAGATGAACCGATGCAGGGTCTAGACATTCAGTCCGAAGCTGAACTGTATGAATATGTGCGCAGTCTGCCAGAAAAATATGGCTGTGCCATTTTAATGGTATCGCATGACCTGCAATGGGTGATGCAAGGCACGCATCGTGTAGTGTGTCTGAATAAACATATTTGTTGTAGCGGGCTACCGGAAAACGTGCAGCAGCATCCAGAATATCAGGCCATTTTTGGCACCAACCGCGTGTTCTACCAGCATCATCATGATCACTGTGCCCATGGTGACTCCGCAACACCTTGTCAGCATGATGCACGACCGCATATTCACCCCGAGCCGGAAACTTAAGCCATGATGGACTGGTTACAACTCCTTTTACCTGCATGGATTATGGGAACACTATTAGTGTTTCTGACTGCTCCGCTGGGCTGTTTGATGCTTTGGCGTCGCATGTCCTTCTTCGCGGATACTATGGCGCATGGCACTTTACTCGGTGTTGCCATTGCTGGTGCCATGAGTCTTCCGCTATGGATGGGTGTGACCTTTATTGCACTATTGCTAGTTGGTATTTTATGGGTGCTGTACGATCCTCGCCTGCCAAATGACGCTTTACTTGCACTCTGCTCCGCCACCCTGCTCTGCTCAGGTTTATTGTTCATTCAACATTTACCGAGCTTAAGACCGGAACTGCTCAGCTATCTGTTTGGTGATCTACTGACAATTTCCTGGAATGACTTACCCACTTTTGCTGTGGTGATTATTATTGCACTGGCTGTGCTGTATAAAAGCTGGCAGGCACAGATTCAGATTGCCATTGATCCTGACATGGCGATCAGTGAAGGCGTGAATGCCAAGTTGCAACGCTTGATCTTTATGTTGTTACTGGCGCTGTTTACGGTATTGGCACTTCGCGCAGTGGGTTCACTGTTGATGGGCGCACTGCTGGTCATTCCAGCTTTGACTGCCCGCCTGCTGGCAAACTCACCAAAACAAATGGTGACTTGGGCCTTCGTGATTGCACAGATTGGGATTACTGTGGGCTTATGGTCGAGTGCAGGCCTCAATACGTCGACCGGCCTGACTATTGTGCTGACCATGTCGATACTATTTGCCCTAATCTTCTGTGTACAGAAGTTTAAAAAGCTGAGTTAAGCTATGACGAGCAAACGCTACCTGATTAGTGCCTGTTTGCTCGGTCATAAAGCCCGTTACGATGGACAGGATTGCCTGCTCATAGAACTATTAGAACATCTAATCCCTGATCAGTATGTCAGCCTGTGTCCTGAAGTCAGTGGCGGTTTACCCATCCCCCGCCCACCTGCCGAGATTCAATCCGGTAATGGTCACAATGTGCTGCTACAGCAAACTCATGTTGTAGATATAAATGGTACAGATGTTTCAAATGCCTTTATCAAAGGTGCCTATGCCGCTTTAGACCTTGCTCAAAGATTTCAAGCGACACATGCCATCCTCAAGGCCAACAGTCCATCTTGCGGCAGCGATCTGATTTATGATGGCTCATTCTCTGGAGTAAAAATTCAAGGTCAAGGCGTCACCACTGCCCTGTTGCAACAATACGGCATTATAGTGATGACTGAACATGAATTTTTACAGCAGCTAAAACCCCCAGCTGAATAGATATCCCGTCTTATTCAAAGTGACAGACATAATCCACGATTACCTGGCATAGCAGTTTAAACCGACTATGTTTGGGCACATAGAAAGACTGGCCCGGCACATAGCGCCGGTAATGTTCATCCTCACCAATCTGCACCAGACATTCACCAGAAATAATTTCCAGCCGTTCTGCGACCGCAGTTTCAAACACGATCGGCTGTTCTGTCGGTAAGAACACACCCAGAGTTTTCTGGCTACCATCCGGCATTTGGATGCGATGACTGATACAGCAGCCATTCTGGTGAATAGTGGGCTTTTTTAGAATTGACACGAAGTCAAATTGGCCTGACATAGGAATACCTCTTTTATTGTTTTTATGTTTGTATTCAACATGCGCGTAATCACATTATTTTTGTTTTTGGCATGATCCGCTGTTTTGGCTTAAGCCTGATGCACCAGACTGAGTAAAGTCGCAGCGCAGGCAAAGAGCACAGCAAAGCTTCTGTTTAATATTTTTTGTTGCTTTGCCGATGTCAATAATCTTAAAACTTTCGCAGCTAATCCGGTATAACCCGCCATCACAATCAGATCAATGGTGACCATGGTTGCTGCCATAATCACGTACTGAATCCACTGAGGTTTCGATAGATCCAGAAACTGTGGCAGTACTGCCAGCAAGAACACGATCGCCTTGGGATTACTCATATTGACCAGGAAACCATGTAGTACCAATTTTCCAGCTGATTTACGAGTTAACTCATGCTGAATCTCAATGGATTGCATCGGTGCAGTCCACTGTAAATAAGCCAGATAGAGCAAGTAACCGACACCAAACCATTTCACTACTAGAAAAGCCAAGGGTGATGTGGCAAACAGTACCCCTGCACCAGCAGCGACAATGGCGATTTGAACCAGCAAGGCCAGCTGCAATCCCAAAGCATTCCAGTAGCCATGCCGGAAACCATAATTCAGCCCGCTCGACATCGAAGCAATGGCGCCTGCACCCGGGGAAATACTAATCACCCAACAGGCCAACATATAGGCAAACCAAACTTGATAGGACATGAATCTGCTCGATAGAAAACTTGGAGCGTATTATATGACTTTTCCAATATATTCAGATCAAAATCTTGCAGAAATTCAATTTGAATACTATTCACCCTGTATGGCTTCAGGCACAATAGTTTGATTGAACACAGGAATTTTTATTACAGGAGCCATGAATGACAGCCCAATCTGTAATCTTGCCATTACCCTCAGATCATGCTCGCTTTATTGTTTTGCGTCTTAAAGATCTCAGCATTGAAGATTTTAAAGCTCAATTAGAACAATTATTTACTACACGCGACCGTCTGATCACCCAACATCCCAATGCGCAAATCAAAACAGGCGTGGCTTTTGGTCCTGAACTGTGGGCAAAACTTTATGACCAAGCTCCTGTGGGCTTTAAACAGTTAGAGCCGATTCAAGGTTCGTTTGATATGCCTGTTGTTCCTGCAGACGTACTGATTCATATTGCCAGTGCACGTGCCGATATCTGCTTTGCTTTAAGTCAATCATTCTTTGAAGGAATCCGTGACCAGGTCGAAGTGCTGGATGAGCGTGTTTGCTTCCGTTACTTTGATGGTCGTGATATTACCGGCTTCATTGATGGTACTGAAAACCCGCAATTCCCTGATGATCGTGCTGAAGTGGCTTTAATAGGTGAGGATGCTGGTATTTTCCAAGATGGTTCATTTATTTTCGCACAACGTTATGCGCACAACCTGAAAAAATGGAAAAAGCTAAAAGTTGATGCTCAAGAGCAAGTCATGGGTCGTACCAAACTTGAATCGATTGAACTGGAGGATGAGGTAAAACCTGCCAATGCTCACATTGCTCGTACTGTAGTTGAGGATGGAGAAGGTGAGGAAATGGAAATTCTGCGTCATTCCCTACCTTATGGTGATGGCCGTGGAGACCAAGGCTTATTCTTCATTGCCTACACCAAAGATTTAAACATTATCGATGCCATGTTAGAGCGTATGTTCGGTACGTCAGGTGATGGTATTCACGACCGCTTACTACACTTCGTGACTCCAATGGATGGTGCGTATTACTTTGCACCGAGTGAGGAGTTACTGGAAGAGGTTTTGGAAGGGTAAAAATAAAAAAGCCCCGTATCGGGGCTTATTTATGATTATAATAAAAATCTATATTATTTATTCTTCAAATAATTACTTTCAAGCCATTTTTTGATAGAAAAGATATCTTTGTATTTGTAATTAACTTTACCTTCAGCCAATCCATTAAAGCCTTCAGATTCCTCATGCAAAATATTTGTTATGTCTTCTAAATTAATTCCTTTTTTAGTATTGGTGATTTGATATAAGCCAACCTTATACATATGTCCTTCTATTTGAGGAGTACAACAATAATAAGATCTATTAATAGTTATAAGTATTGGTCTCCGCATTCTGTTATTTTTATAAACACTTACTGCCAGCAATTCAGGTTCTTCTTTCGCACTATAATCCGCATAATAATTAACCAACTTTTTATAATTTGAATTCTCAATATAATTTTTTAGATAAATACCTTGATCTGAAAAACACTTATAGCTATTTATCTTATAATCATCCTTTTTAAAAATATTTAAATTTGTAGTTGAATCTAATTCACATTTATCTTGAGCATAAATATTATTAAAAATAAATAAGCTAAAACAAATAATTAATATTTTAAATAACATATTACCCCCTTAAATTTAATTAAATATTTGACGTGCTCTAATAAAATGCTTTCTGCGATCAAGATATGAATCTGTACCTCTATTAATTTTTGAAGTAATAGCATCTACTTCTTTAGACTCACTCCCCTTATCTGCTATTTCATATAGTTTAAATTTCAACCAAAAACGAATAGCAGATCTTACTGCATATTTAGGCTGTTCAAGTAATTTAGGATTTTTAACAAAATCTAAATTTTCATCCACCCAAATAGTAGAATACATTTCTGTTAAATCTTGATAGTTATTTTTTCCCGTTAACTGTTTTAAACCTCGACCTAAATATTTCCATCCATCTCCCAGTGAAGTATTTCCTAATTTATATTTTTTGTCTCGATATTTATCATCATACATACGATTTGCAATTACTTCCCCATTTGCTGGAGCTTTTCCGTTATATCCATCAATATCAGCTTGTTTAGGATAATACTTGTAATATCCAATTTTTTTTAAAGCTGCCGGTCTCATATATTCGACTTGTTCTCTTAATAAAAAATTAGCCCCTACTTCCTGTCTTACTTGGGCTATAAAATGAGCTTGTCTTAATCGTGTATCTAATTTGTAAGCTGTTAAATTTACATTTAATTCATCCAAAATAGGCTGCATCTTTGCTATAGCTACTCTTGGCCACATTTTTTGCATCTGCTCCATTGTAATGAGGATATTTTCATCTAATTCCTTGTCAATTTCAGGCTTATTAGGCTTTGTAGAGCTTGATGTTATATCGACATCTAATTTTAATTTAATAGAATGATTATTTATATATTTTGCAGAATAATATTCTGGTTTTAAAGATTCACCGTCAGGCTTGAATACTGTAATTTGTATTTTTTCTCCGACCATACTTTGGATTAATAATTTTCCATTAGAGGTATTTACAATCTCTTTTTTACCACTTTGTAAATCTAATATTTCAACTTTTGTATTTTCAACAATATAGCTATTCCCTGTCTTATCGATAATTTGGATATTTGATTTACTTATGAACATCTTATATGGTTCATCTAATTGAACTAAAATAGTTTTTTGTGAACCACTCCCTGAGTTTAGAGATTTTTTTAGAATAAACTTATCAGCAGAAGTTAAAACTAAAAACTCAATATCTCTGAATGGGGAGGATTGTACTTGTATAAATCCCTGTTCATCTGTTAATCGTTCAAAGTCTTTCCCTCCTTTAGGTCGTGTTTTGACAGGAAAGTTAGTCATAGCTTTCCCTTGACTATCCACCACTTTAAAAAGTGTAGTAACCAAACCAGGGTTAGGAAGTTTAATTCTTATTGGATTATCCAGCGAAGATTTAATAGAAGAATTTATTATTCTGAAAATCTGATAATCTTTTGTATTGGATAGTTTAGCTAAAATTTCTATTGTACGATTTGGAGAAGCCGGAAATATAAAAAAACCATCTTTATCTGTTTTTTGGGGATTCTCTCTAGCTGATCCCTTATAACGTGATTTTACTGGTAAATCTGGACAAGATTTTCCTGAGGCATCATAAAATTTTGATGTAATAGTGACTAACTTGCTCATTATTCTATATCCTCTTTTATATAAATTTCATCTTCGATTTCTTCTCCCTCTATCTCATCAATTAGCTCATCAATATTCTCATTTTCTAATTCTTGAATTAGATAAGTGTGTGAAGAATTAAATCCCAATGCTACAAAATCTGTTTGTTGAGAAGTATAAAATCTCATTGTACTTAATTGATTTTTATAATTTAATATAGATTTATTAGTTTTAATTAATATTCCGTCCGCTTTATCGACAACAAAAATTTCTTTTTCTCCTTCAGAAGGGGTATTCCAGTGATAATTAATTTTATTGCTAAATAAAGTTTCCATTTTTGGAAGGCTTATCTTCTGTTCAACTATATTTTGACCTTTTGCAAACAAATGCTGCCCTGCTTTACTTTCAAACTTCCCAGCAGTCGTACTAAAAATTCCTTGTCCATTAATCTTTAATTGAGACCCGCCAGCAGTCAGTAAAATCTCTTTCGGACTAATAATTTCAATCTGATCTTCAGTTGAAATTATTTTGATTTGCTTACGAGCAATAGCTTCTATTGCATCATCTTGTGCTTGAAGTTCAACTTTGCCTTTTGCCGCAATGGCTTTGAATCCTTGTTGGGCTGCAAATAGGCTAATCTTGTCTTGTGCATGGGCGATTAAAGATTTTTGAGTTGAAAAATTAATACTGTCTGCGGCACTTTGATTAATCTGTTTATCAGCTGATAAATGCAAATCTTCATTCGTTGAAAGCGCAATCGAATTCGGTGCACAAAGTATCATTAGTGCCTGCTTAAAGGTTTCTGCTTTACTTTGATCCTGCTGTTCAATTTGATCCAGGAAAGTTTTTAGGTGATCTAATGCCTCTAAGGGATCAGTTTGTTGATTTTTCGCAATCTCGCTGAGAGCCTTACTATTATTCAAACTTGATTCGATCTGGCTTTTTGTAGGACTACTATTTAAATGATTTGCACTAGCATTTTCCTGTTTATACGTTGAAAGTAGTAAACCATCTCCCGCCCTCACGGCTCCCCATTGATCTGTTCTTAACTCAAATCCTTCACCACGACCATCGCTAGTTTCACCATCTTTAGGATGACTCAAATTCCCTAAATTCAGCTGACTGGCACCGTGACTGCTTTGTAGCTGTACACTGATCTGCCCAGTCGTATCATCAAAACGAAGCTGGTTAAAGCCTTCACCATCTACCTCTTGAGAACGAATACCGCTTAGTTTTTTAGTAAGTGGAAGTTTCCCTTTAACATCAAACATAGCCTGATGACGTTCAGCTTCGTGAATACGACCCACTACGAATGGTCGGTCGACATCTCCCTCAAAGAAATCAATGACGACGATTTCTCCAATACGTGGATGAAATCTTGCCCCATAGCCTTCACCTGCCCACGGTGTCAGAACATCTACCCAAGCAGAGTCGCTGTCATTGTCATTTGTTCCAGCACCTCCATCATGCTGATGGTCATCATTACGGGTGAATAAGAAACGAACCTTGACCCTCCCCCATTCATCTACATGAATAGTTTCACCTTCAGGTCCGACCACTTTTGCACGCTGTGGGTGAGCCATGGGCCGATGCTGTAATGGATGATACTCAGGTACGACAGAGATATGTCGACGGACCAAATACAACTCATTACTTTGCCGTTCATCACCTAGTACTTTCCAGCGACTGGACTGAATGAGCTGATCCAATTGCAGCAGAATGTCTTTCGGTAAATTGTTCTGGTTATAGAAGCGCTTTCCTAAAATCAAAAATTCGCGCTCATTGGCGGGATGCTGATCTATTTCAGGATGATCATGTAATTCAAACCAGTAACCTACTTGAGCATCACGTACACTACTGCTAGCCTTAAAGTATTTAGACTGTAATGCATGATATTGATTCAACTGCTGACTCAGTTTATCCAGTTGAGCAGAACTGGCTGAAGTCGTCTGATCTTCTCCATTTAAATCACTGGTCCAGGCTGGGCTAATGGTCCAGACATCTTCCAGACTTAAGCTTTGATTGTCCTGTACTTCACTATGCTGATGGGTACTGAGTAGTACCTGACTTTCATTCTGCGCCAGCTGATCCGCCTGCCAGCGCTGGGTTTGTACCATGGTTGGATTTAATGAGCGCTCTGCCAATAGACCGGTAATCGTGTCAAAAGGTTCGGTGGCATGGCTACGATGAAAACGAATACTACGGCGTTTTAACACCTGAAAATGCTGCTGATCATCAATCAGACGTAGAATTTGTGGCTGAATGGTCTGAGCTGAAGTGGGAACAATGACTTCTTTTTCATCAATCAGCCAGTTAATGCCTTCACTACGCCATAAGCGGGTCAGAAATTCATAATCTGTTTCATTGGACTGCATCACAAAAGGACGGACATCGTAGTCCTGTGATAAGCCTGAAGCATCGAGGCTCAGTCGTGCTGCAAACAACGAGCTGCGTGCCTGCCATTCTTTAAATAAAATTTCACTAATATCCCGAACACTTTTATTCATAAACACACGACTATTGCGACGTTTATGCCATAAGGAAGTGGCATCCTGCAGGGTCAGTTTATACAGGGCCAAAGACCCATCGCTTTGTCCCTGGCTGGCCGCTGTAATCAGGCCTGTAATTCGGAATAGTTCACCACGATCAGTGACCTGATCAACCGCGACCTGACAGCCAATAAATTGTTTTAGAGCGATATTTGCATTAGTTGACAGACAAATCAGTTCTGCCTGTAAACCATCATTGATCTGATGATGACCTTCAATTCGCTGAACAAAAACCTGAGTATTTAAAATCTGATTGGAAAACTGAATATGTAAAGCTCGTTTTTGCAGGTTCAGCCCAAGACTCTCAAGGATGGTATGAATATTCTTTAGCATCTTATAGTTATTTTTAAGCATTATTATGCTGCTGATTCTATGAGAACTAGGTCCTATACGTCCATCACACTCTGTATTTCACATGATTTAGTCATCAATTTATTTTTTATTAGCGCGGTAATTAAGTTTCTAATCATCTACTGTTTTATCAATAAAATTACTCATGATTTCTGTTATTTGTGATCACAGACTTAAATCGTTACTGCTAAACTTCATGCTTATATAAATCAAAGAGCGTTTTGACATGCTTGATCTCCAGTCCAAACTGCCCGACTTAGGCGTAACGATTTTCAGTACCATGTCTGCCCTAGCTCAGCAACTCGGGGCATTAAATCTTTCACAAGGATTTCCTGATTTTCCTGCACCACCCGATCTGATAGATGCTTTAGGACGAGCAAGTGCTTCTGGATTTAATCAGTATGCTCCCGGAGATGGTTTACCGTTATTACGTTCTTTGGTCGCTGATTTATATTTACAGCGTGATCAATTGTCTTTAGATCCTGCGCAAGAAATTACTATTACACCAGGTGCGACCATTGCCATTTTTTGTGCCATTCAAGCTGTGATTCGCGCAGGTGAAGAAGTCATTATTTTTGATCCCAGCTATGACAGTTATGCACCGACAGTACAGGTTTTAGGGGCCAAGCCAGTTCATATTGCGCTCCAGCATCCAGATTTTTCTGTAGACTGGGATCAGGTTAAAGATGCAATCAATGACCGTACCCGGATGATTGTGGTCAATACCCCCCATAATCCAACTGGAAGTGTGTGGTCTCAAGAAGATTGGCAACAGCTGATTGAACTAATCCGTGATCGTAATATTGTGGTGCTCTCCGATGAAGTCTATGAACATCTGGTTTTTGATAGCATCCAGCATCATTCAGCACTTTCTTTCCCGGAACTACGTGACCGTAGTTTTGTGGTCGGTTCCTTCGGAAAAACCTTTCATGTTACGGGTTGGAAAACCGGCTTTTGTGTAGCTACCCCAGCTTTAATGAAAATGTTCCGTCAGGTGTATCAATTTGCCAGTTTCTGCGGTGTAACTCCTGTTCAAGTGGCTTTAGCTGAATACCTACAGCAACATCCTGAGCATATTCCACAACTGTCAGCCTTCTATCAGGCTAAACGGGATCTATTTAATTCATCCATTCAGGATTCACGTTTTCAGTGGACACCGTCACAGGGCACTTATTTCCAGAATCTGGATTACAGCGAAATTCGTCCAGATCTAGAAGATGTCGCTATGTGTCAGTACCTAGCGCATGAACATGGCATCGTGGCGATTCCGGTGTCTGTATTTTATAAAGAGCAACCGAAAGATTTGCGTTTGCTGCGTTTCTGTTTTGCTAAAAAAGAACAGACCTTACTGCAAGCTGGCGAAATTCTTTCTAAAGTTTGATTCAAATTTTCAAAGATTTACATAGTTTTAGCCTTAGTTACCTAAAAGCTAAGGCTATTTTTCTACAAATTTCCGATAATTATTTTCCTCTCTCTAATCATCAAGAACAGGATGTCTTATGGCTCAGCAAGCATTGGTTCAGCAACAGAATTTATGGAAATCCTTTTTCATTTTCCTGCTGCCGCTGGTTGTAACCAATATCCTGCAGAGTCTATCCGGTACGATTAACACGATTTTTGTCGGACAGATGCTGGGCGTGCATGCCATTGCTGCAGTTGCAGTCTTTTTCCCAATTCTGTTCTGTTTGATGGCTTTTGTGATTGGCTTGTCGGCAGGTTCTACGGTTCTAGTGGGACAGGCTTGGGGCGCTAAAAATCTGGAGAAAGTGCGCTGCGTGGTGGGTTCCACCCTGTTTATGACCCTGATTGGCGGTAGCTTGATTGCCTTATTGGGGGTGATTTTTGCGGAGAATATCCTGCTGCTTCTGGGAACCGATCCCGATGTGATGCATCTGTCTTTGCCTTATGTGCAATGGATGCTTGCTGGTAGTCCACTGATTTTTATTTATATTATTTATACTTCTATTCTACGTGGTGTAGGTGACAGCACCACGGCATTGTTTGCCTCTGCCCTGACCATTGGCGTGGGTCTGGTGGTGACACCCGTTCTGATTGCCGGTTATTTTGGTTTCCCGAAAATGGGGATTATCTCACCTGCCATTGCGACGATTCTCGGGAATATAGCGGTTCTGTTATTTCTAATTCTATATTTAAATTATAAAGACCATCCACTTAAACCGGATTTGGCCTTGCTGAAACATGTTCGTCATCATCCCGGTTTAAGCAAAATTATTCTGCGTTTAGGGATTCCGACCGGGATTCAGATGATCACCACTTCAGCAGCAGGTTTGGTGATTATCGGTCTGGTCAACCGCTATGGCGCAGAAGCCACGGCAGCTTATGGTGCGGTAAATCAGGTATTGAACTATATCCAGTTCCCAGCGCTTTCCATTGCCATTGCCGCTTCTGTATTTGCGGCTCAAGCCATTGGTGCCGGTAAGAATGACTTACTGAATAAAGTCACCCGAACTGCTTTGAGTATGAATATCTTATTTACTGGTAGCTTGGTAGTGCTGGCCTATCTGTTCTCGAAATATCTGATGGCGCTGTTCATTACTGATCCTCAAGTTGTGGTTCTCGGTCAACAACTGCTGTTTATCGTGCTGTGGTCAATTCTGTTCTTTGGTGCCAGTGCGATTTTTGCTTCGATTATGCGTGCCAGTGGCACAGTGACTATACCGATGATCATCAATATTATCGCCATCATTGGTATTGAAGTGCCTGCTGCTTATATGTTTAGTCAATGGTGGGGATTAAAGGGCATCTGGTATGGTTATGCCCTCGCCTTTGTCTGCTTGTGTATTATGCAGGGGCTGTATTACCAGTTCATCTGGAAGAAAAAAACTATTGAAGCGCTGATTTAATAGTGACTTAAATCCAGATACGTTTAGATCTCATCGATTTTTGGGTGTCAATAAATATTATTCTTATCCCATATTCATTATAAGGATTTAATTTTATCGTATTTTTAAAGTAGATTATTCCTTGTTATAAACCTGTTGAAATAAAGGATAAAAACAGGTTTTCAGCATGGCTCAACGACAAATTAAACTCGGTGCTTTTATTCCAACAACTTCGCAACATGCGGCAGGTTGGCGGCATCCAGAGTCTCGCCCTCAGGATCATTTAAGCATCGATTATGCAATTGAATTAGCAAAGACGGCTGAACGCGGTTTGTTTGATGCTTATTTCCTTGCCGATGGTTTGGCTGTTAACTGGAGTCATGGTGCTTCTAAACATAATAAGAATATCGGCTATAGTGACAAAGTTGTTGGATTTGAACCGGTGACCTTATTTGCTGCTATTTCAGCAGTCACTAAAAATATAGGCTTTATTGCCACAGCTTCAACCACCTATGAAGAACCCTATCTGTTGGCACGTAAATATGCTTCTTTAGATCATATCAGTAAAGGTCGTGCTGCATGGAATGTGGTGACGACCATTTCTGCTGAAACCGCGCGTAACTTTGGTTTTAATGCCCATCCTGATGCTAAAGTCCGTTATGAACGTGCAGATGAATTTATTGAAGTCGTGCAGAAACTCTGGGATTCCTGGGAAGATGAGGCTTTCCTCTACGATAAAGCAAGCGGTCATTTCTTTAATGCATCTAAGCAGCATGAGCCGTTGCATAAAGGAAAATACTTTAATGTCCAGGGTGCACTGAATGTTTCTCGCCCACCCCAAGGTTATCCGGTCATTGTACAGGCAGGTCAGTCTGAAGATGGTCGCGAACTGGCAGCTAAATATGCTGAAGTGATTTTCACCGCACAACAAAGTTTAACGGATGCCCAAGCTTTCTACCGTGATGTAAAAGCTCGTTTAACCAAATATGGCCGTCATGCGGATGATTTGAAAGTGATGCCAGGAGTTTCTGTATTTGTGGCTAAGACCGAACAGGAAGCCAAAGAAAAATATGCATTGCTGAATAGCCTGATTCACCCAGATGTCGGCCTAGGCTTACTTTCAGGTTTAGCCGGCGATATTGATCTTTCCAACTATGATCTGGATGCCCCGTTCCCTATACAAGATATTGAGATCAAGTCTAGCCGTCAGCAAATGATGTTCGAGATTGCAGCGAAGCATCACTTTAGCATCCGCCAGCTGTATGAATATATTGCGTCTGCGCGCGGTCACTGGACCTTGATTGGTACACCTGAACAGGTAGTTGATCAATTACAGGAGTGGTTTGAAAATGAAGCTGCGGATGGCTTCAATGTGTTACCACCGACGATACCTGCCGGTCTGGATGACTTCGTAGATTTCATTGTACCGGAGCTACAACGCCGTGGCTTGTTCCGGACTGAATATGAAGGTACAACTTTACGTGAAAATCTGGGGCTCAAACGTCCAGAAAACCAGTATGTCTTAGCTCAAGAGGAAAGCAAAGCCTCTTAAGCTAGGCGTTCTAAAAAGATGCCCTTTGGGGCATTTTTTATTTTTAAGTAGGATCACATCAGGTTCTATCTTCTCAAGAATTTGATCCGAAATATCCTTTATATTAATTCAATCCATTTCATATAAGCACTGCATTTTTTCTACTGTTTAGTTTGAAACAAAGCAATCCAATTGCTGTTGAGTTTTAAACATATAAAATTTATTTTAACATTATGTCATTGTTTTTATTATAAATATTTATTGGCACAGTAATTGATTTTATCTATTTGATGATATATCAATAGATAAGGACAGAAACATGTCAAAGCGACAAATTAAATTAGGTGCATTTATTCCAGCAACAGCACAGCATGCAGCGGGTTGGCGCCATCCAGAATCACGTCCACAAGACCATCTGAACATCGACTATATTATTGAACTCGCGAAGACTGCTGAGAAAGGGTTATTCGATGCCTACTTCCTGGCAGACGGTTTATCGGTACGCTGGGGTTCAGCAGTAGAAGGTCAGCTTGGTTTAGGTGATAAAGGCGTAGGTTTTGAACCAGTGACGCTTTTCGCAGCATTGTCTGTAGCAACTAAAAATTTGGGCTTTATTGCAACAGCATCGACCACTTATGAAGATCCGTACATTCTGGCACGTAAATTTGCCTCCCTTGATCATATCTCCAAAGGTCGTGCAGCATGGAATGTAGTGACGACTGCATCCGCAGACACAGCACGTAACTTTGGCCTAGAAAAACATCCTGATCCAAAAGTTCGTTATGAACGCGCAGATGAGTTTATTGAAGTGACGCAAAAGCTTTGGGATTCTTGGGAAGATGATGCTTTCCTCTATGATAAAGAAACGGGTCAATTCTTCCATGCAGACAAGGTGCATGAGCCCCTGCATAAAGGTAAACATTTCAGAGTGCAAGGTTCACTCAATGTGTCTCGCCCCCCACAAGGCTATCCTGTGATTGTGCAGGCAGGTCAATCTGAAGATGGTCGTGAGCTCGCAGGTAAATATGCGGAAGTGATTTTCACAGCACAGCAGACTTTGGAAGATGCACAGGAGTTTTATCGTGATGTGAAAAGCCGTTTGCTGAAATACGGTCGCCATCCAGATGATTTAAAAATCATGCCAGGTGTTTCTATTTTTGTAGCGAAAACTGAAGAAGAAGCCAAAGAAAAATATGATCTTCTAAATAGCCTGATCCATCCAAAAGTTGGTCTTGCGCTCCTTTCAGGATTAGCAGGTGGTATTAATCTTGAAAAATATGATCTTGATGCGCCATTTCCAAAGCTTGAGGATACTGAGATTAATTTCTCAAGTCGTCAGCAAATGATGATTGATATTGCACGTAAGCATAACTTCACGATTCGTGAGTTATATCAATATATTGCCTCTGCACGTGGTCACTGGACCTTAGTGGGTACTGCTGAACAAGTGGTCGATGAACTACAAACCTGGTTTGAAAATGAAGGTGCCGATGGCTTTAATATTTTACCGCCAAGCTCACCTGCAGGCTTAAATGACTTTGTTGAATTTATTGTGCCTGAACTACAACGCCGTGGTTTATTCCGTACTGAATATGAAGGTACAACCTTACGTGAAAATCTGGGTCTAAAACGTCCTGAAAACCAATATGTACTTGAGAAAATTCAGCGAGATTATCAAGCCTCATAATATGCTCTCACAAATTTTATCAATCAAAAATGCCTCTCTGGAGGCATTTTTGTATGCCTGACTTAAGTTTTTGAAGTAAATATAAGGCATAAAAAAACCTGCGCATGACAGGCTTTTTCTATTTAGGTTTACCAAGCAAATTGATAATCAGAGAACTGCTTTGGTTTTGCTTGAATTAAATTATCTTTCAGTGGATCACTAAAGTCCTGCAAAATATTGTTTTTAATATTGTGCAGACGCACATCTTCACGTTTACGTGGATGCGGCACTGGTACATCAACAATACGCTTAATCCGGCCTGGATGTGGCTGCATCACTACGACACGATCACCCAAGAATACTGCTTCTTCTACATCATGCGTGACAATGATCATGGTGATTTTTTCTGTTTGCCAGATGCGCTGTAATTCATCCTGCAAATTCTGACGGGTCAATGCATCCAGCGCACCAAAAGGCTCATCTAACAATAGAATTTGCGGACGATTTACCAGACTACGTGCAATCGCGACACGCTGATTCATACCACCGGACAGCTGTGACGGATAGGCATTTTTAAAATTGGTCAGGTTGACCAATTCCAGATGTTCATCAATCAGCTTGTCTTCTTCAGCGCGACTCAGATTGCTTTTATGCAGTGCAATACGTACATTTTCACGGACACTCAGCCATGGAAACAGGCGGTGATCCTGAAAGACAATACCGCGATTTAAACTGGTGCCAAAGGCTTTCTGGCCATCAACCAGAATATTGCCCTGATATTGATTTTCCAGCCCTACCAGTAATCGTAATAAGGTCGATTTACCGCAACCACTACTGCCGACAATACTAATAAACTCGCCTGGCTGGATCTCTAGATTGATATCATCCAAAACAATAAGGTCATCATTGTTTTGCGAAGGATAGCGCTTGCTAAGCTGCTGAATTGACACTGAACCGAAATCTTGTTGTGACATCGTTCACTCCTTGTTTTTGATCTGACTTAGACCTAGAGTTTTGCCAATGACACTTCTGTCGATTTAATTAAAACTACAACTTCTGAACCGATTTTTAAATCCAGATCCTGAACCGAACGTGTACTAATAATTGAAGTAAAGATCCCTGCTTTTGTTTCCACATTTACTTCTGAAACAACGCTACCTTCTACGATTTCTTGAATAATGCCTTTAAACTGGTTACGTACATTAACTGATGTAATTGTCATTATATTTACTCTCTTGGTTATTGATGAGCATAATATAAAAGATTTTATAAGACCTAGTTATCTCGATTTAATATTTGAATATCGTTGCTGGTTTTATCTTATTTTATGATTAATTTTCTATTTAATCCTATATATAGCATACAGATAATTAAAGGCCGAATTATTATTTATAAATCATCAGTAAATAATAGATGATTGCCCATATTTTAATAATTTGAAATAAGAACATGTCTATATTTGCACATCCCATTATTAGTCAGACACGACGGCATGAGCGGGCGACCGCTACCGTCTTTGAAGACCCATTGTCTAAAGCCTTGCTGGAACGGATTCAACAGATTGCACCGAGTAACGCCAATGCATTGATTATTGGTGAAACCGGTACCGGTAAGGAGCTGGTTGCACGACAGATTCATGATCTGAGTCATCGTGCCAAAGGGCCGTTTATCGCCGTGAATTGTGGTGCCTTAACTGAATCTCTGGCAGAAAGTGAGTTGTTCGGGCATGAAAAAGGTGCCTTTACCGGCGCGATTAACCAGCGCATTGGCTGGTTTGAAGCAGCGCATAATGGCACACTGTTTCTGGATGAAATTGGAGATTTATCCCTGCCAATGCAGGTGAAATTACTGCGTATTTTGCAGGAAAGAGAAATTATTCGGGTTGGTTCTTTAAAGCCGATTCCGATTAATGTTCGTATCATTGCCGCGACCAATGTCGACCTGGAAAAAGCCGTAATTGAAGGTAAATTCCGGGAAGATTTGTTCTACCGTTTATATGTGGCATTGCTACGTATTCCACGTCTGGCAGACCGTCGCGAGGATATTTTGCCACTGGCGAAATACTTTGTGGGACGCTATCAAACCAATCCGCATGAAACCCCTTTACGCCTTTCGGCACTGGCAGCGAAAAAGCTGATTCAGCACCGTTGGCCGGGCAATATCCGTGAGCTGGAAAATACGATTCATCATGCAGTTTTAGTCAGCCAGAATGGTGTGATTGAGCCTGAAGATATCAGTTTCTCGAATCTGGTCACCGGCAATATCAAGTCTTCAGGTTTTCCACACAGCCAGTCACATACGACAGTTGAACTCAATGCAGGAATTCATAATCTGCAGGATGCAGAACAGTTACTGCAGGCGACCTTTAAACAGCTATTTGAAGCCTCGCAGCAGGTGCCGGATCTCAATATCAATGAACTGATTGAGGAACGTTTTATCCGTAGTGCCTATGAACACTGCCAGTATAATCAGGTGCATACTGCCAAGCTTTTAGGTGTGACTCGCAATGTCATTCGCACCCGTTTATTAAAATATGGCTTAATTTAAATATCATGTGAATCTTTTTATTTATAATATTTCTATTCTTATTTTAAAAAATTAAATAAAATATTAAAAAACCCGTTTTATCTAGAACGGGTTTTTTATTTTAACTCGATTATTCAACTGGATTTTTCTTCCATTTGGTAAAATGTTTTTCCACTGCCAATAAACTATAATTAAATACTAAGCCCAATATAGTCATAATTAAAATACCCACAAACATTTGTGGAATTTCAAAACTAAACTGGGAATAAATAATCAGATAGCCAAGGCCTGCTTTAGAACCAAACATTTCAACTGCAACCAATGCCAAGATCGAAATTGCCCCGGCAAGACGGATACCAACAAAGATAGTAGGCACTGCGGCAGGTAAAATCACTTTTCTAAACAATTGGTATGGTGGTAAGCCCATCGTGCGTGCCGATTTAATCAAAAGTGGATCGACATTTTGTACACCCGAAATGGTGTTGAGAAGAATTGGCCATGTGCAGGCATAAACCAGCAAACTCACTTTCGATAATTCACCAATACCCAGGAATAAAATAAAGACTGGCATCAAGGCCAATGCCGTGGTATTTCGGAACAGTTCCAACAGTGGATTTAAGGTTTCAGCGACCAACTTATACCAACCGATCAAGAGACCTAAAGGAATGGCTAACAGAATCGCTAAACTAAAACCAATGGCAGAACGTTGCAGGGATATCGCCAAATGTCGGCTGAGCTGACCGGATTGATATAGCTCCCATCCAGTTTGAAATACCTGACTCAAAGGCGGTAAAAAGGCAGCATTGACCGCACCTATGCGCGGTAAAATTTCCCATAGTGCGAAAAATATCACCAGCGCAATCGAGCGTTTAAATCCCGAACTTAACCAACCGAATTGTAAGTTTGCTTTCTTGTGTCCAAAGGCTGTATTTGGATAGGCCAATGCCTGATTTTTTACAGATGCCATAATCATGTCCTCTTTCTTATATTTATTTAAGCGCTATGCTTGAGCTGTTTGGTTTTTTCCAGCGCTTGCGCCTTAATTACTTCTTCACTCAGCTGTGACCAAATTCGATGACGCAGTTGTCCATATTCAACGGTTGAGCGCACATCTTCATTTTGTAAACGTAGGCTTTGCGGAATCTCAATCACATCCTTAATTCTGCCCGGACGTGAAGTCATAATCGCCACGCGCTGGCTCAAGTAAATCGCTTCATCGATACTGTGGGTAATAAAAATGATGGTCGCATTCGAGCTATGCCAGATATTCAGTAATTCCTCTTGTAGCGTCTCACGGGTTTGTGCATCAAGCGCTGCAAAAGGCTCATCCATCAGCAGAATTTCAGGTTCATAGGCCAAACTTCTGGCAATCGCGACACGCTGTTTCATACCACCAGAAAGTTCATTTGGATAATGGTTTTCAAAACCAGAGAGTCCTACCAGGTCCAGGTAATATTTAGACTTTTCACGGCGGGTTTTCTTATCTACCCCTTTGGCTTCTAAACCAAACTCGATATTTTCAAGTGCAGTCAGCCATGGATAGAGTGCATATTGCTGAAACACAATGCCTCGATCCAGACCTGGCTGAGTAATTTGTTTACCACTTAGCAAAATTTTTCCTGAGCTTGGTCGGGTTAAACCTGCAATCAAATCCAGTAAGGTCGATTTACCACAGCCACTTGGTCCGACAATTGATACAAATTCACCTTGTTGAATATCGAGCGTGACATTTTCAACCGCAACAAAAGGAGTTGCAGGTTCTTTGCCATTACTTTTTGCGGGAAATTCCTTACGGACATGGTCCATTTTTAATGCGATGGTCATTGTTATAGTCCTTGTAATTTTTGATCGGCATAGGGGTTAAATTTGTTGCTAAAAATCGTTTCAGCGTTCAATTGGCCTGGTTTCAACTTTTGGTCTTTTTCCATAAATTGAATCCACGGTGCAAAGTCATCTGCCTTTTGCACACCGCCTTTTTCATTAACCCCATAGCCTTTGAAATAAGGAATTAAAGCGTGATTTTCGTTGCGGTCACGTTCAGCAATAATGCGATCAAAGCGTGACCGCACTTCTTCAATAGGTGTGGTCTGTAGCCAGCGATGGGCTTTTGCCACACCTTCGACAAAGCTTTTTGCCACTTCTGGATGTTGTTCCACGAATTCTTTACGCATGGAGTAACTACCCGCAGTAAATTCGCCATACATATCAACATCGGCAAAAATCTTACGGACACCTCCATTTTTTAAGGCACGTTGTTCGGTAATACTGGTCAGGACAGCAACATCGATTTGACCATTGCGTAACGCCTGTTCCGAAGTAATTGGCGGAAGCATGATAAATTCGACTTCTGAAATTTCTTGAGGTGTCAGACCATTTTGCTCCAACCAGTCACGCAGTACAAAATCATGATGTGCACCAAAGGTATTCATTGCAACTTTTTTACCAATGAAGTCTTTTGCTGTACGAATTGGACTATTTTCAAGTACATAAAAGCCTGCTGATTGCTTGTGGTCACAACCATAAGATGCCACCACAGGCACCACCTCAAGACCAGCAGCAATCACTTTCACCACCGCCCCATTAAAGGCAGAAGCAAAGTCCACATCACCAGCGACCAAGGTCAGTAAATCCTGTGGTCCGCCTTGTACCGTGCCGACATAACTCAATTTGATATTGTCCAGATATCCCAAGTCTTTAGCCAGTTCCGGCAGGTTCACCAAACCTGCTGTGCTTTGATAACGTAGCTCAGTCACCGGTTGAGAGACATCAGGTACACGGCTGGTATTACATGCAGAAAGTGTTAGCCCAGCCATCAGTGCAATCGCAACCTGTTTGATCCATCCTGATACTTTTTTCATCTTCTGTTCTCCTATTTCTGCCATGCCAGCACACGTTTTTCGATGCGTCCTAATGCGCGATTTAAAAGCAAACCGACAGCGCCGATAATCAACATGCCAAGTAGAATCAATGAAACGTTGAACTGTTCACGGCCACGGATTACGAGGTTGCCTAAGCCCACGCCATAATTCGCCAATAAAAACTCAGAACCAATAGTCGCAAGCCATGCGAAAATTAAACCCAGTTGTAGTCCTACAAAAATCTGTGGACTTGCCCCCGGCAAAATCAATTTGTGGTAGGTATAGCTTTTTGGAAATTGATAAACTTGTGCTACTTCACGATATTTATCCGAGATACTGCGTACACCCTCTAAGCTGTGTAATGCCACGGGATAGAATACGGACAGACTGATAAAGAGCAGCTTGGCAAAGTTACCATAGCCTAGAAAGGTCGAAATTAAAGGTAACCACGCAAATAACGACACTTGGCGTAACACGTGAAAACTTGATGCTAAAAACCATTGGGCAAAACGAGAAGTCCCAAGCAATACACCAAAGGCCACTCCCAAACTTGCACCAATGCCATAGCCAATAAAATTACGGCTAAGACTTGCACCTAGCCCCTGCCAAAATTGTGCCTGGGCTAGCGTTTGACCGGCGGTTAATACCACCTCCCAAAGTGAAGGAATCAGTTTCGGATCAACCCAATCAAAATATGAGGCAAAGCTCCACAGTACTAAAAAAGCAAACGGCAAAAGTAACGCCTGAAGCTGGGTTTGGTTAGGCTTCCAAAGCTTGGTTTTTTTCCCAGCCGTGTGCTCGATTGACGTTGTTCTATGTTCTTTCAGAATCAATTCAGACATAGCTTAAGCCCTCACGCGTGTGGCATAAAAACGAGCAATACATTCAAACACAGCCAAAACACTGTCGAGGACATAACCCGTTAAACCAATGAAAATAATGCTCATAAATACAATATCGAGTTGCATTAGCTGGCGGCCCCAAACCATCAAAAAGCCAATCCCTTCACTACTTGCCAGCAGTTCAACAAAGACCAAAGCCAGCCATGCCTGCATTATCCCTTGACGTAGACCGCTAATGACCGCAGGGGCACTCGCAGGCACAATCACCTTGGTCAAGGTTTGTAATTTGCTAAATTGATAGACCTTCGCCACTTCAAGTAAGCGACTTGGCACTTGTTCAATACCTTTACAGGTCGCGATTAATACCGGTGCAACTACTGCTAAAGAAATCGCTACGATTTTTAAGGCCTCATCAATCCCCAAGAAAATCATCAACAGCGGGATCCATGCCAGAATTGGAAACTGTGCTAACAGCTGAATACTTGGATACACCAATTGACGTGCCTTTGCAGACAAGGCAAACCAAGTACCGAGGATCAGACCAATACTCGCACCTAGGTTCACACTCCAAAAAATACGTTTGGCACTGATCCAAAAGTTGCTTTGCAGATCACCCATTTGCCAAAGCTCAACTGTGGTTGTCCATACCAACTGCGGTGCAGGTAAAATCTGTTCAGGTAACCACTGTTTTTCAGTCGCGACATACCAAAGTACCAACACTGCAAAGGGAATCATGAGGCCACAACACAGCATCCAGCCACTTTTAAGTAATTTTTGAACTGTAAAAAAGCACTTGGATGTGTTTTGCCAGGCAAAACTACGGTGTTCAATCTGATCAATACTCATGATTTTGACCCCTCGAGTTGCTGTGTTGTATGTGATGTATCACTTTGAATAAATATCAAAAATCTTTGACTGAAATAGATGTAAATCGCCATTCCGGCAAATGCGATTGCAATGGGCAAAAACAGCCATTGCAAGCCCACGCTTGAACCAAACACCATGCCGATCACACCGCCTAAAAGACCACCAGCAGGTCCCACCAAAGCTAAAATTGGTGAAACCTTAGTCATTTCGGTCGCTTCACCGACTTTGGCAAATGACATGAAGTTAGCGATATGCAATATGCCTAATCCAAGCCCAAGTAAGGCACTTGCTGGCCAAAGTCCGAGTGCATCTTTAAGCAATGCCAAGGCAAGCAGTGCCCCACTGACACAGCTCAAACCAATCAGGTAAAACTTCTGATAACCCACCCATTCCGCTAAACCACCTAAACCAAACAGCGAACCAACAAAGACGATGCCTTGGACTGTCAGGAGCATCACTGCTGAATGTTCAGCAAAGGCAAAGTTCTGAATGGCAATGACCACAATGAAAAAGCCAAAAGTATTGGTTGCAATACTGGTCAGAATTTCTAGCAGACACACTGTACGTAGTGGTTGGTAAGTTTTAATCAGCTGTAATGGCTCTAAAATTTCTTTGAACTTAAATTTCGGTTGAGCATCACGTTCAACTTGTGACTTCGCTTCAAAGCAAAGTGGTGCTAGGATCAGTGCAATCAGAAATAGCGCCGCCACACACCAAAACGATTTTTGGTGCCCCACAGTCGAGATAAAAAATACCCCGAGTGACGGCACAATCAGGAAAAATCCCGTCATGTGCGAACCGCGAAACCAACCTGCTTTGGAGGGACCCAAACGACGTAAATGGGTCAGAAAAACCGTATTGATCGAGACAAAACGCATGGGCATCACGAAACTGACCAGAGCGGTAATCAAGACCAATGCCCAAGCGTTATGAAATAGTGAACCGAACATAAACAGGCTAGCGCCAACCAAGCTCCCAATGGTAAAGACCTTGAGCGAACCCAGTCGTTTTACCAGCACCCCAATCGGGAGTGCCATCAGCAAAATACCAATACTTTGCGCTGCCGAAATCAGTCCAAGCTGTAGGCCCGAAGCTTTTAGCTCTACACCATAGAGTGAGGTCAAGACGCGAAATACGCCCATCCCAAGACCCGCCAAAATGCTGAGTAAAATGAAGCTACTAATAAACTTTATCGACAATGGCGCATGGACCAAATTTGATTCAACCGATGACATCAGAACGTCCTTACTTCGGCCTGCTATTGGCATTTAAAGGCTGCCAATAGTTTTCAAGTTTCAATTCTTTCAGTGCATTGTTGAGATATTTCGGCTCGTACCATGTCTTCACGTCTACATCACGGCGAATTAAACGTGCTTCTTTGGAAATTTTGACTGCATCGATGTACTGGGAAACATGGAATTCATCAATTAATGGATTCAAGCGTTTTTTCAGATCCCAGCCATCCCAATCTTTTTTATAGTCAATGTAGGGAATGCCACTTTGTGCCCAAAGCTTGTATTGTTCATTCCGGTTGGCTTCCTGCGTGCTCCAATGCGCTTGCTTAATCAATGTAGTAACCACACGTTGCACAATCTCTGGATATTGTTTTTCAAAGGCTTCGGTTACCCAGAATGCTGAAAGTGCCGATACTTTTGGATCTTTAGAGGTAAGTAAACGTTTTGCTACGCCACGTGCTTCTAAACTCCATGGGGTTACAATGGTGCCGTCAATATCACCTGTAGCAATTGCGGTACGTGATGAATAGGTATCCTGATTAATCACACGGAAATCTTTTTCATTCAGATTTTGACTTCTAAATAAGCGCGTCAGTACCAACTGACCATTAGTCCCTTTAAAGTTAGAAATTTTCTTGCCTTTTAAATCTGCCAAAGATTTCGCAGATGAATCTGTAGGAACAACAAAGTAAACAGGACCTAAGCGTGCTGAACCAAATAGTAATTTGGTCTTTAAGCCCGACGCACGGCCTACGATAGATGGCAAATCGCCTTGAGTTGCAAAATCAATTTTGCCATTGGCCAATGCTTCATTGGTTGCAGGGCCAGCGCCCGGGAAGAATAACCAGGTGACTTTTATGCCGTCTTTTTTGAATTCCTGCTCTAATACACCACGGGCATGGGCAGAAGCAATAAAACCACCTCCAATTTTTGGACGACCACCTTCACCTGCTGATGACACTGAAATACGAATTTCTTTTGGTGTGGCTGCCACAACATTGAAGCTTAATCCCAGTGCTGAGAGCGCCAGTAGACTTGCAGTAATTTTTTTAGAGAGATTTTTCATTGTTCAATATGTCCTAAGTTCAAAAATTAGAAGGTGTATTGGAATTGACCGACAACTTCATTGAAGTCTTTCTGAGTCGCAGTTTCATGTTTGTATTGGGTGTTGTTCAGTGCCAACTGGAATTTCGTTGTCTGTGCAAAGAAGAAATTCAAACCCAGTGAATGTTTGGTGTATTCGCCAAAACCATTCCCTATAACATTGACCACGTCTTGATCTTTGTTCGGGTTATAGTTGTCGTAGCGGTAATAGCCTTGGATCGACTTCGGCCAGAAGTCATCGAATTTTGCATTCGATTTAATACTGTTATAGAACTGGTCTCCCAGGGTGTAGAACGCGGTAAAAGTGTGGCCTTCCGCAGTGGTATCGACTAATTGATTTGTCGCAGTTGCCTGTTCAGCTTTGGCCTGAATATATTCATAAGTCACGCCAAATGGCGCGTGGTTGTAGTAGATATCGAAGCCTAAAATATCGCGCTTGCCGTGATCGCTAAGCAGGACTCCAGTATTTTTGACATTATTCTTACCTTTGAGACAAGACACACCGAATTTCAGCTCACGGAAAACGCTTGCATAGTCCACTGGCAAGGTATAGGCCAAACGTGCCAAATAATCTTTGCCTTCATTGTCATCCGTTTTATTGATGCCATTGCCATTGGTCACGCCAAGTGCATATTCAAATAAAGGTGCACGGTAATTCGCGCCGTAATCGACATATGGTTTAACATCACCGCGCACGATTAAACCGTTTTGACGTGCAGTTAAACCCAGCTGTACCGGCGCAATAGCTTGAGTAATCGTCGGGCGTAAATCTTCAGGAGACTGTGCTTCCAAACCAAAAGGAATAAGTTGCTGACCCAAAGTCACATTTAAACGAGGTTCTTCCAAACCTGAATTTGTAGAGAAAAAGTTGTAGCGTAGAAAAGCATCCTGCAAGTTAAAATTACTGTTATTACCCGCAGTTCCTGTCTGTTTTGAATAGCTAAAAGACAACTGATAATCCAGATTTTTTCCTTCGTTGTAATCACGGAATAAATTACCGCGTACACCCATCAGTGCTGTTGGAATATCAAAAGTTGATTTACGCTCACCTACCGGTGCTGGGTTACCAGTTGTGGTACCCTCATCCTGATAGGATGCACGAACCTGTACGGTTCCATATAAGGTGGTATCACGTGCAGATTTTACCGTTTGCCGTTCATACTGACGTGAATGGTCATATTTGAAGTTCTCGATATCTGCCTTTAAACCATCAATGTCATCTGGTGTCACTTCACGTGTAACCAGTTCAGTTTCCTCTCCCTCCTCCTCAAGGTCTGTATGTGTCGTTTCACTTTCGTCACTCGAAGACAATGTGGCATTATGTTTTTGTTCCAACTGCACGAAACGTTTCTGCAATACATCAATCTGTGATTTCAGCTGCTTTAATTCAGCCTGTGTCGTGTCATCGGCATAAGCACCCAGGGAGATCCCCTGAATAATCAATGCCACTGATACAGCCAATAAATGTTGTTTACCCACAAAAAATTTCCCAAATATCAAAAATTAAAATAAAAAATCCTAAGGTCCGCCTACTTTGGTAAGCGGACGCATCTCAAAATATTGAGGATTAAGCTGCGCTAGATTTATTCAGTTTGGCTTCGACTTGAGTGCCTTTGAAGAAATTAGGATTATTCGCGGTATAGAACTGATACGGATTGGTGAAGACCAATGCCTTAAAGTCTTCAGCGGTAATCGCACCTTCTTGCACCAGGTCCCATGTTTCTGCCAGTGGCTCAGTCAATTCAGGTACATCCCAGTGGCCTGAATCGGATGAATACAGTGCATTAATTTTCTTACCGAACGGATTGCCCTTCGGATTCAATGCCCCCACGATCGTGCGATCGTCTGCTTCATTGCCGAAGTAGAAATTTGGTACCCAGCGATCCCAGATATTTTGTTTGTTTTGAATTTTTGCCAGAGCAAAATCATTCACTTCTTCAGGTTTTTGTGTCTGGAAGCGTGAAGTCGATGCCACACCAAACAAGCTTTCAATAATTTCTTGCTCATTCAGTTCACGACCTTGATACAGTGTATGTCCATACTGGCGATACAACTCGACAGCCAGCTCACGGTTCAGGCGTTCCGGGTTATATTGCTGCACATGCTCATTACCACGTTTTTCAAAACGATCGACCAAATGCGTTAATACGTTTTGCCCCCAAGCTGCACCCGCCTCGAGTAGCGCAATACGCAGTTGTGGAATACGCTCAGTCACACCACCAAAGAACAAGGCTTTAGCCAATGCTTCAGAGGCATCTGCAAAGTGGTTAATGTGGTTAAACATGTAATTTGTTGGTGAATTACGTGCCACCCAGCTTTGGCTACCTGAGTGTGTCGACAGATTGATGCCCAGCTCCACACTCTTCTGCCAGAACGGATCATAGTCATATTCACTGTCGATGCCGAAGAAATCTAACCAATACGCATAACGGCGCAAATCGGTATCTTCAGGATAGCGATCTGCGATGGCTTTAATCGGACGGCGTACTGCACCTGGAATCAGTGCTGTTTTTAGTCCCAATTTTTGTGCAAATTCCAGTTCTTCAATACCCTCTTGTGGTGTATTCAGTGGAATTGCTGCAACAGGGGTTAAACGGTCCGCATAAGGCTTATAGACATCGGCATGAAAATGGTTAATGGCACGAGTCAAAGACAAACGCAGATCATCATTGGATGAGTTGATTGGGAACAAAGACAGGTTTGGATACAGCACTGCATAGTCTGTACCGAGTTCTTCTAAACGCTCATACAACAAACCTGGTAAGGCTACAGTTGCCAGGTCATAGGTATTTTCAGATGGCAACGCCCAGAATGGCGGACGGAACAGACGGCGGTCTTTACGCTCTTGTGGCGTTGCGTTATACCATTCTGCTGCCAAGGCATTCAGGCCATTACTTTTCAGATGGCTACGGAATACATCGACCACACGTGAACCACCGTATTGCGCAATATAGTCCTCAAGTGCAGGACTATAAGCATTGGTATGAATGTCAGTATCAATCACCGGGAAATCGAGCTGTGACCGAACCTGTGCAGCACGAGATTGGCGTGCTTTTAAATCTTTTAAAACTGTCATGGGGAGGACCTAGATTTTTATATTTTCGTCCTCCTTATATGGCAACAAGTGTGCCAAGTGTTTAAGTTAATGTTTTTATTAGTATTTATAAAAATATCCCGACAATTTATGTTGGTTTTTAACCGCTTTCAGTGTTGAAAATTCAACACTTGCTTATATCAATTCAGCTTTAATAACTATTTTATTTTCTATTTTTTAGATAAACAAAATCTGCTTTTACTCTTTTATTTCTTAAGTTCAGATATCAAAAAAGCCCGCATAAGCGGACTTTGATTTTATGAATTTTAATAATTTAAGCTGATTTTTTCGACTTATTGCCTAGCTTGGTCGCGAAAGCTGTGACTTTCTGATAACCGGTTGGCATCAGACGCTGAATTAAATCAATCGCTTTAGCATCATTTCCAATCAGCAAACGGCGTTTATCTTTCTGTACCGCTTCCAGAATCTGACGTGCCGCTTCTTCAGGTGGGCAACGTAGCAGCTTGTTAAAGTTCTGTGCCGATTTTTCAGGATGCATGCCTAAACTACGGATACTGTCATTCATTTTTGCGGCAATGGCGATATTGGTTCGGATTCCACCTGGGTGTACACATAGCGCGCTGACGCCACAATTTTCCATATCCAGTTCCTGGCGCAACGATTCGGTAAAACCTCGTACTGCAAATTTAGTCGCATTATAACCCGATTGAGTTGGTTGAGCCGTTAGGCCAAACAGGCTGGAGATATTGATGATATGACCATCTCTAGTTTTCTTGATCAGCGGCAGGAATTCTTTGGTGCCATACACCACGCCCCAGAAGTTGATGCCGACAATCCATTCCAGCTCGTCATAACTCGCGCCTTCTACAGTGGAACCTAAAGCTACACCCGCGTTATTGAAGATCATATTCACGCTGCCATGTTGCTGTTCCACTTCCGTCGCCCAGGTACGCATCTCTTCAAGATTCGCGACATTGACCTTTTTGGTGCTAACACGCACATTAGAATCTTTTAATAGCTCAACTGTTTTCGTCAATCCTTCTTCATTGACATCGCTTAATGCCAGATGACAGCCCTGTTTCGCCAATAGCACTGCCAATTGCTGACCAATACCAGAACCGGCACCAGTAATTGCAGCCACTTTATTATTAAAATTTTTCATAGGGTTCCCTTATCGATAAAACTGCCCGCCCGGACAGTATTTCTTGTTCTGTCGTGCTTCATGCAGCAATTCTCCTCAATATAGTTTTGACAATGATCATTGTCAATCATGATCACTTGTCTATTCGGGCCAATATAGATTGGTGATCAAGGACATAGGTCTAAAGGGAATTTATTGGTAAGATATTGAAAATTTCGGTGCTTATGAGCTTAATCATTCCATGACCAATTCGGTAATTCCTGAGAAAAAACAACAAAAAGTGATGACAAAGGAACGTCAGTTTAAAGGCCTGTCCATGGCTGAGCGTCAGCAGGCACGCCGGGAAAAGCTGATTGAAGCCGGTATTCAGGCCTATGGCACACATGGCTTTTTTTCTGTGACGGTAAAAGATATCTGTACGGAAGCCAAGCTGACCGAACGCTATTTCTATGAATCCTTTAAGAAAAGCGAGCACCTGTTTCAGACCATTTTCCTGAAACTGATCGATGAACTGCAGCAAAATGTCATGCAGGCGATGATGCGGGCCTCCTCCGATCCAAAAAAAATGATTGAATCCGGCCTGACTGCCCTGCTGACCACGCTGCGGGACAATCCGCGTATGGCCCGGATTATTTATATTGATGCCATGCTGGTTCAGGAACTACATAACCAGGCGACGATTCATGAAACCATGGGCCGTTTTGACCGCATGATTCAGGCTTTTGTGATGTTGATGATGCCGAATCTGAGCCGTTCTGAGCAGGAAATTTCCCTTGTCTCTACAGGCCTCAATGGCTATGTCACCCAGATTGCGATTCGCTGGGTCATGAGTGGTTTTAAACAGTCGATGGAAGAGGTCTTGTCCTCTTGCAGTATCGTGTTCCTGGCATTGTTCGAGACATTTTCTGAGAAAAATTAATTGATTTTAAATGCCTGAATGAGTGGTATTGCAGGAATTTAAACAAGATATTTGATTGAGAAGGAATTGAAGTTAATTGTCACAAATCTTTGCGAAAGTAAGGCAAGCTCCCTTTTTGCAATGATACTGTCATAATTAATCTTTGTAATAGGCTCGTCATAAATATAAAACGGTCCACCGTTGACTTATAGGAAATGCGCTGTGAAAGATGACTACATTTTAATCGTCGATGATGAGCTTCCAATTCGGGAAATGATCCATACTGCACTGGATATGGCAGGCTTTAATTGTTTAGAAGCAGAAGATGCCAAACAGGCGCATCAAATGATTGTGGATCAGCGTCCAGCGTTGATCTTGCTAGACTGGATGATGCCAGGGGGCGTCAGCGGTGTAGACTTATGCCGTCGTCTGAAACGTGATGAAACCTTATCAGAGATTCCAGTGATTATGCTCACTGCTCGTGGTGAAGAAGACCATAAAGTGCAAGGTTTAGATGCCGGTGCAGATGACTACATGACCAAGCCATTTTCCACGCGTGAACTGGTATCCCGGATCAAAGCTGTGCTGCGCCGTACCAATAGCCTGAATGGAGAAAAAAGCATTGATGCCAATGGCTTGTTACTCGATCCTTCAAGCCAGCGAGTCAGCTTTGGTGATACTATTCTAGATATGGGACCGACCGAATATCGTCTGCTGGCCTTCTTTATGACCCATCCAGAACGTGCCTATACCCGTGCTCAACTCCTGGATCAGGTCTGGGGTGGCAATGTCTATATTGAGGACCGGACCATTGACGTGCATATTCGTCGTTTGCGCAAAGTGCTAGAGCCTTATGGCGCCGACCGTTATGTACAGACTGTACGCGGCACTGGCTACCGTTTCTCAACCCGTGCCGATGTTGCGCTCGGCTAATTTAACCAAGGTAAATCCCGTTTTATGTATAAACCCTACCCTGTTCCTGAAATGGCCCGCGGACATAAGCTGCCAAGCTCGAATAGCTTGTGGGATTTTGCCAAGCAGGATTTACGCCTTCTGGCCGGTTTTCTGCTGATCGGCAGTCTGATTGGTTTCGGGATCGGGTATTTCTGGGTTTGTATCGTACTGGCTTTTGTGGCTTTCTTTGCCACGCAGATTCGTTCCCTGTATCTGGTCAATGACTGGATTTCCAATCGCCCTTATGATGTGCCACCCAAGATCAATGGCATCTGGGGAGCCTTGCTATTCAATGTTTATCAAGCCCAGCGTCAGGAACGTATTGTACAGGCGGAAATGGTCGAGCTGATTGATCGTGCCCAATCCTCTCTGGTCGCGCTACAGGAAGCGGTGGTCCTGATCGATGAGAATCAGCAGATTGAATGGTGGAATCCAGCAGCTGAACGTCTGCTCGGCATCAACCCGGAAGATAAAAGCCGTAATATTCTGACTTTATTGGATCAGCCGAATTTTATTGAATATTATCATCATATTGATAACGCGCCTGACGGTCTCAAGATGCAATCTTCAACCTATGAAGGCCATTATGTGCAGATCAAGATGACCCGTTTTGGCGGTGAGAGCCGTCTATTGGTCGCTTATGATGTGACCCGGATGCACAATCTGGAACAGATGCGTAAAGACTTTGTCGATAATATCTCGCATGAACTGCGTACGCCATTAACGGTACTCAGTGGCTATATCGAAACCTTTACCGATCAGGAAGATATTAGCCCGCGCTGGAAACGTGCTTTTGATCAGATGCAGTCCCAGACCCGTCGTATGAATGCTTTGGTCAATGACTTATTGCTGCTTTCTCGCTTGGAAAATGACCAGAATATTGCCAAAAATCAGATCATTGATATGCCCAATCTGATGAACCAGTTGTTTGATGATGCCCAAGCCTATAACGTGGACTATGGTCATACCCTAAATCTAGATATTGACAGCCACTGTGATCTGATTGGTTCCGATATGGAAATTGCCAGTGCCTTTAGTAACCTAATTACTAATGCAATTAAATACACCCCTAAAGGCGGTACGGTAACGATGGGCTGGCATGATGATGGGGAATCGGCTTACTTCGTGGTGGAAGATACAGGGATCGGGATTGATCCAAAACATCTGCCGCGTCTGACCGAACGTTTCTATCGAGTTGATTCTGACCGGAGTCGCCGCACTGGTGGTACAGGTCTTGGATTAGCAATCGTGAAGCATGTGCTCATGCAGCATCAGGCACAGCTAGAAATTGACTCTCGTGAAAATCAGGGTTCAACCTTTAAAGTCATTTTCCCGAAAGAACGCTTAAGTTTCCCGGACTAATTAAAACTGTATCCCAATAAAAAGGTGCCTCTTGGCACCTTTATTTTTTGGTTGCTTGTTAACTCAATACTTCTTCTTTGGACATCGCCCGGAAATACGCGGGACGATGAGATAACCGTTCCAGATAGGCCTCAATCGCCGGATAACGCTTTCCAGTGCGTGACTGAATGGCTTCTAATGGAAAGCTCATCTGAATATCGGCGAAACTAAAGCGACCCGCAAAATATTCATGCTCGCTCAGGTAATTTTCCAGATACTGAATATGGTCTTTGAGACGTGGCTGTACAAATTTACTTTTGACCCCGCTGGTAATCTGTCGTGCCAAAGGACGCAGCAAAAATGGCGTATGTTTTTCTACGGAATTCATCACCAGATGCATTACCAGTAGTGGCATCAGTGAGCCTTCAGCATAATGCATCCAGTAACGATATTGCTGCTTGGTGGTGGCATTCAGTGGCTGAAACTCCATTCCCACATCATAAGTTTCCTGCAGATATTGCAGAATCACTGCAGATTCTACCAGCACCTGATCACCATCAATCAGGATCGGCGCCTTGCCCAATGGATGAATCATCTTTAACTCTGAAGGCGCAGAAAAGTTAGGCAGCCGTCTATGGAATTTGATTTCATAATCTAGCCCCAATTCCTCCAATGCCCATAAAATGCGGAACGATCGGGACTGCTCAAGATGGTGTAGGATACGCATGTTAGGCTCTTTTGTTATTGTAGGTTTTTTGCCTTTTCAGCATAACAAAAACTGTCCAGCATCGGTAAATGCTTTATGAATTACATTACATTTCAACTACCTTTATTTACATAAGCGAAGTTCAAAGTAATGTGGTTTTGATCTCCAGACTACGTAGCAAAGTTTTAGTCACTGGTGTTTTTTGACAGATCTCCAGAACTTTTAGCTATAATGCTTCATCCAACGGACTTTGAAAACTTAAACGTCGTTCAATCCATTCTTGTCCTTCGCGATTGGTAAAGAAATCGGCTTCGACCTGAAACTCTCCCAGCTCCAGTTCTTTATGTTTGGCATACATACGCAAGGTAATCATGGTGCAGGAAATCAAGCCAGCTAACAGAAAATCATAAGGTGCCGGACCACTGTCCTGACCGCCAAAAGCTTCCGGTTTATCTGTCAGATATTGGTGTTTACCATGACTGATCTGTCCCTGCCACGGTGCTTCAAAACTATGTACACGGGCACTTGCAATAATGGCCATATCTTCCTCCTTATTTTGTTGTTATCTATTTATTTTGAAGGACGCATGTGATCCGGGAAAGCAGGTGCTTCAAGTCGTGGCCCCTCATAAGTAGGAATCGAGCCAAAACGTTCATGTTCTGCAATCCACTGCTCACGGGCAATTTTCAATTCTTCGGTCGTCCGACCAACAAAGTTCCACCACAGCAAAATCGGACTTTCAAAAGGTTCGCCACCCAGCAATAGCACCCGGCTTCTAGCATGAATCTCCACCTGTACCTGTTCCAGACCCGGTTCCAGAATCACCATATTGTCTTCGGTCAGTTCATGCCCGTTGATGCTGGCAGTCCCTTCCAGTGCCAGGAAACCATATTCAAATTGAGGATGAAGCGGTAATACCGCCTGGGTGCTCTCTGCTGCATACAAGTCGACTCCGAGCAATTCACTATGTACTTTCACTGGAGATTTTGCCTTGAGATATTCTCCAACCAGTACGGTGAACTCTATACCTTGATCTTCAACCACAGGTAATTCCGGATAATGATCAAAAGCTGGTGCCATATTGACCATATCATCTGGCAATGCGATCCAGAGCTGCGCAGCATGCATTTTGGTTTCAGTATCAGGTGCAACTTCAGAGTGGGAAATGCCATAACCGGCCGTCATCAGATTGACCTGACGCGGACGTAGCAGCTGTGCACTGCCCAGACTGTCATGATGCATCATGGTGCCTTCAATCATCCAGGTAAAAGTCTGCAGACCAATATGCGGATGCGGTCCCACATCCAGACCATCTCCCTGCGGGAAATGCGCCGGCCCCGCATGATCCAGAAAACACCATGCTCCGATCATACGTTTATGCCGACTTGGCAACGCACGCTTGATCACTGTCCCCTGACCAATTTCAGCACGGCGCAAAGGAAATTCCGCAATGAACTGATTAACATATTTTGTGCAGTCATCTGAATTAAAAAGTTCGACATCATTATTATTCGACATGGTCTGGCTCACTCGGCTGGATTTAAAGATCATAGCAATTCAGTTCGGTAAAAACAGCGCTGCTTTCAGGATTGTGCTTATCATGTCTGAGACAATCTTGAATGTGACTTAGCTGATCTGTGCTTGATCTGATTTCTTGTTTTCATGGGTGCTCAAGACTTCAAGCATACACTTAAATTTGGTGTCACGATTATGCAAAGACTACCCACATCATTTTTAGCATTTTTCATTTTAATAAGGTGCAGTTTAAACATACTGCAACAAACAATTGCCTCTTATTGTTTCACGTGAAACAGAATTTAATAATAATTTTATATATTAAAATCAAAAATTTAATTAAATACTACCTATCTTTTAGCGCTCTTTTGTTACATAGCAAATGTTTTGTTACTTTTTCCTTTACCACGCGTCGCAATCTACCCGATTGACCATAGATTCCTACGCCCGAAATTTGCTCATAATAGGTGCAATTTTTTAATGGATGGGAAAATGACCACTGCCGCTGGCAGGATGCAGGCAAATACGCAGGCTTCCTTGCAGAATTTCAATACCTATTCTTCGGAACAGTTACAACCTTCCGAGAATGACCTGAAAAACCGCCAGGTGCTAGAAAATGCACTTGCGGATCGGTACGCTCGTATTCCTGTCCAATTCCAGTCACATTTTTATGACTATCTGTATAAATATAATTATCATAATCTACGTCAGATCCATTTACTGGCATTGTTGGCGTTCTTACTGTATTTCTTTGCCGATATCTTTATTATCCCAGACCTGATGATGATTGCTGGGCTTACCCGAGTCACTTTGGTCTTGGCAGGATGGGTCGCTTGCGAACTGCTGTTTAAATACAGCCAGAACATTCGCATACTCGATCTGGCCTTACCGATAGGCACCATGATCTATGCAGGCGTGTGGATTCTGTTACTGCTTTCCTCTAGCAGCCCACATGTAGAGAACTATTTGTATGCTTCCGCTATTTTTATTCTGATTACTAATCTTTGCATCAAGGCTCAATTTAAAGCCGCGCTGTATTGTTCGATCCTGACTAGTTTACTGGTTCTGGTGGCGATGACGCAGCTAATGACTTTATCAGAAGCTTTTATCTTTACCGTCGTATTTAGCCCTGTGCTGCTGTTTAGCCTGTATTTTAACTGGAATAATATTCTGCATACCCGCCGTGCCTTTATCCGGACATTACTGGATGAGTGGAATTATCACATGGTGCGTAATCTGGCCCATACTGATGAGTTGACCCAGCTGTATAATCGCCGGCATTTCGTTAATCTGGCAGAAAACTGCATTCATGACTGGCCAAGATACTCAAGTACCTGCCTGTTGATGTTTGATGTGGACCATTTCAAACAGATTAATGACAACTACGGTCATGATGTTGGTGATCGAGTGCTACAGTTGATTGCTGATACTGCACGTAAGGAAATGCGGCATAGTGATGTGCTGGCGCGCTTTGGTGGTGAGGAATTTATTATCTTGCTGTCCGAGACACAATTGCAGGATGCTTTGGTGATTGCCGAGCGTATCCGCAATTCGATTCAGCAGCAGCATCTGTATGCTCAACCCGAGCTTGCACTGAAATTTACGGTTTCGATTGGTATTGCTGAACTGGAATCACATACCCAGGATCTGGATGACCTAATTAAAAAAGCCGATGTGGCTCTTTATGCAGCCAAGAAATATGGACGAAATCGGATTGAGGTTTATAGACCTGATATGAGTTTACCTTTAAATCCTGATTTAAATAACTTTTATTCTGAAAAATATATCAAGCTATAAAAAAATAACAGAAAAATACCTAAGGTATATGCGGAATCCTTAACCTCTCCGTCTCCTCAAAGCTAATTTTGACCTCAAATCATTTGTAACCGAAGATGTCTATTTTATATCCATACTTTGAAAAAACATTTTTGAGGAATAGAATAAATTTCATATAAAAAATTAAGACTTAGATACTTTTATTTTCTCATGGGGAAGGCTAAATGCCACAAGAATATCATAAGGATTCACGCCTTCTGATTCAGCAGGCTCTTAAAGATCCTCTGGTGCGGATTCCTCGTACCTTAAAATCTGCCTATTATTCCCATCAGAAAAAGCTGCACCTCAGGTATCTGCTGCAAGTCAATCTATTTGCCCAGTTTGCTTATGCTTCTTATACCCTTGCCGATATATATGTACTGCGTGACGTTCATACCCAGTTACTCGTGACCAAACTTGGTTTTACTGCTGTCATGCTCCTGATCACGGTTTGGATATACCAACACAGCAAGAATTTACCATTATTTGATCTGTTACTGCCCTCTTCGATTATTGGTGCCAGTGCAGTCTGGTTTTTTAATTTAAACCAGTCTGAAAGCCCTTACACCCTTATTTACCAATATGCCTCTCTGGTCTTTATTGTGCTGGCCAATTTGAGTGTGCATGTGCATTTTAAACCATCGCTGATTACATCTGCCTTGATTACCCTGATGATCTATATCGGTGTGTATTTCAATATCAAAGGTGATCTGCAACAGCTGGTTCTATTTTCGCTGATCTATCTTCCGGTACTGAGTTTTAGTATCTATATCAGCTGGAATTCGACGCTTAAATCTCGGGTTGTATTTTTACAACATACCTTGAACGAGTATAACCGTCAGGCTTTTGAGCATATGGCGCATACTGATTCTTTGACAGGATTAAATAACCGTCGCTTCTTTGAATATTTGGCTCAGCAACATGTGACAAATACACATGAAGAAGTAACACCAAATCCAAGTTCATTGATTGTGTTTGACGTCGATCATTTTAAAAAGATTAATGATAACTATGGGCATGATGTGGGGGATCAGGTACTGCAAATCATTGCGGAAACTGCACGAAGTGAAATGCGAAATACTGATATTTTGGCACGCTACGGCGGAGAAGAGTTTGTTGCCCTGCTCCCGGATACGCATCTGGATGATGC